>NZ_JAFBDN010000013.1 GCF_016908275.1 Periweissella beninensis | reverse complement strand
AATTTGGGTCTTTTAATGCGAGTGATATTTTGAGATAATTATCCATGGAGATTTCCTTTCTGCTTGGTGGTGGTGGGTTATCTCTTTTTTTACACTTTTTTTAAAAAATGCAAGAAAAAAAGATACCGATTAACATGACGACGTCATGTCTATCAGTACCAAAAAGTGTAGACCCTAAAAAATTGCCTGTCAGTCAGGATTAATGAAAAACAACCCAGCCTTGTGCTAACCGTTCTTTAATATAGAGTCGATTGTAGAAAATAGCAAAGATAAACCCCACAATTGAAAAACCAAAACCAAAGGTTGGGAGCGCAAAGATTAGTTGGAGGGCAAAAATAATCAAGGCATTTTTAAAATCACCACGTAATAGCGCAGGGAAAAAGCCAAAAAACATCGTTGTCCACGAAAAACCGGTTTTAACATTTTCAAAGTTATTATCTTTTTTTAAAGTTATGTACATACTTTACCTCAATAAAATAGTAGTTCTTATTATAGCCTTTGCCGATAAGTAATACAAATTAAAAATTAATTTAAAAATTTAAGCTTTATGTGTTGTCAAACGGTCTAATATACCATATTATTAGGCGTTGGATAATTATATAAGGATATTGGATAGTGCCATGAATAAAAGAGTTTTTTTAGAATATTTTACAAAAATTATTGTGTTAATTGGAACAGCGATTATAGAAGCGGTCGCTTTGAATGAATTTTTAATTCCAAATAATATCTTCTCCGGTGGCTTTAATGGGGTGGCACAACTGTCATCGTGGGCTGCTGAAACCTTGTTAAATGTGCATATTTCGACAGGGATCTTTATCTTAACCTTAAATGTCCCCATTGCGTTAATTGGTTGGTTAAAAATTGGCCCCCAATTTACGGTTTTTAGTTTTATCAATTCATTTTTAACATCAATTTTAACGTTAATTTTGCCGATATCACAGGTCGCCAATAATTCTCTTTTAGCGAGTTTATTTGGGGGTGTCTTAGTTGGTGCTGGCTCGGGGCTAACGTTTAAATATGGTTTTTCAACGGGGGGCATGGATATTGTTGCAATGGTCGTCCAAAAAACCACTGGTAAATCAATTGGGAGTATTACGATGTCAATTAACATGGTAATTGTGGCGATTGCGGGCCTTAATATTGGTTGGAATAATGCATTATATACCATCATTGGGATTTATGCTACATCACGTGTAATTGATACCATTCATACGCGCCATCAAAAACTAACCGCGTTTATCGTTACTGATATGGCAGAAGAAGTTATTCGGGCGTTACACGCGGAGTTAATACGTGGAATTACGATTATGCCGTCGCAAGGAGCATACACCCGGCAGGAATCAAAAACATTAATGATGGTTATTTCTAGATATGAATTATACCAAATGGAACATATTGTGAAGGAAATTGATCATGATGCCTTTATTAACTTAGTGAACACGGTTAATTTATCAGGTAATTTCTGGGATGAAGATGCGCAACAACAAATTCGTAAAAATGTTCAAGTCAATGGTATTAAACAATAAAAAAGGGTATAATTAAGTGACTATTTTCAATAATTATACTAAGTTGAGGTACTAAGGTATGCCATTTGTTCATATTGAGTTAGTTGCTGGTCGTTCACAAGATGCAATCAAGAAGATGGTTCAAGATGTTACCAATGCGGTGGTTACAAACACTGGGGCACCTGCAGAACATGTTCACGTGATTGTTAACGAAATGCCAAAAGATCGTTATGGCGTTGCTGGGGTTTTAAAAAGCGACGAAGATTAGCAAATTTAAAAAAGCTGTAACAAAACTGTGGTTTTGTTACAGCTTTTTGTTTTATACTTATAGATATCTACTAATAATTTTAATTAAATTACTATAAAATTAAACTATATTAAGACCATCACGAAATTTTCAGATTACTATTTTAAAGTGTAAAGTAAAGGAAAATAAAATGACAGACGAACAATATATTATGTCAATTGATCAAGGAACAACAAGTACACGTGCCATTATTTTTAATAAGCAAGGATCAATTGTTAAAGTAGCACAACGTGAATTTTCACAAATTTTCCCCAAAGCAGGGTGGGTTGAACATGATGCCAATCTAATTTGGGAAACCGTGCAACAAGTGATTGCAGACGTGTTAATTCAGGCAAATATTAAACCATATAAAATTGCGGGCATTGGCATTACCAACCAACGTGAGACAACGGTAATTTGGGATCGGATTACCGGGGAACCTGTTTATAATGCGATTGTTTGGCAGTCAAAACAAACGGCCCCTATTGCTGATGAGCTAAAAAAGGCAGGCTATACAGCACTAATTCATAAAAAAACGGGCTTAGTAATCGATTCCTATTTTAGTGCAACCAAAATTATGTGGATTTTAGATAATGTCGCCGGGGCTCGGCAACGGGCTGAACAGGGTGAGTTAATGTTTGGGACGATTGATACTTGGCTTTTATATAAATTGACCAATGGCCGCGTGCATGCCACTGATTATTCAAATGCCAGTCGGACCATGTTATATAATATTAACGACTTAACTTGGGATGAAGAATTACTTACACTATTAAAAATTCCCAAGAGTTTGTTACCAGAAGTGAAACCATCATCGGGACAATTTGGGTACACCCAAGACTATGGCTTTTATGGAATTAAAGTACCAATAACCGGAATTGCTGGTGATCAGCAAGCCGCCTTATTTGGCCAAACTGCTTTTGAACCGGGTATGGTAAAAAATACTTATGGTACGGGAGCCTTTATTGTGATGAATACTGGTGATAAACCAAAATTTTCTGACAACGGCCTGCTAACGACCATTGCCTATGGATTGGACGGTAAAGTTAATTATGCCCTTGAGGGGAGTATCTTTGTAGCTGGCTCAGCAATTCAATGGTTGCGGGACGGGATGCAGTTAATTGAACATGCTAGTGATACCCAAGCCATGGCGCAAGCAGCTAAGGAATTAGATAATGTCTATGTAGTGCCAGCCTTTACCGGTCTGGGAGCCCCATATTGGGATCAAGATATGCGTGGTGCCGTCTTTGGATTGACACGTGGGACAACCCATAATCAATTTGTGCGGGCAACGATTGATGCGCTAGCATATCAAACCCGCGATGTGGTTGATACGATGGTTAAAGATACCGCCTTGCCAATCAAAGCATTGGCGGTTGATGGTGGTGCATCAAATAATGATTACTTAATGCAATTTCAAGCTGATATTTTAGATACAACAATTAAACGGCCTGTTGTAACTGAAACAACGGCATTAGGGGTGGCTTTTTTGGCGGGCCTAGCAGTTGGTTTTTGGAAAGATCAAGCTGAAGTCCAAAAATTATGGCAATTACGCGATGAATTTAACCCGACAATGCCTGCTGTGCAACGGAATAAGGCTTATGCTGGTTGGCAATTAGCAGTTAAAGCTGCCCAAGCTTTTAAAAATTAAACATGTAATTATGCTGTTAGTAGCGCTTACATGGACGGTAGAAATAGACAAAAGCCTGAATTTTCACAAAAATTCAGGCTTATTTGCATTAATTTATGATTATATAAAGATATCAAGCATAATAATTGACTAATCATTAAACTTAATGGTATATTATAAAAAATATGTTAGCTAACTATTTGATATATTATTTGTACTTTTTAGGCAACTAAAAAATACTCAGTAGAGGGGGGTGAGTATGTGCGCAAATGGCAAAAGTGGTTAATTAGTATTATCTTAATTGTATTAGCAATTCCATCGTTAATCTTAGTATGGCCAACTCAACTAAGAAGTGTTGCTAGAGCAATAAATGAGGGTTTTACGCAGTTAAATATCACACCAATTCCGTGGTTGGAGGTTAGCTATTGGGTTGGTGTCGCTGTCTTGGTTATTTGTTTCCTAGCAATCATTTATGTAATTCTAATCCCACGTTACCGTCATAATGTTTTATTACATCAAGATGGCCAAGGCGAATTAGAGTTGAGCGAACAAAGTATCGTCAATTATGTTGGAACAGTGCTAGCTAGTCATGGGATTGGCGATCCAGATGTAAAAGTACGAGCTACCAAACATAAATTGCGGGTTCAAGCGCTTGGATATACTAGTCATAAAGAACAACTAGAGAAACATTTAGCTCCTATTACAGGTGAGCTTGATACAAAACTGAAAGAGTTGATTGGTGATGATAAATTAACCGTTGTTAGTACTTTAACAATTCATCAACGCGATCGGAAAAAGATTAAGTCGCCACGGGTAGTATAACTGAAATAGGAGGTGAGGCTGAATGGACAACTGGCGTAAGTCGCCACCATTAATCGGCGTCGGAATTGGTGCGGTGCTTGCAATCTTACTACTATTAGTAGGTTTTTGGAAGACCGTCTTGATTCTAATACTGGCGGGTGGTGGTTGGTACATTGGTAATTTTATGGAAAAAAATGATTTATCAATTAAACAACTGTTCCAAATTATAAAAACAATGTTAAGTCGTTAATAAGCTAATTCACAGGGGGAAATAATTTATGGTAACTATTAATAACACTACAACTAAAAAAGAAGACACAACTAAACAAATCAAGGGTGAACTTTCATATGATGATAAGGTAATTCAAAAAATTGTGGGTATTTCACTCGAAGGCACACAAGGTTTGCTCAGTATCGATGGTGGATTAATCTCAAATATTAAAAATAAATTAGTTAACTCAGATAATCCAACTGAAGGTGTTGATGTTGAGGTTGGAAAAGAACAAGTTGCTGTTGATTTAAATATTGTGGCTGAATATGGTGCTGACATTCGTAAATTATACGATGAAATTAAGGCAACAATTGCGAAACAGGTTGAAAAGATGACAGGTTTAAATGTTGTTGAAACGAACGTCCGCGTAGTAGACATTCAAAGTAAAACAGAATTTGAAGAAGGTAATGTTTCCCTACAAGATCGGGCTGGTGATTTAGGCAATAGTGTTAAAAATGCGACATCAAACGGCGTGAAGAAAGTGCAAAATACTGTAAGTAGTGACGATGATGATAAAGCATCACGTGTAAAATAAGCACGATTTGTTGTTCGTAATCAAACTGAATTAAAAATTAAATGAGTTAATTGTAAGTGTAATTAGCTCAAAATTTAAAAAATAAGGATGGCACATCTATTGTTAGCGTTATTTGCTACCAAAAAATCATTAGTGCTTAATCCTAAAGAAGAGCTGGATTGAAGTGAAAATCGAGCTCTTTTTTTGTGCTTAGGCACGGTTGGTTCCGTTTGCGCGGCCCCTGTGTTCTGGAGACTAAGCACCTAAATAAGTAGCGGATTATGGGATGTAAGTTTGAAAACGTTTTCAGAAAGCGCTATAATTAGGCTGGAAACAACATAGGAGGCAGATTATGCAAAGCGAGCCATTATTTTTAGAAAGTGTTTTACATGAAAAAATTTGGGGTGGGACAAAATTAAAAACTGATTTTGGTTTTAAAATTCCTAGTGAACATACGGGCGAAGCATGGTTGATTTCGGGTCATAAAAATGGAGTTGTGACGGTTAAAAACGGTCCATTTGCCGGCCTTAGTTTAGCTCAAGTATGGCAACAACAGCCACAATTATTTGAAAATAATGATGCGACCCAGCCGTTTCCCTTATTAGTTAAAATTCTCGATGCGAGAGCAGATTTATCAGTACAGGTTCATCCGAATGATGCATATGCCAAAGTACATGCACATGATTTGGGCAAAACAGAGTGTTGGTACATTTTAGCAGCGGAACCAGGGGCTAAATTGTATTATGGGCATACTGCTAAAACGCAAGCAGAGTTTGATGAAATGCTTGATCAGCATGCTTGGCAAAAGTTGTTTAGGACGGTGGCCGTTAAAGCCGGTGATTTTGTTTATGTGCCCGCTGGGACACTCCACGCCTTAGGAGCAGGAATCCTAGCATTGGAAACGCAACAAAGCTCGGATGTAACGTATCGAGTCTATGATTTTGACCGCGTTGATGAGACTACTAACACAAAACGAGCTTTGCATTTAGCGGATGCCAAAGCGGTCACGACAATTCCAGCACCACCAGCTGAAATAATTAATACCCAGGATAATCACCAAAATATATTACCCCTAGCCCATGAAAAATATTTTGATGTGTTTCACTGGTTAATTACCGATAGTTATGCTTTTAAAAAGCAAGCACCATACACATTAGTTACTATTATTGCTGGGGCAGGTAAATTGATAATTGGTAATAACACGTATTCCTTAACTAAGGGGGTCTCCTTTATTTTACCGGCTAATATCACCACATGGCGAATTGAAACAACAACTAAAATTGAGGCCATTGCGTCAAATGCTAATCAATAGTCATTAGCAAGACACTATGCGTAGGTGGCGGTATCTTTATTACTGATGAATTGGTGAAGATGATCTACGACACGTGGCTGATTCATTGTAAAAATATGAAAATTAGTAATGCCTGCTTGCATTAGGGTCGTAATTTGCTGATCAATAAAATCATTACTAATTGTTTGACAGCATGCAGCATCATTTTGATGGATTAGCAATGCGTTTTTTAACGACTCTGGTAGCGCAATTTGCAATTTATTAGTCACAATTTCAATTTGTTCAGGGGTTGTTATCGGCATTAAACCAGCGGTTAGTGCCAACTGCTGGTTTTTCATTTGTTGTGCTAAATTAAGAGCCGGTGCATTTTCGAAAAAAACTTGTGAAAGAAAAGCGTGCGCACCGTGCTTTTTTTTATCTAGTAAGGTGTTAAGGTGGCGCGTATTAGCAGCTACCGTTTGTTGGGGATGACAGGCACCATAAGTGTGGGCCGTCGGATAATTAGTCTGCATATACTTAAACAAAGCTAAGGAATCTGTAAAATGTGTCGGGTGGTTATTTTGATCACCACTAATGATTAAAAAGTCATTAATCTTAAGTTGCGCACAGTGAGCCATAATACGATCAATATCTTGGCGAGTAAAGCACGTAGCTGGCAGATGGAGCATTGTTGGTAAGTTATATGCTTGCATAAAGTTAGCTAATACTAAGCTAGTAGCAAAAAAGGAACGTGCATGATTACTGTATGCAATACTAACATATTTAGGTTTAAGAACCGTTAAACGTGTTAAGAGATCATGCATGGCTAACCAATCAATGGGATCAGTCGGATAAATTTCAAAAGAGAGATTAATTAGTGAAGATCTAAGCGGCATTAGGGCTCCTTTCGAGAGCAATAGTTTTCTTTGATTATAACGTAAATAAACTAAGAAAAGGCTTGACTTTAGTTAAAAATAGATTAGAATGATTAATAACAAATAAAAAAGAGGTATGAAAAATGCAAATTAAAACGACAGCAACAATTAAACAAGCGTTTTATTTCTGGTTCTTTTCGGTCAAGTCCGTATAGAATCAGTGCATTTTTTGCGAGATTCACGGGCGTTTAACATCCGTGAATCTTGTCATATCATTTAGATGAAACTAATGACGGGACCCGGATGTTATCCTAACATCCGGGTTCTTTTTTATTAAATTAAAAACGAGGAAACGATTATGCCAAATACGAAAACAGCACTACTTAAGCAATTAAATACAAATCTTACCAAAATTGAACCAAGTGAAATTAGAGCTTTTGATAATGAAGTAAGTCAAATTAAAGATATTGTTAAATTAACCTTAGGTGAACCAGATTTTGCGGTGCCAACGGTCGTTAAGCAAGCTGCCATTACTAGTATTGAAGCAGACGACTCACATTATGCGCCCGGCAACGGCACAGTCGCATTACGCCAAGCGGCCAGTGATTTTTTAGCTGATCGGTATCAGTTAAACTATGCGGCTAATAATGAAATCGTTATTACCATTGGTGCGACTGAAGCGATTTATGCCACAATTGCGACGGTGCTTAATCCGGGGGATGAAATTATCATTCCCACACCGATATTCCCATTCTATGAAGCTATTACAAACATGTTGGGCGGGCAACCGGTATTGATTGATACCAGTGCAACCGAATTTAAATTAACTAAAGCGGCTTTAACTCAAGTAATTGCAGAGCATCCCCATGCCAAAGCAATTGTCTTAAATTACCCATCGAATCCAACTGGGGTAACCTACAGTGCAGCTGAATTACAGCAATTAGCGACCGTTTTGGCGACAACCGATTTAGTAGTCATTGCCGATGAAATTTATTCAGAATTAGTTTATGATGGTCAGCATGCTTCAATTGCCCAGTTTTTACCTGAACAAACATTACTCCTTAATGGGGTTTCAAAATCACATGCGATGACAGGTTATCGCATAGGCTTTATTGCGGGCCCAGCCGCATTGATGCAAAGGGTGGGGATGGTTCATCAAATGACGGTTACGGCCCCATCAAATCCAGCCATGGCTGCCGCTGTTGTCGCTTTAGGAACACCAGCCGGTAAAGATGCAACCTTAGCAATGAAAACTGCTTATCAGCAACGGCGTGATTTTATCGTGACAGCACTAACTGAGTTAAACTTTACCGTTGCCAAACCCAATGGCGCCTTTTATGTCTTTGCCAAACTTCCCACTAACTTGGAACAAGATGATCGTAAATTTGCGCGTAGCTTAGCCTATGATGGACTAGTAGCGGTCGTGCCAGGAGCTGCCTTTGGCTTGGGGGGCGCGGGCTATATTCGCATTAGTTATGCCAATAGTTTAGCTAATCTGGAATTAGCGATGCAGCGGTTAGCCAACTATCTTAAACAGTTAGGAGCTTAGTATTATGACCAAAATTTTAATGACTAGTGTGCGCGATGATGAACAAGCGGCAATTACCAACTATGCCAAAAGACAGCAAATTGAAATTATGACAGTACCTCAAGCGCTAGAAGAAGTGCTGGAATTGACAAAGGAAGTCGATGGGGTCGTGATGCAACAGCGGCACCCGTTACCACCAGAAAGTTATCAACAATTAGCAGCCAATGGGCTTAAACAACTAACAACCCGGACTGCTGGGTATGACATGATTAATCTTAAATTGGCGCACCAGGTTGGTTTAAAAGTGACGAATGTGCCCGCATATTCACGAAATAGTGTTGCCGAACACGCCTTAATGCAAATTTTTAGAATTTTACGTAAGGCTTATCTGGTTGATGACCGCGTTGGCCGGAATGATTATCAATGGGCTGGTTTACAAGCGAAAGAAATTCATTCAGCCACGATTGGAATCATTGGGGTCGGCCGAATTGGGGGAACCCTAGCCCGGCTATTAGCTAGTTTGGGTGCGCGCGTTTTAGGGTATGACTTGCAACCCCAACCAGCCTTGCAAGATATTGTCACTTATGTTGAAAAAGATGAACTGTTAGCCCAAGCAGATGTCGTGAGTTTACATGTTAATTTGAATCCAACGGCCGTTGATCTCTTAACGGCTACTGATTTTCAAAAAATGAAGGCAACAGCCGGACTGGTGAATGCTAGTCGGGGGCCAGTCGTTAATACCAAAGATCTCCTGACTGCATTAGAAACACAGCAAATTGCTGCAGCGGCCTTGGATACGGTCACTGGGGAAGACTTTATTTTTAATTATGACCATCAAGCCGATGGGTTAAGCAGTCAGCCACTAATTGAAGCACTACATGCACTGCCAAATGTAATCTTAACGCCTCACATTGCATTCTTTACCAATATTGCGGTGCAAAACATGGTTGATTTTGCGCTTGACGATGTTTTAGCCATTTTAAATAATCAGCAACCACAACATGAAATTACAGATACTGGAGTATAAGTTATGAAACAAAAACCGCAGCAGACGTTCCACGATATTATTTTAGCCGTATTAAATGGTAATTCATTTGCCATTGTGGTGGCGTTGATTCCAAGTGCATTATTAAGCCAAATTTTAAAATTTTTACCGCAAACACCACTTGTTAAAAATCTGGAAGTTGTAATTACATTGGCGCAAAGTGCCTTACCATTAGTCGCAGCGTTTGCGGTTGGTATGCTCTTGAAATTTAGTATGCTAGAAATCGGTTCGTTAGCCTTAGCAACGTTTGTAGCGGCAGGCAATACCGTCGCTACGGCAAATGGGTTTACTTTAAGTGGCTCGGGGGTTATTTTAAACATTATTTTAACCACGTTGCTTGGGGCATTAATCACGCCAGTGCTACATCGCGTGCTTGGTCAATTAAAAATGGTGTTTGAGCCATTACTAGTCTTAGTCATCGTGGGCCTGATTGGGCAGCTAACTTTACCGCTTATGCTCAAAATGCAAATCCTAGTTGGTAAATTAGTAAGCGGTGCAACGAATACGCAACCCTTATTAATGGGTGTTTTGCTAGGCGTTTTATTTGCCATTTTGGTAGTTTCACCCTTGTCATCGGTCGGAATTGCCACGGCGATTGGTTTAAGTGGGGTTGGTGCTGGGGCAGCCAATGCGGGGATTGTGGCTTGTTCATTTACATTGGCATTAATCGGGGCATCGGTAAATCCGTTAGGGGTCACGTTAGCCCATTTTATCGGCTCACCCAAAATTCAAATGGCAAACTTACTTGCGCGGCCCAAAATCTTTATTCCGACAAGTATTGCTGCTGGCCTAGCCGGTGGGGTCGCTAGTTTATTGACAATGCACGGGACGGCCTTCTCAGCTGGTTTTGGTTTTTCCGGTTTAATCGGTCCATTAACGGCATGGCAAACTTCACCCGGAAGTTTATTAGGGCTACGGGTGTTAATTACCTTTGTCTTAGTACCAGTTTTACTAGCTTTTATCATGCAATTTATTTTTGTTAAACGGCTTAAGTTGGTCGAACCAGCCGAATTAGCAGTAGCAGAATTATAACATTTCAACCACTAAATTAAGTTGGCCCAGTCAGCCGCTAATTTAGTGGTTTTTTGTGCTGTTAATTATGAGAATTACAAAGTGATTTAGCTATTTTTATGCTACTAAATGTTTAGATAATTGCATACTCAACTAAATTTTGTATAATTATTCAATTTAAGCGAATTAAGATTGTTTTATTAAAATTGGGTGATAAACTAAACGCAACAATGATTTAACTTGCAGGAGGAACATTAATGACAAATGTATTAGATATTCAGGGACTACAAAAAACATATGGGACAAATGATGTTATTAAAGATATTACCCAAACAGTTACCAAGGGCGAAGTAATTGCCGTTTTGGGACCCTCAGGTGCGGGGAAGTCAACTTTTTTACGCTCATTAAATATGTTGGAACAACCCACCGCGGGTGCCGTGATTTTTGAAGGCAAAGATTTGGTGCAATTAAATGATAAGCAACTTGATCATTACCGAACCCGGATGGGGATGGTTTTCCAAAATTTTAATTTATTTCCACATATGACGGTGTTGGAAAATATCAAGTTGGGGCCCATTAAAATTAAGGGGGTGACGGATCAAGCGGCTACGACGTTAGCTAATGATCTCTTAGCCAAAGTGGGCTTGCTGGACAAAGCGCATGTTTATCCCGCCAGTCTATCTGGGGGGCAACAGCAACGGGTCGCGATTGCCCGTGCCTTAGCAATGCAACCAAAAGTTATGCTATTTGATGAACCAACCTCAGCGCTTGATCCCGAAATGGTGGGTGAAGTGTTAAAAGTGATTAAAGACTTGGCCGATGAGGGGATGACCATGGTGGTAGTTACGCATGAAATGGGCTTTGCCCGTGAGGTTGCTACCAAAATTTGGTTTATGGCAGATGGCTATATTCAAGAAAGTGCGACACCAATTGAGTTCTTTAGCGCTCCTAAAACGGAACGGGCGCAAGACTTTTTAGCCAAAATTTTATAAAAGAGACATACGAAAGTAAGTGATGAGATGACAAAAGAAAAATTGATTTTAGCGTATTCTGGGGGCTTGGATACGTCGGTAGCAATTCCGTGGTTAATTGAAAAAAATTATGAAGTGATTGCGGTGATTTTGGATGTTGGCCAAAGTGGTAAAGATATGAAGATGCTACAAGCTAAAGCGCTACAAGTAGGGGCAAGTCAGGCGCTAGTTGTTGAAGCACAGGCTGAATTTGCTCAAAATTATGTGGCGCCAGTAATTCTGGCGAATGCTTTATATGAAGGGGAGTATCCGTTAGTGTCCGCACTATCACGGCCGTTAATTATTAAAAAATTGGTCGAAATTGCCCATAAATTAGCAGCAACAACCATTGCGCATGGGTCGACGGGGAAGGGCAATGATCAAGTCCGGTTTGAGGTCGCAATTCATGCACTCGATCCAAACCTAAAGATTGAAGCCCCAATTCGTGATTTCCACTGGTCACGGGAAGAAGAAATCGACTATGCTAAGGCACATAACGTACCGATTCCGATTGGTAAAGCATCCCCTTATTCAATTGATGAAAATTTGTGGGGGCGCGCTAATGAAGCGGGAATTTTAGAAAACCCTTGGAATGAAGCCCCAGCCGATGCGTTTAGTTTAACGAGTGCACCAGAAGATGCGCCGGAACAACCACGGTTTGTCGAACTAGTTTTCAAACATGGTTTGCCAGTCAAAATGGATGGGGAATCACTCAGTTTAGCAGTCTTAATTACTAAGTTAAATAAAATTGCCGGTGCGCATGGAATTGGGCGGATTGATAAAATTGAAAATCGGCTAGTTGGCATCAAGTCACGGGAAATTTATGAAGCCCCAGCCGCTGCGGTAATTATGGCGGCACATAAAGATCTAGAAGACTTAACCTTAGAACGGGATATTGCCCATTTTAAACCAATGATTGAAAATAAGTTGACGAACTTAATCTATGATGGGCTATGGTTTTCACCATTATTTGATGCGTTAATGGCCTTTATTAACGCTTCACAAGTTGTTGTGAATGGGACCGTTAAAGTTAAGCTATATAAAGGACACGTTTTTGTGGTTGCCCGTAAGTCAATGGAAAACTCATTATATAATGAAGAATTAGCCACTTATACCGCTGCGGATAGTTTTGATCAAATTGCAGCTCAAGGGTTCATTAAGTTATGGAGTCTACCAACAACGGTCTATGAACAAGTTAACCATGTTAATTCCACTAAATTGGAGTTTGATTATGAGTGAAAAACTATGGGGTGGACGGTTTACCCAAGTAGCGGCTGAATGGGTTGATGAATTTGGCGCATCGATTAATTTTGATCAAGCAATGGCGGCTGAAGATATTGAGGGCTCATTAGCCCATGTTAAAATGTTAAAGAAACAAGCAATTATTCCAGCTGAGGATGCCGATACAATTATGCAGGGATTAACAGCCTTAGCCCAAGAACTAGCAGAAAACAAGCTGACATTTACCGTTGCAAATGAAGATATTCATATGAATATTGAAGCGTTATTGACCGCCAAAATTGGTCCCGTAGCTGGTAAACTACACACCGCCCGCTCACGGAATGACCAAGTGGCAACTGATTTTCATTTATGGTTAAAGCACCGCTTGCCCTTAGTTTTAGCGGCAATTGATGATTTACAAGGGACGTTACTGACGCTTGGTAAAAAGCATGTGAAGACGATTATGCCAGGCTATACCCATCTTCAACATGCGCAGCCAATATCGTATGCCCACTATTTATTAGCATATTTTGAAATGTTGCAACGAGATTATGATCGATTTGAATTTAATCAACGGCATACGGATATGTTACCATTGGGAGCGGCCGCGCTAGCTGGCACAACTTTTCCGATTGATCGTGAAGATGTTGCCGCGACCTTAGGCTTTACTGAAATCTATCATAATAGTTTGGACGCGGTTAGTGATCGTGACTTTGCAGTGGAATTTCTAAGTAATGCGGCGATGCTCATGATGCATATTTCCCGCTTGGCCGAGGAAGTTATTTTATGGACAAGTTATGAATTTAATTATTTAAGTTTAAGCGATGATTTTGCAACTGGTTCATCAATTATGCCGCAAAAAAAGAATGCTGACTTTGCAGAATTATCACGGGGAAAAACGGGCCAAGTTTACGGAGCCTTGATGAGCTTGTTAACGACGATGAAGGCTTTACCGTTGGCTTATAATAAGGATATGCAAGAAGATAAAGCCCAGGTTTTTGCGGTGACTGATACGATTTTAGCAGTCTTAAAAATTTTTACACAAATGTTGGCCGAAGCAACCGTCAATACCGAGAAAATGCATAAGAGCGTGTTAAATGATTTTTCGAATGCCACGGAACTAGCTGATTATTTAGCGAAAAAAGGGTTACCATTTCGGCAAGCTCATGCCGTGGTAGGGGAATTAGTCTTAGCTGGTATTAGGAATAAGCAAGCGTTACAAGCGATGTCACTAGCGCAATTACAAGCCCATTGTCCCTTGATTGAACAGGATGTTTATGCTGTATTAGATCCCGAAGTGGCTGTGGCAACACGCACATCATTAGGGGGAACCGCATTTAGGAATATTACCCAAGAATTAGAGCGCGCAGAAAAAATTAAAAACGAGCATGGCATTTCCGCTACTTAATAAGTATTTGCCAGTTACTACTTACTATCCTAGTGGTTGAAGGCAGCTTTGAATAGGGGCTTAATCAGTAAACGGCGCCAAATTACGAATAATGGTAAAAATTCCGCAAATTAGGTATGCTATTGATAGTATAAAGAAGAGGAGTAAGTAAAATGCCATTACTAAAATTTGATTTATTAAAAAGTGGGTGGAGTGATCAAGCAAAAGTAAAAACACTCCTTGATATTGCCTATGCAACAACCTTAGCTGCCTTTAAGGCACCGCAAGGCGATCGCTACCAAATTGTGACGTTACATGCAGATGATGAAATGATTATTGAGGATACGGGCTTAGGCTTTACGCGTTCGCCACAAATGGTGGTCTTATCAATTCGGACGCGCCCCCGCACAACGGCGGAAAAAGAGGTGTTTTATCAGACATTTGTGGCTGAGCTACACCAAAAATTAGGCATCCAACCCAATGACGTAATGATTAATCTCGTTGAAAATACTGATGCTGATTGGAGCTTTGGTGGTGGCCAAGCGCAGTTTTTAACTGGTGCTTTGTAAGTACTAAAAGATATTTTACTAGGTCGTCTTTTTGGTTAAAACATTAATAACTAGCCATGGAGCTAGACTTGACTACTGATTAAGAAGTAGCAGGCCAGCTCTTTTTTGATAGCTTTTTAACTACGATAGGTAGCAGTGCCTAATTGTGTAAGGAACAGCTGGCTAGGGTGGGTTGGTTGTGTTGTGGTTAGATAAATTATATAATTATCGTTATATTAGGATAATTTTAAGGAAAATTTGGGGGATCCATGAGACAAAAACTCGAAAGTATAGGAAATTCAGCACTTAGTTTAATTAGTAGTACGGTTATTATTTTACCGTTTATGATGTTTTTAAAATTAGCCAGTCGGCACACCGTCATTGCGGTATTACCGTTTGTAATATTTTATACTTTTCGCATGACTGGAGTGTTCTTTATTCGGGGTATTCGGACAACGATTAATAGTTATACATTACTGAAACTAGCGATATACTGCGGTTTAATGGGCGCAGTATTTGGTTTATTAGGGTTAGTCGTCCCAGGCTTAGCAAGTATTGCCGGTGGGCTATTAGGGTTAAGTGCAGCGTGGCTACCGATGGCCAATGCAACGATAAATGCATTTAAACAGGAAAATGCATTGGTAAGCTCGAAAAGAAAAGACGCGACTGGCTTATTTTTAATCTTATTAGGGAGTGCCTTGGGATTACCATTGCAGGCTAGCTTGATCGTTTTCTTTTGCGTATATGGCTTAATGTACTTGTGTTCATTATTTGCAATTGCAAAGGTGCGTGATTATAAAATAACATCCCATGAATTAGAGGGTTACTCATATTGGTATCTAAGTTTATTTGGTGGTTTCTTTTGTCTAATTTTTGCGTTGCGGGCTAGTCGCTTACTCGTGAGTGTTGTCCAATTTGATTACTTTTTATATGGGACCTTATTTTTTATATTGTGTGTGCTAGGCTACAAGTTTCTCACAGGTAGTAACCCACAAAGAAAAGTCTCGCGGCAAGTAAGTATGTTAACGCTCGTCAATGGGGCTGTTGGTAACTATTTATTTTTGTTTAGTTCATTATATATTGCTGGTTACTATGGACATCGGCAGCTATTTATGCTGTTTTATCTACCATATGTCTTAGGCTTGTTGTTAGCGTCTAGAGTTGCTAAATTTTTTGACAAGCACACACAACAACAATGGGCTTTAGTGGGAATTGTATTAGGGTTACTTGTCGGAGTTAGCACACCCGTGATGCCAATCGCCATCTTAATAATTAGTCTGTTTAAAGGAGTTCTAAACAAGTCCTTAAATACAGTTTACTTAACTAAGAATACCTTGCCAAAAGATAAACGAATGTGGGTTAAGTACACAATTCAAGGGATTGGGAGCATTTTGAATCAATTTATATTAATGATTATTGGTTCAGTGCTAGTCTTAGAAAGCCAACGATCGATTCAAACCTTTTTTATGCTGACAAGTCAAACGACGGCCACTGCTACAAGCCAGGCTTTGATGCAAGTTTGGAATGTGATTGCAACGGGGATTTTACTATTAATAATTCTTTTATATGGCATTATGACCTATCAGCAAGCAGCAAAGGGAAAGTAGTCTAATAGTAAATTGATTGAAAAGCGTGATACAAATTATTTCAGAAAAATAAAAGTTTTATAATTCTAGTGGTTACAAATTTTAAATATAAATATCTTTTAAGAGGGATTTTTCAAAATTGAAAATATTATATTAACAGGTCTTGCTGTAATGCCAGCGTTAACTATCATTGCTACTACAGATACGTCAGCTACAGTTAGTGCTAGTTCCACTTGGCATAAAGGGACTCCTAAAAAAATACGTGGATCATGGTACTTTAAACAAAACTCTGACTATTTTTATCATACATTTTATAAAAATTCAGATGGTTCAAATTATTTAGCGTATTCAAAACATTATAGAAGATATTATAAGTTGCCATCTCACGGACAATCACATATGAAGTATCAAAAATTATCAAAAAATTTATATCGTTTACGTGGAAAAGATATGACAGGTCATTTTACTTCTTTTAAGGTTAGATATATCAGCAGAAATACAATCAAAATAAATGGAATCAAGGAACATCGTAAATCACCGGTTAAGTTAATTAGTGCACCTAAAGGAATGAAAGGCTAAAAACAGGTTCTTTGTCAAATGGTACGGATAGACTAAATAATTAAATTAATTTATTAAGCAACTAATTCATAATTTGGATTAGTTGCTTTTTTGTAATTTATCGCGTTTTTTAAGACCGAAGAGAATGTCTTAATAACGTGATGTCGTCATGTCTATCAGTACCAAAAAGTGTAGGGCTGAATTTTAAAAAACTAGTCTTATTATGATATAATACGCTAGACTAGCGGAGTACTGATAGTATTATCTTTCGTGTTGCTAAAAAACAGGTAGCAGATGATCCGAGTTACAAAGAAGATGATTTAGCTTATATAGATTATCAAATTTGCCAACAAATGGCAGAAAAGAAATTAGTTTATCAAATTATGGAGAGTTAGTGTACGAAACTACTGATGTAACACTTTTTACTATTGTATCTGTATTTGACTAACCAGCCACAATCAGCAACGGATGAACAGGTGTCTGTGAATGAGCAAAGTGATGTAGAAGCACCTAATCATCCAGACACTGCTAAATCCAAACAATGGTGGCGTTTTGGTAAATAACGATTAATCAATGAAAGTAAATGGAAAATGGCAGAAGATAAATTTGAACAAGCAGTGATTCAAAAACTAGAGAGTGAAGGGTGGGATTATTTACCAGCCTATTCAGGTGTTACCGTTGATAAACTATATCAACACTGGCGCGATATTTTAAACGAAAATAACGCGCATCGTTTAGAAGGAACGCCATTATCAGATAGTGAATTTGACCAAGTGGTTTTGGAACTGAATAAGAATAAGACGACTTATGATGCGCAACTGATGTTAGCTGGCGCTGGTGGTGTTGGGACCATCCCGTTAAATCGTGATGATGGGTCACAACTTGAGTTAGAAATATTTTACGGTGATGAAGTGGCTGGTGGTCGCTCACGTTATGAAATCGTCAATCAAATTACGTTTAATAACCTAACTAATAGTCTTAGTGCCAAACGTCGAATTGATATCATGCTCTTGATTAATGGGTTGCCGGTAGCTCATGTTGAAGAGAAAGATCAGTCCTTACAAAATCAATGGAATGCCTTTGAACAGTTAAAGAAGTATCACAGTGATGGCATGTACACGGGCTTATTTTCATTTGTACAAGTCCAGTTCATCATGTCGCAGAGTTCAGCGTATTATTTTTCACGCCCCAAGAATGTGGAATCCTACAACCATGATTTCGTTTTCTCATGGCGTGATGAGCAAGGCAAGGAAGTGACTGATGCGATGCGCTTTATCCATGAAGTCATGGGTATCCCGGCGTTGCATCGTCTAGTCACCGTGAATATGATTCCGGATGCCTCAAATGATAATGTCATGGTCATGCGTTCTTACCAAATTCAAGCCACTCGTAAAATCCTAGATCGTATTCGGGAAATGAATCAAAATGACTTCGTCGAACGTGAAGGTGGGTATGTTTGGCATACAACTGGGTCAGGAAAGACCGTGACGTCTTTTAAAGTAGCGCAATTATTAGCATCGATGCCGCGTGTACAGGACGTGATTTTCATTGTCGACCGAGTTGATTTAGTGACCCAGACGTTTGAAAACTTTAAATCATTTGCCTATAAGACCTTTGAGAACCGGATTAAGGTTGTGAATGGGCATGAATTAAAGAAGGAACTCAAGCATAATCAAACATCACACATCTACTTAATGACCGTGCAAGGCTTAGATCGGGCGGTCAAGGTGGGACTAGCGTCGCGTAATCGGATGGTGATTTTGATGGATGAAGCACACCGTTCAGCGAGTGGTGATTCAGTGGCCCGAATTAAAAAAGCGTTACCACAGACGACCTGGTTTGGCTTCACGGGGACACCTAACTTCTACAGTGACGAAGTGAATAACGTCAAGACGTCTAAGAAAATATCAACGTTCGATATTTTTGGGCCACGGTTGCATCGCTATAATATCCAAGATGCGATTGGTGATGGAAATGTGTTGGGGTTTGATGTCACCTACTATGAGCCCCATTTTGAAATGGCACAGACAGACAAAATGACCGAATTAGAGCTTGAAAAAGTGGTCTATGCCAGCTTGCCCTTTAGAGAAGCGGTAGTGGACGATATATTGGCTAATTGGGATAAGAATGCCAGTGGGCCGGTCAAGATAGGGGTACGCCAGAAGAATGCCTTCCAAGCTATTCTAGCCGTATCAGGTAAACAAGCAGTGGCCTCTTACTATAATTTATTCAAGCAAAAGGCTCCTGACTTACGAGTGGCGATGACGTACTCACGCGATGAAGATAATGGCGTCGGTGCATCAGATCTGCAACAAGCGTTGAAGCAAGCCATGCAAGACTACATTAAGCGTTATGGCACCCGTAACTTTTTGGAAGACCAAGACTCGGAACGGGCCTATTTGAATGATATGACCAAGCGTATTGCACGTAAGAAGCCCTACAACAAGGGTAATGATGATGATCGCTTGGATTTGATTATTGTGTCGGACCAATTATTGACCGGCTTTGACTCAAAGTATGTCAATATCATTTACATGGACAAAATGATGGCGGAAGGTCCTTTGATTCAAGCCATGTCCCGGACAAATCGAACCATTGATAAAAATGCAAAGCCTTATGGTAAGGTCCGTTTTTACCGTCAAGGGGCGGTGATGGAAGAGAACGTCAAAAATGCCTTGGTCATTTATACAAAAGGGGGCAATGATGTCATTACAGATGTTGCTGAAGTGCCGGATGAATCAGAACAAAAGGAACTCTTTGATACTGGTGTGTTAGCACCAAAGTCAGGTGATCAGATTATCGATTTGAATCCAGATATTGCTCGCTTAAAGACCTTGGCTGGCGATGATTTTTCACAAATTCCGCGTTCTGAAAAGGAACGACTTGAATTTGCGGTAGTGGCAGCTGAAGTTAATGCTAAGGTGCAGCAATTGATGCAACAAGGCTATGCCTTGGGGAATGAAGTCACAACTAGCGACGGGAACCCCATTACACTAGCAATCGGTGATGTTGAACAATTAAGCACGCTGCAAGCGCGTTTGAATGATGTTAATCAGACGCTACCACCAGAAAAACAGATTGATTTGACGAATATTAAGGTCGCCATTCAGTCTTATGCCAGTGAGATCATTAATTATGACAAATTAGTCGAACTATTGAATGTCTATATTGACGAGACGACTCCGGACAATCGTGCTGCAGTTGAAGAGCATGTTAATCCCTTAGACCAAAAGAATCGTGATGAAATCACGGAAGTCTTGGATGGCATTGAACAAGGGACATATAAGGAACACTTTGATACTGAAACCCTAACCCATGTACGAAAGACGATTCGAACGGCACAACAAGAACTCATGATTTATAAGTGGGCAGCGGACCATAACTATAATGGCAATGACATCTTGAGCGCTTATAACTTATACCGACCAGGGATCTCATTAGTGGATAATCCACAATTAAGTCACTACATCGAAGAGATCGAAGATAAATTAGCTATTAGTTTCTTCGAAATCGCTGATTTTGAAGAAGCCTTACTGGCATACTTTTCAGATATTACAAACTAATAAAGAAGGAATTTAACTCATCATGGCGTTAACAGTAGATAAAAAAGCACTCATTTGGAAAACCCTTAACGAAACGCGTGGTAAAATCGAGCCCGCTGAATATAAGAACTATATTTTCGGGTTGATGTTCTACAAGTTCTTGTCAGAAAAGGCCCAATCTTGGCTAGATGCGCAACTACGTGGTGAATCATGGGTAGATGTCTGGCAACAAAATCCTGAAAAGGCGGCTGCCTTTATGCAGCGGAAGCTCGGGTATGTGATCCAACCCGGCGATATGTTTAGCGACTGGCAAGCAGCCATTAATGTCGACCAATTTAATATCACCCAGGTCGCCGATGCACTAGCGCACTTTAACCAAGGGATTCAGCAAGGTGCGAAAGCCAACTTTGACGGTATCTTTGATGATATGGACTTGGCTTCAAGTCGTTTGGGCAGCAATACCCAAACCCGAACAAAGACCTTAATGGATTGGATTAGTTTGATTGATCAAATCGAACTGGATGAAGATGCGGACGTATTAGGGGATTTGTACGAATACTTAATCGGAATGTTTGCGGCTAATTCTGGTGCCAAGGCCGGTGAGTTCTATACGCCACACCAAGTGTCTGACATTATGGCCCGCATCTTAACGGCTGGTCGTGAAGATATGGCTCAATATAGTCTCTATGACCCAGCCATGGGTTCTGGTTCATTATTGCTGACAACAGCGTCATACATGCACAACGCCGGCGTTCGTGGGGCGATTAAGTACTACGGGCAAGAAGTGATTACGACAACGTATAACTTGGGCCGTATTAACCTAATGATGCACGGGGTGGAGTATAACGATATTCACATTCACAATGCGGATACGTTGAACTCTGATTGGCCTGATGGGGTAACGGATGGGGTTGATAATCCACGTATGTTTGATGCTGTGATGGCGAACCCACCTTACTCACTAAAGTGGGACAACGAGAACCGTGAAGATGATCCCCGCTTTAAGTCTGGGATTGCACCTAAGTCAAAGGCTGATTTTGCCTTCTTGCAACACGGTTTGTATCACTTGAAGCAAGATGGCCGGATGGCCATTGTCCTACCACACGGTGTCTTATTCCGTGGCGCAGCCGAAGGGCGTATTCGTCAAGACTTGTTGGAGAAGCATCATATTTCAGCCGTGATTGGCCTACCAGAAAAGATCTTTACCAATACCGGTATTCCAACCATTATCATGGTCCTAGAAAAGAATCGCACGTCAGATGATGTCTTGTTTATTGATGCCTCAAAGGGATTTGAGAAGCAAAAGAATAATAACAAGTTGCGTCCCGAAGATATTGAGAAGATTGTGGCGACCTTCTTAAAGCGTGAAGACGTGGAGAAGTATGCGCATGTCGCTACCTTTGATGAAATCAAGGAGAATGATTTTAACCTCAATATTCCGCGCTACGTGGATACATTTGAAGAAGAAGCGCCCGTTGATTTGGTGAAAGTCAGTCAAGAGATGCAACAGGTCCAACAAGAAATCACTGCGGCAAACGCTAACTTGTTGGCCATGCTAAATGAATTGGCTGTCACGGAAGAGAATGCCGAGATGATTAATGCGGCAAAAGCACTCTTTGGAGGTGTGACTGATGAAAAACACTAAGCCAAGTATCCGCTTTGCTGGTTTTACGGACGATTGGGAAGAGCGTAAGTTAAAAGACGTTTTAGACATATCCAAAACCAAAAATAAAGCTCAGCAGTATGGAAAGGTCGATGTTCTGTCTGTATCTCGAGAAGTTGGAACTGTTAATCAAATAAAATATCAAGGTCGATCGTTTGCTGGATCTGACCTTTCTAATTACAAGGTAGTCCAAGGCGGTGAATTAATATATACCAAAAGTCCACTTAAAGGCGCTCCCTACGGAATATTTCAGGTCGCGACTATAAAAGGAATTCTATCTCCCTTATATGCTGTGTATACGTCTACAGATAAAGCTTATACACCATTTGTAGCGATGGCATTGAAAAACGATAATATCGCTACACACTACCTAACTCCATTAGTCACAAAAGGCGCAAAAAATACTATTAATGTGACTGATGAAGGAGCATTAGAAGGAAAAATACAATTCCCAAATATTTTGGAACAAAAACAAATTTTTATATTTTTCAAACAGTTAGACGAGACTATCGCTCTCCATCAGCGCCAGTTAGATTTGCTCAAGGAACAGAAGAAGGGGTTCTTACAAAAAATGTTCCCTAAACAGGGAGCAAAAGTCCCTGAATTACGGTTTGCTGGGTTTACTGAAGATTGGGTACAGCGTAAGTTAATTGATGTCAAAAACAATGAAGATAGATATTCTTATACAGGAGGTCCCTTTGGTTCTGATTTAAAATCTTCAGATTACACTGAAATCGGTGTACGAATAATTCAATTGCAAAATATAGGTGATGGTAAATTTGTAAATGACTATAAAATTTACACTTCTGAAGAAAAGGCGCGAAGTTTAAATTCAAATCTAATATATCCTGGAGAAATTATAATAGCTAAAATGGCTAATCCCTTAGCTAGAGCAACAATATTGCCAAAAATTGAACCTAAATATTTAATGGCTTCGGACGGTATTAGGTTAAAAATTAACACTGATTATTTTGATAATTATTATATATTAACTCTGATTAATTCAGATGTTTTTAGAAAAGAAGCACTAAATAATTCTACCGGCACTACAAGAAAACGAATTGGACTGGTAACGTTAGGAAACTTGCCGATGATGATTCCTAGTTTTGAGGAACAACAAAAGATTGGATCATTTTTCAAACAACTAGATGACACTATCGCTCTTCATCAGCGTAAGTTAGATTTGCTCAAAGAACAGAAAAAAGGATTCTTACAAACTATGTTTGTTTAATGTCTATTTTTATGGTTACATCAGGATAACAGTGTTCGTGAGAAAAATTATTAATTTCATATATTAGGGTTAGCGTATAAATAACAATAGAAAGATTCAGTAAATGGAAAATATTATTGGTTATATTAAGTTTGTTGAAGAAGATTATATAGATAGTTTTTTATCACTAAAAAAATTATGGTTATCCGAAATTTCTGTTTTTACAAAAAGTAGTGAAGAATCAGTTGGTGACCTAATCAATGATCCAAGCGAGGGGAAATTAGATAGCATTTTTTTAAATATGCCATCATATATAACTAGCTTTACGGAACTAACCACAAATTCTTTTGATACCAACGGGAGATTAAAAGAAACTATTGCGGATTCTATAATTAAAAGTGAAGAAACCCTTGGCAAGAATAGAAACTTTGTATTCATACCGATAGAAAACATGCAACTCCTACTGACCAATTTAAATGACACACAGAATGGTGAGCGAGACGGTGTATTAAGTCACACCACTATATTCTCCAGAAAAGTTTGTTATATAGATGACTATCAAAATACAATGCGTAAACTTGAAGATGATTTTTTTGCCGGCAATGTAAGTATAGATAATATTGCAAAAGGTTTTTTACAAACAAAAGACGAAAAATATAAGATTCAAAACGAGTTTAGACTTGGAATTGTCTTTCCGTATAAAAAAAATGACTACCTATATAGCTCTGAGCCTGGTGTTGAATTGGAATTAACACCAGTAATACCATTTGCAACGTTATGTTTTAAAAGAGAAGGATTAAAAACTTTAAATATAAACCAATTGAACTAAAAATAAAGTCCGACTTTAAATTTAATGCTAATTTTTTGAGTACATTTAATAACCCTTTTAATAAGTAGTACCGTACCACTAAGTATGTACTATTAATATTAAGGTCTATAATTGAATTATCACTCCGTACAAAACGTATTAAAACAACCCCCATTATCTAATTATTAGATAATGGGGGTTTTGGTTCTTTGTCAAATGGTACTGATAGACTAAATAATTAAATTAATTTATTAAGCAACTAATTCATAATTTGGATTAGTTGTTTTTTTGTAATTTATCGCGTTTTTTAAGACCGAAGAGAATGTCTTGATAACGTGACGTTGTCATGTCTATCAGTACCAAAAAGTGTAGACCCTTTAAAAAAATACATATTCATTTGCTAATGGGAAATATAATGTTACAAATAAAAGATAAACATGGTAAAATTGAGGTGAATGTTTTAATGTGGATTTTGTTTTGGAGGTAAATTTAGCAATGGAGTTAGAAACGATAACGGCTAGTGAAGAAGTGGCTTCAATAAGTGATCAAAAGTTAAAACTATTAGTTCAAGAAACAGTTAATCAGGTTTCAGTAAAGCAACTATTTATTACTTGGCAACAATTATTCGACTCGCAACAATTAAAAAACTCACAAATGCACGAATTATTTACAGAGATATATCATGAACAACTTCTTTTTAATGGTATTGAAAGTAATGATAATAATTTAGCATTAAAGCGTTCACTAATAGCGTTTGTCTTGGCGAGATTAGCACAATTGCATTTAGAAAGACCATGGCTTAATCTTGCAGAAGCAACCTTATTATCAGAAATGGCTTTAGATTATATGGATCAAGAGTCGGTTCATGTATCAGAATGTCAACATTATAGTTGGCTCCAACCATTTGCAAATGGTGCTGAACTTTTAGCAGATGTGGTCTTATTTGTTGAGTTTGATAATGAACGTGTTCAACGAGCATTGACGGTAATTAGTCATATTATCTTAGATATTGGTCCTTTTAGTGGCGGGGAAGAGAGCCGTATTGATAATGTAATTGTGCATTTAGTTGGTGAGGATTTAATTGATAGTAAGGAACTAATGCGGTGGGTAAACGACTTGATTGCTAATGCAAAGAAAGATTTAAGCCAAACATTTAGTTTGTCGACCTTTTTACGTTCCTTAGTATTTAAACTTGAATATGAAGGATTATCCTTTAAGCAATTTAATCAAACCGTTAATCAGTTTTTAAATGAAGTTTATCAACAAAACAATTGTTTATAAGAATAAAAAACTTTACTTACTTTTTAATAGCGTGTATACTTACTTATTGTTAATAATAAATAAAGGAAGTATATCATAATGGAAGATAAATTTTTAGAATTACAAAAAAAGCGTCGAACTATTTATGCACTTGGTAAAAATGTTGAACTTACAAATGATGAAATTGAAAATCTAGTTAAGTCAGCGGTTAAAGAAGCACCTACCGCCTTTAATAATCAATCAACACGGGCGGTAATTCTATTTAATGAAAAACATGATAAGTTTTGGGATATTGTAGTTGAACGTTTACACCAAGAAGTTCCAGATGAAGACGCTTATGCGAAGACAGTTGCTAAAATTAATGCATTTAAGGCCGCTTATGGGACAGTTCTGTTCTATACTGACATGGCAATTGTTAAATCGTTTGAAGAAAATGTTCCATTTTATGCTGAAAAATTCTATGATTGGTCAGAACAAGGAATGGGAATTGCTAATTACTCATTATGGTTAGCCTTAACTGATAATAATTTAGGTGCATCTTTGCAACACTATAATCCAATTATTGATGAACTAGTTGCTAAAGAATTTGATATTCCAAGCAACTGGCGGTTACGTTCACAAATGCCATTTGGTTCGATTGAAAGCCCAGCTGGTGAGAAGGATTACATTGAAGATAATGAACGTTTCCGTGTTTTAGACAAATAATTAAATAAGTATTTAATATGACTAATTATTAATAGGCATTTAGTAAATAAGTTAAGACCTTTCAAATTGGAATAATTCCAGTTGAAAGGTCTTTTAGATGTCTTTAAAGAGTTAATAATAATTTTAATTGGCTATGGTCCTGTCTGTCAGAAACTTTTTTTTTTGGTATAATTAAACGAATAATACTAAGAAAGGAGTACTTAAATGCAAAGAATAGGAATTATTGGTGGTGGAATTGTAGGCGCATTAACAGCTTACTTTCTTAAAGAAGCTGGGTTTAATGATATTACAATTTTTGATAGGCAGATTGGGCAAGCAACAGCTGCATCAGCGGGAATTATTTCGCCATGGCTATCAAAACGGCGCAATCAAAAATGGTATCACTTAGCGAATGACGGCGCGAGCTTATATCCGCAGATTGTGAAGACAGCTAAAATTACAGCGGCTGCTTACCAACAAACAGGGACAATTATTACACGTGCTAATAGTACAACTGTTGAAGCACTATTTGCATTGGCCCAAATGCGTAAAATTAGCGCACCTATGATGCAAGAAATTCGAATTATTTCAGCAGATGAAATAATGAAAATGATACCACAAACGCAAATAAATAGTGCGGGTGTTTATATCAGTGGTGGTGCTCGGATTGATGGAGCACAATTTGTTAGTGAGGTTAATAAATATACCCAGGTTAAATATATTAATGAATCTGTTCATTTAACAGCTAACGGTAAGATTGAAGGTTACCCAGAATTCGATAAGATTATTGTAGCAACGGGAGCTTGGCTACAAGAAACCCTAATACCGTTAAATTATGCAGTAAATGTACGACCACAAAAAGGCCAATTAATTGAACTAATTGATGCCCAAACAATTACAGTAAAAAAACAACCAGTTCTGATGCCAGAAGGCGAAAGTGATTTTATTCCACTAGGTGAAGGGCGAATCATTATTGGCGCAAGTCATGAAAATGATGCTGGTTATGATTTAAAACCGACACCCATAATTAAAGATTACTTACTTAAAAGTGCGCAAAAAATAAATCCACAGCTAAGGCATGCTCAAATTACTAAGATGCGTGTGGGAACACGCGCGTATACACCTGATTTTGCGCCATTTTTTGGTTATTTACCTGAATACCCTAATATTTATGTAGCGAGCGGCCTTGGGTCATCCGGATTAACGACAGGGCCTATGATTGCTAAATTACTAGCAGAATTGATTATTAATCGACAAACCGACATATCAGCATATACTAAGCCAATTAGTGAGTATATTAAATTTAAAAATTAATTATGTAGTGCTTGAAGTGCTAAATTATGGGCCCCCAAGTTAGCTTTTTCAGGTAACCATTGAGATATGACCAAGCCGTATTGATCTTGAAGGTTATTAATTTCGGTTACGATAGTTTGGTGGTGTTTCGCATAATTTGCCTGTAAACTTTGGTCAACAATTTTACTATCAGTGAAAAAAAAGATAGTTTCATTTGCCGTTACATAATTGTTAAGAATGGTGAAAGCATATTTAACAGCGGCAAATTCAGCAGTGTGGTTATCCATGACACCTAAATAATGCTTTAATTGGATTTGTTGACCATCTTTAATTAACAAAATACCAGCACCACTTGGCCCAGGATTTCCTTTTGTTGCAGCATCAGTATATAATTTAATCATAATTAGAAACCTCGAGGTGATTTTTTTGAAACCGATACGTTCATTTTACCAACCTAGCGGCTTAATTAGTATCATAAGTTGGAGTTGGGTAGTAGCATTAGGATTATTAGCCTTGATAATTCAGTTAGAAGTGACACATTTTAATATTTGGACTGCAGGATTATTGGGGATATTTATTATCGTTACATATCTTAGTATTTATCGTAGAAGAGTTTATTTAATCGATGATACTTTATTTTTAGGACATATTTTTTATCGATATGATAGTGTCGAAATTAAGCAATTGAAAAATATTAAATTAAGTAGACATCAATTAAAATTTGATGTTAATGGAATGACCCGTGAGTACTTTATTACTAAAAATTTCAAAAATGTTTTAGAAAAACGGTTAGTTGAAAAGGATATTAAAATTTAATGAAAAAATTTTTGGTACTAGATACTAGTATAGCAGTGATTATTTTAGTGGTGGATCAATTGGTAAAGCAAGCCATTGAAAAGAGTAACTTAGGGTTACACCATAGTGTCTTGGTTCAAGATACAATTATTCCAGGAATATTAGCTGTTACTAAGCTGCATAATAACGGTGCTGCTTGGAGTATTATGGCAGGACAACAGTGGTTTTTTTATATTATAACGACTTTAGCACTAGTTGCTTTAGGATTTGCATATTATAAATTCAAAAACAAGCTGCTTTTTAGATTATCATTATTAATAATGATTGCTGGCACATTAGGTAATTTTATTGACCGAGTACGCCAAGGCTTTGTGGTCGATATGTTTGTTTTAAAATTTATTAATTTTCCAGTGTTTAACATTGCTGATGTTGCGTTAACAGTGGGTGTAATTGGATTGTTTTTAAGTATCTTGACTGATAAGGAGATAGATTAGCAATGCCAGAGCTTAAATTAGTGATTGATACACAAGTGGGTCGTATTGATAAAGTATTGGGAAATGAATTTAACCAATACACGCGTTCACAACTTGCAGATTGGATAAAAAAGGATTTAGTGTTAGTTAATGGGCAACCAGTTAAGGCTAAATATGCTGTTAAAAGTGGGGATGTTGTTATAATAACACCACCTAAACCAGAAACACTTGATTTAATTGCTGAAAACATTCCTTTAGATATAGTATATGAGGATAATGACCTTTTAGTTGTTAATAAACCAGAAGGAATGGTTGTACATCCAGCACCAGGACATACCAGTAAAACATTAGTTAATGCGTTACTATATCATGTTCCTTTAGCAAAAATAAATGATACATTACGACCAGGCATTGTTCATCGTATTGATAAGGATACATCCGGTCTACTAATGGTTGCGAAAAATGATATTGCACAACAGAAGTTACAACAAGAATTAAAAGCGAAAAAAAATTTACGCGAATATATCGCATTAGTTCACGGTAATTTAGTTGAAGAGACTGGTACAATAAACTTACCATTAGGACGTGCCAAAACGGATCGGAAAAAGCAAGCAGTTATTAAAGATGGTCGGAATGCAGTAACACATTTTACGGTTTTAAAACGCTTTGTTAACTACACGCTAATTAAGGCGGTGTTAGAAACCGGGCGCACACATCAAATTAGAGTTCATATGGCTTACATAGGGCATCCCCTGGTCGGAGATCCATTATATGGGCCTAAAAAAACGTTAGGTGGCCATGGGCAATATTTACATGCTAAAACTTTAGGTTTAACCCAACCAACGACAGGTGAACAATTAAAATTTGAGACAGCACTACCAGAATATTTTGTTAAAACATTACAAGGTTTACAGCCCCTTGATGATGGGCATGATTTAGATATTTTAAAATTATAATTACAGAAGTAGGAGATACAAAATGTCAAAACAAATAATTGATGCTATGGCAATGCAAAGAGCATTGACGCGGATTACTTATGAAATAATTGAAAAAAATCGAGGAATTAATGAATTAGTGTTAATTGGTATTAAAACACGAGGTGTATATTTAGCACAAAGAATTGCTGCCCGATTACATCAACTTGAAAATACAGAAATTCCGGTTGGTGAATTGGATATTTCACATTATCGAGATGATATGCAACTAGAAAAGCCTGCCGCAAAAATTGATATTAAAGTAGATGTAACTAATAAACGTGTCGTGTTGGTTGATGATGTTTTGTATACTGGCCGTACGATTCGTGCTGCACTTGATGCTATTATGGATAATGGTCGACCAGTCAATATTAATTTGGCAGTGTTGGTTGATCGTGGGCATCGGGAATTACCAATTCGAGCTGATTTTGTTGGTAAAAATATTCCAACTGCTCAAAATGAACGAATCAAAGTAAATGTTGAAGAAATTGATGGTTTTGACGATGTGGAAATTGACAAATAGTTATTAGTGATAATTTACATAACATCAAAATCAACTGAAAGGAGCGTTTAATTATGAGTAATCGCTATTTAATTTTAGCTGATGGTAGTACGTATGAAGGAATCGGATTTGGATCAGAAGCAACTACTTTCGGTCATATTGTTTTTAATACCGCAATGACAGGTTACCAAGAAATTATTACAAATCAGATATATCATAATCAAATTATTGTTTTTAGTGCGCCAACAATTGGTGCTGGGGGAATTAACCATGATGCTTATGAATCAATTTTTCCAACCGCTAAAGGAGTAATCGTACGTGATGTTGCTGAAGTATCAACCAATCGTTTGAAACGAATGAATTTAGATAAATTTTTAACACGACATAATATTCCGGGAATAACCGGTATTGACACACGAGCTCTTATTCGTCATTTAAGGGAAACAGGTCCACAAAAAGCAAGTATCGTTGATTTTCCAGATGATCATGCTTTTGATCAGTTAAACGCAACAGTGTTGACCACCCGGCAAGTCGATGCTGTTGCAACACCACGAGCCTATCCAAACCCTGGAACTGGGAGTACAGTTGTTGTGATTGATTTTGGTTTGAAACACGGTATTTTACGCCAATTAAGTTTACGGAATGCCGATGTGACAGTATTACCGTACACTGTTGATACTGAAACGGTCCTTAGTTTAGATCCTGATGCCGTAATTTTTTCAACAGGGCCGGGAGATCCTCGAGACTTGCCTAATTCGGTGTTTGAGTTAATGCGCCAACTTCAAGAGCGGGTCCCATTGTTAGGAATCGGATTAGGACATGAAATTTTTGGTTTAGCTAACGGTGCTAGTCTTGTAAAGTTACCATTTGAACATCATGGAACGAATCATCCAGTTAAAGAAGTTATCACTAACGCATTATTATATGTCCCACAAGGAGCAGGTTATGCTGTTGATCCAACATCAATTGATCATGCTAAATTGATTACAACGCATATCGATATAATAGATAATTCAGTTCAGGGTTTACGACATCGAGATTATCCTGCGTTTTCAGTAGCATTTTTCCCAGACTCAGCGCCCGGCCCATTAGAGGGGACAACCGTGATTGATGAATTATTTGAAATGATTGAGACAAAGGATAGGTTTTAATTATGATAAAACCAAAAATTAAAAAAGTATTACTTATTGGTGGTGGGCCAAATGATTTTGGCCGTGAGTCAGAATTAGATACCGCCATGATTCAAATTATTGGGGCTTATGCGGAAATGGGCATTGAAACGGTGGTAATTGATGAAAATCCATATTCATTAGCGCTTGAAATACCTAAGATTGGTACATATTTACAAGCCATTACGGCTGAAAATATAAAAAAAATAATTGAAATTGAGCAACCAGACGCAATTTTACCAGCGTGTGGTGGCTTAACAGCTTTTAATGTATTAGGTGAATTGCTAGTAGATAAAGATTTTCATTTAATGGAACGATTGGAACTTTTAGGTGTTAATCAACAAACACTTGAACTTATTAATAACCCTGGTTTATTAGCTAATCGTTTAAAACAAATGGGGGAACCTGTGACTATCTCCAAAGTTGCTAACTCAGTTGAAGATGCATTTGATGTGGCTCGTGAAATTGGATTTCCAGTTAATGTGAAACCTGTATCAGCCCATTTTGAAGCTAGTCGTCAAATGGCTAATGATTCTGAATCATTGGATTTAGCATTGAAAATTGCTTTTCGACAAAGCCGGACTAAACAAGTAGTTATTTCGCAAGATATAACCGGCTTACGGGAGGTCGGGGTTGCAGTATTAAGAGATAAGCATGATGTTAATATGCTAGTGGGCGCTGTTGAGGATATTGATCCAGTAGGAATTCATGCCGCTGACTCCATTATTGTTACACCAGTCCAGACATTAACGGATCGGGAGTTTCAGCGGTTACGAATGGCAGCCTTTAGAATTATGAAACAGCTTAATATTCGAGGAATTGCGCATATCCAATTTGCACTTGATCCAAAAACTGATTCTTACTTTGTAATTAAAATTAGTCCATATTTTGATATGAATAGCTCATTAGTTGCGCGCGCAACTGGGTATCCGTTAGCTTTGGTTTGTGCAAGTGTGATGATTGGAATCGAACTTGAAAAAGTAAAATTACCAAGTGCATTTGCTAGTAAGATGGCAATGATTGAACCAGTCATGGACCATGTAGTTATCCGTTTTCCAGTATTTCCTTTTGGTGAAATTGAAAATGCCGGTATTAAGGTCAATCATCGTTTAAATACGATGCAAAAATCAGTTGGTTCAACGATTGGGATTGGCCGTTCAATTGAAGAAGCCCTTGAAAAAGCGATTCGAGCAGCACATTTTAGTAATCGTAGTTTTTCACCGCATATTATGAATGCATTACCAGAAAATGATTTAATTCAACAGTTAATTCATCCACGTGATAATCGGATATTGTTACTTATTGAGGCTCTTAGACGTGGATACACAGTTGATGAATTAGCAGAATTAACTAAAATTGAAGAATATTATCTTTATAAACTAAGACACATTATGGAATTAGAACGAGGTGTGATTAATAATCCTGGTAATATTGAATTATTAACACAAGCAAAATATTATGGCCTTTCAGATGGGTTAGTCGCTAAGCTATGGCAGAGTGATTTTGATAGTGTGCGAGGATTAGCTAAAGATAATGATTTGGTGCCTACTTATAAGGCAATTGAGCCATCCGCTGGAGAATTACCGGAGCGTGTTAGTAAGTATTATAGTACCTTTGAGATGGAAAATGAATCAAGCCAACTAGGTGAAAAATCTGTGTTGATTATCGGTACAGGTGCATTTCGTTTGGGTGATGGAGCAAGTGGTTCATATATTACAGCAACGGTTTTAAGTGAACTAAAATTGAATGGTTTTCAAACAATTATTATGAATAATAATCCAAATGCATTAAGTTTAATTCCACGTTTAGCTGATAAACAGTATATTGAGCCCCTTGAGATTTCGGATGTTATGAATGTTGTTGAATTGGAACAACCTGCATTAGTAATTGTACCAGGTAATAGAATTAAGTTAATTACAGCATTACGTAATCGTGGGGTACGGACGATTGTCTTACCTAAAGAGAAGTATATGCCACATGGTCCTTTAAATGGGGAGCATGAATATGCAGCAAATTACTATTATGATGGTAAAAATAGCTATTTGATTAGTTTAACTGATCATATTGCAGGTAAACTAATGATGGATCGTGAGGTTTTAAACCAATTTGTGACTAAAAATATACCTTTACCCAAAATGGAATTTGCGTCGCCTGGGTTGTACCAATTAGTTATGCCTAAACTACCGCATAAAAGTTCGGTTGAAGGTGGCCAATTGCGACCAATACCATATGGTCAAATTGCTTTTATGAATAAGGTGACTGGAATAAATTGGTTGAGAATTATGGTTCGTGATTATGTTCATTGTTTAACGGATGCTGATAAGGCACTTTTAGCAAAATTACCTGAAATAACTTGGAAATATCAAGTTAGTGAATTAGTTGCTAATGATACGGATTTTTTTCAACATTTACAACCTGCTAGTGATTTAGATACAACTAAATTTGAAATGGGTGTTAGTTTAAAAATCTTAGGCTAGGTTTACTACTATAAAGTTCTTTAGTAAACCGGGAATAAATTAAAGCGTCAAAACGAATTTTTTGTCTTCGTTTTGGCGCTTTTTCATTATTCAAATTTGTTTATTCGGCTTACTTTGGCTATTAATAAGGGCTAGCTAGTTATTTTGTGATGAAAACTATAAATAAGTTTAATTAATTTAAAAGTGTTTATTACTTTCTTGTACTAAACCATCAAAAAAATGTTTCAAAGATACTTTGCCACCAGTTAAACGTTTATTTTGGAGAAATTGACTTTCAATGCAGACATTTTTATATTCATACAGTGCGTTAGCATATTCAATAACTAATTCATCACCCATATCATCTAACAACAAGGTTGCTAAGTTACGTAGCCCAACCTTTATGGCCCGTCTTATTCTTTGAAAGAGAATCTTTTTCTCATGGTCGTCAATATGATATAGGGTATTAAAATTAATTTCACGAAATGTTAAATTTTTATCGATCATTAATTGAGCGATGGCTAAGATATCAGATACGCCTTTTTCAGAAGTAATACCTAAAAATCGTAATACCGATAAAATTTTTTCTTTATTTGCAAAAGTGGTTGTTGATATAGTATTAATGTGATCGTTATTAGGTATTAATAAATTTTGAATATGTTGTAGTTTCTTGACCATTTGAAGACTCATTATAACGTTTTGAATAACAGTTTTTACTTCAATAATATTAATTGGTTTGTCAATAAAAAATTCAATACCAGCCTCATAGGCTTGCGTTCGTAAGGCACTATCATGCACTTGAGAAATCATGACAAATTTTAAATCTGGTTTTAATGGTTTTATTTGTTTAATTAACTCAATTCCAGATATTTCAGGCATCAATAGATCAATCAAGACAATATCAATGTTGTTAGCAATCAAAATCGTATTGAGAGCATTACTGGCGGTATGCGCAATACCAACAACGTTATTATTAATATCATCTTCTAATATTCTTTGTAAGATCATCGGAACTGAGGGATCATCATCAATAATAAAAAAATTCATAAGAGTTCTTCCTGACTTAATCTTTGTTTATTCAAGGTTATTTGAAAATTTGTTCCTTTGTTAATAGTTGAGGTTACAGAAATATCCCCTTTAAATTGTTCTTCGACAATAATACGGACATGGGAAAGACCAATTCCACGATAAACATCACCGGTATTCATGTTAAATTTTGTTGTATAGCCGGGTTGAAAAATTAAATTTAATATTGAAGCATCGATACCACTGCCATTATCACTAATATTAATAATAATATCTTCACCAACATCTTCAGCAGTAAGGCAAATGATACCATTATTAATGTCTTGTAAGGCGTCAATACTATTAAACATTATATTTGAAATGATGGATACTAAATAATAATGATTTGGCACAATTATTTCTACATTACTTTGTACGTTAGTAACAATATTATAATGATGTTCCTTAATGTTAATACGAATATAACTTGCAACGACACGTAAAATATCACTGAACTTCATTGTCGAGTTATTACTATCATTAAAATAATCACCAAGACCACGTACAACATTTAGATAATCTTTTTTAATCTCATGAACATCTCGAGCAATTGCTAAAGCCATATCTTTACTTTGATGATTTATATTAGTCATTTCTAAATTTTGATTTAATAGATATGCATTGCGCATAACATTCTCAATTTCAGTAATATTCTTTTTCATAAAATAAACTTCACTTTTAACTGATGCAGCAATCCAAATAAAATAATAGTAACGCTGTTCATGAGTGTCGTCGCGCATCATTAAATTAAAATAATGATAGATAAATGCAAATACACAACTACAGATGCTACGAACTAACGCCACAATAAAAATAAACTGAAATAAAAAATAATTATAATGGCTAAAATTGGTTAGAAGACTAACCTCTAGAAGATTAGCTAAATAATCACAAATGATGATAGTCAATAAAAATGAACTATTGTTCCAATGACTACGGCGCCAATAAAGTAGATAATATAAAGCACCATAACAGATGTAATAAGCGATATCTGTAACAATAAATGTAAAAATTTGAGAATTTGAATTATGATGGCTGATGAAAAGTAATATCCCTCTAAAAAATGGTGATGCGATACTGATGCTAACGATTAAGTAAAAGGGATTTAAGTCGGCATTAAAATATAAAAAAATCGGTAAAATTAATGGTGCAAGCGCAATAATAAAACCATGAGTATATGTTTGAAAATTCACCTGAGATGCTAGTGAAATACAAATAGCTGCAATAAATATTCTTTGAGATCGACCGTAATCTATAAATTTGGTTTGAGTAAACACAGAAATAGCCTCCATGATAAAAATTGAGCAAGTTTTTTGAAAGATTTCATGAAGTTTTTTGAAGTTTTATGAAACCGCTTACTATAATGATAATTGTAAATAAAAAAGGAGGATAACACAATGTTTAACTTACGTAATCGCAGTTTTTTAACCTTACTTGATTTCACACCAAAGGAAATGGCATTTTTATTACAATTATCAGAGGACTTGAAAAAAGCCAAGTATACTGGTATTGAAAAGCAAAAATTGGTAGGTAAGAATATTGCTTTAATCTTTGAAAAAAGTTCAACACGGACGAGATGTGCATTTGAAGTAGCAGCTTATGATCAAGGAGCGCATGTTACTTATCTAGGACCAAGTGGCTCCCACATGGGTAAAAAAGAAAGTGCTAAGGATACAGCGCGTGTGTTGGGTGGTATGTATGACGGAATAGAATATCGTGGTTTTTCACAAAGAACGGTTGAGACATTAGCTCAATACTCTGGCGTACCAGTTTGGAATGGGCTAACTGATGAAGATCATCCAACCCAAGTGTTAGCAGATTTTTTAACTGCTAAGGAAGTTTTAAAGAAAAATTATCAGGATATGCACTTCACCTATGTTGGTGATGGACGAAATAATGTAGCTAACGCTTTGATGATCGGAGCTGCAACGATGGGAATGACCTTCCATTTGGTTTGTCCTAATGAGTTACAACCAAATGATGAACTAATGAGCAAGGTAGCAAGGATTAGTAAAAAAACAAATGCAAAAATTATGGTGACTTCAGATATTGAAAAAGGTGTAAAGGATTCAGATGTTATTTACACAGATGTTTGGGTGTCAATGGGTGAAGCTCCAGAAGTTTGGGAAGAGCGAATTAAATTGTTAAAACCATATCAAGTAAATAAAGCGTTGATGGAAAAAGTTGGTAACCCCAATGTTATCTTTGAACATTGTTTACCTTCATTTCACAATGATGAAACAAATGTCGGTAAAGAAATTGCTGAGAAATATGGGTTAACAGAAATGGAAGTTACCGATGAAGTGTTCGAAAGTGCGGCATCAGTTGTATTCCAAGAAGCTGAGAATAGAATGCATACCATTAAAGCAGTAATGGTTGCAACTCTAGGTGAATAAAACGAGGTAATATAATGGCAAAAATTGTTGTAGCATTGGGCGGTAACGCACTAGGTAAATCGCCGAAAGAACAAATGGAATTAGTTAGGAATACAGCAAAATCTTTAATTGGCTTAGTAAAAGCTGGTCATAAAGTTGTTATCAGTCATGGTAATGGGCCACAAGTTGGGGCAATCAACTTAGGAATGAATTTTGCAGCAGAACATGATAAAACAGCCGCGTTTCCGTTTCCTGAATGTGGTGCTATGAGTCAAGGCTATATTGGGTATCATCTACAACAAAGTCTACAAAATGAGTTAGCAAGACAACAGATTGATAAACCAGTCATATCAGTGATTACACAAGTTGCCGTCGATGCCACAGATAAGGCATTTGATAATCCGACTAAACCTATTGGAGACTTTTATAGTCAAGAAGATGCTCGACGAATTGAACAAGAAAAAAACTATATTTTCAAGGAAGACGCTGGTCGTGGATATCGGCAAGTTGTACCATCACCACGCCCTGTTGAAATTATTGAACTGAGTAGTATCAATACATTAATCGAAAATAATAATTTAGTCATTGCAAGTGGTGGAGGTGGCGTGCCAGTAATTAAAACAGATCAAGGATTACGAGGTGTACCAGCGGTAATTGACAAGGATAAATCAAGTGCATTATTAGCTGATAACTTAGATGCTGATCAATTAATTATTTTAACGGCAGTTGATGAAGTATATATTAATTATGGTAAGACTAATCAACAAGTCTTAAAAAAATTAAATAGCACAGATGCAGATATATATATTAAAGAAGGTCAGTTTGCACCTGGAAGTATGTTACCTAAAATTGAAGCTTGTTTAAATTTCGTTAAAAAAAGTAATATGCGGTGCGCTTTAATTACTTCGTTAAACCGGCTAGATGATGCATTAGCGGGCAACCTTGGAACCCTCATTACCCAAAAGTAAGTAAAGAATGAATAATAAAATGAGATTCTAGGGATGATACAAATTGATTGTCACTAGAATCTTATTTTATAATTAAAAAGGGGTTAAATCATGAAAAATATTAGAAATAAGAAATTTAAACTGAAAATGCCGGGCGCATTTGTAATTTTGTTTGTATTAACTATTTTAGCAGTGATTGCTACGTGGACCATTCCAGCTGGTAGCTATGCAAAGCTATCATATAATCAAAATAATGCGCAATTACAGATAAAGGAGCCTAGTGGAACTGTAAAGAACGTACCAGCAACCCAAACACAATTAGATAAATTGGGCGTCAAAATTAATATTAAACAATTTACGTCTGGCGGAATAACGGATGCAATTTCAATTCCAAACACGTATCAAAGGTTAAAGCAAAAGCCTGCAAGTGTAGCAGCAATTCCAAATAGTATGGTTAATGGGACTATTGAGGCTGTAGATATTATGGTTTTTATCTTTGTTTTAGGAGGGCTAATTGGTGTCGTTAAAGCTAGTGGTGCTTTTGAATCAGGCTTAATTGCATTAACCAAAAAAACTAAAGGCCATGAATTTTTACTAATTTTCTTTGTAGCTGTGTTAATGGTCCTAGGTGGAACTTTATGTGGTATTGAAGAAGAAGCTGTTGCATTTTATCCAATATTGGTACCGGTCTTTATAGCGATGGGCTATGACTCGATAGTGAGTGTAGGAGCTATTTTTTTAGCTAGTTCAATTGGAACGTGTTTTTCAACCATAAATCCATTTTCTGTGGTTATTGCATCTAATGCAGCGGGTATTAATTTTACACAAGGAATAGTTTGGCGGATTATTGGCTGTATAGTTGCGGCAATTTTTGTTATTGGGTATTTATATTGGTACAGTAAAAAGGTAAAAGAAAATCCTGAATTTTCTTATTCATATGAAGATCATGAAACATTTGTAAAACTATGGTCTGTAAGTTCCAGTAGTGAAGAGCAAGCGATTTTTACGATACGTAAAAAAATTATTTTAATTTTATTTGTAATTACTTTCCCGATCATGGTTTGGGGGGTTATGGGAAAAGGATGGTGGTTCCCTACGATGGCCGCATCATTTTTAACTTTTGCGATTGCTATTATGTTCCTAACAGCAACGGGTAAATTTGGTATTGGTGAAAAAGGTGTTGTTGATGCGTTTGTAAATGGGGCATCAAGTTTAGTTGGAGTTTCTTTAATTATAGGTCTAGCTCGTGGAATCAACATCATTTTAAATGATGGTAAAATTTCAGATACCATGCTTCAATTTTCATCCAACTTAGTAACACATATGAATGGTCCTATTTTTATTATTGTAATGATGTTAATATTCTTTGTATTAGGATTTGTTGTACCATCTTCGTCAGGTTTAGCAGTATTGTCAATGCCAATATTAGCACCATTAGCAGATACTGTGAATATTCCACGTTTTGTGGTAGTCACTGCTTATCAATTTGGCCAGTACGCAATGCTCTTTTTAGCACCAACAGGATTAGTAATGGCGACATTGCAAATGTTAGATATGCGTTATTCACACTGGTTTAAATTTGTCTGGCCAGTAGTAGCTTTTGTATTAATTTTTGGTGGTGGCATTTTAATTGCAGAAGTTTTAGTATATTAAAAAAATTAAGCTAGTATTTAACAAAATTACTGGTATAATTAAAAAAATATCTTTTTAAATTGGTCCAGAGAGTCCAAAAAAAGCACAGTTAATCTTAAATTTGTTAATTAAATTTTTAAAGACAGTGCTAACATGGCTGTCTTTTTTTGTATACATTTTGACTAATTTAATACGTTTAGGAGAAAAAATGAATAAAAATTTTGGTAAAATAACTGTAATTAATGATAATCAACGAAAAATGAATCATTGGGATATGTTCGCAACGTGGATTGGCGCTAATGCTAATAATGGAACATGGTATATTGGCGGTGTCATTGCCGCAGCTGGCCTATGGACGAGTTCGCTTGCATTAGTAACGGCTGGTATAATTTCATATATTATTTTAGGTTTAGCCAGCTATATGGGGTTTAAAACGGGGTTACCAGCAATGGCTCTTACGCGTGCTTCATTTGGGCTAAGAGGTTCGTTTATTCCGTCAATAATCAATGTTATTCAATTTATTGGTTGGACTGCCGCAAATACATTTATTGCAGCAATTTCTATTAGCGTTATTCTACATGACATATTTGGCTTTAAAACATATCAACAGCATGGTCTATTAGGAATTTCAATTGGCATTTTAATTATGGGACTGTTACATTTATGCTCAATTTCTTTAGGGCAACGCTCAGTTCAATTAATTGAACGAATCGGTATTATTTTAGTAATTATATTTGTTATTTGGGAAAGCATTGTTGTTTTTAAACAAGTATCATTTGCACAAATTGCTAATTGGCAACCTAAGGTGGTTGTTAAACTTAGTTTTGGTAATGCTCTTGATATATTGGCAGCGTTTAATCTAGCATGGGTGACTGCTGCTGCAGATTTTTCACGTTTTGCAGCAAAAAAGACCGCTGCGACAGTAACTCCATTCCTAGGGGCTAGTCTGGGATTGTTTTGGTTTGCATTTATTGGTATTTTTGCAACCATTGCAACGGCATTGTCCCTAAATGTATATGATCCAAATAATTCTGATCCATCAACAATTGCTTCAAAATTAGGATTAGGTGTGATTGCTTTAATTGTGATTGTGATAACATCAACGACGGCTAATGCAGTTAATTTAATGGCAGCAGGGTCAGCATTGACAAATTTCACTAAAAAAATTAATTTAAATCAGGCATTATGGATAGTTACCATTATTGCAACCATTGTTTCATTTATACCACTATTTTTTGCAACATTTTTAGATGCTTTTACGCAATTTTTAGATTTAGTGGGGATGTTTTTAGGACCAGAGATAGCGATATTTTTAACTGACTACTTTCTATTGAAAAATCAAAAGTATGATATATCAGCTTTTACAAAGATTGCGGGGCAGTATTGGTATGATAAAGGTGTTAATATAATTGCATTATTAAGTTGGCTGCTTGGATTAGGCGTATTCTTTATCTTTTCAATGTTACCAATAATTAAAGATACAATTGGTGCTACTTTTCCGACAATGTTAGTCACTAGTATTGTTTATTTAATTATTAGTAAGATTAATACTAAAGATTAGATAGATAATTCTAAAAAAATCTATGTTAAAATTTAGTTAGAATTAGTGAGGTGATAATTATGGAAAAGCAAAAATATAATACTATTTTAGTGCCAGTAGATGGCTCCAAACAAGCTACTTTAGCCTTAAAGAAGGCTATTGCCACTACTAAAAGAAATGGTGAAAAAGCACGTTTGTATATTGTACACATCATTGATCCCCAATTATTTAAAAATATTGGTACGTTTGATCAAAGCATGGTTGAAGAAGCTGCAACAAATGCTAACACAGTGCTACAAGAATATGTTGAAGAAGCTAAACAGGCGGGGGTTAAAAATGTAGAATATATAGTTGAATATGGTTTACCTAAAAGCTTAATTGCCAAAGAAATGCCACAAAAAATACAGGCAGACTTAATTATTATGGGGGCAACTGGGTTAGGTAGTGTTGAAAGAGTTTTCATTGGCTCAGTCACGGATTATGTTATCAGAACAGCTAATATTGATGTATTAGTTATTAAAAATAATAAGGAATAACGCTTATTTTATAAAGTATAAATTAAAAAATTGTATTGAATAAGGATGTTCTTGAATGAAAAAGTTAAAGAAAGTCATTATAGATGCCCCAATAGTGCCAATAGCATATATTGGAGTTGGTTTATTAGCAACTATAAGTGCTATAGTTTTCAAAAATGACTATAAGAATTATGGATGGATGGTAACTTATGGGATTTTAATGATCGTAGGTGGGATTATTTTTTTACATACGTCTATTAGGGGAAAAGTTATTATTTGGAATAATATCATGGCACAACTAAAGATACCTAAGAATAGTCAAATATTAGATTTAGGAACTGGTCATGGACTTGTATTACTTAAATTCGCAACACGTTTGGCAAAAGATGGGCACGCAACTGGCATTGATTTGTGGCACAAGCAGGATCAGTCAAATAATACTTTAGAGTACACTCAAATGATTGTACAGGAAAAGGGTTTAGCAGATATTGTTACCTTACAAACGGCGGATATGCTTGATTTACCATTTAGGTCGCATAGTTTTGACTTTGTGACAGCTAGTATGGCGTTACATAATATTCGAACAAAGAAAAAGCGTGGAACGGCCTTATCTGAGGCTATTCGAGTTCTCAAAGATTCCGGTACTTTAATTATTGTTGATACAGGAAATCATAAAAAAGAATATATTACTTATTTACGTTCAAAAAACTATCAAATTGAGCAGGCTAAAACATACGGTATTGTAGGTTGGTGGACGGGACCGTGGATGACGAGCTACTTGATTATTGCTAAGAAGCAACTAAATTCGCAAGTTCTTCAAAATAGTTGAAATTTATCAATTAAGTAGTCTTGCTAAACCATGTCAGCATATTTTTTAAGAGGTTTTAATTCAGTAATTATTTAGTATTTTTTGGCGTACTTCTGTATACTTTTAACGTTTTTGCAGTTACAAAAACCCCTAAGCTAAACCCATAGCTTAGGGGTTATTATTTTGTAGTATTTTTTTACTAAGTAGCGCTTAAAAATGGTGAGCATTCTTTTGTGGCCATTTTTTAAGACCTAGGAGGAGAAGATAACCACCAAAAATTAGCCAACTTATTAAATTGATTAAAAGTCCTAAGCGCATCGATAAGGATGGTTTATAAGTAATGGTTACGACATTATGACCACGACTACTTCTGACCATTAATGTACCAATCTTGGTTGTGTAATATTGACGTTTAGTTGGTGTCTGACCATTTATTAAAATGCGATCATTGGCATATTTAACTACACCGGTATTATGATAGTTTTCTTTGGTAGCCATCCAACTTACCCGTAAGCCAGTTTTAGTAGCTGTTTTTTTATTATGCGTATTTTTAGCTATTTGCATATTATATTCATTATATGGATGCAAAATTACTGCCCCTTGCTTAACCGGTAAATAATCAGAAGTTGGCTTCCAAATTACTTTTAGAGCTGCGCCTAAATTCTTACTATAAAAACGTTGTCGTAATTTTTCACCATTAAGTATATAGCTAACATTGGTCTTGCTAGCAATAATATTATTAGGTGAACTCCAGTTTAAACTTGCGGTATATACCAGATTTTGAACAAGCAAAATACTAAGCGTTGCAATAATAAACATTATTAATTTACTGATATTATTAACTGGCGAATTTTATAATCAAGTTAGCCACTTTAGAAAAATGACAAAATAAAAACACCAAGACTTAAAAATCAGGTATCATTGGAGTTCTCACACAAA
>NZ_JAFBDN010000012.1 GCF_016908275.1 Periweissella beninensis | reverse complement strand
TTGACATTCGCAAATTTGTATATCTTAGGTACAAATCCTAAGACCCTTACACATTTGATTGTCAAAACTTTATTCAGTTTTCAAAGATCTACTTGATGACGTTTCACACGTCAACATTTAATATAATATCACTTTAACATTTATATGTCAATAACTTTTTTTGCTATATTAAACATTTTAACAAATAGCTATTTTGCTTTTGACAACTTTTATATAATACCTTTATTTGATAAACTTAGCAAGCCTTTTTTTAATTTATTTTTCATCAGCTAACAAAATAATACCATAATTTATAGAAGTAAAAATTTTTCCATCATTTAATTTAACGTAATTTCCATTAACAATTGGCCTTAAAGTAATGATTTCCTTAATTATTAACAACCAATCGTGTTTATCCATTGGCCTTCTCACAGACAGCTTCAAAATAAAAGCCTTCATATAAAGGAACGTTACCATAAAAAAATTACGTAACTTTCTCTCTATATGAAGACTTGCTAACTTTTAGCATAACGTCGTTAACACGGGCATAATATTATAAAACTTATACTTATCTATAATTTTTACTTACACATTAATGGAAAACCATACCACCATCAACAACTAATGTTTGTCCAGTAATATAATCCGAGTCTTTACCGGCTAAAAATGCCACACCATTGGCAACATCCTCTGGTTCCGATAATCTTTTTAATGTAATATCTTTGGCAAAAGTTTGCATCCCCCATTCAAAATCTTGTCCAGCATTGTCCGCAACTTGTTGGGCAATATCATTCATCATTGGTGTTCTCACAATGCCTGGTGCAAATGCATTAACTGTTATTCCATACTCAGCTAATTCTTTAGCAGTTGTTTGTGTAATACCACGAATTGCAAATTTTGTTGATCCATAGGCAGTTAGGTTTGCATTCCCTACAACGCCAGCTTGTGATGTTGCATTGATAATTTTACCACCATGACCAAGTTCAATCATCTTCTTGGCTGCGGCTTGTGTTCCCCAAACAATGCCGCCAACATTTATGTTCCAAGTATAGTCTAAATCATTTTGTGTAATGTCAAGAATAGGTGTTGTTGGTGCTACACCGGCATTATTGATAACAACGTTTATATCGCCTAATTGGCGAACCGTTTCCTCAACTGCTTCAAATACTTGTTCACGCTTAGCAACATCAGCACTAATTGAAATTGCAGTGCCACCATTAGTTCTAATTTCTTGAGCTACTCGATCAGTCTTGGCGATTGTTCGTCCAACCAACGCAACTGCAAATCCATCTTTAGCCAATCTTTTCGCAATTGCTTCTCCAATTCCCTGCCCTGCTCCGGTAATCATCGCTACTTTCGTCATAATAATTCTCCTAGTTTGTGATTTTATTAACATATATAATTACAATACATCTTTTTTATTATTCAAGCACACCATCACAAATGGCCCTATTTACATCAAATCTTTAGAAATAAAAAAGATTAGCACAATTTTCTATTGAAATACTTGTCGTAATCTTTTTTGTATGTAAATGTTAATCGGCCATTCCTAGCACTAAAAAACTTCCTGTAGCTGAGCATCACATTGAATCATTGTTAATTGTTTGTGATTAAACATTAAGATTCCTTGTTGTGTTAACTCAGTAATAGTCCGACTCATGGTTTCTCTCGTTGTTCCACATATTTTTGCTAGATCAATAAACGATGTTTTGAACGGTAATCTTAAATTACCATTTTGGTCATATTGTCCCATTTGAATTGCTAAATTACTTAAAATTTTAATAATTCGTTCCCCAGTACCAAAAATCATCGACTCCGCTAATCGATCTTTGTACTCATTCATCGTTCGTGAGATATTTAACATCACAGTATGCGCTAATTTACTATTAGCAGCGACAAATTTTTGATAGTTTTTCAAGTTAATTGTTACAAATTCTAAATTAGAAAGTGCTTCCCCTGTAGCCTGAAATTCATCATTATCATTTGGAATTGCAGATAGTGGATATAAGTTTTCTGGTCCAACATAGTGAAAAAATTCATTACCATCAAAATCCAATTCATTTAATTCTACTAAACCGTTTAAAATAACATATAATCGTGAAATTGGTGCCCCTTGTTCAAAAATAACTTGCCCTTTTTTTACCTCATGATATGTCATATCTCGACTAATTATTGCAAATTGTGCATCAGTTAAATCCTTAAAATACGTTTTTTTACGTAATTCCTGCAACATGTTTTGATTGATGTTTTTAATATACATAAGATTTTCCCCCCAGAAAAGTTAATTATTAAAATAACAACAAAGCGAATACTTAGCATTTAAATTGCTAAATAACCAACTTTTAAATGCTATTTTAGCATTAATTCTATAAATCACAAATTATTTAACGTTTATTTTTATATATTTTTATACATTAAACAATTGATCCTGACTAATATTTAAGTTAGCATTCTTTTTTATAAAACAAAATCTAATGATGATCAAAAGAAAATTAAATTTAATTTGTCCTATCAAATACTTTTTTCATTAAAAAAATAGCCAAGAACTGATTTTCATCATGCTCTTTGACTATTTGCAAAAATTGATTTTCTTATTATATAATTTTACTCTTTTAAGTGATAGTAATATGTGGAAATGGTGATGTCATCACGACTGTTTAAGACCGTTCTCAGTCGTAAGCTAGTTTGGTTGTGTAAAATATTTTGCCAACCTTTTTTAGGTGTAAATTGTGGAATAATAATCGTTGTGGAATAATTACGTTCTTTGGAATTTTTAGCAATAACATCTACAAATCTGAGTGTTGGTGCAGCAATCGAACGATATGAAGAGTGAATATCGACATACCGCACATCAGGAAACTCAAGTTTAAATTCTTCGGCAGTTCGATGTTCCTTATGCGGATTTGTATCAAAAGAAACATGCATTGCTACCACATAATCACCAATTGAGCGTGCATAATCGATGGCCCCTGCCGTCACTCTTGTTACATTCGAAACCAGCACAACAACTGTTGAACCAGCGTATTCTTTTCTTACGATTGGTTGTTGAGAAACTAACCTTAATTGCTTAGCAACGTTTTGATAATGTTTATTAATTTTCAAAAACATCCCAATTAGTAGTGGCATAATAATAAGGTAAGGCCACACATTACCAAAATGTAGCATAAATAAAATTACCACTAAAACCCCAGATATTGACGCTCCAATCATATTAATGAACGCTTTACCTAACCAAAACTTTCCACGTTGCCGATACCAGTGCTTTACCATCCCTGATTGACTTAAAGTAAATGGGACAAAAACACCCACTGCATATAAAGGAATCAAGCGATCAGTTTGGCCATTAAAAATAAGAATTAAAATAATTGCTCCTACAGCTAAAGAAACGATCCCATTCGAATAACCTAAACGATCACCTTTATCCATATACATATGTGGCATAAATTTATCTTTTGCTAAGTTGTAAGCTAACATAGGAAAAGCTGAAAATCCTGTATTAGCTGCCACCGCTAAAATCATAGCGGTAACAAATTGTAAAATATAAAATAGGAGCCCGTGTCCGTAAATTTTAATACCAATTTGGGCTAATACAGTCACATCAGTATTTGGTCTAATTCCATACCAGTATGAAAGAAATGTAATACCACCAAAGAAAAAGCCCAAAATAATTGCCATAATTGATAAAGTTGCAGCGGCATTATGTGGCTTTGGTTCTTTAAAATTAGGAACAGCATTACTAATTGCTTCTACCCCAGTAAGTGAAGATGAGCCACTAGAAAAAGCGCGCAAGAAAAGAATTAAGCTCATGCCACCAAATGCGTGACCAATTGCCATCGGTTCTTGAAAGGGAACACGTCCAGTTGCAATATTAAATAAACCAATAACAATCATTAAAGATATCATTACAACAAATGAATAAACTGGCACGGTCAAAAATGATGCAGATTCTCGAACACCACGTAAATTTAAACACATAATTAAAAGTACAATAATAATTGCTAATGGTACAACATCATCCCTTAAACTTGGAATTGCTGATGTAATCGCTTGTGTTCCTGCTGTTACTGATACTGCAACTGTTAGCATATAATCAACTAGCAATGAGCCCCCTGCGACTAATCCTAACTCACGTCCCCAATTGGTCGAAGATACCATATAGGCGCCACCACCACCAGGATAGGCATGAATAATCATTCGGTAAGATAACGTAATTGCTGCTAATAAAATTAATACTAAAATAGCAACTGGAATTTGAAACCAAAGCGCTGCTGCTGAAACTGCTAACAAAACAGTTGTTATTTGTTCAGTTCCATACGCTACTGATGATAAAGCATCTGATGATAACAGTGCTAATGCTTTAAATCTTGATAATGATTGTCCACCCTCATCTAAGGTTTTCAATGGCTTACCAATTATTAGCCGTTTTAAGTAACGCCACATAATTCTTAATCTCCTTAAATTCCTATGTCTTTTTTAATCCATAAAAATCATGTTTAATCGTTATTATTTCAATAACAAAGCTATTTTACGCTTTTTCCCTTTTAAAGCAAGTTATATCAACTAAAAGATTTAAAAATTTATGTTTTAGAATATTCTTATTTGTAGTTAGGGTCAAATTCAGCTACAATTATTAAAGTATTTTTCAGATAAAGGTAGGGTATTATGGTGATAATAACAGCAGGAATGATTGGCGTTGGTAAAACAACATTGACGGGACTAATTGCCGAACACTTTGGAACACAAGCATTTTATGAACCCGTAGGTGAAAATCCCGTTTTACCACTTTTTTACAAGGATCCTAAGCAATATGCATTTTTATTACAAATTTATTTTCTAAATAAACGATTTGGCATGATTAAAGCTGCTCTTGCTGATGATAATAATGTCCTTGATCGTTCAATCTATGAGGATGCACTTTTTACAAAGGAAAATAATAAAGAGGGTAATATCTCAGATACAGAATTAGACGTTTATATGACATTATTAGATAACATGATGAACGAGTTACAAAAGTTGCCTAAAAAAGCCCCCGACTTAATGGTCTACGCAGAAACTGACTTTGATACAATTTTGTATCGTATTCGTAAACGAGGCCGTGATTACGAACAATTTGACAATAATCAAGAGCTTCGTGCTTATTACTTTAAAATGTGGAGTGCCTATAAAGCTTGGTTTGATAACTATGACGTTTCACCCAAGTTAAAAATTGATTTACAAAAATATGATTTAGAGCAAGTTGAAAACCAACAAGCCGTTTTAGCTATCATCGATCAAGAACTAGCTAAATATCGATAAATGTATTTTTACTTTAGCCAAAAACATAAACTGCAAATAGCTAAAATGAAAAGGACTGAATTTTAAAAATTCAGTCCTTTTTAATATGCCTATCTAATACAGTCATCATTATTTAGTTAGCTATTTATCTTTTACTTAACCGTATTGGGGGCGCGTACAACCAACGTATCTACCGTACCATTTTGCACAACATACTGTGTGTTTGAACCAATTAAGATTCTTGAAACAAAATTAGTCCCAGTTGCACCAATTACTACCAAGTCAATATTGTGCTTATCCACTAGTGATTCCGCCAACGCAATTTTTGAATTACCTCTTACAACATCACCTTCAACATTTGCTACTCCCATAGTACGTGCGGTTTGTACATATCCATCGACTAATTTTTGTAAATCTGCAATTAAGTCATTTTCAACGGCTTCATTAATATAAGCCTTGCCCAAACCAATACTTGTTCCAACATACTTATCAACATTTAAAACACTAGCAATTACTAGTGCACTATTATTACGGCGTGCAATTGCGACTGCCTTTTCAAAGGCAGCTTTTGCTTGTTGAGATCCATCGACACCTACCAAAATTTTTTGATAATCCATAATTTATCCTCAACTTTCTTTTAAGAAATAATTTCCTTACAATTTATATTATACCGTGATATGAAAAAAGATGTGTAATATATGCACATTACACATCCTTTTTTCTGAACTATTCAAAAACCATTTGATTATTGTACAATTCGGCATAAAATCCATTTTCGGCGAGCAACTGCGTATGTGTGCCCTCTTCTAAAATATTACCATCTTTCAAGACAACAATTTTGTCCGCATTTAAAATCGTCTTTAATCGATGGGCAATCACAAAACTCGTTCTCCCCTGAATAACGTTATCCATTGCTTTTTGAATTTTAGCTTCGGTGACAGTATCGACGTTTGAAGTTGCTTCATCTAATATTAGTAACCTAGGATTGGTTAAAATTGTTCTTGCAATTGACATCAATTGCTTTTGCCCAGTTGAAAAAACGGAATTTTCATCTGATACATGCGTATCATAACCATTTTCGAGGCTCATAATAAATTCATGAATATTTGCTTGTTTTGCAGCAGCAATCATGTCTAAATCTGTTGCATCCGGCTTCCCAAATTTAATATTTTGACGAATTGTTCCTGAAAAAAGAACAGATTCTTGTAAAACAATCCCGACTTGTTCTCGCAAATTTGTTAAGGATATATCACGTACATCAACTCCATCAAATAGCACTTGCCCCTCTGTCACATCATAAAAACGATTCAACAGGTTCATCACCGTTGTTTTACCTGATCCTGTAGGTCCTACTAATGCGACCATCTGCCCCTTATCAACATTTAAAGAAATACCATGTAAAATTTCTTTTTCAGCATTATAACCAAATTTTACATCTTTTAATGTAACTGCCTTTTGAATATCCGTAAAGTTTTTATCAACACCATTTCGCGGTTCATTTGGTTGCTGATGCACTTCATTAATTCTACGTGCCCCAGTTAAAGCCAATTGCAAAGTATTGTACATCGAAGTTAATTGGGTGATTGGTTGATAGTACTGTTGTGAATACTGTACAAATATAACTACTAATCCTAATGCAGTTGCCTGTGACAGATTTCCATTTAACGCTAACCATGATCCAAAGAAAATCACAATTGCTGTATTAATTAATGACATTCCTTGCATCAACGGGAATAACATCCCTGAGTAGACCTGTCCTTTAAATGTTGCTTGCCGTACTCGCTCATTATATTCTACAAACTTGGCAACCGATTTTTTTTGCAAGCCATTGGTTATAATAATTTTCTCACCTGAAATTTGTTCATTAATATAGCCATTGAGCTTACCAACCTCATCCTGTTGTAAGTTTACATAAAAACGAGCCCGATTAATCATAAGTATTGCTATTAATATGGCAATCGGTGTTGACGCAATTGTCACCCAAGCTAGTTGCGCATTTTCATTAAACATCATAATCAAAATTCCAATCATTAATGTAATATTTGAAAATAGTTGAAATAACCCTTGATTCATTGCATTAAAAATATTATCCAAATCCGATGTGAAGCGTGATAGTATTTCTCCATCTTGATGAGAATCAAAATATTTAACTGTTAATTTTTGTAATTTAGCAAATAAACCAATTCTCATTGCATTGGTTGAATAACCGGTAATTCTACTAATAATAAAGCTAGATAACAGCATTGCTACTGCATTAAAAATAAAAAACATTAACATTAGAAATAGTGCATGATGAAAATTTGTTTTTGATGCTAGTCCATGGGTCGCAGGATTACTTAACATAGCAACATATTTTGCCAATTCCGTAATCGCACGTCCCATATAAATCGGTGCCTTAACTTGAAAAAATGTTGTCGCTATTGTTAGCATAACAACGAACAGTAAGCTTAGTTTGTACTTTTTTAAATAAGTTACAAAAAAAGTAATTCCACCTTTTAAATCTTGCATCACTGAACCTCCCGTGCTTTTTGGGTTGCATAAATTTCTTGATAAATTGGATTAGTCGCTACTAGTTCTTGATGAGAACCAATTCCAACAATTCTTCCTTGTTCTAAAACAATGATTTTATCTGCATTGATAACTGAAGAAATTTTTTCAGCAATAATTATTGTGGTTGTCTGAGCTAGTTCTTTGTCAATCGCCTCTTTTACTAATTTTTCTGAGCGGGCATCGAGCGCTGAGGTTGAATCATCTAAAATTAAGATTCTAGGGTTGCTAATTACTCCCCGGGCAATTGATAACCGTTGCTTTTGTCCACCTGAAAAATTAGCGGATCTTTCTTCAATCGGTGCCTCAAACTCATTATCTAATTTTTCAATGAATTCAGTTGCTTGAGCTATCTCAGCTGCTTTTCGCAATGTTTTATCATCAGCATTTGCTTGTCCTTGTCGCAAATTATCTGCAATTGACCCTGAAAAAAGAATTGCTTTTTGTAAGACAAAAGAAACAGCTTTCCTTAAACTGTGCTCGTTTATCTCTTTTAGATCGATATCATCAATTTTTACCGTACCACTCGTAGGATCAAATAAGCGCGGAATTAACTGCGCTAAAGTTGATTTACCTGATCCTGTTGCTCCGACAATTCCAACCATTTCACCCGCCTTTACGCTAAAAGTAATATTCTTTAAAGTTGGTTGCTCATCACCTGGATACGTAAACACCACGTTTTCGAAACTAATGCTCCCCTTAATAGCAATATCTGGTACATCCTTATACTCTAAATCATTTACGGTTACCATAATTTCCTTAAGTCGCCCTAAAGATACCATCCCCCGCGAAGCAAATGTCATCATCATACCACCAATGATAATAGCCATCATAATTTGCATCAAATAATTAATAAATGATGTCACTGCGGCCAAGGCACTCGGATCTGTATCAACAATATTCCCAACCAAAAAAATTGATGCCGCAATTGTTAAATTAGCGACCAACATAAATGCTGGCATCACAATTGCAAACAAATTACCAATTGTAATATTTAAATCACGCATGGTATCTGACGTTTGCGTAAATCTTTCTATCTCATTATTTTCTTGGACAAATGATTTTACGACTCGTACCCCAACCAAATTTTCTTTCGCCAATGTATTTACACGATCGATAATTTTTTGCATTTTACCAAAATTTTTACCCATCCGACTGAACGACATGCGTGCAACTAAAATGATACAAATAATCATAATGATTATCACCCACCACAGTTTAGGCAAGGTATATATTGCTAAAATTAAAGAACCAATGAAGAGAATTGGAATTCTCAATAAAGATTGTAAAAACATCATTACCAAGTTTTGAATTTGATTAACATCATTCGTTAAGCGGACTACTAAATTACTTGTAGAAAATTTTTCAATATTTGCAAATGAAAAACTTTGAATTTTTTTATATACAGTTGTTCTGATATCCGCTGCTAACCCTTGCGCAACCTTAGCTGCAAAAATTGTATTCACTACTCCACCAATTAAACCTAACAGCGCAATTCCTACTAGTTGAAGTCCTAGTTTATCAACTTGACTGCTATCATTCTTCAAAATTGCTTCTATCACTTTTTGTAATAATTTAGGTTGCCACAAAGTAGCGCCCGCCATTAGTGTAATTGATATAAATGCCCCTAAGATATCCCAACGGTACTTTTTTCCATGTTTAACTAATAAATTCACGCCATCTTCCTCAATTTCACAAATTTTTCATTAGTTGATCTAATAGAATTATCTTACCTCAATTAAGCCACCAGGCCTAATAAAGTTATTTTATTATTGCCAATTTATTTCCCATTTATCATGTTCATGAGTTCTTTTTAACGCTAATTCTGCGATATTCTCATCATCAAAAACCGGTAACATTTCTTTAAATGTAGTAGCCAAATTTTGTAGTAGTAATTCCTTACGAGTCATTCACTGCAATTGGCCCTCCCGAGATGCTTTCAATTCACCAACATAATTTTCTGTTTTAAACAAAAATACCATATACCTTGCATCGTCTGCTAATGGCCATTCCTTAATTCCACAAAATTTAGGTTTACTAATGGTTAGCCCAGTTTCTTCAGATGCTTCACGGATAACCGACTCTACCACCGTTTCCCCAACTTCAACGTGTCCTCCTGGAAACGTTATTCCTGGCCACTTTGGATTAATTCTATTTTCAACCAATACTTCTCTTGTAATTGGATTTTCAATCATAATCATATTGGTAATTTCAATTGACTGATAACGCATTTTTCACCTCTTATTTCTCGTGTTTTTTAGTGATAAACCTTCAACATTCAGCTCTTTATCAATCCATCCTTGATAAAAACTTGCTTCATGAGATACTAGAATTAAATTACCTGAAAATTTTTGCAAAGCCTCTTTTAAACCCTTTTTAGTATCATCATCTAAATGGTTAGTCGGTTCATCTAAAATTAAAAAATTAGCTTGTGTTAACTCCATTAATGCTAATTTAACTTTGGTCTGTTCTCCTCCAGATAATAGACCAATAGGCTTGACTGCATTGCTTGCATTTATACCTACTGCCCCTAAACGTGTCCGAATTGTTTTAGGTTCCAATAACGGATAAGCATTTTGCATAATCGCTAATGGGGTTGCTTGCTCGTTTTCCCACACTAAGTCTTGACTAAAATAGTTAACTTTTACTGATGGTGAAAAGGTACTTTCACCTGTCAGTGGTTTAATGATTCCCAAAATAGATTTAATTAATGTTGATTTACCGACACCATTAAAGCCTTTAAAAACAATTTTTTGTCCATGTGACATGCTAAACGTAACGGGCATTAACAACGGTGTAACATAACCAACTGATAGATTTTTAACTGTTAATGCATTTTGCGAACCACTATTTAAATATGGAAAATTAAAACTTGCCCGTAATTTTTCATCTGGTGGCGTTACTATATCCATTTTTGCTAACATTTTTTCCCTTGACTTTGCCTGATTAGACTTTGAGCCTGCTTTATTTTTAGCAATAAATTTTTGTGCTTTAGTAATCTCCACTTGTTGCTTTTCAAATGCCCGCATTTGTGCATCACGTTTTTCTGTCTTCTGACGCATTGCTTGTTGAAAACTACCACGGTATTTTGTAATTTTACCAAAGGCTATGTCAGCAATCGTGTTAGTAACTTGCTCTAAAAAATCATAGTCATGCGAAATAATAATTGCCGCCCCTGCAAAACTTTGTAAAAATTCAATTAACCACTCAATATGGTTTGTATCCAAGTAATTAGTGGGTTCATCTAAAATGATGACATCATCATTTTCTAACAGTAATTTAGCTAAAATTATTTTTGAGCGTTGTCCACCAGACATTTCACTAATCATATGATCACGACCAATTGCCTCCAATCCTAGCCCACTAATAATCCGTTCAATTTCAGTATCAAGTTCATAAAAATTAGCACTATCTAGCTGTTCTTGTATTTTACCAGCACGTTGTAACAGTCTTTCATCTAAGTTTTGCGCATATTCACTGTAATACTCGGTCATTTGGCGCTCTAAGTCATATAAATGATTAAAAGCGGTATGTAAAAACGTAATTAAATTCATTCCGGTAGGAATATCCGCATATTGATCTAGATACCCTACCTTAAGATTCTTTTGCCATAAAATTTGGCCATTCAATGGTAACACTTTACCAGTTAATATTTTAATTAATGTCGACTTTCCAGCACCATTTTGGCCAACAATCCCCATATGTTCACCTTTATTCAGCTGGAAACTTGCTTCACTATATAACTGCTTCTCTGCATAACTCATTGATAGATCTTTTACTTCTAATAATGCCATAAACTTCTCTTGCTTCTCTCTTTCTTATTCAATTACCACAGATTTCATATAATTACTTAATATTACCATGCTATACTTAAACCAATAAATTATCTATAAGGAGTTCTTAAAATGAAACCTAAAAAAATTAGTTCTCATATTATTCCCGTTAAAAACCAAGCCCGTGCTTTTCGTTTTTATCACGAGGTTTTTGACATTCAAATCGTCTCAACACCTTCTTTACTAAAACAGCTAGTTCTTGAACAAGCACCGCTTAAATTCATTGATGCTAAGCCAACTACACTAAAAATTCATGTTAAAGATCATGCAGATAGCGTTCAAAATCATCTAACTAGCTATTTTGTTCCTTTACTTGAAACACCAATTACATCTAAAAATAAGGTGAGCTTTAAAGTTCATGATTCTGAAGAAAACATCTTAGAAATCGTCGCTAACGTTTAGAATGTTTCGTATTTTAGCCATATAAAAGAAATTAATCGCTTGTATAATTCGTGTTTTACCGTTATACTTTTATTTAAAGATAACTTTAATTTTAAATTTAAACTAACCGAGGTTTTTATATGCATAATTTACGACCTATTCCAGGTTTTAATGGCATTTATAGTATGAATGCTGATGGTGCTATTTATCGTGAGCAATCCACTGATGCTCGAGGTCATCTACGGAACACTAAGTTTATTAAAGCAAGTATTCATGGTCGTGGTTATTTATATGTACGTCTATCCTTAAATGGGCACCGTAAGATGTATAGTTTAAACACCTTAATCAATAAAACATTCCCTGAACGAACCCAACTACGTACCCTTAGTAGCTAAGTTTAGTTAAACAATAATCAAAATAGTGATAAATTCTGATAAAAAGAGCAAAGTCATTCAAACTTTAGCCTTCATGTCAGTATTTATCACTATTTTAAGCTATATTATATTTCTAGTATTACATGTATCGAGCTAAAAAATTACCAACTTTCTTTTGGTACTCTTTTGGCGCTGTTTCAAATGATTTGGCATGCTTCGCACCTGGAACAACCCATATTTTTTTAGGGCCTTGTGTGGCCGCATAATTTCTATAGACCATTTTGGTTGGCACAAAATTGTCTGCTCCTCCATGAATAAAGAACATTGGCCGAGTATTTTTGTGTAATTGCTTAATTGAGCTAGCTTCACCATATGTATAGCCAGCTCTCACTTTAGAAATTAATGACACAATATCGACTAGCGGATAAGCTGGAATATGGTACATTGCCCCAGCTTGATATGCAATCTCATTTTTGACAGTATCATAGCCACAATCTTCAATAAATGCTTTTACATTAGTTGGTAATTTTTCACCGGCCGTCATCATTGTTGTGGCACCACCCATCGATACCCCAAATATGGCAATTTGGCTATGTGAATCTTTTTTGACGATTTGGTGAATCCATCGAACGTAATCTTTACGATCATTCCAACCAAAACCAATTAACTTTCCCGCTGAACTACCTGCAGCACGATCATCTGGAATCAAGACATTGTAACCTAATTTGATAAACATCTCCCCATATGCTGCCATTTTTTGCTTATTCCCTGCAAAACCATGGGCAATAACTATTGTTTTATGCGTTTTTTGTGGATTAGCCACGTACCATGCATCTAATTTCAAGCCACCTGGTGTCATTTGATGCCAAGTGGTTTTTTTTAACTTATTAAACTCCTGTTCATATCTATAAAGTGAATTAGTCGGCTTCATAGCTTGATTATTAATGAATGTTTTTGGTGCCCGTACTTCAGCAACATGAAAAAAATATATGCCCGCTCCAAATAAACTGATAATTATCACACTAATAATGCCTATTATCATAGTAATTATTTTTCTTTTCTTCGTCATCTTATCGCTTTCCTTATATTCTATATTTTATTAGTTAACCCTATTAACAAACAATAAAAAATTATACAACTTTCTTTATGCAGATACTATCTTTTTTACTAACCTTTAATTATATTAAAATGTTATAATAATTTCTAGCATACTCTTGGAGGATTAGATTTATGGCATACTCACAAAATTGGAATCTTGAAAACATCTTTGCTGGTGGTATCTCATCGCCAACGCTTAAAAAAAAGCTCCTTTTAATTACCGATCAAACTGCTGATTTTTCGCAAAAAATTACTAACTATAACTTAAGCAACGATCAGCCAAATTATCAAAATTTCATTGATTTAACGACTTTAGCACAAAAAATTGAAGCTGGCTTATTGCAAGCTAGTGTTTTTGTAAATGCCCTTATTTCTGATGATTTTTCCAATACCACTTTAAGTGCAAAAGCTGCTGAAATTAACGTCTTAAAAGCAACCTATGCGCAACCGCTAGGTAAATTCAAACAGCTTTTAGCCAAAATTGAACCTAATTCTTGGGCAATAATTTTGAAGTTACCTACAATCAAACCGATTGCCTTTGCATTAACAGAAATGCGGCAGCAAGCCGTTGAATTACTTGATGATAATACTGAAAATCTTTTAAAACAACTCGAGTTAGATGGCCTTTCGGCATGGAGTAGCCATTATGATACAATTGCTGCTAGCCTAACTATGCCATTTACTGATGCAAACAACCAAACTACAACTATCTCAGCTGGTCAAGCTCTCAATCATTTAGAAGGCTATCCAGATGCCGCTGTTCGTGAAAAACTCCTTACTAATTACGAAAATATGTGGGCGCAAGCTGAAGGACTAGTCGCAGATACATTAAATCATTTGGCTGGATTTCGCTTAACTGAATATGCTAGTCACAATATTAAAGACTTTTTGCAAAAACCACTTGCCTTAAATCGTATGAGTAAGGCCACCCTTGATGCTATGTGGCAGACGGTTTCCGCTAACAAATCTATCCTTGTTCCTTACTTTGAGCGTAAAGCACAATTAATTGGTAAAAAAAAGCTTGGTTTTCAGGATATTTATGCACCTATCAAGGTTCCTGGCTACCAAGCGCCTACGATAACCTATGATTATGCTGCCAAATTTATTATTACTAATTTTGAACAATTTTCACCTAAAATGGCTAGTTTAGCACGTAAAGCTTTTGAAAATCGTTGGATTGAAGCTGAAAATCGCCCTGGCAAACAACCAGGTGGCTATATGGAGAGTGTTCCTGAATTAGGTGAATCCCGTATTTTTTTAACTTTTACGGGCTCGCCAAATGATGCTTCAACGATTGCCCATGAACTTGGGCATGCATTTCACTCATCAGTTTTAACTGACTTACCATTTTGGCGTGGTAATTACGCAATGAACGTTGCCGAAACTGCTTCAACTTTTGCTGAACTAGTTGTCAATGATGCTAAAGTTCAAGAAGCAAAAAATGCCGCGGAAAAGTTAACATTATTAGACGCTAAACTAAACAATCCCGTTGCTATGCTAATGAATATTCACGCCCGCTATCTATTTGAAATAAGTTTTTATAAAGCTCGTCAAGATCACTTAGTTAGTCCAGATGAATTAAATAATTTAATGCTAAATGCTCAGAAAACAGCCTTTGCTGATAGTCTTGATAAATATCATCCTCATTTTTGGGCAAGTAAACTACATTTTTATATTGATGATATTCCTTTTTACAATTTTCCATATACATTTGGTTATTTATTCAGTCTAGGTATTTATGCTTTGGCTAAAAAGACGGGTGATTTTGAAGAACAATACATTGCATTACTACGTGATACAGCTAATATGTCAACCGAAGAATTAGCTAAAAAACACCTGGGTGTTGACCTAACCAAACCCGATTTTTGGCAAGCTGCTATCGATATAATTGCCCAAGATATTAATGAGTTTCTTACGCTTAGTGAACAATTTATTTAGGATGATTAAGCACGATATTAGTAGGGAGGATAACTATGTTTTCTGAACGTTTACGGGCTTTACGGCGAGGACGCCATATAACCTTAGAAGAACTAGCCCAGGCGTTAAACCAACACTTGGATTTAACCGAAAAGCCTAATACCGCTTCACAAATTGGTAATTGGGAGCGCGGCACTCGCACTCCTTCTTATATCGAAGTTCGTAAATTAGCTGATTTTTTTGAAGTTTCATTAGATTATCTCGTTGGTAAACTTGATCATGAAGAAGTCGATTTAGCAATGCTTTTTCTTTCTGGCTCGCAATTAACCTTCAATCAGACAAATTTAAGTAATAAAGATCGTTATGAAATATTTCAATTAATTAATGGTTATTTTCATGGTAAAAATTCAAGAGATAGTTTAAATAAAGCTAACTTACAAGAAGAATTAGATTTAAACATTTAAGGAATTTAGATTAACATTTATGAACAACAAACAACTTAAAAAATTAAAAAGACAGTTTACAGTTCCATCTACTTTACAAGAATCTTCAACATATATCACTAAGCTAAAATTTTATTTAACTATTTTTAATGACATCGGACCTATTAAATACTTAATTAACCAAATACTTTTAGCTGATAATATGCTAAGCAATGGTCGCACGCCTCAACCATTACCACCATTACTATTACCAGATAATATTCAAGATACTATCGTTTATTATATCAATAATAATTATGCGTTAGGTGATCCGACTGGTGATGCACTTTGGGATAAAATGACTAACAATTTGCCCGCTTTAGATGCATTATTACGTGACTATCGGGATTATTTAGCCGCACATTATGGTGTCTGGGCTTATATCAATAGTGCGTTCATTAATGATTTAGCGCAATTTCTTAATAATCAGCCGGTTTTAGAGATTATGGCTGGTAATGGTTTAATAAGTGCTAGTCTTATGCAAAAGAAACCACATCAACTAGTTTATACAACTGATGATACAACCTGGAAAAGTGAGAATAATACTGGTCGCCATCCTTTTACACCCATTGAACCTTTAGATGCCCTTTCAGCTATTAAAAAATATGGTCACCATGTTAAATACATTATTATGGCTTGGTCACCAGATGGTATCCCCATCGATGTAGCGGTACTTAACCTCATTCGACAATCATATCCTCACCTACAATTAATCGTGATTGGTGAGAAAAATGGAGCGACTAATTCAAGTGAATTTTGGCAAATCGCTAAGTTAAAAGAACCATTTGTCCTTAATCAAAATTATAAAACATTTGATTTAATTGATGAACGTGTCTATTTAGTAAAGTGATCCTATAACAAAGTTTGGTAATAGCCAGTACGTACATCCGATGTGTTAAGATTAAAAAATTATGCTACCATAGATGAAAAGCACCCCCGCTATTGGATCTTGGCCCAATAGCGGGGGTGCTTTTCATCTATTTTTTTCGTATTAATTATTTATTGACTGTCGTCTTTTTGTTTTGCCACAGATAAACAGGAATTCCTAACAACACACATACTCCAGAAATTAAAACACCCTCAACATCCGTTACAATTTCATTATAAATTACAAAAGCAGCTCCAGCGATTGCAATTATCGGTGTTAACGGGTACAACGGTACGGTAAACTTTGTTTTATCTAAACCATCCCGTTTCCGTAAAATAAAAATTCCAAAAAATGTCATTACATAAAAAACATAAACAATAAAAACAGCTTTTGCAGATAACCAATCAGCATTTGAAAATATCATCATAATCATAGCTAACATTAATGTTACTAATGTAGCATTCATCGGTGATTGCGTTTTCATATTTAAACGCCCAATTTGTTTATAGAAAGGTAACTCACGATCACGGCCCATCGCATACATTAACCTAGGAAAAGACATAATTTTACCGTTGATTGTTCCAGCAATTGAAATAATAATCCCAATTGAGAGTAATTTACCACCTAACACACCAAATGCTTTAGTAACCATATAAGATACTGTATTATCACCTTGTTGATAAATTGCCTCAACACTAATTGTTTTAAAAACGGCAAAAGTAACTAATGTATAAACTGCAATAACTAATGTAATGCCTATAATAATGGCTTTAGGTAACATTTTACGCGGATTTTTTAGTTCTTCACCTAAATTAGTAACCAATATCCAACCATCATATGCAAATAATGTTCCTAAAATCGCAACACCAAAATTGCCGGTATGTGCTTGCACTGTTTGAATACTTGCACCTATCGCATGTTCATTTCCAAAAAAAAGGCCAAATAAAATAATCGCCGCAATTGGAATTACTTTAACAATCACTGATGTTATCGCAAAAAAAGCGCTATAGCGGTTTGATAATAAATTTAAACCACCGATAATAATCATCACTAATAAACTGGTTAAAGTTTGCCATTGACTACTAATATTAAAAAAGTCACTAATTAAAATTGCTAGATAAATCGAAAGTGATGCTATCATAGCTGGTCCGTAAACGATAACTTGCATCCAACCAGATAAAAAGCCCCAGAAACGACCATATACATTTTCCATATACGTATATAAGCCACCTGCTTTCGGTAACTTCGCTGCAATTTCAGCTACTGTCAAACCACCAGTTAAAGTAATAATACCACCTATAATCCATGCAAGTAAGGCCATGGAAGTTGAACCGGTTTCCTTTAGCACTGTTGCTTGTCTGATAAATATTCCGGCTCCAATCACTGTTCCTACAACCAGTGACAGTGCGGATGATAGACCTAAATTCCTTTTCAATTGAACTTCCTGTTTGTCTTCCATGTCAGCCTCCACTTCCATTTAATTTTCAAATAAAATAAAAACATTATTTATTCCAATCTAACTAGTATACAACATTTACCTTACTTTGTATTAATTTTTAATTAATTTAATTACAAAAAAGCCACTTATAAGTTATATCAAAACTCATAAATGACTTATTTTTATTTACCAAATTTGCACTCGATCGGTTGGTTTTCGCCACATTTTATCATTTTCCGTAATTCCAAAAACTTCAAAAAATTCAGCAAAATTAGTCACTTGTACATTGGCTCTTAATTGTGCTGGTGCGTGTACGTCAATACTTGCCATTAATTTCAAAAAATCAACTGATGCTTTATTTCGCCAAATCGTGGCCCAATTATTAAAGAACACTTTTAAATCAACATCAGCTTCTGTTTTGGCAGCTTCCAGAGCCGCACTTAGCCCGCCTAAATCAGCGACATTTTCAGAAACAACTAGATGCCCATTAATCTTTGCCCCACCGCTAGTTAAGCCATCAAACTCTTGCACCATCGCTGCTGACCGTTGCTCAAATGCTTTAAAATCAGCTGAAGACCACCACGAATTCAAATTACCATTTTCATCAAAGCGTGCTCCATTAGTATCAAATGCATGAGAAATTTCATGAGCAATTACTGCACCAATCCCACCATAGTTAGCCGATGTCGCCTGCTTTAAATTATAAAAAGGAGCTTGTAGTATAGCCGCTGGAAACACGATTATATTATGAAATGGATGGTAGTAAGCATTAACTAAATCCGCGGGCATTTCCCATTCGGTTTTATCTGGTGTCTTTCCAAGTTGATTCCAATGATGTTTAACTTCAATTTTAATAAACTTTAATGCATTCTCAAGAATTGATTTTTTTTCATTAACAATTTTTTGCTGATATCGATCAGGAATTTTGTCTGGAAAACCGACATTTAAACCAATTTTGCTAAGCTTTAATTTAGCTTTCGCTTTAGTATCATTACTCAACCACGTATTATTACTTAAACGGTTTTCATAAACGGTAATCATTTTTTTTACCATTTTCAATACATCATCTTTAGCAGCTTGACCAAAATATTTGCGCCCATAATAATCCCCAACCACCGGTGAAAAAGGACTTTTGGCCAAATTAAGCGCTGCTTTATCTGTTACTTGAGCTTCTTTAGTCCCACTTAAAATACGACTATATTCACTGGCCTGAATTCTAATTTCATTACTCAAATATTTTGCAAAATTTTGAACAGTTTCCACAATCAAGGTTGCCTTTAATGCTGCAAAATTATCTTCATTAACAATTTCATTGTAATTTTGCCAAAATTTTAAGTCGCTAACATTAACAATTGTTGGTGCTACTGCTAATTCTTTTAAATAGGCATTAATATCAAGGAACTTAATTTGTTCGCTAAATTTGCTAAACTCCATTGGATTATATAGTTTCCAATAATCGCTTTTTTCTTCATTTGAAAGAACAAATTGTGCAACTTGCTTATCTAAAGTGATTACTGCAGCAACGATTTGCTCAGCTTCTAGTTGCCGATAGCCAACCATTGTCAATAACTTAACTGTACTATCTTTGAACGCAGTAATTAGTTTTTGAGCGTCACTATTGTCTTTTGTATAATACGTTGTATCCGGTAAAATTAGCGAAAATGAGCCAAAATTCAAGATATTTTGACTGGTATTCTTCATGTCTTGTTCCACATATAGTGGTAATAGATTATCAATGCCAAGATATTCAAACTCGACTAGCTTTGCTTGTAAATCTTTTAAGCTGTTTAATTCTTCAATCTTTTTTAAGACTGGTACTAGCGGTTGCGCCTCTAATTGAGCTCTGTTTTCCCAATCAGAAGCCATTCGATAATATTTGATAAATTCGCCTAACATTCCTTCCGGTTGACTAATAAGCATTCCCTTAAAATCATGTAATTCTTGCTGTTCTATCTTAATCGCTATTTCATCAAATGAACCAATCCGTGGCCGATCGGTTGGTATCTTAATACTTTTTAACCATTCTTCATTAACTGCTGTGTAAAAATCATCTTGTAATCGGACCATTATTTTCCCTCACTTTACTATATAAATAAAGCGACCATGCCCAAATTATAATTGGTTACGGCCGCTTTATTTTAACTATTTAATAACCTATTAACTTGTTAAAATTTACTTAGTACTTGAAGCTGAGACAGCTAAATTAGCCCAACGGCTTTGATCATTCGCATGATCATTTGTCCACCCAACTACTCGCTTATTAACTGGGTACCAGTCAAGTGAGAATGATGTTGGAATAACTGCTGCTTGATCTTGCATATATTGTTGATACTTATAGAAAGCCTGTTGCCGAACTTTAGAATCAATTGCCTTAGTTGAATCAATATCGTTCAACAACTTAGTTAATTTAGCTGTGGTAAAGTGCCCAAAGTTATATGGAGCTCCCTTTGAATATAAATCCATTTGTGATGGATCAGAAGCTACTGACCAGTTCCCACCAGTGAAGTCCCAGTTTTGGTTATTACCATTAGTCATAATTTGACCCCAAGTGTTAAAGTCAGTTAAGCGATCATGATAAAGTGTCACGTGAACCCCAATTTTTTTCCATTGTTGGATGTAGTTTTGTGCCACTGCTTCGGAATTAGCTGAACCTGAACGAGCTAGGTATACTAACTTAAATGCTTTACCATTAGTATTTAAGCGATATTGGTGCTTAGAATCCCATTTAAAGCCTGCCTTATTCAATAGACTATTAGCCTTTTTAATGTTCAATGGGTAGCCTTTCACACTCTTATCATTGTACTTATCAAAGACTGGTACAATTGTTGAATTAGCGCGTGTTGCTAAACCATTATTAAATTTCTTATTAACCGCATCAACGTTCATTGCATATCCCATTGCTTGGCGAAGACTCTTATTTTGTAGTGGTGTCTTTCGATCCATCACATTAATAGATTTCTTCGTGTCGTAGTGACCCAAATTAAAGGCGATATAACTAAACGTCAATGATTTTTGCCCAGTTTGGACATAATCCTTTAATGCCTTGACTGAAGGATAAGCTGTTGAAGGTGCCTCGTAGGCAATATCATATTTCTTAGCCTTAAGTGCTGCTGCAATTGATGAAGTCGAAACTACACTCATTGTAATTTGTTTAAGTTTAGGTTTTGAGCCATAGTAGTAAGGATTTTGTACATATGTTACAGACTGTCCTGATACCACTTTAGAAACTTTGTATGGACCATATGACAATGGTTGTTGTCGAACTTGCTTAGATGATACAAGTTTACTTGGTTTAACATCTTTCAAGTAGTGGTATGGTTCTACTGATTCAAGATAGTAACCAGAACCAGATTGCCACATACCTGGTGTCATTTTCTTGAATTGGATTTTAAGTTGATTACCATTTTGACCCTTAGGATAACTAATTCCAGAAATTGACTTAGCTTTACCATTATGGAATTCTGCTAAACCTTCAATATTAGCTAAAGAATCTGTGTAACGTTGTGACCCATAGGCTGGGTTGGCAACAATTTCATAAGCAAATTCTAGATCTTTAGCTGTAACGGCTTTACCATCAGACCATTTAAGATTTTTATGTAAAGTGATTGTCGCTGTTTTAGCATTTTTATCAAGTTTAATATCTGCAGCTCCGCCGTTCACAATTTTAAATTGTGAATTTGTTTTAAAAATAGAGCCCCCTACGGCAGTTCCAGGTTCTGCTAAGTAACTATCAGCCGCATCATTTGAAAGTTCAGATGCAAAGATACCTTGAAACGGTGTATCTTGTACCATCGCAACATTTAATGTACCATTTTTAACAGTTTTCGCATTATTAGTATATGATACTTTCAAATTACCAACTGTAGCATCAGTTGTCTTTGTGGCACTTTTGTTACCACAACCTGCAAGCACGGCTGAAAACAAAGCGGCAGTTGTAACAAATCCCATAACATACTTTGTAGATTTTTTCATCCCAGTAATCTCCTTACTTTCTTTTAAAATAATATTTATCAAATGCTAAGATACATTAGTAAAGTAAAACATCTATGTTTGTTATCTTAGCAGAAGCAATTAGCTTTTGCAATTGTTTTTTAATTATTTTTTAATCTTAATTTAATCGTATTGTTTTATCCTAGCCGTTGACGAGCGTCAAATGCCCGACGTAATACTTGACCAACAAACGAAATACCTACGGTAATAACGATAATGAAGACCGCAGCTGGCACCCACACATAAGCTTTTGAAACTAAAACCGTTGGATCGGTTGCCGCTGAAATCATTGTCCCTAATGAAGGGGTCCCATTTGGTAGACCAAAGCCTAAGAATGATAGCGTTGTTTCAATCCCAATGTTCCCAGCAAATGTTAAGGTTGAATCAACAATAATAATTGATGATAAATTTGGTAAAACCTCTCTAAACATAATCATTACATTGCTTGATCCTGATGTTTTTGAAGCACGTACATAGTCACGATCTGATTCAGAAAGTACTTTTGATCTAATTAAACGGGTGGTTCCTTGCCATGAAAAAAGGCCAATAATTCCGATTAACGTCCAAATATTGTACTTAGAAACAATTGAAACTAAGACAATAATAATCATCATAAATGGTAAAACTGTCCAAAAATCAATGATTCGCATAATAATCGTATCGACAATTCCACCAAAATAACCGGTAATCATCCCAAAAATTATGCCAAAAACTTGACCAATAATTGTAATCATTAAGGCAATAAATAGCGAATTCTTAGCCGATGCAATCAACATTAATAATAAATCACGGCCTTGTTCGTCAGTTCCTAAAATATGTCCACTAGTTCCCATTTGCAAATATTGATCCATGATATTAACATCAGTCACTTTACTATTAGGAATAAAGAAAGACCAGACTGCTACAACCACAAATAAAACTATTAGTAATATCAGGGCAACTGTCGCAACTTTATCTTGTTTAAACTCACGAATAACTGTCTTTAATGTTGAAGGCGCACTGACAACAACATCTTGTTCATTTATTTCTTGTGGTGTTTTTGGTACACCAGCCATTGCTTCATTTACTTCTGGTTTTTCAGCCATTACTGTCAGCCCTCCTTACTCAATTCTAATTCGTGGATCAACAATACTCATGATAATATCGGAAAGTAATGATCCTAGTAATGCTAAAATTCCAGTAAATAGCACAATTGCCGTCACGACTGAATAATCACGGGATGTGATTGAAGAAACAAATAATTGACCCATTCCTGGATATGAAAAAACTGTTTCAACAATAATTGAACCACCAATTAAACCGGTTATTTGGAATCCTGCAAAAGCAGCAATTGGTAATAAAGAATTTCTAAAAATATGACGTGAATAAACCTTATTTGTTGGTACCCCTTTAGCACGTGCTGTGCGCACATAATCTTGTGATTTTGAATCTATAATCTCGGACCGTAAATACTGAATAGTTGAAGTTGTTCCCAGAATTCCAGCTAAAATTGCTGGTAGAATCATATGATTAAGGCGTGAAAGAGCTTCACCAATAAAGCCACTAGCATCTGCACTGATTGTCCCAGTCGTTGGGAACCAACCTAATTGATATCCAAATAAGAATAATCCTAATAAGAAAACAACAAAGGTAGGAACTCCAAAAGTAATAAAGTTAAAAATCACAATTCCACGATCACGGCGTGATCCTTCGTATCGACCAGCGGTCATCCCTAATGGAATTGCAACAGCATATGAAATAATTAAAGTTAATAATGATAACCATATTGTGTTACTAATTCTATTGCCTAAAACCGCTGTCACAGGTTGTTTTAAGGTATAACTTTCACCTAAATTACCATGAAATAAATTAACAATCCAATGCCAATATTGTTGATACCACGGATCATACAACCCAGCTGCTCGTTTTAACGCAACAATTTGCTTAGGATCTGTATTAGGTCCTATTGATCCAGTAAAAGGATCCCCAGGCATCGCTTTAGCCAACATAAATACTAATATCGATAAAATAATAATTTGCGGAATCATAATTAAGACCCGTCGTAAAATAGTTTTCCACATAGCTACTTGGTTGCTCCTTTCTCAGTTGGTGGTGTTGATACCCAGTGACTAGCTGTTATCTTGTGCATCGGATATGCTAAACCATCAGCATCATAAAAATTCTGACGTTCAGCTTGATATTGTGCTTCAATTGCAGCGCGCTGAGCTTTATTAGCATCTCGGTTAGCAATATCAATTTGCGGTATCGCCGATAACAATCGTTTAGTATAAATGTGTTGTGGATTATTATAAATATCTTCACGTGTGCCTAATTCTACAAAACGGCCTAAATGCATAATAGCAATATTTTCAGTCATATGTCGCACAACTCCTAAATCATGCGAAATGAATAAAAATGATATACCTAATTCTCTTTGAATTTTTTTCATAAAATTTAAAACTTGAGCTTGAATTGATAAATCCAAAGCTGATACTGGTTCATCAGCAATAATCAATTTCGGATTAGTTGAAATTGCGCGCGCAATCCCAATCCGCTGTCTTTGTCCACCTGAAAATTGGTGTGGATATTGATACATCGCATTTGACGATAGCCCTACAATTTCTAGTAATTCAATAATACGTTGTTTCTCCGCTGATTTATCCAAATTTTCAAAATTTCGAATCGGTTCTGCTATTATTTCATAAATTGTTTTCTTCGGATTCAACGATGATAATGAGTCTTGGAAAATCATTTGAACATCTTTGTTATATTTCATATGACGCCGGACACTCGCTTTTGATACATCCTGTCCCTTATATAAAATCTGGCCACTTGTCACTTTTTCCAAACCAACAATTGCCTTACCAATAGTTGACTTGCCTGAACCTGATTCACCAACTAAGCCATATGTTTTTCCCGCTTCTATTTCAAAAGATACCCCATCAGCTGCATATACATGATCAGTAACTCGATTCCAAAAGCCAGAACGGATAGGATAGTGTACTTTTAAATCTTTTATTTCTATTAAAACACTCATTACAAATATCTCCTTATCACTATCTAAACTTCATCTTTAAATTTAAAATATTTCCAATTTTCACCACGCACTAAATGACCTGGTGCAACTTCTTTAATTTCTGGATGGCCAGGAGTTACTGGGACCCATGGAATTCGTGGCGCAAATAAATCACTATTTCGATCCATTTTTTTGATTGATGGTACTGATCCTTCGATCACATAAAGATCATCATTTTCAGTATCTAAAGTTGGCATTGCACGTAATAATGACCGTGTGTAAGGATGCTTAGGTTCATTAAAAATGATATCAACTGGCCCTTGTTCTACAATTTCACCTGCATACATTACGGCCACTGTATCAGCAACTTCTGCAACAACACCCAAATCATGGGTAATTAAAATAATACCAGCATGATTTTCTTGTTGAATATCTTTTAATAAGTCTAAGATTTGCGCTTGAATTGTTACATCTAAAGCCGTTGTTGGTTCATCAGCAATAATTAATTCTGGTTTATTGGCGATTGCAATAGCAATAATAATTCTTTGTCGCATTCCTCCTGATAATTCATGTGGAAATTGCCGAGCAACTCGTTCGGGATTAGGGATTCCTACTTGATCAATCAATTCATGAACCCGTGCATTTTTTTGATTTTCAGTCATATCACTATGTACATCAAGGGTTTCTTTAATCTGATCACCAATTCGCATTAACGGATTCAATGCTGCTAATGGATCTTGAAAAATCATGCCCATATCATTTCCACGCAACTGATTAAATTCACTCTCATTTAATTTCAAAATATCACGTCCATTAAAATCAATTTCACCATTTATTTTGGTAGCATTCATATTATGCAATCCAATAATTGAAGTTGCTAACGTTGATTTTCCAGAACCAGATTCACCAACAATTGCTAAGACTTCATCTTGATGTAAATCAAGGCTTACTTTATCAATAGCTGTATAATACTCACCATTAATCTTGAAAGCAGTTGAAACATCTTTTATTGATAATAAAATTTTTTCACTCATAAATTTCTACACTTCGCTCTCAATTAAAATTGTATTAAAATATAATAACACTAGTTTACTAAAATTTTTCTCATTTTAAAAGCTTTTAGTTAAATTTTTGTATTTTAAATCTCATTATTTTATTAAAATCTTTGATTTAAAAGCATTTTAGTATCGATATACATAAATAAAAAAATTTAACTTAAAGAAGCTAGCACAAAATAATTTGCTTAAATCATTTGCTCTAGCTTCTTTATAATTAAATATTTTCTAATAAAAAGTATTATAAGAAATAATCACGATTATTGATCGCAATCCATTTTCTGTAATATCTAGTTAAACTAGTCTCCGATCTAACCAACGCGCAATTAAGGATAACGCGTAATTCACAACAAAGTACATAATCGAAATGGCTAGAAACATCGGAATAATATAATTATTATTTTGCCCGTAAATAATTTGAGCATGATACATTAAATCTGGTAACACAATAATAGTTGCCAACGAAGTATCTTTAATCAATGAAATGAATTGACTAACCAATGGTGGAATCATTTTTTTATACGCTTGCGGTAAGATAATATGCCACATAGTTTGAATACTTGTTAACCCATTAGCCCGGGCACCTTCTGTTTGACCAATTGGCACTGAGTTAATTCCCGATCGAACAATTTCCGCAATCATCGCCGATTCAAAAACCGTTAATGCACTAATCGCTGCTTGCATAATACTTAAATGAATTTGTAATTTTGGTAAAGCAAAATAAGTAAAAAAGATAATTAATAATAATGGTAAATTTCTAATAATATCGATTATAAATCCTACCGTGCCTGATACCCATTTTATTCTAGAATATCTAATCACACCCAAAAAAGAACCAATAATAAAACTTAAAAGCAATGAAATTATTGAAACTTCAAGCGTAATTAGTAATCCCTTGAAGAGATAGGTAATATTTATCCACGAATATGCATCTACAAAATTTTTCATTGTGCCTACCCCCCTACGCTAATTTCTTTTCGAGATAACGCATGTAGTAACTAAGTGGTAGCGTTATAATCAAATAAAAAATCCCAACAACAATGTACGTGTTAATGGTATCAAAAGTTGTGGATGCAATCTCATTCCCCTGATACATTAAATCAAATCCAGCTACAAACGCTAAAGTTGATGAATTTTTAACTAAATTAATAAATTGATTTCCTAATGGTGGAATCACAATTTTAAAGGCTTGTGGCAATACAATATATTGCATTGCTTGCCAAAACGTTAACCCATTAGCCCGGGCACCTTCCATTTGACCTGAATCTACAGCTAAAATACCTGCCCGAACAGTTTCCGCAATAAAAGCCGACGTGTAAAGTGCCAACCCAATTGTTCCCGCGGTTAAGCCACTCATTGCAAAAATTTTTGTTACCACAACATAAAAAAACATTGTAATTACTAATAATGGGATATTTCTAAAAATTTCAATATAGATACGCGCAATTACTCGGGCCCCTTTATTTGGTACAACTTCCATAATTGCAAAGATTGTGCCTAAAACTAAAGACAATACCAAGGCGATGACACTTGAAAGTAATGTTATACCAAAACCTGAGATAAATTCAGATAGGTGATTTTGTAAAATATTAATCATTTAATAATTCCCTCCAATCAAAGCCTGGCACATTGCTAAACCATTTTTTAATTAATTTGCGATATGTACCATCTTGTTGAATTTCATCAATTGCTTTATTTATCGAATTTTTTAAATCAGTTTGCCCCTTATCAATCGCAACCCCATAAGGTTCTTTAGTAAACGTTCCACCCACGACACGAGTTTGGGGATTTTGTTCTGACATTCCATATAAAATCCCATTATCAGTTGTTAGCGCATCACCTTGGCCAGACTTCAATGCAGTCAATGCTTGGGCATAATCTTGTAATTGCAAAACCTTAGCCTTTGGGGCAACCTTTTTAATATTTAAAACTGAGTTTGATCCAACAGTCCCTAAAACAACCGTCCCTTTTTTATTTAAATCTTTAGTGTTTTTTATCTTACTACCCTTCATAACTAATAGTGATTGACCGGCATTAAAATATGATTTAGAAAAATCAACGATTTTTTCACGTTCTTTAGTAATAGTCATTGTTGCGATAATTGCTTGAATATTGCCATTTTTCAATAATGGAATCCGTGTTTGTGAAGTAACTTGCACAAATACTGGTTTAGCTTTAGGATCAATGCGCTTAGTGATTTCCTTAGCCATATCAACATCAAACCCTTCAATCTTACTTGTTTTAATATTCATCAAACCAAATAATTTCGTATCTGCTTTAACACCCCATACCATTTGATGAGTATTCTTAATGGTGGTTAGTTGATTTTGTGAACTACTCGATTTTGTTTGCCCACATGCGGTCAATACCAACGTACTAACAATCATTAAAATTGGTAACATGAGTATCTTTATTTTATTTATTTTCATGTGTTATCATCCCTTCTAAATTTCAATACCATGGTAAAACTTAGTGGTTTAACACCTGACTTAAAAATTGCTTTGCCCGTGGTTCTTTAGGATTATCAAAAAATTGTGCTGACGGTGCATCTTCTAAAATTTTACCACTGTCCATAAAAATAACTCGATCAGCGACTTGTTTTGCAAATCCCATTTCATGTGTTACCACCAACATTGTCATATCGGAGTCTTTAGCAATATCTTTCATAACATTTAGCACATCCCCAATCATTTCTGGATCTAACGCACTCGTTGGTTCGTCAAATAGTAATGCTTTGGGTTTCATTGCCAATGACCGGGCAATCGCCACCCGTTGTTTTTGACCACCTGATAATTGTTTGGGATAGCTATTACCCTTATCAGCTAAACCGACCTTCGCTAGTAATGCTTGTGCAATTTTTTCATTTTCACTTTTGTTACGTTTTAAAACAAGTCGTGGTGCTAGCATGATGTTTTCTAAAACTGTTTTATTTTCATACAAGTTAAAATGTTGAAAGACCATACCAACGTTTTTCCTAATTCGATTCATATCAGTCTTTTTATTAGCTAGATCTTGGTCATTAACAATTAACTCACCACCCTCAACCGTTTCTAACCCATTAACAGTTCTAATTAAAGTTGATTTACCTGAACCTGATGGTCCAATTAAAACAACCGTTTCACCACTTTCTATTTTTAAATTAATATTCGTCAATGCATGAAAATCACCATAATACTTTTCAACGTTTTTAAATTCAATCATAGCCATACATCATTACCTCCAATTTTTAATTATATTAAAAACCATATAATTATTTTAATAATAGCACTTAATATTCGCTATAAATGTTTATAAGTGGTATTTTTGCTATATTATATTTAAATTTTTTATCTTTGTATACTTTTATTTATATATAAACGAATAAAATAGATTAAAAAAATCGGTATAAACGACTACTATGTAAGCGTTTATACCGATTTAAAATTTATTTTATTTTTTTACTGTATAAGCAATTTCAGCTTTAAGCGTATATGGATATTCTTTTTCAACAAAGCCACTTCTTGCTAAGGTCTTGCCTTGCCCACCGACAATGTTAACATTGGCTAAAAAGATGTCAAATTTTTCCAAAGCACTAGTTGTATCAGCCAAACCAATCCGAATTATTTCACCTAAACGGATTGCTTGCATTTCATTTAAACCACCATAGATTATGACATGGGTGCCTTCATGATGCAGTTTTACATATGGTACATTAAACCCTGTTACATTGGCATATACTGGATGATTGTCATTAACCAAGAGTTTATTTTTTATTTGCTCATCATTGAAGCCTTGATAGGCGTTCTTTTCATTATAAACGCCTAGTCCTTCTAGTTGAGTTACTAGTTCTTCAATATTTTTTTGCTCATCATTATTACTTTTAACTGCTGTTGGTAACACTTGTTTTTGGTCGTAAAAACCTTGATTTGGTATGATGAAGGTCGGTTGCGTAGTCAACTGTGTTGTGTTTGTTTGCCCACCACCAATCATTTTCTCAATTCTTGGTGAAATATCTAAAATTGGTTTTTTTCTTGTAAAGTAATACATAAAATTCAAATAAATAACATACATTAACCCTAAAAAAGCTAGTAATAAAGCAATCCCTCGCAAATATCGCGCTGCTGTCAAAAAACTAATTGCAATATATAAAATATACCAACTACCAATAAAGCCAAGAATAGTATATAACCGTCCTTTAAATTTAGTATTAACATTAAAAAAACCAAAATAATGATTAACCATTTCTAAAATCGTAATTAACATGCTGTTGCTCCTTACTTAGTACTTGAACTACTAGTTGAACTGGCATCTGTGGTATCTTCTGTGTTAGCACTACTGCTTGTTGAAGTTGCCTTTTTAGCGGTTCCAGTTGTCGTTGATGTATTATCACTAGTGGTATCTTGGGTATTATCATTTGCATTAGTCTTGTCGTCATCACTACTACTTGAACTGCTACTAGGTTCGGTGCTAGTACTTGATGATCCACTTTGAGTTTCATCAGTATCATTTGTAGTACTTGATGATCCATCATCACTAGTACCTGATCCAGTATTTGATGAACTACTGCGATCTTCAGCGCTACTACTTGAACTATCATCTTTACTATTTTCTTTTGAACTAGAATCTTGACTACTTACATTTGATTTGGTGTTAGTTACTGATGTAACTGTGGAACTTTTACTAACAACTGGATGGCCTTGATTAGTATTACTTGCCACATTAACAGCCACATTAGTTGCACTCAATGCAAGAATAATTGACACCACAGCAACCGGTGTCATAAATGGTGGCGTACGATAACTCATATATGATTAACTCCTATTCATTCTTTAATATATCGTATAATCAATTTTAAATTTCTTCCTATTAAGTATAGCAATATTTACGACCTAATCATAACATCTTAATTCTTTATTAAGATAAACTTTTCATTAATTTAATAATTAATTGGTCAATTTCTTGCTTTGTTTGACTTAAGTCGTCATTCGTAATTTTAATTACATGATTGGTTAAAGCAGGTGGTAGCTGCAAATCACGTTTAAATTCTGCACTCTCAAGGCGTCGCTTAATTCTTTCTTGATTATCGCCGCGCTTGATTAAACGAAGATTTAAATCCTGGACATTCGAAATTGTCAGATAAACAATCACTACTATGTCAGGTAATTTGTCATAATATACTTGTGCTCCTTTCGTTTCCAAAACAATACTAACAATGTTGTTTTTTATAAATGCCCTTTTTAATCCTTCAAAAGAGGAGCCATATTGATTACCCGCATACTTAACTTTTTCTAAATAATGATTATGATCAAATGATTCATTAGTTTCAAAATAATAATCAATATTGTTCTTTTCATGGTCTCGTGGTTTACGTGTGGTATGGGTCACAACTTGCGGAATATTGTATTTATCTTTTAAATATTGGGCAATGGTTGTCTTACCACTTCCAGTTGGCCCAGTTAAAATAATTAGCTTTTGTTGCATCTATCTCACCTTTATTTAATCATAATTTTTATTAAAGACAATCAAAAAGAGAATGCGCCATTTTATTGGCCACACTCTCTACTTTAACTTATTTATCAGCTTGATTTAATCGTGAATGTTTTAATCCATAAGTCATATAGACGACTAAACCTATAATAAACCAAATTAAGGCTGTAATCAAGGTTGCTTTTTGTAGTTGCGTAATCATAAAAATTGAAAAGGCTCCTGATAATACTGGTAAAATAGGGAATCCTGGCATTCGGTATCCCGTGTTTTCAATATCATCTCGTTTACGAACAATTAAAATCCCAAAGGATACAAATGTAAACGCCAATAGCGTTCCCATATTAACTAATTCAGTTAGTTTATCTAACGGTACCATCCCCCCCAAAGTAGCAATTACAATTGTCACAACAATTAAGGCATTACGTGGTTGTTTAGTTGTCTTATCAACTGTACCTAGCCATTTAGGCAATAGGCCATCTCGTCCAATTGAATAAACTAGTCTTGATCCTGAATAAATCATGGTGACCATCATTGTAAACATCCCGGCTAATGCACCAATTGTTACAATCAATGAAGCCCAATTCTGTCCTACTCGACTTAATGCAAAGGCAACTGGATCTGGCACATTTAAATCAGTGTAATGAACCATACCAGTTAATACAAATCCGACCAACATGTATAATATCGTCGCAATTAATAACGTTCCAATAATTCCACGTGGCATCGCTTTTTTCGGATTTTTCACTTCAGCTGCTGAAGCGGAAACCGCATCAAAGCCTAAAAAGGCAAAAAATACTAACGAAGTTCCTTCTAATATTCCTTTAACACCAAATGCTCCGTTTACTCTTTTGGGTATAAAAGGGTGTAAATTATTTGATTTAATATAAAATAAACCAACAACAATGAATAAAATAATAATTGCAATTTTAACTAAAACCATTACATTTTGCACTCTTTTAGAAGTACTTAACCCAAATGATAATAACCAAGAAATAACTAAAACAATCAAGACCGCTACTATATTAACATACGTTCCTTGCGTTGGATTATACGCACCGCTAAGTACTGTTGGGGTTTTAAATAGTGGGCTTACTAAATCTGCAAAATACGCTGACCAGCCAGTGGATACTGCTGCTACTGCCAATAGATATTCTAAAATTAAGGCCCAACCTAAAATCCAACCTATAACTTCACCATAAAGTACATTTCCATACGAATATGCTGATCCTGCAATTGGCATTGCTGATGATAATTCAGCATATGCCATTGCTGCTAACCCACATACCAAAGCTGCCAGGGCAAAACTAATAATAATTGCTGGACCAGCTTTCGTAGCTGCCACTGTCCCTGGTAAAATAAAGATACCTGTGCCAATTACTGCCCCAATTCCCAGGGCAATTAAATCTTTAGCACTTAACGTTCGTACTAACTGCTTATCTGAATTCAGATAATTCGTCAGTTGCTCTTTTTTAAATATGCGCTGCCAAATTTCCATTTTATTTTTCACCATCTCTTTCTTAAATAAAAAACGCTTCCTTCTCTTTTTTGTAAGTAACCGAAGGAATGCGTTTTGTCATAATTAAGATTTAACGTAATTTGAACATCCGGTTTACTTACAAATGCAAATCCGGATAATACCTCAAATAATTTTTGATTTCCGGATTATTTCACGAAAAACCAAAAACGAAATTCTTTTTTAATTGTAAGTATTTGCTTGCTCATAGAAAGTCACGTCCTTTTTTAATGAATTAATTTTAACTTTTTTTTAAGAATAAAACAAGAAAAAATTATTATTTTTAATTAAATTAAGGTTAAACAATTATTTTTTTAATGCTGACTGGTTTATCTTCTCAAAAACAACTATAGCTTGCTTATCTTTTTATGTATAATGAGATTATTATAATAATTAACAAACAAGAGGAAATTCATGAAAATCAATCAATTTGCCTTTAAACCAACTAATCATACTACTGTTCTCAATGAACTCATCCGCATTAACTTTATCGAAAATACTGATCTAAAAACTTATTCGGTAAATCAATTGCTTCAACATTTACTAAATAAGTGTTGGCCGACAACTTCTACTCAAAGTAGTCTTGATTATAAACTAAATAACATATTAGCTGACACTCAATTATCGGTACTCGAATGGTTACAAAAAGATGAACCACTCACTAATGAGATTTTTTATCGTATCGCTTTACAACTATTACACTTTTTACCTAATGTTGATTTTGATGTTATCAATCCACTTATGAGTGTTAAAAAATTAAATCTTACGACAATTACTAGCTCGACCTTCGATAAAAACATCCTCCTTGATGCTTGGTACCGCTTACTTAATACCCATAATAAGCATGGTCAAACATTCATTGATGATTTAGCTAGTCAAGGCTATTATCAAAAAATTGCTAATTTACCAAAACCTTTATTTTTTAATGGTAAAAGTCAAGCGGTATTCAATACCACTACCCTACTTCGTGAGGTGGTTTATATTGAGACAGATTATGATACCGACAAAGATGGCTTAGCTGACTTAATCAAGGCTGAAATTATTCGTCCATTAGAAAGTAACGATCAACAAGTTCCTATTTTATACACTTCTTCACCCTATAATCAGGGTACTAATGACTTTGAAGGTGAAAGATTAACTCATAATGTAGATGTCGAATTAACACATAAAGCAGCCACGACTGATAATTATCGTGATATTCATCATGTCTCAAATTTAAAAGTTGCTCAAAAACGTGTCCCCGTGGGAACTACATTTAATGCAACTGAAAGCTTTACGCGTGAACGTAACTATACACTAAACGATTATTTTTTGGCTCGTGGGTTCGCAGTTGTATATAGTGCCGGTATTGGCTCAAGTGAATCTGAAGGACTTCAAACAACTGGTGATGAATATGAGGTTGCCGCGGCAACGGCAGTTGTTGAATGGTTACATGGTGATCGTCCCGCTTTTGTTGATCACACTACTAATATTAGAATTGAGGCATTTTGGTCAAATGGTAAAATTGCAATGACCGGTCGTTCATATTTAGGAACATTGGCAACTGCTGTTGCTACAACTGGTGTCGCTGGTCTTGAAACGATTGTTTCTGAAGCAGCGATATCATCCTGGTATGATTATTATCGTTCAAATGGCTTAGTTGTTGCGCCAGGTGGTTTCCCTGGTGAAGATGCTGATGTTTTAGCTGAAGAAACTTTTTCACGCAGAAAAAATCTTGCTGATTTTAACCGTATTAAATCGCTTTATGAAACATATTTGACAACTATGAACTATGACCAAGATCGTAATACTGGCAATTATAATCAATTTTGGGATGCCCGTAATTATCTTAAAAACGTTAAGAACATCAAAGCTGATATCCTCATGGTTCATGGACTAAATGACTGGAATGTTAAACCGGAACAAGTTAATAATTTATATCATGCGCTTAATAAAAATAATATCAACAACAAACTAATTTTGCATCAAGGTCAGCATATTTATATTAATGCAATGCGTTCTATTGATTTTACTGATATGTTAAATTTATGGTTTTCCTACAAACTCTATAATTTAGCTAATGATGCTGATAAAATTTTACCTAACGTTATCATCCAAGATAATGTTACTCCGGAAACATGGCACTCTCTTAACGACTGGGATATCCAAACTAAGACCACCAAATTATTTTTAAATCAACATAAGCTTACTAAAGTATCGGCCGCAACTAAAAACCTAGTTAGCTTTAATGATCACCTTGAACCAACTATCTTTGCGCAATACACTAAAAACATTTCAAAATGGGAGAATGATTTAAAACTTAAAACGTCACCATTAATAACTAATCGATTACACTTTTTAACAGAAAACCTTACCCATCCTATAACAATTAATGGTCGAACAAAACTACATTTAAAGATAGCTAGTTCTCATAATGTAGGACTAATCAGTGTTCAATTAGTTGATTATGGTATGGCCTATCGATTAAATGAAAAACCTACTTTTTTAGGAGTGCCTATTGAAAGTGGTGTGCATTGGCGTTCAGATGCACTTAATGAATTTACATTAAATTCGCACCTAACACCTTTTAAATTAATTACTAAAGGACATATTAATCTACAAAATCGTAGCAATGCATGGCATGTTGACTCATTAGCTGCTAATCAATTTGTTGATCTAGATTTTTATTTACAACCAACTTATTTTAAAATACCAGTTGGTCACCAACTTGGTCTGATTATTTATGCAACTGACTTTGGAATGACAATCCGTGGTAATCAAGATATCACATATACTTTAGCTGAATCTGACTCATATCTTGAATTAAAAATTTAGTTTTTAAATATTATTACTCAAATTATTATTAGTATCCCGTTGTTAAGATAGTGAGGCCTACTTATCTAGTATTTTCACAAGTGCATAGATATCAAAACTAATTGGCTATATAATCACAGCTTAACAAGACCGAACTAAAGTGAACCCCCATTATTGGTCCCAAATCCAATAGTGGGGGTTCACTTTATGGTCATAAATTACTACTATCTAATAACTATTTTCCACACCTATATTTTAACCTGCCAGTATATTAATTAAAAATTCCAAATTTTTTTATGATTATTCTTGTAACAAACACGATAATGATTATTTTTACAATTGCAGCTGGTATAAATACAAGCATTGCTGGTTTGATAACACTGCCTAAAGCTAGTTGATTCCAAGTAGCAATGCCAATTGCGCCCATAAATAATTGTGTCAATGCTCCAACAACATTACTTAAAGCAATATTCCACCAACTAGTTGATATTTTCATCAGCATGCCAACAATTAATGTATAAGCTAAAAAGCCAAATAGATATCCCCAGTTTGGGCCAAATAAAACCGTAATACCACTAGTCCCACCTGCATAAACCGGTAGCCCAATCATTCCTAATAGCAGATAGACACCTACCGCACTCGTACTAATCCATGGACTAGCAATTGTTGCAAAAAGCCCTAACGCTAAGGTTTGTCCCGTTAACGAAACAATTCCAAATGGAATCGTAATTTGCGCAAAAATTGCTAAAATAATTGCAAATTGGGCTGCTAAAATCAAGCCTCTTAGTTTTGTTTGTTTTTGCTCAACCATTATATTCTCCATCAACTATTGTCGTTTTCTTTATTTCACCACTATTTACCTTGATTAATTCATTATGCGTTTTCAAGATTAAGGCTCCATTATTATCTATATCTTCAACAATTCCCGCTAATAACTCTCCTTGTCGATTTAGCTCAACGTGCTTGCCAATAATAATTGATAATTCTCGGTATTTGACCATGAATTCAGCCTTTAAGTAATTATTCATTAATGTTAGTATTTCATCAATGATTTGCGCTGCTAATAAATTACGGTCAATATCACCTAAATTTAATGATCCAGCCTTATCATCTAAATCATTCGGAAAATTTATTTGTCCTAGATTCAATCCTAGCCCAATAATTACAGTGTCTAAGTTACCAGTCTCTAAATCAGTTAGCCCTTCAGTCATGATACCGGCTATTTTTTTACTGTGATAGATTAAATCATTAACCCATTTTATGCCCACCGTAATTCCATAATTTACCTCAAGCACTTGCGCTACAACTGTTGCAATGCCAGTCGTTAATAAGCCAGCATTAAACTTAAGTGCTTTTATTGGTACAACTAAGCTTAGATATAAACCTGTGTCTGCTGGACTGTAGAAATGTCGCCCATATCGGCCATATCCACTGGTCTGTTGGTTAGCAATAATTGCCGTTGGTTGGTGCAAGTGTTCCAAGGCCATTTGCTTCGCATATTTATTTGTCGACGCTAACACGTCAAACGTTAAAACATCTACACTATGTGAAAGGCTATTTTCTATTACTACTGCTGCTAAATTGGGCATGCCAATATAACGATAGCCAAGCCGATGCTGACTCTCAATTTGGTACCCCAATGTTTTTAACAAACCAATGTTTTTCCAAACTGCGTTGCGACTTATTTTTAAATCATGTGCTATCTGTTCCCCCGAAATATATTCATTACTATGCTTCATTAAGTATTTAATAATTCTTGCTCGCATTTTTGTCACCTTTATTTTTCTATTGGTTGACTTAAAATATAAACAAAAAATAATCTTTATGCAACTTTTTTTCAGTAACATAAAATTTTACACAACAAAAAAAGACTTAATTTTTATAAATTTAAAGTGCACCCCCGCTAATGGATTTTGGTTCGATATCGAGAGTTCTCTTCAATTAAGTCCTTTTTCCGTAATTTAACACCCACTTACTTTGAAACAACATACATGCTAATATAACAGCCCTGTCCCCTAGTTTTTTAGTCAACTAAAGTCTTACTTAATAAGCTATTCTAACTAAATATTATTATTTTCAACATCATTTATAAACTCAGCTAAATTATCATAGTAAACTTTTGGGTTATCCATCATCGCATGATGGCCTGCATCTGGTGTGATTTTTAACCGAGCGTTTGGTATTTGCTGGGCCATCCTTTTTGCGGTTGCTACTGGCATTGTTTCATGCCCACCAAAAGTTACTAATGTTGGTACTTTAATATTTTGAATTTCATTACGTAAATCAAATTCTTGTAATTTTCCAGTGACAACAAATTCATTATCACCTTGAAACGGCCCATAAACATCAGTAGCCATCGTTGAAATCAAATGTTGTGTAACCACTGGTTGTCGCCGGTCAACAAATTCAGCATTTAAAATATCAACATACTTTTGATATTGTTGATCTTGCCAGTTTCCCGCCTTCTCAATTTGTTTCATATATTCAACTGCCGTCGGTGCTAATGTGGTTTCACGCCGTTCATTAATTGAAGTTACATATTCTTCAATATTATCAGTCATCGAAGAAATAATTGCTCCTCGTAAATGTTGCCCATATTTAAGGGCATACAACTGTACCAAGGCGCCTCCCCAACTTTGACCAATTAAATAAAAATTATCTAATCCTAATTTTTGACGTACTTCTTCAACCTCATCAATATAGTAATCATAAGTTAATAACGCTGCATTAGCTGGATTACTGTAATCAGGTTGATCTGAATACCATGAGCCAAGTTGATCATACATATGAACCTGAATATCCAACCCACGACCAATTAATTGTTGTGCGGTATCTTCCCAATATTCATGATTGCCACCTGGCCCGCCGTGTAACGCTAATAGATGAATCTTACCGGTACCTTGTGTATTCGTCCACAAATGATAGCCATTATCTAATGTAATAATCGTGGTCCCTGTTTTCATTATCATTCTCCTTCTTTTGTACTCTTATTGTCGTAATTATTTTGGTCAACAACTACAATGTGTTCTGTTGTTGTATTAACATCACTATAGCTAGGACGTTCAGCTAATAAACCTAAACTAACTACTAATGCTAAATCAACTTTAGTCATTACCTCATCATCAAGATGTGCAACCCGATCTTTTAATCTTTTTTTATCAATTGTTCGTAATTGTTCTAGCAAAATCACTGAGTCTTTAGCAATTCCTTCTGCTGTTGCCAATAATACATGGGTTGGTAATTTAGTTTTCGATGCTCGTGCCGTTATTGCGGCCACAATTACTGTAGGCGAATAATGATTCCCCATGTTATTTTGAATTATTACAACTGGTCGAGTACCCCCTTGCTCAGAACCAGTTACCGGCGATAAATCGGCATAAAAAATATCACCCCGTTTGATATCATTTACTGTCATCCATTTTAACCTCGCGTTTTATTCTCGATGATAAATTTGTTACAATTTCATACGGAATTGTCTTAGCATATTCTGCTAAATCAACAGCCCCTAAGTAAGCTCCTTGACTTCCCCCAATTAAAGTCACACTTGTTCCAATTGGATAGTAACGGGCTAGTCTGATCATCATTTGATCCATTGTTACACGCCCTACAATTTCAGCAGTTTCCCCATCTATCAATACTTTATAACCTTGCATCCGCCTTAAATAGCCGTCGGCATAACCAATTGGTAAGGTTGCAATCCACTCTGTTTTCTTAGTTACATATGTTGCCCCATAACTAATTTTAGTATTTGCCGGTACCTTTTTTACGAAGACAATTTCACTTTGTAAGGATAAAACTGGCTGTAGGTTTGGTGCCCCTAACGTTTTCCCTGATGGATTAAACCCATACATGCCAGCACCTAACCGGATTACATTCGTATACACGTCTTGATTGTGCCAAAGCGTTGCTGCTGAATTCGCTGCATGCACAAATTTTGGCAAGTTTTTCACAGCTGCTAATGCCGTTTGCCAATTTGCTAATTGTTTTTTAAAATACTCTGGATTATCATCATCAGCTGTTGCAAAATGCGTAAACAACCCTTCAAATTCAAATAAATTGGGTTGTTTTTCAATAAACTCAATCATATTTAATAATTCATCAGTATTTCGCGCTCCAATACGTCCCATACCGGTATCAACTGCAATATGTACTTTAAGTGGTGCCAAATTCTGTTCGCATAAAAACGTTGTTGCCGTTTCTAACCAGCTAATATCACCAACAGTCAATGAAATACCATATTTTGCTGCTAATAAAACTTGTGTTGGTGGTGTGATACCCAAAACTAAAATTGTGTCAGTTTTATATCCTAAATCCCTTAATTCAAGTCCCTCATCTAAAATTGCTACTGCATAGCCATCAACCTTTGCCTTTTTGGCTAAGGCCGCAACTTCCTTAACACCATGCCCATATGCATTTGCTTTTACAACTGCAAATAAATAGGTATCTTTTGCAAATTGTTTGCGGGCTACTTCTATATTATGTACTAATGCCTGTCCATCTAAAGTAATTGTAGTTGGACGATGATTTCCAATTGCCATTTTTTAAAACCTCTCACCTAATATCAAACCTTCATCTTTAAGTTATTCGAATTTGGCTCCGTTAAATACATTCTATTTTAAGAACGATTTTCCAATATAACTTCTGTCATTACTAAGTCTTTAGTATGACTAATCGAAATATGACCATCACCACTAAATGGTTGTTTGGTTATGATTGGCCTGCCCTGCTCATTGTTAATAATTTCAATGTCCAACCACGTTATTTTACTACCAATACCTGTCCCAAATGCTTTACTATAAGCCTCCTTAGCCGAAAAACGGCCTGCTAAGTATTCAATTGCATGGTTATTCTTTAATCGGTTGAATTGTCCTTGTTCCGTGGCCGTCAAAATATCCAACAAAAACTGTGGATGTCGCCGATACAAATCACTGATTCTTTGTATTTCTGTAATATCAATTCCAATTCCAAAAATCATCTTGCTCCTACTTTACTCGCTTTTTTACTTAAAAACCACTTAAATTATTAACTAATCTATAAAAAAGACTAGTATCATCTAGCCAAATCAGTTAAATTCATATTTAATTTTTATTCCTTAAAATAAGCAATTAAATAGATAAAGAGACTAGGTCAAAATAACACTTGATCTAGTCTCTTTATTATAGACCAATATCCTAGTACAAACCTAGTCTATTAATCATTATTTTCATGAATTGTAAATGCATGGCGTCCATTGCGACTTTGTGAACTACGCCGATCATTTGATCGTGAACCATTAGCATGCCGCTTTTCGCCATACCGCCGTTCGCCATCGCGACTTTCGCGACTACCGTTACGACGATCACCGCCACGGCCACGACCGCCACCATTACCATTGCGACGATTACGGTTAAAGCCACCACTTCGGCTACCACCATTACCACCCTTCTTACGTGGTAATGGTCGTTCTGGAGTTATCTTAACTGGGACATCCTCTGCACCAGGGCGTGCAGCTGAACGTAACAATGCTGCAGCTAATGTTTCCGCATCATATTGATTTACCAAGTTATTAACCTGTTCTTCAATCGAAGTTGTATCCGCTTTAGCAATAATTGCTTCCACAGCATCTGTTGCCACAGCAATCCGACCGGCTAAAGCTTCTTCCTTAGTTGGTGGCTTAAGTGGTAACATCCGTTTTTTAGTTAACTTTTCAATATCACGTAAGTAGTCAATCTCAATTGGTGCTACAAACGTAAGTGATGTTCCATGAGCACCAGCGCGGCCAGTTCGGCCAATTCGGTGAACATAGCTTTCTGGGTCTTGTGGAATATCATAGTTGTAAACATGACTTACATCTTTAATGTCTAAACCACGTGCAGCCACATCTGTTGCCACTAAAATATCAAGTTCACCATTTTTAAATTGGCGAAGCACTTTCATTCGCATTTGTTGAGACAAGTCACCATGAATACCAGCAGCTCGATAACCACGTAATTCCAAACCACGTGCTAATTCATCTACTCGGCGTTTTGTCCGACCAAAAATAATTGTCAATTTAGGATTTTGAACATCAAAGAAACGTGTCATAACATCAAATTTTTCAAATTCTTTTGCTTTCACGTAGTATTGATCAACTAAGTCAGTTGTCAATTCCTTTGCTTCAATTTTAACATGCTTAGGTTCATGCATAAACTGCACACCAATCCGCTTAATAGCTGGTGGCATTGTAGCAGAAAATAGCATTGTTTGGCGATGATCAGGGATTTTCTTTAAGATTGCTTCAATATCATCTAAGAATCCCATGTCTAACATTTCATCAGCTTCATCAAGTACCAAATTTTTAATTGAATCTAGTTTCAATGTTTGCCGATTTAAATGATCTAAAAGACGACCTGGTGTTCCAACTAGAATATGTGGACGATTTTTCAAGCCATTAATTTGCTTGCGAATATCGGCACCACCATATACTACTTGAACCTTAACACGCTTGTCGCGACCCAGTTGATATAGTTCTTCTTGCGTTTGAATAGCCAATTCACGCGTTGGTGAAATGATTAACGCTTGTAACCCTGCAGTTGGATCAATGTTTTCAAGAATAGGCAAACCAAAAGCGGCTGTCTTACCAGTACCAGTTTGGGCTTGTCCGATAACGTCAATTCCCTTTAAAGTAAGTGGAATTGTCTCTTCCTGAATAGGGGTAGCTTCTACATAGCCATGTTTTTCAATGGCTGTTAACAAGTCTTGTGAAAGACCGAGTTCTGAAAATTTCAAAATTTTTCCTCCATTTGTTTGAAAATAGTATTGTAAATCTGCTACGAAAAATCCGTTTCGCATATTACGCAAAAAAACTGAACTAATTTCAACTAACAACATATATAACTTTACAAGTATACTTTGCTTTAAAATAGATAGCAAGTTATTTACTCAAGAATTAGGATTTAATTAGTGATGTTAGTTTTCACGACATATCATCTTGCTGTTTTTTCTTAAAAGTTAAATAATAATCCTAAATTTAAAAAAAGAGGTTAATTATTTATGATTATGACAAAAAGTTCACTAGCTGATTTTGTAAATACTATCGAAAATCAAGCTATTATCAAACAACTTCAAAGTTACAATGAACTATTTTGGCAAAATCCAGATTACGGTAAACCCTATAAACTATCCTTTGACTATTGTGATGTACAAGCAGCTGTAAATCGATTTAAGCGCTTTGCACCTTATTTAGCCAACGTCTTCAAAGATACAGATAATGGCATTATTGAATCTCCTCTAACACCAATTCCCAAGATGCAAAATGCCTTACTTAATAAAACAACCAATAGTCAACTATTTCTCAAAGAAGACAATAAAATGCCAATTTCTGGATCAGTTAAATCACGCGGTGGTATTTATGAGGTACTTAAATTTGCTGAGCAATTAGCCATTGAACATCTTGACTTCAATCGTACAGCCGATTATTTAGCTTTTAATTCACCTAAATTTAAAAAATTCTTCAGCCAGTATACCATTGAAGTTGCATCTACTGGTAATTTGGGCTTAAGTGTGGGTTTAATGGCTAGCACTTTGGGTTTTAAAGCTATTATTCATATGTCGCAAGATGCAGTTAAATGGAAAGTTGAAAAGTTAAGAGCAAATGGTGCAGAAGTAATTATTTATAATGATAATTTTTCTAATGCAATTACAGCTGCTCGTCATAGTTCTATGCATAATCCTTTTAGCTATTTTGTTGATGATGAAGCATCTGCTGATTTATTTTTAGGATACTCAGTTGCTGGACCACGCCTCTTAGCACAATTAAAAGAACAAAATATTACTATTGATAGTCAGCATCCCCTCTTTGTTTACTTACCAGCCGGTGTTGGCGGCTCACCAGCTGGTATTGCTTTTGGCTTAAAAACTTGCTTTGGTGAACATGTTTATCCAGTTTTTGTTGAACCAACCCACATTCCTTCAGTTTTACTAGGGATGGCTACTAAGTTAAATCATGATATATCAGTCTATGATATTGGTATTGATGGTAAAACTAGGGCCGATGGTCTAGCGGTTGGTCGCCCTTCTGTCATTGTTGGTAATATTATGCGTGGTCTTTTATCAGGGATTGCAACTTGCGATGATGACAATATGTTTAAATTTCTAAAATTACTAAAGGATACTGAAAATATTGCTATTGAGCCTTCCTCAACGGTTGGTTTTAAGGGCTATCTCAATATCATGAATAATCCAGAATTTACATTACTTGCGCAAAATGCCACTCATGTTGTTTGGTCAACGGGCGGTGCGATGGTTCCACTTGCCGAACAAGACAATTATTATAAATACAGTTCGCAAATTAAAGCGTAAAAAGCATCCGCTAATATTAATCCACTACACTTAAGATATATACCTTTGTTCAAAAATCAATGAATACTAAATAAAAAAACCATGCTAATTTTTACTTAACTGAACTGAACCCCTCGAATTGGAGTAAATCCAATCGAGGGGTTTTCTTATGTATTTTTCTCAACAAACAAAACTTAATGCAATTCTTGAGTATCA
>NZ_JAFBDN010000011.1 GCF_016908275.1 Periweissella beninensis | reverse complement strand
GGGTGAAGTTTTTAAATGCCAAAGTAAAATTTTTATATTATTACGATGAACAATTTCATTAGGGTTTTTGAAAGTATTATCGATTTTTAAATTTGGGTCTTTTAATGCGAGTGATATTTTGAGATAATTATCCATGGAGATTTCCTTTCTGCTTGGTGGTGGTGGGTTATCTCTTTTTTTACACTTTTTTTTAAAAAATGCAAGAAAAAAAGATACCGATTAACATGACGACGTCATGTCTATCAGTACCAAAAAGTGTAGACCCGTTAAAGCTAAGAATGTGTATTCTTAGTTTTTTTTAATTTTAGTTTAAGTTATATTAACTTTTTTTAATTAAAGTAGTAAACTGAATTAGTAATTATTTTTTGGAGGATTATTATGAGTAAAGAAATTTCGTTAGAACAAATTGCTAATTTTAAAAATAACGTTGAGAGTCAACCTGGTAATGCAATCATACGGCGTGCCGTTGTTAATAACGGTATATATGGCACAGCATTGGATAAAAAAGCAAGTGTTGATAATACACCAGTATTTTCAATTGATTTAGATACTGGGAAAGTAGCTAATCAAAAACAATCTGGTCGTTGTTGGATGTTTGCAGCACTAAATACGATGCGACACGATATTAAAGATATGTTTAAGTTATCAGAAGAATTTCAATTATCACAGAGTTATACTTTCTTTTGGGATAAGTTTGAAAAGGCTAATTACTTTTATGAGAATATTATCAAAACGGCTGATGAAGCCTTGGATTCACGTAAAGTAGCCTTTCTATTAGCAACACCACAACAAGATGGTGGCCAATGGGATATGATGGTTGCAATTATTGAAAAGTATGGCGTAGTTCCACAAGCCGTTTACCCAGAAAGTCAAGCATCGTCAGCATCACATGAATTAAATGTAACTTTGAACTTAAAGTTAAGGCATGATGCGGTTATTTTAAGAGATTTGATTGCAGCCGGATCGACTATTGATCAAATTGCGGTTAAGAAAAATGAAATGTTACAGGAAATATATCGTTTTCTTAGTTTAACATTGGGAGAACCACCAGTTAAATTTGATTTTGAATATCGTGATCAAAATCAAGTTTATCATCATGAACGTGATATAACGCCACAAGAATATTATCAAAAATTTGTTGGTTGGGACTTAAATGAATATGTTTCAATTATCAATGCACCAACAACTGATAAGCCATATAATCACACTTATGGTGTTGAAATGTTAGGGAATGTTGTCGGTGGTCGCGCAGTCCGACATTTAAATGTGGAAATGGATGAATTTAAAAAATTAGCGATAAAACAATTATCAGCTGGTCAATCAGTATGGTTTGGGGTTGATATGGGGCCGCAAATTGATCGTAATCAAGGACTAATGGTTCGGGGTGTGCATCGAGAAGACGAACTATTTAATATTGATTTAGCCATGAGTAAGGCACAACGGCTAGACTATGGACAAAGTTTAATGACACATGCGATGGTTTTAACAGGGGTTGATATTGTGGATGGCCAGCCAACTAAATGGAAAGTTGAAAATTCATGGGGCGAAAAAGTTGGTAAAAAAGGTTACTTCACGATGTCAGATGCTTGGATGGATGAATTTTGTTATCAAATTGTCGTCAAAAAAGAATTTTTACCGGATAACTTGAAGGCAGTCTATGAAACTGAAACAGCGACATTATTAAAACCATGGGATCCAATGGGAGCATTGGCTTAGATTTTTAACTAATATTTAGATAAAATAAATGTAAAGAAATAATTTACATTTAGATACACTTTTGTTACATAAATGTAGGAAGTTTCTTTACAGAGACCCTTTATAGTAAAATATGTAAGCAAGTGGTAAAGAACAAAAAAATCCGATGACTTTCAATCAGATACATAACTTCTACAAAAGCTAATAGTTTCTTGCTGCTTGCTTATATAATTTGCTATTAAATAATATGCGACACAATATTGTGTTTATTAAGGGGTATTTTATTATGAAAAAAGTTATGACACTAGGTGTTACTGTAGCAACTATTGGAATGTTATTAGCAGCTTGTGGTAATGCAAATAGCTCGAATAGTTCTAGTAAATTATCATCAAAGACAGTTAGCGGTAAAGTATTAGCTGTTGGTTCAACTGCTTTACAACCCCTTGCGGAACAAGTTGGCCAAACATTTCAAACTAATAATCCAAAAGCTAATGTTGAAGTGCAAGGTGGTGGCTCAGGGGCTGGTCTGTCACAAGTTGCTAGTGGTTCGGTACAAATTGGTAATTCTGATATTTTTGCTGAACAAGGCAGTGGCATTGATGCAAGTAAGCTAGTTGATCACCGCGTGGCAGTTGTGGGGATGGCGCCAGTTGTGAATAAAGCAACCAAAGTGACTAACCTAACACAACAACAATTAATTAAGATTTTTACTGGTAAAATAACTAATTGGTCACAAGTGGGTGGTGCTAACCAAAAGATTGTTCTAGTGAATCGGGCACAAGGTTCTGGAACACGGGTAACTTTTGAACAATTTGGTCTAAATGGGGCTACACCTAAATCATCGCAAGAACAAGATGCTAATGGAACAGTTCAAAAGATTGTTTCAACAACTCCTGGTGCAATTTCATACTTAGCCTTTTCTTACTTAAGTGGTAATAAACTACAAGCAGTGTCAATTAATAATGTTAAACCAACTGAAACAAATGTAGCCACTAACAAGTGGAAGATATGGGGTTATGAACACATGTACACTAAAGGAAAAGCAACTGGTGCTACGAAAGCCTTTATTAACTATATGCTATCAGATAGTGTACAAAATGGTTTAGTTAAAAAATTAGGATATTTACCAATTTCTAGTATGCATGTTTCAAGAAGTGCAACAGGTAAGATTTCTAGTGTGAAATAAATGATTTTAAGGATGGCACCCACCCGAAAAACATTATTGATATAAAAAATACAAAAATGGTTAAAACTATTTAAAATATGAGATAGCCCTCCAATGCTAACATCAGTTAACTTTGGGGGGCTATTGCCTGTGATATTAGTTTTTGTCAGGTATGTTTTACCTTCATAATTAAATATTGGTATGTTACTAAGCAATCAAGGCGGCTAGTTACGCATAGTAGATACTATTACTCTACTTTATGATAAGGAATTTCTTGGAACGTCGCTTCATCAACTGATAAGGCGATGTTCTGCTTTAGTAAAGTATTTAGGCTATCTTTAAAAAAAGCAATGTCAGTGGTTCTAATTGGCAATGTTAGCGTTACGTGATCAGTATAAACAGCAGTAGGTAGTGGGTAATTATTTGTAGTCAACCAATAGTTTATTTTATCTAGTTGTGCATACTCAATCGTTAAGGTCACGTTATTCATGTTTAAGCGTTCAACTAATCCAACTGTTTCAATTGCTTGGGCGACAGCCCCAGCATAAGCACGGATTAGACCTCCAGCACCAAGTTTTATCCCACCAAAGTAGCGTGTAACGACAGCTACCACGTTATGAACATCATTACGTTTTAAAACCTCTAACATGGGGTTACCTGCTGTGCCGGAGGGTTCACCGTCATCACTCATGCGTTGAATTTGATGCTGCTCACCAATCATAAACGCAGAACAATTATGATTAGCCTTATAGTGTTGCTTTTTTATTTGATTAATGAACGCAATTGCTTCATCTTCAGTAGTAACTCGTTTCAAATTTGTAATAAAACGAGATTTTTTAATAATAAGCTCATGCTCAATATCAGTTGTGATTGATAAGTAGGGTGGCATGATAACCTCCATATGCATTGTTGTTTACGTATTTTAACTATAACGAGTATTTTAAAATGTTGCAAGTTAGGAGTAAAAATGGAAAAAGAACACTTTTATGGGCGCCTAATTATCAAAAGTAAGTTAACTACAATAGAGCAAAAACAATTTGAAAATGTCGTTGATAGACTGCCAACAATTATAAATGATCAATGTCAGCGTTGTAGGCAAATCGTTACGGGCAAAATTAGATTAGCCGGAGCCGAAAAGTATTGTATATACTGTCAACAGCTCGGCAGAATCAGTGAGGATGATGAATTATGGACAATTAATGAACCAAATGATTTTAACATGGTAAAAAATTGGGATTGGCCGGGAAAGTTAACTAAACCGCAAATGCAAGTTGTTACTGAAATATTAAGCCACAATCAAAAACATTTAGTATGGGCAGTTACGGGTGCTGGCAAAACTGAAATTTTGTTTCCAATTATTTGGCAAGGATTAAAGCAACGAAAGCGAATAGCCATCGCTGCACCTAGAATTGATGTGATTAATGAATTATTTCCTAGATTTAAACGAGTATTTCCAACAGTCACTATGTGTGCAATGCATGGTGCGATTAAGGATCAGTATGCGTATACGCAAATAGTTGTGTGTACCACACATCAATTATTAAAATTTAAAGCGGCTTTTGATTTGATAATTGTTGATGAGGTTGATGCCTATCCCCTTAGTGGTAATCAAATGTTATGGTCGGCGATCAATAATGCTTGTAAAAATAATGGTCGGCAAATATGGTTAAGTGCTACGCCAACAACTACACTGCTGAAGCAAGTGCGGCAAATTAGTTATTTACCATTACGTTTTCATAATTTTTTACTGCCAGAATGCAAGATTACATTGGTTAATCGTTGGCAGCATAATCTTAAAAGAGGAAAATTGCCGGCTTTTTTAATAAAATGTTTGAAAAATTTTACGATTAATGGCTTACCATTTTTAATTTTTGTACCAACAATTGAGGATACGCAAGCGGTCCTACAAAGTATTAATAAATATTTTCCCAATTTAAAAGTTATGGCAGTTCATTCACGAGATATAGAACGGATTAATAAGATACTTGCGCTCCGTCAAGCAAAGATTCAAGGGCTAGTGACAACCCTGATTTTGGAACGGGGTGTAACCTTTCCTGATATTGATGTGATTGTGTTGGGTGCAGAGCATTCAAACTTTACCGTAACAAGTCTCTTACAGATAATTGGCCGCGTTGGTCGGAAACTTAGTCGGCCTAGTGGTGAGGTGTATTTTTTAACAAATTACTATTGCTTAAAACTATATCAAGTAAAAAAGCTGATAAAAAAAATAAATACCAAAGCACAAATAATGGGTGGTCGTAAATATGAACTGTAAATTATGTGAAAAATATATAGCCACACAATTAGTACCATGGGAAATCATCTTATGGCAACCGCTTAAAAAAACACAGCTGTGTCGAGAGTGTTGGCAATCATTTACAAAAATTAATTACAGTAAAGCATGTCAAATATGTGGAAAAAAAGAAAACTACAAGGTATGTAAGGATTGTCAGTTATGGCAAACAACTGCTGAGTATCCATTAGTAAATCAATCTTTATACTGCTATGACGCTTTGATGAAAAAATTTATGCAAAAATATAAATTTGAATATGATCTGGAATTGGCGGAAGTATTTAAAAGTGAATTTACTCAATTTTTAAAAATTACGAATAATGCATTGGTGATTCCCATCCCGCAACGCGCACAAAAAAGAAAATTCAATCAAGTTAGAAATTTAATGAAAAATAATAAGCGGATAAAGAATAGTATTTTATTTGTTAAAAAAGAAGCAATTGATAAATTGCAAGTTAATTTAAATCGACAAGAGCGGTTGCAAACAAGACAACCATTTGACATTGATAAACAAGAATTAAACAAAGTGCAATTTGAAAGAATTATACTAATTGATGATATCTATACTACTGGCAGAACGCTTAGGCATGCGGCTAATTTATTAGCCCAATACACAACTAAACCAATTATTGCGAAAACATTAGCACGCTGAAAATTTTACTGAAGACGGTTACAAATTATAATTTTATAGTGTATAATAACCATAAGGTAGTTGTTTAAGAATATTTTTTAATCAATACCTAAAAACCGCGGTCCTAAAAATATTTTTAGGAAGAAGGGAGCACTATTATGCTTAAAGTAATTACTCGTGGAGAGAACATTGAAGTAACAGAGGCTATTCGAAGCTATGTCGAAAAACGTTTGGGAAAATTAAATCGTTATTTAGGTGATGATGTAGAAGCGACAGCTCATGTTAATGTAAAAGTTTATCCAGAAAAAACTTCAAAAGTTGAAGTGACCATCCCAATGTCGTTTTTAACTCTACGGGCAGAGGAAAGTCAAACAGATATGTATGCTGCCATCGACTTTGTTAGTGAAAAATTAGAACGACAAATTAGAAAACATAAAACTAAGGTCAATCGTAAATCACGTGAAAAGGGTTATAAAGGATTAGAGTTTGTAACGGATGAAGCGGTTGACAATGAAGTAGAGACTGAGGACAATATCGAAGTTGTCCGCACCAAGCATGTTTCGCTTAAACCAATGGATTCTGAAGAAGCCATTTTGCAAATGGAAATGCTCGGTCACAATTTCTTTGTTTATGAAGATGAAGATCAATCAGTGCATGTTGTCTATCGTCGTAAAGATGGGCGTTATGGCCTAATTGAAGCGACAAATTAATAGAAATTAAATGAGTTTAGGCTTTATAGCCTAGGCTCTTTTTATTTTAACCGAGACTACGTATTATGATGGAGACAAATAGTAATTAAGTTAAAGATTAACTGAGAATTTAGCATGCAAATGAGTAACTGAGGACACCAGGACATGTTAGCTAACTAGCCTTCAAATATAATTAAATTTAGCGTTAGGTATTTTAAAAATTAGTTAATAATATTTGTCATGAAACTTTGATAAATTGCGGATTTCTGTTACTATATAACTTGGAGTAATTTATCATTAAATACATTAAAAAGATAAAAAGAATCAGAAAAGAAGGAATACAAATTTATGGCTAACTTTTTACGCACATGGATTGAAAGTGATACACGTGAATTAAAGCGTTTAGGCAAAATTGCTGATAAAGTCCAAGCACATGCTGATGAAATGGCAGCTTTAACTGATGCTGAATTAAAAGCAAAAACCACTGAATACCAAAAACGGTATGCTGATGGAGAAACTTTGGATGCGTTATTACCAGAAGCTTTTGCAACAATTCGTGAAGCAGATAAGCGAGTGTTAGGTTTATATCCATTTAGAGTACAAATTATGGGATCAATAGTCTTGCATGAAGGTAATATTGCTGAAATGCGAACTGGTGAGGGGAAAACATTGACTGCAACGATGGCAGTTTATTTAAATGCAATTTCTAAAAAAGGGGTGCATGTTGTTACTGTTAACGAATATTTATCAGCGCGAGATGCTAGCGAAATGGGTGAAGTTTATAATTGGCTAGGATTGACCGTTGGTGTTAACGCTTCTGATATGACACCTGATGAAAAACGCGCTGCTTATGATGCTGATATTACCTATTCAACAAACTCCGAGCTAGGGTTTGATTATCTACGAGATAACATGGTTACAGATCCAGCAGAGCGATCGCAACGACCTTTAAACTTTGCAATTGTTGATGAAGTTGACTCAATTTTAATTGATGAAGCGCGAACACCATTAATTATTTCGGGACCATCATCAGGGACAACCGCGTTATATGAACGTGCTGATCGTTTTGTTAAAACATTAACTGCCAAAGAAGATTATAAAGTTGACTTAGAGTCAAAAACGATTTCACTAACTGATACTGGAATTAATAAAGCTGAGGATTTCTTTAATTTAGAAAATCTGTATGATTCAGAAAATACAGCGCTAACACACCACTTAGATCAAAGTTTACGAGCAAATTATATTATGCTAAAAGACAAAGATTATGTAGTTGCTGACAACGAAGTCATGATTGTGGATAGTTTTACTGGACGGATTATGGATGGTCGTCGTTTTTCAGATGGCTTACACCAAGCGATTGAAGCCAAGGAACATGTTGAAATTCAGGAAGAAAATAAGACAATGGCTAACATTACTTATCAAAACTTCTTTCGGATGTATAAAAAATTGTCGGGTATGACTGGGACAGCACAAACAGAACGTGAAGAATTTCGAGAAATCTACAACATGGAAGTAATTTCAATTCCTACTAATAAGCCAGTGGCGCGAGTAGATGAGCCAGATTTACTCTATCCTTCATTAAAATCAAAATTTGATGCAGTTGTTGCTTTAGTAAAAGAGTTACATGGTAAGGGACAACCAATTTTAATTGGGACCGTTGCGGTTGAAACATCAGAATATTTGGCGCATTTATTAGATGTCGAAGGAATTGCTCACAATGTTTTAAACGCCAAAAATCATGCTAAAGAGGCCGAAATCATTGCCAATGCGGGGCAACGAGGGGCTGTTACGATAGCTACTAATATGGCAGGGCGAGGAACTGATATTAAGTTAGGACCTGGTGTTGCTGATTTAGGTGGATTAGCAGTTATTGGAACTGAACGCCATGAGTCACGTCGAATTGATAATCAATTACGTGGTCGGTCAGGACGGCAAGGGGATCAAGGATTCTCACAATTTTTCTTATCACTTGAAGATGATTTAATGTTACGTTTTGGTGCTGAAAGAATTAAGCGGTTGATGGATCGAATGAACCTTGAAGAAGAAAATGCGGTCATTAAAAATCGTTTAATTACGCATTCTGTTGAATCTGCACAAAAACGGGTTGAAGGTAATAACTATGATTCACGGAAAAATGTGCTTCAATATGATGATGTGATGCGTGAGCAACGTGAAGTTATCTATCGCGAGCGTAATCAAATTATTGATGAAGAAACAGGCCTCAAGGATGTTTTACTACCCATGGTTAAACGAACGATTAAGCGAGTTGTTGATGCGCATACTTTAGGTAAAGTCGAAGAGTGGAATTTGCAAGCAATTATTGATTTTGCTACATCAGTGATTGTTAAAGAAGATGCATTGACTGAAACTGATTTGAATGGTAAAAGCAAAGATGAAATTGTTGATTTCTTGTACCAAAAAGCCTTGGAAATTTATGATGAAAAAGAAAAACAACTTTATGAAGCTGAGCAAATATTGGAATTTGAAAAAGTTGTAATTTTGCGAGTTGTTGATAGTCATTGGACTGATCACATTGACACAATGGATCAATTACGACAAGGGATTGGGTTGCGAGGCTATGGTCAATTAAACCCATTAGTCGAATATCAAACAGAAGGGTTCCGGCTGTTTGAGGAAATGATTGCGGATATTGAATATGATGTAACGCGGTTATTTATGAAAGCTGAAATTCGGCAAAATTTAACAATGTAAATTACCAGCTAATAAGCAAATTGGTAAAAGCATGCCAGTGTTCTGTGATTGAATATGGCATGTTTTTTTATTAAAAAAAGTGAGGAAATTATGGAATTAACTGATGTAAAAAAACAACTTAATATGATGCAAACTTCAGTTAAGGCATTTAGACAATCGCTGGATTTAGATGCTTTAGACGGGCAAATTGCTGAAAATGAGTATGAAATGAGTCAAAATGACTTTTGGAATGATAATCAACAAGCTCAAAAAGTAATTGATGAAACTAATCAATTAAAAAAACGACGTGATACGTTTATGGAGCTACAAGATGGTGTCGATGAGGTGACGGAGACAATTGAGGTACTCGAAGAATTACCAGATGAGGAACTATACACTGATTTATTAGTAACAATTAAACAATTACAAGAAAAAATGGCAACATATCGACTAGCACAACTGTTGAATGAGCCGTATGATGCTAACGATGCTATTTTAGAAATTCATCCGGGATCAGGTGGTACCGAGTCAGCTGATTGGGGCCAAAATTTATTTAGAATGTATACTCGTTGGGCGGAACAACATGATTTCAAAGTTGAAGTTTTAGATTATCAACCAGATGATGTGGCGGGAGTCTCATCGGTAACGATGGCAATTAAGGGACATAATGCATATGGCTATTTACGTTCTGAAAAAGGGGTTCATCGATTTGTGCGAATTTCACCGTTTGATTCGGCCGGTCGGCGGCATACTTCATTTGTCTCAATTGATGTGATGCCAGAATTAGATGATAGCATTGATATTGAGGTTAGTTGGGATGATATTAAAATGGATGTTTTTAGAGCATCAGGTGCTGGTGGACAACATATTAATAAAACTAGTTCGGCCGTGCGGTTAACCCACATTCCGACCGGAATAATTGTGTCATCACAAGCACAACGATCGCAATTTCAAAATAAAGATACAGCTTTAGGAATGTTAAAGGCTAAACTTTATCAATTGGAACAAGCAAAGCAAGCGAAGGAACGGGCTGAAATTGCGGGGGAACAAATGGAAAATGGTTGGGGGTCACAAATCAGATCATATGTGTTTCATCCATATAGTATGGTTAAAGATCATCGAACAAATTTTGAAAGTAGTAATCCACAAGCTGTAATGGATGGTGCTTTAGACCCATTCATTAATGCATATTTACAATGGAAATTAAGCCTACAGAATCCAGATTAAAAACTTTACTTAAAATTTACCAAAGCGATACACTAGATGTTGTATCGCTTTTCGTATGTTTTGGTATACTTAAAGTAAATTTGGGTGAAGATGAGGGCAATGCAATGCGAAAAGTATTAGTAGTAGATGATGAGCTAGCAATTGCAACATTATTAGAATATAATTTGAAGCAAGCTGGCTATGAGGTATTGGTTGCAAGAGATGGCACACAAGCGTTCAAGCAAGGACAAGACCGGACAATTGATGTTATTTTGTTGGATTTAATGCTACCAGAGATAGATGGAATTGAAGTAACTAAAAAACTAAGACAAGAAAAAATAAAAACACCAATTATTATTGTGACTGCCAAGGGCGATGAATTTGATAAAGTTTTAGGACTAGAGATTGGAGCAGATGATTACATTACGAAGCCGTTTAGTCCACGGGAAGTGCTAGCGAGAATTAAAGCGGTATTGCGTCGCTATGATGATTCTGATTTACAAATAAAGCAAGCCATGGATGAAAGTGCTATTTTAAGACTGAATGGTTTAGAAATCGATAAGAATCAGAAACGGGTGTCAGTTGGTGACCAAGAAATTTTATTAACACCAAAAGAATATGAATTATTAGTATTTTTAGTGGAACGTAAAAATCATGTGCTAAGTCGTGATGAATTATTAAGTGGGGTGTGGGGCTACGACTATGCGGGCGAGACGCGGATGGTTGATATTCACGTCTCACATTTACGTGAAAAAATTGAAATAGATCCAAAAAATCCACATTTTATTAAAACTGTCCGTGGCTTTGGATATCAGTTTAGCCCCGATTTGGAAAAATAAGAAAAGAGCTAATGCTATGAATGGTAAAGAATTGCGACGAATATGCTTATTAGCAATTGTATTATTAAGTATTAATTTGAGCTTGATATTGATTATTAATCATACTTTACGTCAGATTTTACATATGTCTTTTATTTGGATGACAATCATAATGGTGATTATCTTAACTGGGATGCAGGTATGGTTGTATTGGGTGATTGTTAAACAAAGACTAGTAGCAGTAGAAACAATCAGTAAAAAAATTAAAGATGTCGAAAAACATGTTGATAATGGGCATATTTTACTTGAAAGGACTGATCCTTATTATGATCTAGCAATGGCCTTAAATGAGTTACAAGATTTTGCACGTAATCAAAACTATTGGCTAGCACGTCGTGAAGGAGAATTAGCGACATTAGTTGCTAACTTGCCCGTAGGTGTCTTAGTTATTAATGCACATCGTCAAATTAAAGTAACTAATCTTGCGGTTAGTAGATTATTGGGTCAAAAAGTTGTTGTGGGGCACCAAGTATATCAAGATATTAATAATCATTTTGGGTTAACTAGTTTGATTGAAAAAGCATTGCATTCCAAAGAAAAACAGCAAGCAACCCTAGAATTTGATAATGGCGAAATGAAAAAGACTGCGGAAGTTACTATCGTTATTAATGAGCCAACCAAAGCCCATTTTCAAATGATGATAATTTTATATGATATTACAGAAATTGTGCAATTAGAACAAATGCAGGTTGATTTTGTATCTAATGTATCACATGAATTAAAAACACCCATCACGGCAATTAGTGGCTTCGTGGAAACGTTACAAGCCGGTGCAAAAGAGGATCCAAAAGCATTAACTGATTTTTTACAAATTATTAGTGATGAAAGTCAGCGATTGACGGACTTGGTGGAAGATGTTCTCTCTCTTTCACGGATTACAAGTGCAAGTATTACTGAAAAACAAGTGAAAATTAATTTAGCATCGTGGTTAGATCAACAATTACTAGTTTTAAGTGGTTTAGCTAATACTAAAAATATCACATTAATAAACAATGTAAATACGCCCTTTTATGTGATGCTCAATGAGCAAAAAATGGCGCAAATTATTAAAAATATTGTTGGTAATGCGATTAAATATGGCCATCTAAACGGTCATGTTGTCATTGAAGGTCAGCTAAATGATAACAATTGGCAACTACAAATTATTGATGATGGAATTGGGATACCTGAAAAGCAGCAGCAACGAGTATTTGAACGTTTTTATCGTGGTGATAGTTCAAGGACACGACGAATTGCTAGTGGTACCGGCCTTGGCTTAGCAATTGTCAAGGAATTAGTTGCTAAACAAAACGGCCAAATTAGCTTAAAAAGCCAAGTTGGGGTGGGGACTACAATTAATTTATTATTTCAATATGTGAAGCCAGAGCTTAATAAATAAGTTTTTGTATTAAGAAGACTAGCATACGTATCGATTATCGTTGATTGTTTCATATTTGAATAAGGTTTTAAGAATTGGATATTAGTATAAAGTATGCAAAGGGTTGTTACATAATAACCCTTTTTTTGTGTAGCATGGCTTTAATAGTGTTGTGTGGCGTTTGGTTGGGGGTGAAATATGATATTTACACAATCTTTACAGAGCTACTACATGAGATTTACGTTGTTTACGTATACTTAAAGATGTAGAAGAAGTACTGAAAGTTGTAGGAGGATAATAGAATGAAACGTAGTTGGTTAGCAATGGTCGGAACCGTGCTAATAATTGGTGGGTATTTAGGGTATACATATACTACGCGCCAGAAAACAAATAGTGGGACCCAAATTACTGCTGTTGGCTCAACCGCCCTACAACCATTAGTTGAAGCTGTGGGGGAAGAATTTGCTAGTAAGAATTTAGGTGTTTATGTCAATGTTCAAGGTGGTGGCACGGGAACAGGATTATCACAAGTGCAAGAAGGTGCCGTAACACTAGGGAACTCAGATTTATTTGCTGAAGAAAAACAAGGAATTGATGCAAAAAAATTAACTGATCATAAAGTTGCGGTGGTTGGCATTACACCCATTGTTAATAAAGGAGTTGGCATAAAAAAATTAACGCAAACACAATTAATTAAAATTTTTACAGGAAAAATTACGAACTGGCAACAGGTGGGAGGGAAAAACTTAAAAATAACATTATTAAATCGAGCAAGTGGTTCTGGTACGCGAGCCGTTTTTGAAAAATGGGCTTTAAATGGAGCAGAATCGGCACCAGCGCCTGAACAGGACTCATCTGGAATGGTGCGTTCGATTGTAGCAACAACGCCAGGTGCAATTAGCTATCTTGCGTTTTCATATGCTGATAAAACAGTTCAAACAGTTAAAATAGATGGAGTGGCCCCAACTATTGCTAATGTAACAACTAATAAATGGAAAATTTGGGCTTACGAACATATTTATACTAAAGGTAAAGTCAATGGAACTGTCAAGAAATTTATCACATATTTGCAATCAAGACACGTACAAAACACTGTAGTTCCACAGCTAGGGTACATTTCAATTCATGATATGCAAGTTGAACGCTCGGCAAATGGGACGATTACTAAGAGATAAAAAGGAGAATTGTCATGGATCAAATCCGTGAAAGTTTATTGAAAACATCGGTAGCAACGAAAAAAGAACGTTTTGGTAAAACGATTACAATGGCAGCCCTAATTTTAATCGGATTAGTGGTTATATCCATTTTTTATTTTGTGGCTTCAAAGGGCTTAGCTACGTTTTTCACTGATAAAATTAATTTTTGGGATTTTATGACAGGTAAAACTTGGAATCCAAGTACGAACGGTAGCAATGGTAAGCCGCAAGTTGGGGCGTTACCCATGATTACGGGTTCGTTTATGATAACAGTACTATCAGCAATTGTTGCGACGCCATTTGCGATTGGGACAGCTATTTTTATGACAGAAATTTCACCAAAATATGGAGCTAAAATTTTACAACCAGTAATTGAATTATTAGTTGGAATTCCGTCAGTGGTTTATGGCTTTATTGGTTTAACAGTCGTTGTGCCATTTATCAGAAGTATTTTTGGTGGCTCGGGTTTTGGTGTTCTCTCAGGAACAGTTGTGCTATTTGTTATGATTTTGCCTACTGTGACATCAATGACGGTTGATACTCTGAGGTCAGTACCACAGTATTATCGTGAATCGGCATTAGCAATTGGAGCAACTCAGTGGCAAGCAATTTATAAAGTGATTTTACGAGCAGCCACACCTGGTATTTTAACAGCGATTGTTTTTGGAATGGCACGGGCCTTTGGTGAAGCACTAGCTGTACAAATGGTGGTAGGTAATGCAGCAATTATGCCACAAAACTTAACAAGTCCAGCATCAACACTAACATCGATTTTAACGATGGGGATTGGGAACACTGTTATGGGTTCAATGCAAAATGATGTCTTATGGACATTAGCCCTAATTTTATTGGTAATGTCATTGATTTTCAACATTATCATTCGCTTAATTGGTAAGAAAGGAGAATTAAAATAATGCAAGCAAAAACAGTCAATAAAATTGCAACTGGCGTGTTATATATCATTGCGGGCTTAGTTATTTTAATTTTAGCAGCTTTGTTAGGATACATTTTAGTTAATGGAGTACCCCATCTTAGTTGGCATTTTTTAACAGCGCCATCTAGAGCATTTCAAGCTGGTGGTGGTATTGGAATCCAATTGTTTAATTCATTTTACTTATTAATTTTAACTATGCTAATTTCTTTTCCAATTGCGCTAGGAGCAGGAATTTATTTAAATGAGTATGCCAAAAAAAATTGGTTTACAACAATGATCCGCACAGCAATTGAAATTTTGAGTTCATTACCATCAGTTGTTGTTGGGTTGTTTGGTTTTTTACTGATTGTAGTTAAGTTGAACTTTGGGTTTTCAATTTTGTCAGGAGCAATTGCTTTAACGTTGTTTAATCTACCATTACTAACACGTTCAGTAGAAGGATCATTGAATTCAATTTCAAATTTACAAAGAGAAGCGGGATCCGCATTAGGATTGTCAAAATGGGAAACCGTTTTACATGTTATTTTACCAGCAGCCTTACCAAGTATTGTTACAGGGGTTGTCTTGTCAGCGGGGCGTGTGTTTGGTGAAGCTGCGGCTCTGATTTATACAGCGGGCCAATCAGCACCGGCCCTTGATTTTGGTGATTGGAATCCATTTAATATGGCTAGTCCGCTTAATCCCCTCCGGCCGGCCGAAACATTAGCTGTGCATATTTGGAAAATTAATTCGGAAGGGATTATGCCAGATGCTGCGGCTGTTTCAGCGGGAGCTTCAGCAGTATTAGTTATTGCGGTTTTGCTATTTAATATATTAGCGCGTTGGTTAGGTAAAGTAATTTTTAAACGCTTAACTGCGGCCCGTTAGAACTAAAGGAAAGGAAACTTAAATATGGCTCAAAATACGCCGTTAAATACTGAAAAACCTACTAGAAATATTTATCAATTTGGCGAAGCTAGTGAAATCGCTTTAGCAACAAAAAATTTACATGTTTTTTATGGTAATAATGAAGCATTGAGTGAAGGTGATTTACAATTTGAAAGATATAAAATTACCTCATTAATCGGCGCTTCAGGTTCAGGTAAATCAACCTTTTTAAGATCATTGAATCGAATGAATGATAATGTAGCAACGGTTAAAGGTGAGATTATGTATCGGGGCCTTGATATTAATTCTCGTGCTGTTGATGTCTATGAGATGCGCCGACATATTGGAATGGTATTTCAACGTCCAAATCCTTTTGCCAAATCAATTCGCGATAATATCACCTTTGCTCTTAAGCAACGAGGGATGAAAGATAAAGAACAATTGGATGCAATTGTTGAAAGTTCATTACGGCAAGCGGCGTTGTGGGATCAAGTTAAGGATGATTTAGGAAAAAGTGCCCTAGCATTATCTGGTGGGCAACAACAACGGTTAGTAATTGCACGGGCAATCGCCATGAAACCAGATATTTTATTGTTAGATGAACCAGCAAGTGCCCTTGATCCAATATCAACATCACAAATTGAAGATACATTATTAGAGCTAAAAGAAAAATATACGATTATTATTGTTACTCATAATATGCAACAAGCTGCTAGAATTTCAGATTACACGGCTTTTTTCCATATGGGAAAAGTGCTTGAGTATGATGAGACACGGAAAATTTTTACACGACCTAAAGTTGCAATTACCAATGATTATATTTCCGGAAATTTTGGTTAGGAGGAGGTCTTAATTTAAATGACAAGTTCAATTTTAACCACTGAAAATGTTAAGTTATACTATGGTGACAAAGAAGCACTGCATGATATTAATCTAAGTTTTCCAGAAAAAGGCATTACTGCCCTAATTGGTCCATCGGGTTCAGGAAAATCAACTTATATTCGGGCAATTAATCGAATGCATGATTTAACTGATGGCGTGACGGTTACTGGTAATTTTATGTTTAAAGGTAAAAATATATATGCACCAACAACCGATACGGTTGCTTTACGTAAAGAAATCGGCATGGTGTTTCAACAACCCAATCCTTTTCCATTTTCAGTGTATGATAATGTGGCCTTTGGTTTAAGGATAGCCGGTGAAAAAAATAAAGCAGTTATTGATGAAAAAGTTGAAAAAGCTTTGAAACAAGCAGCTGTCTGGGATGAGGTGAAAGATGTTTTAAATAAAAGCGCATTATCACTTTCAGGCGGCCAACAGCAACGTGTCTCGATTGCGCGAACGTTAGCAGTATCACCAGATATTTTGTTACTTGATGAGCCAACTAGTGCTTTAGATCCGGTATCATCACATAAAATTGAAGAAACATTGATGAATATTCGTAATGATTATACAATAATTATTGTGACACATAATATGTCACAAGCATCAAGAATCTCTGATCGGACGGCATTTTTTATGGATGGTAACTTAATTGAAATTAGTCCGACCAAGGAGTTGTTTACGGAGCCCAAAGAACAAGCAACACAAGATTATATTTCAGGTAGATTTGGTTAGAAAGGAAAAAATATGCGTAGACTATTTGATGAAGAATTAGCAGACTTAGATGCTTCGTTCACCGAAATGGGGATGTTGGTTAGTGAGACTATCGGTAAAGCGGTAACTTCATTTATTAATCATGATCGTCAGACTGCCCAAGAAATTATCGATAATGATTCCCAAATTAACCAACGGGAAGTGGTACTTGAAAAGAAAACATTTGAAATGATTGCGCTATATCAACCAGTTACGATTGATTTAAGAGAAATAGTGACGGTTTTAAAAGCAGTTTCTGAATTAGAACGGATGGGGGATCATGCACGGGATATGGCAGAAGCAACAATTCGGGTGAAGGGAACAAAACGTTCAGCGTCAATTGAAAAAAATATCGCTCAAATGGGTGAGCTAAGTAAGACAATGGTTAAAGAAATTCTTAGTGTGTACGTTAAAGACGACGCCCAAGGAGCTAGTGAAATTGCTAAGCAAAATCAAGCAGTAACTGATATGGCCCATCAAGTTAGAAATGATGTTATTACTCAAATTGAAGATGATGCAAAATTAGCAACTTCTGGAACTGATTATTTGATGGTAGCGGGGCATTTAAAGCGAATTTCAGATTATGTAACAAATATTGCAGAATGGATTGTTTATAAAAGGACAGGTAAAATTGTTGATTTAAATTCTGGTTCATCATCATTCATTTAAGTAAATTAAAGACAAAGTGGTTGATTTGGTAATTAACCACTTTTTTAGTATCCTAGTATAAGGGCTACTTTGATAATTTAACATTTACTTTAGTTTTAAAATTGAGTCAGATACGGTAAACTTAAGTAAGTATGACGATAAATTAAAATATTGAGAGGTAATTTAATTAAGCATGAAACAACAATCCAAAAAATTAAAAAAATCAGCAAATAAAGTTATTTTTGGTGTATTTGGGGGCATTGCTGAATACTATCAAATTAATGCTAATATATTAAGAATTGGGTATATAATTGTCGCAATTGTTTTAAATAAAATACTAGCAATTAATGTTAGTTTATGGATAGGTATATATATTTTACTAGCAGTGATTATGCCAGCAGCACAAACTAAAAAAACTAGGATCTTCCAAATGTTTAATGAATTTAGGCATGTGCAAGATGACTATTCACAGAATACGCATGATGATACGACGAATAAAAATAAGCGTAAAATTATTAATGCGGTTGAAGTTGATGAAGAAAAGGAAAAGGGAAATAAATAATTTATGACATTTTTACAACGTATAGTTATTAACACCATTAGTTTTATTGCCATTGCGGGGTTGATGCAAAATATGCAAATATTTTATGTTGCTAATATTGGGACCGCAATTTTTGCAGCAATAGTACTAGCCATTTTAAATGCGGTTTTAAAACCAATTTTAGTCGTTATATCATTACCAATTACGATTATGACTTTAGGGATTTTTAGCGTTGTAATTAATGCCTTTTTGTTAAGTCTAACTTCAAGTTTCATCGGTAAAGAGTCATTTTCATTTTCAAGTTTTGGAGCAACGATGCTAATTGCAGTTTTATTATCATTAATTAATGCAGTGGTTTCGAATTATATTATTCGAAAGGATTAGGAAAAGGAATGGTTAAATCAGTTAAAGTTCGAGATCTAGTTGAAAATACTAGATTAGAAGTAATTACAGGGAAAGAATATCTAGACCGACCAATTACAACCGGTGATATTTCAAGACCTGGTTTAGAAATGACAGGGTATTTTAATTATTATGCACCAAACCGGGTCCAATTATTGGGGATTACGGAAATATCATTTTCAAAAAGGATGAGTCATGACGAACTTTTGATGGTGGCTCGTAAAATGTCAGGTAACGAAACACCAGCATTTGTTGTATCAACTGGGCTAGTGGTGCCAGACGAATTTGTGCAAGCCGCAAAAGAAGCTCAAATCCCCATTTTAGGAACTAAACTAACTTCATCACGAATTTTAGCTAATATGACTTATTTCCTTGGTGGCAAGTTAGCGGAACGACAATCAGTACATGGAGTATTAATTGATATTTATGGTTTAGGTGTGCTTATTACCGGTGATTCGGGCGTTGGTAAATCGGAAACGGCATTAGAATTAGTGCGACGAGGTCATCGGTTAGTTGCGGATGATCGCGTTGATGTTTATCAACAGGATGAAGAACGCTTAGTTGGTGAGGCACCTGCAATTTTAAATCATTTGATGGAAATTAGAGGAGTGGGTATTATTGATGTGATGAATTTATATGGTGCAGGTGCTGTGCGTTCACATGCAACCATTTCAATGAATTTACATTTAGAAACTTGGACACCGGAAGCAAAATTTGATCGGCTAGGGAATGGTGGTGATATTTTAAGTATTTTTGGAGTTGATATTCCAAGATTTGCAATTCCTGTTAGAACTGGTCGTAACTTAGCGATTATTATTGAAGCGGCGGCTATGAATTTTAGAGCTAAGTCAATGGGATATGATGCCATGAAAATTTTTGATAATAATTTAAATAATTTGATTGCGGACAATAGTAACAATAGTGGAAAAAAATGATAGAAGAAAAGTAGGATTAACGGCATGGATGTTTTAGCATTAAACCCAATTGCATTAAAATTGGGCTCAATTAAGGTTCACTGGTATGGCGTTATTATTGCTAGTGCGGTCATTCTTGCGGTGTTTTTAGCATCAAAGGAAGCTAAACGCCGAGGGTTAGAGGTTGACGACATCTATGATGCTGTTTTGTGGGCAATGCCAATTGCATTACTAACCGCTAGGGCTTATTACGTTATTTTTGAATGGACATATTACAAAAATCATTTAAGTCAAATTCCAGCAATATGGGATGGTGGAATTGCAATTTATGGTGGCCTTTTAGGTGGTTTAGCAGTCATTATTATCTTAACAAGGCATAAGATGATTAATACGTGGTTATTTTTAGATATTATCACACCAACGATTATTTTGTCACAAGGAATTGGTCGGTGGGGTAATTTTATGAATCAAGAGGCTTATGGTAAAATTGTTTCGCATCAATTTTTGGTTAATTTACACTTGCCTGACTTTATTGTGCAACAAATGTTGATTGATGGTTATTACCGTATGCCAACATATTTATGGGAATCAATATGGGATGTTAGTGGATTTATTATTATTATGTTAGTACGTCACCAAAAACATTGGTTTAAGCAAGGAGAAATATTCTTTTTGTATGTAATGTGGTATGCTTTTGGGCGCTTCTTTATTGAAGGTATGCGTACCGATAGTTTAATGATTGCTGGTGATATTAGAGTTTCACAGATGTTATCAGTAATTTTATTTATTGGCAGTTTGGTTTGGTGGTTCATGCGACGAAAACGGCAGCCGCAAAATCGATGGTATTTAGATGGCCATAATATATTAGGTAATATATAATAAGGAGAAAATGATGAAAAAAATTGCAGTTTTGGGTGCTGGTTCATGGGGTACCGCGTTAGCAAATGTGTTAGCCGAAAATGGTAATGATGTTCGACTCTGGTCACACAAGATGGAACAAGTTAACGAAATTAATGAAAAGCATACCAACGAACACTATTTAAAAGCTGCACATTTGGCAACTAATCTAGTTGCGTATGCTGACATGGCCACTGCCGTGCATGAAGTTGAAATTGTCTTGAGTGTTGTCCCAACTAAAGCGGTACGTGACGTTGCTAAGCAGTTAAATGATGCGTTAGCGAATGAAAACAAGGTAATTTTAGTACACGCCACTAAGGGATTAGAACCTAAAACATATAAGCGTGTTTCAGAAATGTTAGCGGAAGAAGTGGCACAAATAAATTATAGCGCTTTAGCGGTCCTATCAGGACCATCACATGCAGAGGATGTAATTAAGCATGATTTGACCTTGGTAACAATTGCAAGTAAAGATGTTACTGCTGCTAAAATAGTGCAACAAGCATTCTCAAATAAAAATTTCCGTGTCTATACGAATGATGATATTATTGGAACTGAAATGGGTGGCGCTTTAAAAAACATTATCGCAATTGGTGCCGGTGCACTTGTTAGTTTAGGATATGGAGATAATGCGAAAGCGGCTTTGATGACGCGAGGCTTAGCAGAGATTAGTCGCTTAGGATTAGCATTTGGTGCTAATCCATTGACATTTATTGGCCTATCAGGTGTAGGTGATTTAATTGTAACTGGTACTTCTAAAAATTCACGTAATTGGCGTGCCGGCTATCAATTAGGTCAGGGTAAAACTTTAGCTGAAGTCGAAAAAGACATGGGAATGGTGATTGAAGGTGTTTCGACCACTAAAGCAGCCAAAGAGTTAGCCCAAGAACGTCATGTTGATATGCCAATTACGAATGCTATTTACCAAGTACTTTATGAGCATAAAGATATTAAAAATGCCATTGAGAATCTAATGGAGCGAGAATCAACTAGTGAAATTGACTAAATGCTAATTTAATAATAAATTATTATTGATAAAATGGTAAAATTAAGTAAGCTAATATATGTTTAAATTACGTAATTTACTATAGTTAGATAGTAAGCTAATAAGGAGTATTAAGTTTTATGAAACCAGTAAAAAAAGCAGTTATTCCAGCCGCAGGTTTAGGGACACGGTTCTTACCTGCTACAAAGGCACTAGCCAAAGAAATGTTACCAATTGTTGATAAGCCAACGATTCAATTTATTGTTGAGGAGGCTCGAGCAGCGGGTATTGAGGATATTTTAATTGTTGATGGTAAGTCGAAACGCTCAATTGAAGACCATTTTGATTCAAACCCAGAGTTAGAAATGGCGCTAGAAGCCGATGGTAAGATGGAAAAATTGAAAATGGTTCAAGAAACCACTGATATCAATTTATATTTTATTCGTCAATCTAAGCCACGGGGATTAGGGGATGCGGTCTTGCAAGCTAAAGCTTTTGTGGGTGATGAGCCATTTGTTGTCCTATTAGGGGATGATATGACTCGGGATAATGTCCCTTTGACACAACAACTTATCGATCAATACAAAAAAACCGGTGAATCAACTTTGGCAGTAGTTAAAGTACCTCATAATGATACACAAAAATATGGGGTTATTGATCCAATGGAAAAAGTTGGTGAAGATTTATATCAAGTACAGCAGTTTGTGGAAAAACCAAATCCCGAAAATGCCCCTTCTGACTTAGCAATTATTGGTCGTTATCTATTAACGCCAGAAATTTTTGAAGAGTTGGAAAACACTAAGCCAGGTAAAGGTGGCGAAATTCAATTAACTGACGCAATTGATAGCTTAAATAAGCGTCAGCATGTTTATGCCCATGAATTTAAAGGCCGTCGTTATGATATTGGTTCAAAAATTGGTTTCCTTGAGACCTCAATTGAATTCGGCCTTGAACATCCGGAAACAGGTGCAGAATTAAAAGCTTATATTAAGAAAATTGCAAAAGATTTATAATCTTTAGTCATAAAATGAATGGAGGGTGTGTATTAATAAACGTATCCTCTATTTTTTAAATTAATCACGTGACTTACTAACAAAAATATAGTAGTATTTGCTAATAGTAGTAGTTAACGAAGGAGTAAAAAATGACTGATAAAAAATATGATGTAATTGTAATTGGTGCTGGCCCTGGTGGAATGACCGCGGCACTTTATTTATCACGTTCAAATTTGTCTGTATTAATGCTTGATCGTGGGGTCTATGGTGGTCAAATGAATAATACTGCTGAAATTGAAAATTATCCAGGCTTTGAGTCAGTAATGGGCCCTGATTTATCAGAGAAAATGTATAAAAGTGCAACCCAATTTGGGGCCGAATATGCTTTTGGAACAGTTGAAAAAATTGAAGATCATGGTCAAGAAAAAACGGTGATCACTGATATGGGTAGCTATGTAACGAACAGTGTGGTGATTGCAACTGGTTCTCAGTATAAGAAACTAGGGGTTCAAGGCGAGGAAACATATGGTGGCCGTGGTGTTTCCTACTGTGCAGTGTGCGATGGTGCTTTTTTCCGTAATAAGCATGTCGTAGTCGTTGGTGGTGGTGACTCAGCTGTGGAAGAGGGAATGTATTTAGCTGGTTTAGCTGATAAGGTGACAGTGTTACATCGGCGTGATCAACTGAAAGCACAACAAATTTTACAACAACGTGCGTTTGCAAATCCAAAGATGGAATTCAAATGGTTTACTGAGGTACAAGAAATTTTAGGTGATGATAAAAAAGTTTCTGGTGTTAAAGTGATTAATAATCAAACTAATGAAAGTAGTATCATTGATGCGCAAGGCGTATTTGTCTATGTTGGAATTAATCCAATTACAGAGCCATTTAGTAATTTAGCGATAACTAATGCTGGTGGGTGGATTATAACTGATAATAATATGGCAACTACTGTACCAGGTATTTTTGCAATTGGTGACGTGCGCCAAAAAGAATTACGGCAAGTAACAACTGCAGTAGGTGATGGCGCAATTGCTGGGCAAAGCGTCTATCAATATTTACAAAAATTAGCTGATTAATGATATAAGTCGTAATGGGTGTAGTAATCACTAGTCATTAGGTGAAAAATAATATATAAATAGACTGAGGTAAATGTGTCATGCATTGGTGCCTCAGTCTATTTATATTTAGGTTAAGGGTGTACCAGCGTGTTCGGTAAGGCTATTTATCAGGATATTTAGTCTAGCTCCTTGCATATCAGTAAGCAATTTGATAGGATATATAAAACAATTTGGAGGCATAATAATGGGGATGCATGAATATTTACAAGGACTGAGTGAATTGGAGATGGTTGTCCGTGCACCGGGATATTTTAAATACCAGGGGCACAGTGTAGCTGCTCATTCTTGGAAAGTAACTCAAGCTGCTCAATTCCTAGGTGATATTGAGGACATTAACGGGAATGAAGTGAATTGGCAAAAGTTATATGAAAAGGCATTAAATCATGATTACACAGAACGTTTTATTGGTGATATCAAGACACCGGTTAAGTATGCAACCCATAATCTAAGAATGATGTTGGCTGATGTTGAAGCCTCATTAACTGAAAATTTTATTGAAAATGAAATTCCAGATGAATTAGCACAACGTTATAAAAGACGATTAATTGAGGGAAAAGATGATAGCCTAGAAGGCCGAATCTTATCTGTGGCTGATAAACTGGATTTATTATATGAAGCATTTGGAGAAATTCAAAAGGGAAATCCAGAACCAGTGTTTATTGAGATATATAAAGAAAGTTTAGAAACGATGTTAGCATTTGCCGATATGCCAAGTGTTAACTATATAATTGATCATGTGTTACCTGAAATGTTAGATCAAGAATTTGCAGATCGTGGCAAATTAATGGCCCTTACTAAAGCTATTTTAAATTAATAAGCTTAAAAATGACGAACAATTGTTCTATGTGTTAAAATAAAGGTAATTAAATATTATGGAATACTAATAAGGGAAAACTACATACTAAACTGAAATATGGTGCAAAGTACGGTTTGAATTATTGGTTAGGAAAATTAATATTAAGTTATTTGGCATAACAATAATGGCGAAGGTAATCAAATAAACGACGACCTTCGTCATTTATTTAGGTGGATAATAATAGATTAGGAGAAACGATGGTGATTGAGCGAGATGTTTCACGCAAGTTTGCAATTAAGTCAAAATATCAGCCAACCGGTGATCAACCGCAGGCAATAACACAATTGGTCAATGGTATTAAGAATGGTGAAAAAGAGCAGATTTTGTTAGGTGCTACGGGAACTGGTAAAACTTTTACAATTAGTAATCTAATTGCAAAAGTAAATAAACCAGTTTTGGTGTTATCACATAATAAAACTCTTGCGGGCCAGCTATATGGTGAATTCAAGGAATTTTTCCCCGATAATGCAGTTGAATATTTTGTTTCATATTATGATTATTATCAACCAGAAGCATATGTGCCATCCTCTGATACGTATATTGAAAAAGATTCGTCAATTAATGATGAAATTGATAAATTAAGAAATTCAGCAACGGCTGCATTATTAGAAAGAAATGATGTAATTGTTGTTGCTTCAGTTTCATCGATATTCGGTTTAGGGGATCCACACCAATATAAAGAGCATGTTATTTCATTGCGCGTAGGACACGAAATTGCACGTGATACATTGATGCGGCAATTAATTGATAACCAATTTCAAAGGAATGATATCGATTTTCAGCGAGGCCGCTTTAGAGTTCATGGTGATATTCTAGAAGTTTTTCCAGCATCTAATGATGCCAAAACCATTCGTATTGAATTTTTTGGTGATGAAATAGACCGAATTTGTGAGGTGGATGCTTTAACTGGTGAAGTATATAGTGAGTTAGAACACGTTGCAATTTTTCCAGCTACCCATTTCATGACCAATGAAACGATTATCGAACGGGCGGTTGGTACAATTAAGGATGAATTAACTACTCAATTAGCTTTTTTAGAAAAAAGTGGCAAATTGTTAGAAGCGCAACGACTTAAGCAACGAACAGAATATGATATTGATATGTTGAAAGAAATGGGATTTACGAGTGGCATTGAAAATTATTCACGGCATATGGATGGCCGTAAGCCAGGAGAACCACCATTTACATTGCTAGATTTCTTTCCAGACGATTTTTTAATTATTGTTGATGAAAGTCATGTTACGATGCCACAAGTTAGGGGAATGTATAACGGTGATCGGGCCCGTAAGCAACAGTTAATTGATTATGGCTTTAGACTGCCCTCAGCCTTAGATAATCGGCCACTAACCTTACAAGAATTTGAAAAACACGTGCATCAAATTGTTTATATGTCAGCAACACCAGGTGATTATGAATTACAGCGAGTACCAGAGCAACAAATTGCACAACAAATTATTCGGCCGACAGGTTTATTGGATCCAACAGTTGAAGTTCGCCAAGTCATGGGCCAAATTGATGATTTAGTTGCTGAAATTCAAACACGCGTTCAGCTAAATGAACGGGTTTTCATTACTACTTTAACTAAAAAAATGGCTGAAGACTTGACGGATTATTTTAAAGATTTAGGCATTAAAGTTAAATATTTACACGCAGATATTAAAACACTTGAGCGAACTGAAATAATTCGTGATTTGCGATTGGGCAAATTTGATGTATTAGTGGGTATTAATTTATTGCGTGAAGGAATTGATGTTCCAGAGGTATCATTGGTAGCAATTTTAGATGCTGACAAGGAAGGCTTTTTACGTAATGAACGATCACTCATTCAAACAATTGGCCGAGCTGCGAGAAATGAAAATGGGCATGTTATTTTATATGCAGACAAAGTAACAGCCTCGATGCAAAAAGCCATGGCCGAAACTAAACGGCGGCGACAAGTACAAATTGCTTATAATGAAAAGTATCACATCATACCACAAACGATAAAAAAAGAAATTCGTGATTTAATTACGGTTAGTCATGATATTGACGCAACACAAAATACACAAAGCTTTACAGAAATAGAATTTACTGATATGAAAAAACAAGATCAAGAATTGATGTTAGTAAATTTGGAAGATCAAATGCGAGCTGCAGCCAAAAGACTTGACTTTGAACAGGCAGCAACGTTAAGGGATACGGTTATTGAATTAAAAGCAATTATGCGGAAGTAGGTGAAATATGGCAAATAACAAAATTATTATTCATGGTGCTCGCGCTCACAATTTAAAAAATATTGATGTCACAATTCCGCGAGATAAGTTGGTGGTGATAACTGGTTTATCAGGTTCCGGGAAATCATCATTAGCTTTTGATACATTATATGCAGAGGGACAACGACGTTATGTAGAAAGTCTATCGGCGTATGCACGTCAGTTTTTAGGCCAAATGGATAAACCAGATGTTGATTCAATTGATGGGTTGAGCCCAGCTATTTCAATTGACCAGAAAACAACGTCGAAAAACCCACGTTCAACCGTGGGGACAGTGACTGAAATTAATGATTATTATCGTTTACTTTGGGCGAGAATTGGAAAACCTCAAAATGCCACGGGGATTATAACATTACCGTCAGTTGAACAAATTGTCGATGACATTTTAACTAAATTTGGGGCTAAAACGCGATTGCAAATTTTAGCACCAATTTTTAAGCAGAAAATAGGAACATTTGAAAAAGTTTTGGACAAGGTTCGGAAAGCGGGTTTTGTGCGCTTACAAATTGATAACCAACCACATGATATTGCGGAACAATTTGATTTTGATGATGGTAAACCGCATGATTTAGCTGTGGTTGTGGATCGAATTGTAATTAAAGAGGGGATTCGTTCACGATTATTTGATTCTTTAGAAACAGCATTACGATTAGCAGATGGACTTGTGGCCATTGATTTGATGAATGATGAACAAATTGTTTATTCAGATCATTATACAGGGGCGCTTAAGGATTTTACCGTTGGTCGTTTAGAGCCACGGCTATTTTCATTCAATGCGCCTTTAGGTGCATGCCCAGTTTGTGAGGGACTTGGGGTCAAATTAGAAGTTGATATTGATTTAGTGATTCCAAATGATGAATTGACCTTAGCACAAGGTGCATTAGCCGCTTGGAGTCCGATTAGTTCGCAATATTATCCTAATATGCTTGCACAATTTTCCGATCAATTTAAAATCCCAATGAATAAACCATTTAAAGACTTAACTAAGCAACAAAAAGAGTTAATTCTATATGGGAGTAAAAATAAGCAATTTCACTTTCATTATGAAAATGATTTTGGTGGAGTAAGGGATGTTGACACCGTATTTGAAGGTATTATTCCAAATATTGCACGACGGTATCAAGAGACTACTTCTGATTTTACCCGTGATCAAATGCGACAGTACATGACAGAATTAACCTGTACCGGGTGTCATGGTTATCGCTTAAATGATGCGGCGCTATCGGTTAAGGTTAATGATCAACATATTGCAGCAATTTCTGAATTGTCAGTGGTTGATGAGTTAAATTTTTTTAAAGGACTAAGTCTCGGTGAACAAGATCAACAAATTGCACAACCAATTATTAAAGAAATAGTAGATCGTTTGACCTTTTTAAGTAATGTTGGTCTTGATTATTTGACATTAGCCCGTTCAGCGCGGACATTATCAGGTGGTGAAACACAACGAATTAGATTAGCAACACAAATTGGGTCAAATTTATCAGGCGTTTTATACATTTTAGATGAACCCTCAATTGGATTGCATCAACGGGATAATGATCGTTTAATTGCATCATTGAAAAAAATGCGTGATTTAGGTAATACATTAATTGTCGTTGAACATGATGAAGATACAATGCGAGCAGCTGATTATTTAATTGACATTGGTCCAGGGGCTGGTGAAAACGGTGGCCAAGTGATGGCTGCTGGAACACCTAAACAAGTTGAAAAAACACGTAAATCACTTACTGGCCAATATTTAGCAGGTAAAAAGTATATTTCGATGCCCGCTGTACGTAGAAGTGGGAATGGGTTAAGTATCAAGGTTACTGGTGCAAGTGAAAATAATTTAAAAAATATTGATGTTGTATTTCCCTTACAAAAGTTTATTGCTGTTACAGGCGTATCCGGTTCGGGGAAGTCAACGTTAGTGAATGCCGTCTTGAAACGTATTTTAAAACAAAAAATTAATCATAATTCAGAAAAACCAGGGCGCTATACCAGTATTACTGGTGTTGAAAATATTGAAAAGATTATTGACATTGATCAATCAGCGATTGGTAGAACACCACGTTCTAATCCTGCTACATATACGGGTGTTTTTGATGATATCCGTGATTTATTTGCACAAACCAATGAAGCAAAAATGCGTGGTTACAAAAAAGGTCGTTTTTCTTTTAATGTTAAAGGTGGACGTTGTGAGGCTTGCCGGGGCGATGGAATTATTAAAATTGAAATGAATTTTTTACCAGATGTTTATGTACCATGTGAAGTATGTCATGGGGATCGATATAATTCGGAAACATTAGAGGTTAAGTATCATGATAAGAATATCGCTGATGTTTTAAATATGAAGGTTGCTGAGGCTATTGATTTCTTTAAAGCTATTCCTAAAATTAAACGGAAACTACAAACCATTTTAGATGTAGGCTTAGGTTATGTTGCCTTGGGCCAAAGTGCGACTACCTTATCAGGTGGTGAAGCGCAACGTATGAAACTAGCTGCTGAGTTACATAAAAAAAGTAATGGCCAAAGTTTTTATATTCTTGATGAACCAACAACTGGGTTACATGCTGATGATATTGTGCGCTTATTGGCGGTTTTAAATCGCTTGGTGGATGCTGGCAATACGGTGTTAGTGATTGAACATAATTTGGATGTAATTAAAGCCGCAGATCATATAATTGATATGGGCCCTGAAGGTGGCGCTGGTGGGGGGATGGTTGTTGCTATTGGGACCCCGGAAGATGTTATAATGAATAAGGATTCTTATACTGGTCAATATCTTAAACCGGTAATTGAGAGAACAAAAGAATTACAAAATATATAATCATATAGGAAAATCGAAATGAAACAACATATTAGAAATTTTAGTAAGCTTACACAGGAAGAAGCACATGCAATTAGTGAAGCTTTTTTAGCTTTTGCCAACGGGATGCCAGTTGAAAAGGCTGATGAGGAATTAGTAGCACAAGTTAATAATTTAGCGAAAGAGCTTGGTCGGAGTAAAGATGTATCGTATTTAATTGGTCGACTAGGTGATTATCAAGTAGCTTATACTAAGGCTTTTAAAGGTCAAAGTGATGATAGAGTGGCAGATGCATTTTATGATGGAGTTCAAACTGGTATGAATTTTATGGCCGGTGTGGCAATGTTGCTAGATGGCCGGATTGATCAAGCAGGGCTACAAAGTTTCTTAGAAGATACTGAAAAAGACGCGAAAGCAAAAATTAATTAACAATTTTCGTTAAGATGGACTGAATTTTGATAAATTCGGTCCTTTTTAATATATTATCCTGTGCTTGCTTGGCCTAAAGTTTCGTCGCTGAAAAACAAGCACTTAGAAATTCTGCAGAGAAGGTGAAAATACCACTATTTATTTTGCCCAATTCAGAAAAAAACAACGGTTCTGTTGCAAAGTTTTCTAATAACCTCATTTTAGGATAAACTAGAAATAAAAGATAGCTTGGAGAAAAAAAGATGGATTACTTTAAAGGTAAACAATTTCAAAAAGATGTAATTATTGTCGCTGTAGGTTACTATCTTCGATATAATTAAGTTATCGAGAAGTTCAAGAAATTCTTTGTGACTGTGGTATTAATGTCTGTCATACAACCATTTACCGTTGGGTCCAGGAATACGGAAAAGTCCTGTATCAAATTTGGAAAAAGAAAAACAGACAGCTCTTTTATTCGTGGAAAATGGACGAAACTTATATCAAAATCAAAGGAAAGTGGCACTATTTATATCGAGCAATTGATGCAGATGGGCTAACTTTAGATATTTGGTTACGTAAAAAACGAGATACACAAGCAGCTTATGCGTTTTTAAAACGATTAAAGAAACAATTCGGTGAACCAAAGGTTCTCGTTACAGATAAAGCCCCGTCTATAGGTAGTGCATTTAAAAAGTTACAGAAAAACGGATTTTATTTGAAAACAGAGCATCGAACACTTAAATATCTCAATAATCTAATTGAACAAGATCATCATCCAATTAAACGTCGCAGCAAATTTTATCGAAGTCTCCGTACTGTCTCTACCACGATTAAGGGCATGGAAACAATTCGAGGAATATATAAGAAAAGCCGAAAAGAAGGAAATCTCTTCGGCTTTTCAGTCTGTACGGAAATTAAAGTTTTAATGAGTATACCAGCATAGTCAAAATAGTACATTAGGCCTTTTATACTCTTTTTTTAAATTTTGCAACAGAACCCTAAATTTAATTATGTAGGTCTTCAATTTCAATTACTGGATAACCTTTGCGCTGTAGGGCTTTAATAATTTTTTGTAATAACGTATTATCGACACTTTTTGGTAATGTGTATAAAATATCAACAGTATTATTATCATTTGAAATATTAAATGTCATAACAGCAACGATATCAGTATATTTTGAAATAGTTTTAGAAGTGGTATGCAAATCACCACGTTGACCAGGGGTACGGACAGTTAAGACATATGATCCCTTTTCAAAGTTCCAACTATACGAAAGGGTACGCATTAACCGAGCATGGGTTAAAATACCATAAAAGCGGTTTTGATGATCAAGCACTGCAATATAAGGTAAATCACGAATTGCAAAAAAAAGTTCATAAAACTCCGAATCTAAATTAATAAATTTAGTCGAATTACGCATAATACTAGTAACCGGTGCTTGCATATCACCAGCTTGAGCCATATGCCGATAAACGTGCATTTTATAGATATTGCCACGAAAAATTTCACCATTACTATCTAAGATTGGAATTGCTCGAAAATTTGAAGTTTCAAATATTTCTAAGGCTTCCGCTATAGTTGTATCCTCATGGACAACAGTTAAAACATCTTTTGATTTGATAAGCGATAAATCCACGGCGGGCCTCCAAGTTAAAATTCGCTGAGATAATATTTAATATTATCATAATTCTTTAAAAAAGAATAGTCATTCAGCGCTAAAAGTTTAATTTCATGCTATACTTATTTGTTAGTTATCTACGATTACAGATAAAAGTAAGTACGGGAGCCAACAAAACTATACAAAATGTAGTTTTTACAGCGTAAACATACTCGATATTGTAAAAGATCAAGCTAATTTTTTAATTAACTTGCTTTTTTGCTAGTTGACATAAACTTATTGATTTAGAAATACAGACGCTGCTAATAGGAATGGAAGGAAGGAATTAATTAGAAGATGAAAATGATAGTGGGCCTTGGAAATATTGGTCAAAAATATGCACAAACGCGACATAATATTGGCTTTATGGTCGTTGATAAAATTTTGGCAGAAAAAAAGGTGAGTTTAAAACAAACAAAACAAGCTGCTATGATTGCACAAACGACAATTAACGCTGAAAAAGTGTTATTGGTTGAGCCAACAACATATATGAATGATTCAGGGATTGCAGTTAAGGCTTTAATGGATTACTACAATATTGATTTGGCCGATGTACTAATTATTCATGATGATATGGATCGCCCCATGGGACAATTACGATTACGACAAAAGGGCTCAGCCGGTGGTCATAATGGGTTGAAAAGTATTATTGCACATACGGGTTCAAGTGAATTTAAGCGCTTAAAATTTGGAATCGATCATCCCCAACATAATCAAGAGGCAGTTGTCAATTATGTTTTAGGTAAATTTAGTAAAGAGCAACAAGCGAGTTTAGAAGATGGCATCATTTTAGCAATGCAAATGATTGAATATTGGCTTACTACTGCTGACTTCCAAAAGACAATGAATAAATTTAATTAGTAAGTATTAGTCGCATAAAGTCACGAGGAGATACAATGGAATTTGAGACTTTAATTACGAAAACACCAGCATTTATGGATGTCTTAGAAAAGATGACCAGTGATAGTCGTCAAATGGTAACTGGTTTAACAGATATGACAAAAGTTTTATGGATGGCTGAAATCTTTAAAGCACGGCAAGCAAGTCAAATTATTATAACTGATAATAATTATCACGCACAACAAATGTTGATAGCATTACGTGGTTATTTAGGCTCTGAATTTGTGTATGACTTTCCGGTGGATGACAGCATCGCAATTGAACAATCAGTAGCTTCACCACAAGCACAAGCAACAAGATTAGCTACTTTAAAGGCATTAATAGGTCAAGAACCGGTGATTGTAGTCACGACCATTGCAGGTGCTAGAAAAAAGTTAATTGCTCCAAGTAAGTTTTCTACTGCACATATCGCATTCAATTTTGAAGATGAATATGAATTAGGTGAAGTGCAGGAAAAATTACAAACACTTGGCTATCGCATGCAGGCGCAAGTTGAAAAACCTGGCGATATGGCTATTCGTGGATCGATTGTTGATATTTATCCCTTAAATATGGAAAATCCAATTAGATTAGATTTTTTTGATACCCAACTAGATTCAATTCGGAGTTTTGATATTAATTCACAACGTTCAATTGAAAATCTAGAACAAATTAACGTTTTACCAGCCACCGAACAAGTGCTAACAGCAAAGGAATTGGCCGATGGGCAACTTCACTTAATGGAACGGATGCAAGCACAACGGCAAAAGTTAGTGGGAGCACATAAAAAGCATTTAACTGATCATTTTGCCAGATTATTTGACCAACTAACACCAGAAAATAAAGAGATTAATCTATACTTAGAAAACTTTACAAAAGTTCATAGTATTATTGACTATTTATCATTAACCGGTTTAATTATTTTTGATGATCTGGCTCATTTACTAGAAACAGAAAAGCAAATTGATATGCAAAATGCTAGTTGGTTAACCGAACAACTAGCACAGCAAGCGGTACTAGCCGATATTAATTTAGGTGATGGCTTACATGATTTGGTGCGAACCAAAAAACAACCGCAATTATTGGTAACACATTTGCAAAAGGGCATTGGTAATTTTAAGTTAACAAATTTGATAAATGTTAAAAATCGGATTATGCAAGAATTTTTTAGTCAATTGCCACTGCTAAAAGATGAAATTGAACGGTGGTTACGGCAAAAATATACAATTATTTTAGTTGCTATATCACAAGAACGGCAACTTGCGATTCAGCAAATTTTGCAAGACTTTGAAATTAAGACAAATTTAGTAGCTACTAATAATATTTTGCAAAATGTGGTCCAAGTTGTTGAACTGCCAATAAATCAAGGCTTTGAATTACTTGATCAAAAAGTTGCGGTTATTACGGAAAATGAATTATTTAATCAAGTTAAGGTCCAACGACCAAAGCAAGCACGTCCAAAAATTAGTAATACTGAACGAATAAAAAGCTATGCTGAGTTAAAGGTTGGTGATTATTTAGTCCACATTAATCACGGAATTGGTGTTTATGAAGGAATTCATACGCTTACAGTCAAAGGATTAAAACAAGATTACATTAAAATTGGATATCAAAAAGATGCCAAAATTTTTATCCCAGTAACGCAGCTTAATTTAATTCAAAAATATGTTGGTGCGGAAGACAAACAGCCTAAAATTAATCGTTTGGGTGGAAGTGAATGGGCAAAAACGAAGCGTAAGGTTGCGACCCAAATTGAAGATATTGCAGATGAATTAATTGACCTATATGCTAAACGAGATGCAGCAAAGGGGTTTGCATTTACTGCTAATCCAGCCGCAATGGCAAAATTTACTGATGCCTTTATTTACACTGAGACCCCCGATCAACTACGTTCGACAGATGAAGTCTTAGCGGATATGCAAAAGGCTAAGCCAATGGATCGATTACTTGTTGGTGATGTTGGTTTTGGAAAAACAGAAGTAGCATTTCGGGCGGCATACCAAGCTTTTTTAGATAATAAACAGGTAGCAATTTTGGTGCCAACAACTATTTTGGCACAACAACATTTTGAGTCAATGCAAGAACGATTTGGTGCATTTGGCGTGCGCATAGCCTTATTATCACGTTTTCAAACGAAGCAACAAGTAAAATTGGTGTTAGAACAAGTGGCACAGCATCAAATAGATATGGTTGTTGGGACGCACCGGGTATTATCAAAAGATGTACAATTTGCTGATTTAGGATTATTAATTGTCGATGAAGAACAACGTTTTGGTGTTAAACACAAAGAACGATTAAAGGCATTAAAAAATAATGTGGACGTTTTGACGTTAACTGCAACCCCTATCCCAAGAACATTACACATGTCAATGCTAGGGGTACGGGATTTATCAGTTATTGAAACACCGCCAGCTAATCGCTATCCTATTCAAACGTATGTAATCGAACAAAATGGCGATGTGATTGCTAGTGCAATTGAAAAAGAAATTAGTCGACAAGGGCAGGTTTTTTATCTTCATAATCGTGTTGAGGATATTGAAAAAGTTGCCGATTATTTAAAAATGTTAGTGCCCAACGCCCGCGTTGCTTATGCCCATGGGCAAATGACAGAGATTCAATTAGAAAATGTTTTGTATAATTTTATTAATAAGGAATATGATGTGTTAGTTGCAACAACGATTATTGAAACAGGGGTGGACATTCCAAATGCTAATACGTTAATTATTGAACGTGCAGATCATATGGGACTAGCTCAGTTATATCAATTGAGAGGTCGTGTTGGCCGTTCAGCCCGAATTGCCTATGCATATTTCACATATCCCGAAAATCAAGTATTGAATGAAGAAAGTGAGAAACGCTTAGCGGCGATTCGTGACTTTACAGAATTAGGTTCCGGATTTAAAATTGCAATGCGCGATTTAAGTATTCGTGGTGCAGGGAATTTATTAGGTAAACAGCAGCATGGATTTATTGACTCAGTTGGTTACGATTTATACGTCCAAATGCTAAAAGAAGCAGTTGATAAAAAGCAAGGTAAAGTAGTACTTGAACGCACTGATGCCGAAATTAATTTAGGAATAGAAGCCTATATTCCGGATAGTTATATCACCAATCCGTTACAAAAGATCGAAATGTATCAAAAAATTAGACAAGCTCAACAAGTTGATGCTAATGAAGAAGTTGTGGCAGACTTAATTGATCGTTTTGGTGATTATCCCGTTGAAGTTGAAAATCTGATTCAAGTAAATGAAATTAAGCAATTGGCTGATCTAGCATTAGTAAATAAAATTGAAAAAACAGATCATTTTATTTTTGTTAGTTTCAATTTGAAAAACGTATTTAAAACTTTATCTAAAGAATTAATTGCTAGTTTGGATAAGACTAAATTTAGATCAGTAATTAGTGAAGCAACTGACAGTATTTTTAAAATCAAATTTATCATTCAACCAACTATGCACCAACAAGATTGGCTTGATGAATTGAAACTTTATTTGAACGTAGTGGCGCTTATTATAAAAGGAGCAAATGAAGTTCATGAGTAATAGGCAAATAATAAAAGGGGCGTTAATATTATCGACAGCCGGTGTCGTTGCTAAAATCTTAAGTGCCATCTATCGAATCCCGTTAGAAAATTTTGTTGGTAATACAGGATTTTATGTCTATCAACAAGTCTATCCAATCTATGGATTAGGCATGACGTTAGCCTTAAATGGGTTACCAGTTTTTATTTCAAAACTAATTAGTGAAAAAGCCACGTTAACTGAACAACTAGTAACTAGTAAAATTATCTTTAAGTATTTAATGGTGTTAGGTGTTGGTTTGTGGGCAGGGTTAATGCTAGGGAGTTCATTAATTGCCAAGCTAATGGGGGATGTGAATCTAGCACACGTTATTATGGCGGTGAGTTGGATGTTTTTATTTTTACCAATATTAGCCACAGGACGCGGGCTTGCACAAGGGCAACACAACATGCGACCAACTGCATTTTCACAAGTTATTGAACAAATTGTACGTGTCTTGATAATTATTGGCGTGGCATATTTAGCAATGAAGTTAAAGTGGAATGTATACTTCATGGGGATGTTAGCGATGTTGTCGGCACCGATTGCTGGTGGCGTGGCAAGCTTATTTTTTATTAAAAACGTACCACTTTTTTTAAGTAAGACAATATCAAGTACTAAAAAGCAACGACAACAAATAAAACAAAGATTATTAACAGAAGGAATTTTAGTTAGTAGTTTAGTAGGTCTGTTATTAATTTTACAGTTAATTGATTCATTTACCGTACGTTCGGCCTTAATTAGTAGCGGAATACCTAGTGAACAAGCGAAAGCTGTTAAGGGTATTTATGATCGGGCCCAACCATTGGTCCAATTTGGGTTAGTTTTAGCAACTGGGTTTGCAACTTCTAGCTTACCAAGTTTACGGCGTCTATTTTTAAACAAAGCGCAAAAGGTTTTGAGAATGACAATTATGCAATTACTGAAAGTAACTGCCTGGTTAGCAATTATGATTACGATGGGGTTAATCAGCTTGATGCCACAAATTAATCAATTATTATTTGGTACGCGCACTAATAGTTGGACGCTAGCTGTATATATGCTGACTATTATTAGTATGTCACTACTTTTAATTTTAACTAGTATTTTACAAAGTATTGAACAAACGCAATCACTTGAGCCAGGGCTAATAATAGCCATTGGTATTAAGGGCGCACTTAATACCATATTGGTTGAAAAGCTAGGCATCATGGGGGCAAGTATTACGACGGTTTGCGCGCTCGTAGGGATGCTAAGTTACATTTGGTTCCACGTTTATCAACAATTGTTACTTAACGGGCCATTGTTAAAATCATTTATGCTAAAATTAGTGGGACAAAGTCTCTTAATGTTGGTAGTTGTAAGATTCATTACTACATTTTTAGAACAAATTTACAGTACAAGTCGATCATTGACGCTGGTAACAATTATAATTGCTACTTCAATAGGTGCTAGTATTAGTGGCTATTTACTTTTTAAAACGAAATTATTAACAGTTGAAGAAATTGAAATGTTGCCTTTGGGTAAGAAAATATTAAAGTTACGATAGGAGTTTAATCATGCGATTAGATAAATTTTTAAAGGTTGCTAGAATTATCAAGCGAAGAAGTGTTGCTAAAGAAATCTCTGATCAAGGTCGGATTGCAGTTAATCAAAAGGTTGCTAAATCATCTACTGTTTTACACACTGGTGATGAATTAGAAATTAAATTCGGTAATAAGACACTGACTGTCAGGGTCTTAGCCTTGCTTGAAACAACTAAAAAAGAAGATGCTGAAAAAATGTATGAAATATTAAAAGAAGATTACGAACAAGATTTTACTGTTAATTCATGATAAAATAACAGTGAATTAATGACTTTAGGGGGCGGCGGAATGAAACTGAATAATCAATTAGCAGATAAGGTTCGTTCCAGCGAACATTTACGAACACAGCGAGAAGAGTACTATCATGCTGCGCACAGTAGACGTCGTCAAACAATTAGAAGAGTAACAGGAATCATTTTATTAGTATGTGTCATAATAATTAGTTATAAATTAGTTAGGTTACACTTTATCAAAGAACAGATTGCTACGGTTCAAACATCTGTTACTAAAGTTGATAAAAATAATAAACGTTTAAAAAAACAAGTAAAATTGCTCCATGACGATGATTATTTGCAACAACTAATTCGTGATAAATATATGTATACTAAAAAGGGTGAAGTTGTTTATAATCTACCTAATAGTGATTCAAGTTCTGAAAATTAAGGATATTATCTTTTAAAAAGCAACCGTATTTTGACAATTAAGGCAGAATACGGTTTTTTAATTTAAGGAGTAGACAATGAATATTGAACAACAGCTAGTCAAAAATATCAGAATGCAACAACTATTTAAAAAGCAAGATAAATTATTAATCGCTGTGTCAGCGGGGGTTGATTCACAGGTATTATTATATTTACTAGCTCATCATTTTACTGAAAATGAAATTATTGTTGCCCATATTGATCATGGCTTGCGCCCAACTAGTACAAAGGAGGCTGAATTCGTTAAACGAGTCGCACAAAAGTATAATTTTAAGTGTGAGGTAGAGGCATGGAAGACACAGCCAAAGACCGGCGTAGAAGCTGCTGCCAGAGTTTTTAGATATACGTTTTTAAGAAAAGTGGCTGAAAAATATCAAGCTACGAAAATTTTAACAGCGCATCATGCCAATGACCAAGCAGAGACTTTTTTGATGAAGTTAATCCGTGGTGGTGATTTGGCACAATTAACTGCAATTGCTTGGCAAAGAGTTTTCACCGAAGATACTGATTTGATACGACCACTATTAAATATTCCTAAACAGGACTTAATCGATTTTGCCAACGCGCATGCAATTGATTGGTACGAAGATGAAAGTAATCAAGACTTGATGTATACGCGTAATCGAATAAGGCACCAACTATTGCCACAATTAATTGCAGAAAATCCCCAAACAATTAAGCATATTACAGAATTTGTTGATCAATTAACGCTCCAAGATGAGTTAGTCACCAGTTATACGAAAAAAAAATTAGCCACAATTATAATTACCAATGATTGGAGTGACGTTGATCAAAACTGGTTTGAAATTATTTTGAAAGCGTGGCTTAAAGATAATAATGCGCAATTATCAATTAAACGTACTCAGTTGACCCAAATTAAAAATTTATATTTTAACGTACAAAAACCCCAGGGGTACATTCAGTTAACCGCTGAAATTAGAATTGAAAAGCAATATGAAAAATTATTTTATAAATATTTAAGACCAACCCAAATAAATGACAAACAAAAAGATGATTTTATGTTAACATTGAATGAGTGGTATTTATTGCCAGATGGTGGTAAATTTATTGTTAAATCAAAAAGCTTATTAATAAATGAAATTAGTTTAGATGCTGAGCGGATGCCAGTATATTTGCAAGAAAGTGACTTACCATTAATGATTCGGCCGCGTCAAGTTGGTGACCGAATTGCCCTTAAACATGGTCATCAAAAGGTCAAAAAAATTTTGATTGATGATAAGGTTCCCATAGTCGCTAGAGGGCAAGTGATGTTAATTACAACTCAAATGAATCAAATATTATGGATTTTAAATCACAAGCAAGCTTGGCTTGATACTACAGTAACTAACTATGAGTTAATTTATATTCCAGCAAACAACAAATAGGAGACTTTGTCAGATGACGATGAATAAAGATATTGAACGGGTTTTATATAGTGTTGAGGATATCCAAAATGCAGCTAAGCGAATTGGTAATCAATTAGCCGAGGATTATGCTGACAAAACCCCCATTTTATTATCAGTATTAAAAGGAGCAATCTTATGGAGCGTTGATGTTATGCGTGAAATGGATTCTTATGTTGAACTTGATTTTATTGATGTATCAAGTTACCACGGTGGGGTTGAATCTGCTGGTGAAATTACACTTAGAACTGATTTGACAACTGATGTGGCAGGGCGTGATATTATTATTTTAGAGGATATTGTTGATACTGGACGAACCTTAAAATATATGATTGAACTTCTACACAAACGTGGTGCTGCTTCAGTAAAGGTGGCTAGTTTACTTGATAAAAAAGAAGGTCGCGTTGTAGATGTAGCTGTTGACTATGTTGGCTTTGATGTACCTAAGGCGTTTGTTGTGGGCTATGGCTTAGATTACAAAGAGCTATATCGTAACTTACCATATGTTGGGATTTTAAAGCCAAAAATATATAGTGAAGAAGATAGTGCAACATTAAATAGTCAAGAATAGTCAAATGTGGTATATTACTACTATTAAGTAATAAGCTCAAATTTAAAATTCACTATTGAGGAGGCGTGTATGAATAATCGTCGGAATAATGGTTTATTCCGCAATGCTGTCTTGTACATTTTTATGTTTATTGTCGTAATTGGAGCAATTGCGTTCTTTACTGGTAATGGACAAAGTGGTACACAGGCAATTAATGCGACTAAGTTTACTTCTCAATTAAAGAGCGGTAAAGTTAAGGAATATTCCATTCAACCCGGTAATGGAGTTTATAAAATTACTGGTGAGTATAAGAAAGCCCAGGAAGTTAAGAGTTCTAGTCCATCAATTTTAGGTGGGACTAGTAAAACTTCAGTTAAGTCATTTACTTCAACTGTTTTGATGAATGATCCAGTAGTTGCTGAAATTCATAAAGCTGCCAAAAGTGGTCAAGCAACTGAACATGTTAAATCAGAACCATCAGGGATTTTAAGCAATATTTTTGTTACTTTGATTCCAATGTTGATTTTAGTTGGTCTATTTTACTTAATGATGAGTCAAGCTGGTCAAGGTGGTGGCGGTGGCCGAGGTGGTGTTATGAACTTCGGTAAATCAAAGGCCAAACCAGCTGATCCTAATTCTAATAAGATTCGTTTTTCTGATGTAGCAGGTGCTGAGGAAGAGAAACAAGAATTAGTTGAAATTGTTGATTTTTTAAAGGATCCCAAAAAGTTTGCGGGATTAGGAGCCAGAATCCCAGCCGGTGTCCTATTAGAAGGACCTCCCGGAACTGGGAAAACGTTACTTGCTAAAGCTGTGGCTGGTGAAGCAGGTGTGCCATTTTATTCAATCTCAGGATCAGACTTTGTAGAAATGTTTGTTGGGGTTGGAGCTTCACGAGTACGTGACCTCTTTGATAATGCGAAACGAACAGCGCCTTCAATTATTTTTATTGATGAAATTGATGCAATTGGACGAAAACGTGGTTCAGGCATGGGCGGCGGTAATGATGAACGGGAACAAACATTGAACCAAATGTTGATTGAAATGGATGGGTTTACTAAAACAGATGCTGTTATTGTTATGGCAGCGACAAATCGTTCTGATGTTTTGGATCCAGCTTTATTACGACCAGGTCGGTTTGATCGGAAAATTTTAGTTGGTGCGCCAGATGTTAAGGGCCGGGAAGCAATCCTAAGAGTACATGCTAAAAACAAACCCCTTGATAGCGATGTTGATTTAAAAGTGATTGCGCAACAAACCCCAGGATTTGTAGGAGCTGATTTAGAAAACTTACTAAATGAAGCAGCCTTATTGGCCGCCCGTCGTAATAAGAAAACCATTGATGCATCAGATGTTGATGAAGCGGAAGATCGTGTTATTGCGGGGCCTGCTAAAAAAGATCGCGTTATTTCAAAACATGAACGTGAAACAGTTGCTTATCATGAAGCTGGACACGCTCTTGTGGGAATGGTGTTAAGTCGAGCACGTGTTGTGCATAAAGTAACCATTGTTCCACGTGGTCGTGCCGGTGGATATGCAATTGTGTTACCACGAGAAGATCAAATGTTGTTGAGTAAAGAAGATGCCATGGATCAAATTGCTGGCTTGATGGGTGGCCGGGCTGCTGAAGAAATTATTTTTAAGCAACAATCTTCAGGAGCATCTAATGATTTCCAACAAGCAACAGGTATTGCTCGCGCAATGGTGACGCAATATGGAATGTCTGATAAGCTTGGTATGGTGCAACTTGAAGGTGGGGGTGCAATGTTTGCTGGGGAACAATTTGGTGGAAATGCACCGTTTTCTCAAGCAACTTCTCAAATTATTGATGAAGAAATTCGCAGAATTACCACGGATGGTTATAAAGAAGCAACAGCGATTATTGAAAAGCATCGTGATCAGCATAAGGCAATTGCTGAAGCGTTACTACAATATGAAACTTTGGATGCACATCAAATTAAGAGTTTATATGAAACTGGTAAAATGCCAGCAGATTTCTTAAGTGCTAAGCAAGTTGATGAAGCAAAAGCAGATTCTTTTGAAGAATCGAAAGCAAAGCTTGCCGAAAAAGATGCGCATCAAGAAGCTCAATATAAGCAGCCAGAAACTGATGAACCAAATGATGAGTTATAGACTTGTTAATATTTAGATAGTAAAATTTAAGGGAGTTGCGACAAAACACTAATTTTGTCACAGCGCCCTTTTATTAGTAAAATAGAAGATAATATACGGAAAGGGGAAAAGATGGAAGCGGATTACTTAATAAAAAGTATTACTGAAGATGGTAATTTTAGAGCTTATGCAATCCAATCAACACAATTAGTAGCCCATGCTCAACAGGTTCATGACACTTGGCCATCAGCATCAGCTGCATTTGGACGTAGTTTGACTGGTTCATTATTATTAGCATCATCAGTGTTAAAAGGTGATGATAAACTAACAGTAAAAATAGATGGTCAAGGACCAATTGGAGCCATTGTGATTGATGCTACACCAAAGGGGATTGTGAAGGGATATGTTCAATATCCGCATGTTAATTTACCGTTAAAAGATGATGGACATATTGATGTTGCAAAAACTGTTGGTAAAAATGGCTTTATAACGGTAACCAAGGATCAAGGGTTTGGAACACCATTTACTGGTCAAACACCAATTGTATCTGGTGAATTAGGAGAAGATTTTACATATTATTTGGCTAAATCTGAACAAATTCCTTCGGCGGTTGGGGTATCTGTGTTTATTAATGCTGATGGTAATGTTGCTGTTGCTGGTGGTTTTTTAATTCAATTATTACCAGGAGCAGAAGATGCGGCAATTAATGAGTTAGAACAACGACTTAAAGAATTACCATTAATTTCGAAGTTAATGCGTGATGGTCAAACACCCGAAGATATTTTAAGACTATTATTTTCAAAGACTCAAGTAAACATTATTGATAAAATACCAGTTAATTTTGAATGTGATTGTTCTAAGGATCGTTTTGCAGAGCGCATGGCAAGTTTACCCAAAACAGATTTAATGCAACTACGTGATGAAGATCATGGTGCTGAAGTAATTTGTCAGTTCTGTCAAACGCATTATCAATTTTCAGAACAAGATTTGACGGAAATTATTGTAAAGCAAAATAAATAAAATAATAAACTAAATTAATTTGTTTATTGGTATTGCAATTTTGGCATTAAGTTGTCAATATTATATTTGGACTAATTCAGAAAAGAGGAATAATCGTGGGACAACAAGAACTTACAATGAATGATCAAATGATCGCGCGTCGCGAAAAAATGGATGAACTTCGTGAAAATGGCATTGATCCCTTTGGCCAAAAATTCGAAATTTCAGCATTAGCTGCCGATTTACATGCCAAATACGGTACGTTAGCAAAAGATGAGTTAAATGATAAAAACATTACAGTTACTTTAGCTGGAAGAATGATGTCTAAACGGGGTAAAGGTAAAGTTGGTTTTGCTGACTTAAAAGACCGTTCTGGTAAAATGCAAATTTATGTCCGTAAGGATGTTGTAGGTGAAGAAAATTATTTCATTTTTAAAAAAGCTGATTTAGGTGATTGGCTTGGGGTTGAAGGTGAAGTAATTAAAACTGATATGGGTGAGTTAACAATTAAACCCACACATTTAACGCATTTATCAAAAGCATTACGACCATTACCAGATAAATTTCATGGTTTGACAGATGTTGAAACAAAGTATCGACAACGTTACTTAGACTTAATTGCCAATCAGGATTCATTTGATAAATTTCAAAAGCGCTCACAAATTATTTCAGCCATTCGTCATTATCTAGATGGTCAAAATTTTGTTGAGGTTGAAACACCTATGTTACAGAATGCAGCTGGTGGGGCAGCCGCACGGCCATTTATTACCCATCACAATGCGTTAAATATTGATATGTATCTACGAATTGCTTTAGAGCTTCATTTAAAGCGGTTGATTGTTGGTGGGATGGACCGTGTATATGAAATAGGACGTGTCTTTAGAAATGAAGGAATGGATCCAAAACATAATCCAGAATTTACTGTGCTTGAATCATACGCTGCCTTTTGGGATTTTGATGATGTTATGGATGAAACTGAAGCTATTTTTAAAGCGGCCGCTAAAGTAGTGACTAATAATGGAATCGTGAATTATCAAGGTACGGAAATTGATTTGTCAAAACCATTTGCGCGTAAGCATATGGTTGATTTAATTAAAGAACATACCGGGATTGATTTTTGGCAACCAATGTCAATTGAAGATGCGCAAAAATTAGCCGATGAAAACCATGTTAAATACGAAAGTTATTGGACAGTTGGCCATATTATTAATGAATTCTTTGAAACATTTGTTGAAGATAAATTACAGCAACCAACCTTTGTATATGGTCATCCATTAGAGGTTTCACCATTAGCTAAGAAAAATGCGCAAGATGCACGGTTTACTGACCGTTTCGAATTGTTTATTTTAGGTGGCGAATATGCTAATGCCTTTACTGAGTTGAATGATCCAATCGATCAACGTGAACGATTTGAAGCACAAGCAGCCGAAAGAGAAGCTGGTAATGATGAAGCTGAAGGAATTGATGAAGATTTCGTGGAAGCACTTGAATATGGTATGCCACCAACAGGTGGACTGGGAATCGGTATCGACCGACTAGTTATGCTATTAACTGATGCAGAATCAATTCGAGATGTTTTACTATTTCCAACAATGCGACCATAATCTAAGCTGTCATTGGATATAACAAATAAATAAGTTAGTTAATTAGTAAAAGTCCCGATAAATGCGATTGAATCGCATTTATCGGGACTTTTTGATATTGTTATAAACCGTGAGAAAAAATTTATCGACTAGTAAATAAAGAAATATTGCGTATTAATAAAATTAAATTAAAAAAACTATTGACCGTTTAAAAAAAAAATAGTAATATATTATTTGTTGTTGAAGAAGAGAAAAGTTTTCTGGAACAAACAAAAAAATTAGTTATTATAAAACTATTGACATTACGAGATTTTATTGTTAATATTAAATAGTTGTTTAATAACAACCAAGTAGATCTTTGAAAACTGAATAAAGTTTTGACAATCAAATGTGTAAGGATCTTAGGATTTGTACCTAAGATATACAAATTTGCGAATGTCAATTTCGCTAGTAAATTATGTAACTAACATCTCCCCGATGTTAGTTACGGATAA
>NZ_JAFBDN010000010.1 GCF_016908275.1 Periweissella beninensis | reverse complement strand
TTTAATTAGCTTTAAAAATTCATATTTTGCGATAAATTACAAAAAAACAACTAATTCAAATTACGAATTAGTTGCTTAATAAATTAATTTAATTATTTAGTCTATCAGTACCATTTGACAAAGAGCCGCTTTAACCCAGATGAAATATTTTAATAGTTAGTAAGTTTGTCTAAATTAATATGAACTGCATAACTCGGATGATTACTAAACGTTGCATATGAAGCATTCCCCAAACGACGGCCCGGCTTAAAAGCATTAATCCATTTATGATAACCAGTTGAAATTCCTACATGATAGGCACTTGATCCATTACCCCAAATTAGTAAATCACCAGGTTTAGCTTTTGCTACAGCAATTTGTTTGGCACCACGTGATAGGGCTTGGTTGGCTGCGGTACGCCCTATGTTTTTACCAGTAACCTTTCGGTAAACATATTGAGTAAAACCAGAACAATCAAAGCCATTCGGTGTTGTTCCGCCCCAAACATAAGGTGTACCCTTAAATTTTTTCGCATACGCAATAATTTGAGCACCATTAACGTCGCCTTTTTTTACAAAAGTCAAATTAGTTTTTCTTACCCAACCTGCAATGCTACCATTACTTACATAATAAACTTTTCTCGTATGGCCACTAATGATGGCCGTTGCTTTTTTCGTAACCTTTAACCTGACTGATCCATAACTTTTAGTCTTAATACCAGATTTTGTTAAAACATCTTCATTGTCTACATCATAAATGTTGCCACTATGTTTGACATAAGCATATTTTTTTACTGACTTACTTGATGAGATCAAATGATCATTTCCGCTGTCGGCTTGGACATCATTAAAAGTTATCAAAGTTACCATAATTATACTTACTGCTAATACTATTTGGATAATTTTTTTCATCTGTTTTTTATTCTCCAATTAGATTCATAAATTAATAATACGGACATCATAACATCATTTCATTGCAACCTATTTGATCTATCTTTACATTTTTATTACATGTTTGTACTTGATGTATAAATAAAAACTTTAAATTTTTACCAATATATAATCATTTAATGCAAATTTATTTTTATCTTTACAGAAAAAGGATACTAACATTTTTACCTTTGTTAGTATCCTTTTAGTTTAATTAGTATTAATTTTAGAGTTTAGCCATCATTTTTTGCATTGTAACCGAAATTTTATCCATTTGATTTTCTTGCTCATCACCAGCTGCATTAAATTTTTGTTGGTCAACAAATTGTTTCTCAACGTCTATTGCATTAACCATTGCCCGACATGCAACTGCATATTCTGCATAATGTTTTTTAAAATTAGCATATAGACCCATTAATTTGACTGGCGCATTAACTTCCTGCAATTTAACAGTATTCGCTTCATACACCTCGGTAGCATCATTAAATTCAGCAATAATTTCTTGAAATTCAGTTTTCGGCATCATGGCTAATTGATCATCAGCTAATGCCTCTTCTAATTTTTCATAAAAATCTGCAACATGGTTCCCTGTATCCTCCGTTGACTGAATTACATCTTGTAAATTTGAGGCAAACTTTTGCATACCAACCATCGTTTTGCGTACCATTTAATTTCTCCTTTTTATTTAATCAGCTAATTAGCCTTATTATATCATTTAATCCTATTAAGCTTAAATCTTGTTAAACATTCTCCGTTGAACTAATTTTACAATTTCTACAATTGTGACCATCAATACACCCGCACCTAGAACCGTTAACCATTGATGCCAATCAAGTGGGGTTACGTGGAAGAGACCGTTTAAACCCGGTACAAAAATAGTAATTCCTAGTAATACAGCAGCAAGTAAGATCGCCCAGTTGAATGCCTTATTCTTAAATGCACCAACCGTAAAGATTGATTGATAAACTGATTTAGTAGAAAAAGCATGGAAAAGCTGAATTAACCCTAAAGTAACAAAGGCCATCGTCAATGCATCTGCATGAGCTAAAGCCGCATCATTTGCGTGGACGGGATAATTAATACCAATCCAGTACACACCTAAAGTTAGCACCCCTTCTAAAATACCTTGGTAGATAATTGCTGATTTAACACCATGTGAAAGGAAGGTTGATTTACGACCACGTGGTTTACGATTCATAATGCCCGGTTCACCAGGTTCTACCCCTAATGCAATTGCTGGAAAAGTATCTGTAATCAAGTTAATCCATAAAATATGGACTGGGGCCAAAATACTCCAACCCATAAGGGTCATTATAAATAAAGTTAAAACTTCACCTAAATTAGCAGATAATAAATATTGAATAGCTTTTTGAATATTCGTAAAGACTTTCCGCCCTTCATGCACTGCATCAACAATTGTTGCAAAATTATCATCAGCCAAAACCATATCTGAGGCGCCTTTTGAAACTTCAGTTCCAGTAATACCCATGGCAACCCCGATATCAGCCGTTTTTAGTGCTGGTGCATCATTGACGCCATCCCCCGTCATCGCTACTACCTTACCACGTGACTGCCAAGCTTTAACAATTCTAACCTTATGTTCTGGTGCTACCCGCGCATATACGGAATATTGATCAACTTTTTGATTAAAGACTTCATCACTAAGTTCATCTAGCTGTGCACCTGTAATCACTGCATCTTTTTGATTATCATCTAAAATGCCTAAACGCTTAGCAATTGCTGATGCTGTATCTCGATGATCACCAGTTATCATTAACGTTTTAATACCAGCTGTCTTAGCTTCAGCAATTGCCCCAGCCACTTCTGGCCGCTCTGGATCAATCATTCCAATCAATCCAACAAAAACTAAATCATTTTCAACATCTTCACTAGTTAAGCTAGCAGGCATTTGAGCCATTTTACGATAAGCAAACGCCAACACTCGGAGTGCTTGCGTTGCCATATCATGGTTTGTTGCTAAAATTTGTTCTTTAATCGCTGATGTTAATACAACTTCCTCACCATCAATTAAAACTTTAGCTACACGTTCTAATAATTGATCAGGTGCACCTTTAACAGTAATCAAATTATCTTCATGTTCGACTTGATGCACAGTTGTCATTAATTTTCGTTCAGAGTCAAACGGAATTTCATCAATTCTAGGTTTAGCGCTAAATAACTGTACTAGATTACGGCCTTTATCCCGGTTAAATTGTATTAATGCCGTTTCAGTTGGATCACCAACTAATTCATTATCAATTTCCTTAGTATCATTATTTAATGCTAAAATATCAGCTAATAATTGGCCACTTTGATTTAAATCGTCACTTGAATTATATAATTTTTGATCAACATAAAACTTTTCAACGGTCATTTTATTTTGTGTCAATGTACCTGTTTTATCAGATCCGATTATTTCTGTTGAGCCTAATGTTTCTACTGCTGGTAATTTTCGCATTAAAGCATGCTTTTTAGCCATGCGTGTTGTTCCCAAAGCCAATGTTATTGTCACAATTGCAGGTAAGCCTTCCGGAATAGCTGCAACAGCTAATGAAATTGCGGTTAATAACATATCGACCCATGATTCATCACGCCCTAACATTCCAATTGCAAATACTACGACAGCAATAATTAAGATTAAAATCGTAAGAGCTTTACCTAATTGACGTAAATTAGTTTGCAACGGTGTTTCACTTTTTTCAGCATTTTCTAGCATGTTAGCAATCCGGCCAACTTCAGTTTGCATTCCTGTACCAATGACAATTCCTCGACCACGACCATAAGTTACGTTACTATTCATATAACCTAAATTTTTGCGATCACCAAGTGGTAAGTTCTCATCAGTTAAATTTTCAGCTATTTTATCAACCGGTACAGATTCCCCGGTTAAAGCAGCTTCTTCAATTTTTAATGATGCAGTTTCAATTAATCTTAAATCAGCTGGTACAATATCACCAGCTTCCATTAAAATTACATCACCAGGAACTAATTCATCCGCTTTAACACTTTTAATGTTACCTTCTCGAATAACATTGGCATTAGGTGCTGCCATCTCTTTTAGGGCATTAATCGCTTCTTCTGCTTTAGCCTCTTGAAACACTCCAAAAATAGCGTTTAAAACGACCACCATTAATATAATAATCGCATCAACAATTTCACCAGTTGCTGCTGCAATCACCGCGGCAACTAATAATACTCCAATCATTAAATCTTTAAATTGATTAATGAATTTTTGTAGCAGTGTGGTTTGCTTAGCTTCTTCAATAACGTTAGCCCCATATTTAGTCAAACGTGCTTGTACTTCAGCATTGCTTAGGCCTTGCTGGGCATTCGAAGCTAATTCTTGAATAACTTCTTCCGAAGTTTTTTGATATGCTTTCTTTTCCATAATTTCTCCCTTAAATTTCGTGATAGTAACAAAAAACGCGCTACTATCGCTAGTGTAGTAACGATAGTTTGCGCGTACTAATTTAATAGTTTTTTTACATAAAATCTCAGTATGCGCAAATAATGCTAACATACATGAGTCTCACTTTTTAAGAGTTTTGCCGGAATTTCTTCTTGTTGACGACAAACTCGCAACGAGTGCAAGTTACTCCCCCATATATATAACCTATGTTTTATTGTAACAGATAAGTTAGGACTACTACAATTAATAATATTTAATATCTCTAAAATTATTAAATATTAAATTAACCAATTATTTTTGATACCACTTATCAAAAATAGTCACTGGTAATTCACGTTTATGTTCAGTTTTTAAATACCAAGTTTCAATTGTTTGCGCTGCTTGATCACTAACAATTTTACCTTCTAAATAGTCATCAATATCATCGTATGTGACCCCCAGTGCCACTTCGTCAGGTAAAGCGGGACGATCTTCTTCTAGATCAGCGGTAGGTGTTTTTGTGTATAAATGTTTGGGGGCATCAAGTAGTTCTAACATCTGACGACCTTGCCGTTTATTCAAGCGGTATAAGGGTGTAATATCAGCTGCACCATCGCCAAATTTTGTATAAAAACCCGTAACTGCTTCAGCAGCATGATCCGTTCCGATTACCGCACCTTTATGCGCACCCGCAATGGCATATTGAGCAAGCATCCGTTGGCGCGCCTTAATATTACCTTTATTGTAATCAGAAATTTTTAACCCATCATTTGCTTCTAAAGCAGCAACCATTGCATCTGTTGCTGGCTTAATATTTACCCGAATCATTTGATCAGCTTGTTGATAAGCAATGGCATCCATTGCATCACTCTCATCATCTTGTTCACCATATGGTAATCGAACAGCGATAAACTGATATGATTTATCACCCGTTTCGTCACGTAATTCACTAATAGCCATTTGCGCTAACTTACCGGCTAACGTTGAATCTTGTCCCCCACTTATTCCTAAAACTAATGTTCTAAGAAATGGATTAGCCTTTAGATAATCTTTTAAAAAATTAATACTCCTCTTAATTTCAACCTGTGGTTCAATTATTGGTTCTACTCTTAATGTTTTAATTATTTCTTTTTGTAAAGTAGTCATCTTATCTTCTCCCGCCGTCTTAATCTTTTGTTAGTTTTGCAACATTTTCTCTGACTTTATGAATTAAATTCATTTTATTGTCGTATGCTTTTTGTGATAAGTCAACTGGATAATCCTGTGGATTTAAATCACGACGATACTCTTCCCAAAGACTTTCTAAGCTTACTGCTGAATATTCTTTAATAGTCCTTAAACTTGGTTGCTTATAGATTAGGTGCCCATCTTTAAAAATATCAATTAATAATGGCTTAGCGGTGAAATCCGTTACATCCTTTGAAATATACGTATAATTGGGATGAAACATATGCAGACTTTTTGCTTTTTGTGGTTGCTCATCCCATAATGCCACATAGTCACCTTGTGATTTGCCATCACTATTTCTAGTAATTCGCCATACTTGCTTTTTCCCAGGAGTGGAAACCTTTTCCGCATTGTTAGAAAGTTTGATGGTATCAAGCATTTGTCCATTTTCATCTTCAATTGATACTAATTTATACACAGCTCCCAATGCGGGTTGGTCATAGGCAGTTATTAACTTCGTCCCAATGCCCCACATATCAATTTTCGCATGCTGCATTTTAAGATTCATAATAGTTTTTTCGTCTAAATCATTCGAAGCATAAATCTTTGCCTTAACAAAACCAGCTGCATCTAATTGGGCCCGGACTTTTTTCGAAATATACGCCATATCACCTGAATCAATACGCACACCAATAAAATTAATTTTGTCGCCTAATTCTTTTGCGACTTTAATTGCATTTGGGACTCCCGATTTTAAAGTATCATACGTATCAACTAAAAAAACGACATCTTTATGCGTTTTAGCATATGCCATAAATGCATCATAATCATTACGATATGTTTGGACTAGTGAATGGGCATGCGTCCCAGAGATTGGAATATCAAATAGTTTACCTGCGCGTACATTACTAGTCGCATCAAAGCCACCCAAGTAGGCAGCTCGAGTGCCCCATAAAGCCGCATCAAGTTCTTGGGCCCGTCGTGTCCCAAATTCTAGTAAGCCATCATCACCCACAACTGAACGTATGCGGGCTGCTTTGGTTGCAATCAATGTTTGGTAATTAATAATATTCAATAACGCCGTTTCAACTAATTGGGCATCAGCCAGTGAGCCCTCAATTTGTACGATAGGTTCATTGGCAAATATCACTTCACCCTCACGCGCTGACCGAACAGTAGCAGCAAAATGCCAATTTTTTAAATAAGCCAAAAAACCTTCACTATACGCCTTTGTTTCACGCAAGTAAGCAATATCTGAATCACTAAAATGTAAATTTTTTAAATAGTTGATCATTCGCTCTAAGCCGGCAAAAATCGCATAGCCATTCTCAAATGGATTCTTGCGAAAAAAAACTTCAAAGATCGCTTTACGGTTTTGAATACCTTCTTGCCAATAGGTTTGCACCATATTAATTTGGTAAGCATCGGTATGTAACATTAAACTATCATCCGGGTGCTGAAATCCCATATCATTTTCCTCTTTATTTTATAAAATAAATTCCCTTCTATTATATCACTCAGAGTACTATAACTAAGCTTTCTTTAAACATAAAATATTTTTTTATGGTTGTTACTCTTTTCAAGTTTAAAAAATTAGCGTAAAATTATTACTTTATTGCGTAGGAAGGATTATTATTATGCCCAAAACTAAAGGTATTCATATTCACGATACATTGCGTGTTGCCATTATTTTATCAATGATTGGCGGTTACATTGATTCACTTTGCTATTCTTTACTTGGCGGTCATTTTGCTAGTTTACAGTCTGGTAATTTAATTATGTTAGGTATTAATCTCAGTAATGGCAATTATCGCCATGGACTCAGTTACTTAGTACCCTTGGGGGCTTTTGCTTTAGGTGCGGGTAGTAATTTTTTTGTGCGCCAAAAATTAGCACATAATACACCGATAATTTGGCAAGAATGGAGTGTTCTATTCGAATTAATCGGAATGTTAATTATTGCTATTTTTGCTCCGTATTTACCTACTTTACTGGTCATTGGCGGTCTAGCATTTTTCTCTGCCCTTCAAGCCGATTCGTTTACAGTTGTACATGGGACACCATATGCTACATTGATGAGCACTGGAAATGTTAAAACGTTTGGTTCAAATTTAATTCAGTATCTTGTTACTCGCAATCATGATAAATTAGTTGTTACTTTGCGTTTCTTTTTTATTTTATTTGCTTTCTTTATTGGAGCATATGTTGCACATTTTTTAGGTAACATCTTGCAGTTAAAAGCACTATATGGTACTTGTTTATTATTACTAATAACCTGTATCTTATTACATTTTGATCTTGATGCTAATAAAAATCGTGAGCAACAGCCTCATATCAAAACCATTTCGTCGCAAAACATTATTAACTTAAATTGATAATTTTCATTAAAAAAACTGGGATAAAACCATTTTGAAATCGGTTTATTCCAGTTTTTTTAATAACAACCTTACATACTAATTATTTAATGTCTAATTTTTAAAAGTGGTATGGTAACTAATGGCACTAAAATAAAACCGGCAATCACTTCAAAAATACCATTAAAACCAACGATTGTTGTTAAAAACCATGGTAAGAAATCTTGATTATGCCCTAGATTAACAATTTTTTGCCAATTTAAATGCATTATACTGAAACCAATCCAGGTTGATAATGTTACAACCGCCGTATTAGTTATTGCGGCTATTATCCCTGCAATAGCTAAGACCCACGATTGAGGTTGATTAATATCAAACTTGACTACTTTAATAAATAAACCCACGCTTATAGCAATCAACACACTAGCTCCCACTGAAGTAATTGGATTCATAAACATTAATGAGCCTAGTGATCCAGGGGTCGTCCAAGCTTGCCATAATCGTAAAACACCCCAAAATGCTCCTAAAACTATGCCAAACCGCACCCCCAACAGGATGGTGCCAATTGCCACAGTAAACTGGATGATTGTGACCGCTGCTCCCACAAAAAAAGCCCCTAGTGGAATATACCCTAAATTAAATATCACTTGAATTAATATAATTGCCATAAATACTGCTGCTATTACTAATTTTTGTATTTTTGTATTTTTACTTGTCATCTGTTGACTCCCTTAAGATTTATTATCAAAAAGCATTATTAACTGTTATTATTCAAAAAATAGCTATAATTAATTAGTACCTATTATAACTTATATACTAATGTGAGGGATATCTTATGAACGAACATATTGTTTCTTTTGTTGAACTTGATAAACCAGTTATAAATTTTATTAACTCCCATAATCTTAAGCTAACATTGGCAAAAGATTTATCACCACTCAATTATGCGACTGTTACTATCATGTTAGGTTGGGACAAGCACTTGAGTGAGAAAATTTTGAATGCCCCCAATAGCCAATTAAAATGGATTCAAACGCGCTCAGCAGGAGTTGACTATTTACCAATTAGTACCTTAAATAAACGTAATATCACCGTTACCAATGCTAGTGGTGTCCATGCTCAACCAATTGCACAATCAGTAATGGCTGACCTACTTTACTTTACAAGAGGGCTTAATCAACATGTCAAAAACACAAACAACCACGAGTGGCAAGCGAATGGTAATCACTTTGTCCTTAGTGACTTTACCATACTTATTTTTGGTACCGGCCGTATCGGTCAAGAACTAGCCCAAAATCTACAAGTATTCGGGGTTAAAACCTTAGGTGTTAATCACCATGGTAACCCCATAAAGGGCTTTAACGAAGTTTTTTCTCTTGAAAATTATCCTCAAGCCCTTAAAAAGGCTAACATTATTATTAATATCTTACCTGGCACCACAGAAACACATCATTTTTATGACCCAAAATTTTTTGCTAAAATAACTGATCTTTTCTTATTTATCAACGTTGGTCGCGGTGCTTCAGTGGACAGTGACGCTCTCCTTAAAGCAATTGCACAACATAAAATCAAATATGTTGCCTTGGATGTGACTGAACTTGAACCACTTCCAATTGATGATAAACTCTGGCAAATTCCGGAAATACTAATTACTAGTCACAGTACTGGGCTATCTTATGACTATGATCAACGACTTAGTAAAATAATTTTAAGTAATCTGACAAGCTATTTTACGGACAAAACGTTTGTCCGTAATGTTGTTGATTTGAAAAAAGGATATTAATATCTACAAGTTTATTTAGGTTTAAGCGTAAAAATTCCAGGTGGTTAATCTTCCACCCGGAATTTTTATTTACATCATAATTAATGTGCTAAGCTTAGTTTACCTTTATTTAATCCAAAACCCGCTGTTTTTTCCGAACAATTGAGTGATGATAGCCATAGCCTATATAAAGCCCTAAACCAAGTACTTGCCAAATTATAAAAACAAACCAAGTAACTTTCTCAAGTTGGAGCATCAAAATACCACATAAGATAAATGATAAAATTGGAACGAATGGATATCCTGGTACCTTGAACCCTTGACGACTTAACTGTGTAAACTCTTCATTATTACGTAAAAATAGTATCCCTAATGAAACCACAGCAAAGGCAAATAAAGTCCCAATATTGACCAATTCAGCAATGGTTTGTAATGGGACTACCCCAGCAATCAGCGCTGCACTGCTCCCAAAAATTAGGGTACTCCTTACAGGGACTTGTTTTTTTACAGATATCTTTTGAAAACTAGTTGGTAATAGCCCATCTCGTGAAATGGCAAATAATAAACGATTACCACCAAAAGACATTACTAATAACACCGTTGTCATCCCAATTACCGCACCTAAAGACACAATTGCTGCAACCCAATTTTGATTAATTACAGTTAACGCAAAAGCGACTGGATCACCTTGATGTTCAGGCTTCGCTAAGTCTTGGTAATTAACAATTCCCACTAAAACAGCTGATAAGGCCATATATAGTATTGATGCTATCCCCAATGATGCAATAATCCCAATTGGCATATCACGTTTTGGATTTTTAACCTCTTCTGAAGCAGTTGAAACGGCATCAAATCCAATATAAGCATAAAAAGCTGTGGCTGCACCAGCAATTACGCCACCTACCCCATAATGTTGCACGCCCGCACTATCCGTAAATGCTTCAGGAATAAACGGTAAATAGTGATTAGTTTTAATAAAAAATAAGCCAACTCCAATAAATAATAAGATAACTGTAATTTTTATAATAACCATTCCCGCGTTAATCCTAGTTGATTCACTTACACCTACTAACAATAGTGCCGAAATAGCTAAAATTACTAATATTGCAATCAGATCAATTCCTTTACTATTAGCGTGTTGTAAAAACAATGGTAATTTAATTCCCATACCAGCTAATAGATTTTGAAAATACGCTGACCAAGAACTCGCAACTGATGCAACCGCAAATAAATATTCTGAAACTAACGACCAACCTAGTACCCAGGCTATTAATTCACCAAAAACCGCATAAGCATATGTATATGCACTCCCAGCTAAAGGGATTGTCGAAGCAAATTCAGCATAACACAGCGCTGCCAATGAGCATACAATTGCGGCTAATAAAAATGATAAAACGACTGCAGGTCCGGCATATTTTCCAGCAATTATGCCAGGTGTAATAAATATTCCTGCTCCTACAATCGCTCCAACACCCATTGAACTTAACCCAAATGCTGAAAGGGTTCTAGGTAAAACTGGCTTTTGGGCTAAATCAGCAGATACGTCTTTTTTTAACAAAAAACGAGATTGCCTAGTTTTATTTTTCATGATAACTTTAACTCTCTTTCATAAAATACAATGTTTAATTTTACCGATATTTACTTATAATTAAAAGAGTTATTATTAAATTTATCTAAATTAAATTAGTAGTTTTTTTAAATGAATATACAAAGAATTTATTCTAATTAATTATCAACAAATATTTACACGTATTTATACCTTAAAAATATATTTCAAAGATGGTTAGTGACTTAATAATATACAAAAGAAGGGTTGCATTTTTACAAATCCAACCCTTCTTTTGTATATACTAATATCGATCTTTTAGTAGCACATACCTTCTAGTAAATAAAGCTTTGCTTATGTTAATGAATAGCCAATAAATCATCACCTTGTTCAATATATGAGTTAGGTGTTAACACATTTTTAACTTCCGTACCTTCTGGTTTACCAGTAACAATAATCATAGTAGTTGCTTGCAAGCCAGCAGCCTTCACACTAGCAATGTCCACTGTTCCTAATTGATCACCGATATTAACACGATCACCTTGTTTAACATTTGAAGTAAATCCTTTACCTTCTAAGTTGACAGTATCAATTCCAATATGAATCAACACTTCAATCCCTTCATCAGTAGTTAAACCATAGGCATGATGAGTTGGGTACGCAACTGAGATAGTCCCTGATACTGGTGAAATAATTGTTTCCTTATTTGGTTCGATTGCTACGCCCGTGCCCATGGCTCCACTTGCAAATACAGGATCAGGAACCTTGCTAAGCTCAACAATGGTTCCAGTCACCGGGGCTGCCACAACTTGATCATTAGCTGTTAATTCATAAGCCACCTGATTCGTTTTTGTTGCACTATTTGCTGTGCTTGTAGTTTCTTTAGCAAATACCCGTTTCCCATATACATAAGTCGCACTAAAGGAAATTACAAAACTGACAATTACTGCGATGAAAAAACCAATCCATGAATGCGCTGGAATTGCAATAAATCCAATTAATCCTGCTGGTCCAAGTGAAGAAGATAAGACATGGAATAATCCCATGATTGCTGATGAAACCCCAGCAGCACCTAAAGCAATAAAGAATGGGAATTTGTATTTTAAGTTAACCCCAAACATTGCTGGCTCAGTAATTCCTAACATTGCTGAAGCTCCAGCTGATGAAGATAAGGCCCGCATCTTTTCATTGCCCTTCGACAGGAAGTAAATTGCAAACGTAGCCGCTCCTTGTGCCACGTTGGCAGAAGTCGCAATTGGGAAAATGAAATCACCACCAGTTCGCTTAATATCAGCTAACAATTGGGTTTCAATAGCTGGGAAACTTTGGTGTAAACCAGTTACAACAATTGCTGAATAGAATAAACCAAAGATTCCCATCCCAGCAGCCCCAAGGCTTGTATATAACCATACTAATCCATCAGTTAACCCATTTGAAACGGTTCTTAAAACTGGTCCAACAACTGCAAATGTTAAAAAACCAGTGATAATTAATGCAAACATTGGTGTAAAGGTAAAGTCAACTGCGCCTTTTAAGTGCTTATGGAAGAATTTTTCCAAAGTTGCTAAAATAAGTGCTACACCAATTACAGGTAATACTTGACCTTGATAGCCCGCTTGCGCAATGTGCAAACCAAAAATATCCCATTGTGGCATTTTACCACTTGCTACTGCTTCAGCAACGCTGTAACCATTAATAAGTGCAGGCATAACTAGCATCATTCCGGCAGCTGCTCCTAAAATTTCATTACCACCGAACCGCTTAGTCGCCGTAAACCCAATCAAAATTGGTAAGAAAGCAAAGGGAGCACTTGCCATTAAGTTAACCATTTCTGAAATACCGGTAATCCGGGGATACATTTGTACTAACGATTCTTTTCCAAATAAACCAGCCCCAGTTAAAATATTATTCAAAGCCATCAATAAACCACCAGCTGTCAAAGCTGGAATTAATGGTACGAAAATATCTGATAATACTTTAACTACGGCCATCACTGGATTATTTTTAGTTCCCGCTTCGGCTGCTAGTTTCTTTAACTCATCTGGTGTTGCAGTTGATACATTGGCTATTTTTACATATTCATCATAAACACCATTCACATCACCAGGACCTACAATAATTTGAAATTGACCGGCTGATTCAAATGTCCCTTTTAAATCAGGATCATTATCTAGCGCTGCCATGTCAATTTTATCTTTATCCTTAATAATAAGTCTTAGTCTAGTTGCACAGTGTGCTGCTGTAGCAACATTGTCTTTTCCTAAGGCCGCATTAACACGACCCGCAACAGCTTTATAGTCCATAATATTATCTCCTTAATAAAGGTTCTTTTTTGATAAATCATTCATTACTAAAAATTTTGTTCAATTGTAATTGGCTGGCGTGCTTTTAAATTAATTATTTTAACATCGCCAAAGAATCTAGCGGAGAAAGCATACTGCCCGTTATTAACAAATATTTCGACGGTACTATTATCAATAAAAATTTCTAATGTATTAATTACTGCTTCTACTGTTCGTACTTCTTTCATTCCATTGTGCCAACTAATTCTTAATAGCGTTAATTTATTATTGCTTAATTCAAGTACTAAATTTTCAGTAATTTTTAATTCAAAATCAACTACATTAGTTAGCTTTACATATTGTGGTACTAATTTTGCCTCCCAAGTCATAACTTGGTCACTTTGTTTTTGCTTAAATAATTCCTTAGTTTCAATAATTGGTAATTGGTATAAATGATTTTGTTCTAAAACTAATTCACGTGGTTGTGATAATATATGCATCCAATTGTCTTTTTTAGTTGGCAAACTTTCTTCAACCGCTGCCGGCATAATTCCCATCCAACCCCATATTAAATGTTTATTGTTAGCTAAATTCATTGTTTGCGGTGCATAATATTCAAAACCATAGTCAAATTCTTGATAATTAGTATTAACGTTAAACACACCATTTTGGTGATCAAAATTACCAACAACATACCCAGTGTTATGAATATTTTTGAAACGCTCTCCTTCGGCCGCATGTCCTTGTAACGAAAACATTAATACTTGTTGTTTGCCAAAATCAATTAAGTCTGGACATTCAAGCATATACCCTCGATAGTTAGGTAATTGTGATCCTAGAATCGATCCTCTAAACTGCCAATTTTTTAAATCATTTGACTGATATAAAATAATGTCCCCAGTTAGCGTATCGGCCTTTTGAGCTCCTAGGATTAACTGCCATTGTCCATTAGCGGCGCGCCAAACCTTAGGATCACGAACATGCCGCGTGTATCCTTTAGGGTGTGGAAACATTTCGCCTAATTTTTCAAACTTAAGACCATCTGCTGAACGCGCAATATTTTGGTGACTGGCACAACTTTCGCCATTACTATCTCGAATATTACCAGTATAGACAACATAGAGATACTCATCATGGATAAAAGCTGTTCCAGAATAAATTCCAGCACTATCATATTCTGCTGATGGGCTCAAAGCAATTGGTTCGCGATGCCAATTTTTTAAATCTTTACTTATGAAGTGTCCCCACACTTTATATTTATGATCTAATGCTTTGGGATTCCACTGATAAAAAACGTGATAGTAGCCTTTAAAATAAATTAACCCATTTGGATCGTTTAACAAACCAAATTGTGGTGCTAAATGAAAAGCTTCAAAAAGCTTTTCATTATCGATTTTAAAATCTAATCTCTGTGTACTCATTAGTTTCTCCCCTATGTCGAAAAGTTTTTTTGGAACCGGTTTCACAACTTAACAAAATATATTGTAAACGCTTACAATATATTTTGTCAATCTTTTTTTTAATTTATTCAAAATAATTAGCATTAAAAAAATAAAAGTTGACCTGTCATATCTGGTACAACTTTCACTTTTTAAATAACTAATTTTGTATGGTATCTTAGCTGTCTAATTGCTTGGTACTTTCACCAAGATGTAATTCACTCTTTAATTTAATTTCATGCACAGCGCTTAATTCTTTGTGGATAACCTTTTGTAAAAGATTCATAACCATTGCACCAGCTTCTTGATATGGAAACTTAATTGTCGTTAAAGCTGGTGTCACTAAATTAGCTAGGCTAGTACCACCAAAACCCACAACTTGAACATCATCAGGTACTCGCAAATTAAGCTCATGTAAAGCGCTTAAAGCGCCCGCAGCAATCGTATCAGTAATGGCTACGATGAAATCATATTGTTTCTTTTTAAATGCAACTAATGTCGCTTCTTTGGCATCTGCTTGTGCAAATGTCGTTGTTTCTTCTGTTAAAACTTGGTGATTATTTGCCTGTGTAAAGCCTAATTTAAACCCTTCATAGCGTAATTTACCAACTGCTTCATCAACTTGCGGATTGATTGTCAACAATAATGTATTTTTGGGCGTTTTACTTCCAACAAACTGTCCCATTTTAAAACCTGCTTCATAATCATCCATAACAACATGCGAATATGTTGGGCTATCTTGACCATAAATAACTACTGGCATCGGTACTTCATCTAATGTTGCCTTTAATTCACTTGATAGTCGCGCTGCCGAATATATAATTCCACTAACATTTTGCTGTGCCATTGTTTTAAGTGCACTGATAACTCGTTGATCCTTTTGATAAGTATTCACAATTAGCAGTTGGGTTCGCTCATCATATTGATCGATACCCTTTAATAAATCTGTCATCACAGTTGAATTTAGTCGTGGCACTAAAACTCCTACTAATGCTGATTGATTTTGCCGAATACTTTGCGCAAATACATTCGGTTGATAATCTGTTTTTTCAATAACTTCAGCAATTTTTGCTTTTTTAAATGAACTAATTGGCCCATTGTTTAAATAGCGTGAAACCGTACTTTTAGATACACCTGCTAAACGTGCAATATCATTTATCGTCAATTTTTCTTTATTAGACACAAGTTTTTCACCTACTTTTATTATTTTCTTGTGGATAAATCTATTATACCTAATTTCATTTCCCATTTGTGTGGAAAAACTGTGGCTGTTTTCTGATTTGCTTAGATAGAACAGCGCGATTATAAAAAGAGAGACGCACAGTTCGTATTAGCCATATATTAAAAATATACGAAAAGGACTGAGTTTATAAAAATTCAGTCCTTTTCGCATACTTTAACCGGGAGTTGTATTACCCTATGTAATTTTAATTACCTAAAGTTTGAAAACGGGGATCTAAAACATCACGTCCTTGAGTTGCCTCAATTTCATTGATAATTGCACGAACCTCATCAGTTGTCATAGCAGTCATTAATTTTTCACGTAACTCATGGGCATTTTTTAAGCCTCGTACATAAATTTTAAAGAAACGTCGTAACGCGATAAATTTTCGTGTCCCAAATTTTTCGAAAAATTCATCAAATAAGTCTAGTTGATATCGTAATAAATCAAAAGTTTCCATTAAAGTGTGTTCTTGTGGTTCATGCTCAAAACAGAACGGATTCGCAAATACGCCACGTCCTATCATAACACCGTCAACACCAGGATGTTCTGCTACCAAAGCTAAACCTTCAGCCACAGAATTAATGTCGCCATTAATTTGAATTAACGTATGTGGTGCAAGCTCATCACGCATTTTTACAATTTCATCAATCTTTTCATAGTGGGCTGGAACCCGACTCATCTCTTGCCGACTACGTAAATGTACCGTTAAAACCCGGATATCCTGTTTTAATAAAAACGGTAGCCATTCATTCATCTCATCAACTTTAGCAAATCCTAAACGCGTTTTGACACTCACTGGTAGACCACTCATTTTAGCAGCTGCAATAATTCCCTTTGCGCGATCAAAATGGCGAATTAAGTCACTCCCACCACCATTTTTAATAACCGTACCATCTGGGCAACCCATGTTTAAATCAATTGCTTGATAACCCATCTCAGCGACAGCCTTTACCGGTTCAATAAAATCGGTTGGCTTATCACCCCAAAGTTGCGCAACTGGCATGGTTTCACTAGGGTCAACATATAAGCGACCTTGAACTGAAAATTTGGCTTGTGGATGGGTCACCGACCGTGCATGTGTAAATTCTGAATAATATACATCTGGTGCGGCGGCTTTTGCCACCACCCGCCGAAAAACTGTGTCTGTCACAGCCTCCATAGGCGCTAAACTAAAAAATGGTCGCTTATTTCCTTCTTTGTCGTGTGCCTTGGCAACCACATTTTGCCAGAAATCTAAACTATTTTGTGTCATTAAAAGCTTACTCCCTTAATATTTTAATTACCCTATTTTCGATTTCCTGGCTGGTGAAATCAATAATAGTTATTTATTCAAGTTCCCAAGTAACTTATTAAGTATGCAATCTTTACCTTTAATTTTCAAGTATCATGCTTAAAAACTAAAAATAATTGCCATTAAAAGACCAATAATATACAGTCCCATTATGATAACTGTATTTTTTATGGTTAAAATAAATGAACCTTTTTTAGTGCGGTCTTGCCAAAAATACTTAAAATGGTTCACAATTGGTAAAATACCAATCAAGCTTAGCAAGGTTGACCAGGGTAGAATGTGGACAAGCACACCATAACCAACACTGAGATATCCACATGTGTATAAAATTAAATAAAGATACAAAGCCTTAGTTTGGCCCAAGTAGTAAACTAGGGTACGGCGATCTTCTTTTAAATCTTCTTGATAATCACCAATATTATTAGCAAGCATAATATTAGCAATACTAAAAATACCCATTGCGGCGGTAATAAATACTGTCCATATTAAACTACCAGTTAACTTGACATTATTAACTAGCACAACCATTAACACAATCACAAAGCCCATTGTTAAACCTGAAAAAGTCTCACCTAAGGGCGTTCTTGAAATTGGCTTAGGGCCTCCTGAATATAGGAACCCAACACCATAGCTTAAAATAGCTAAAATTGGCCATACTATTCCGCCAACTCTTACCCAAACAAACAAACCTAAACCAGTAGCAATTATCATTAACGTAAGCAAAACTTTTTCAACTTGTTGTTTAGTAAGTGATTCACGCCCGATAACATCATTAACGCCCGCCTTAAAAGTTGCGTGTTTCGCATTTAAATAATCTTGCAAATTATCCCAAACATTAGTTGCTAAATGAAAGGCAACTGCAGCTAAAAAAAAGAGGCCAATATTGACCCAATCAAGGGTAATGTGATGATAGCTCGTGTATAGCACCCCGATTATAAATGGTAACACACTCGCAATTGCTGACTTAATTTCAATTAAGTCCATTAATACTTTTCGTTGCATTTTCATTCTCCTTTATTGCGCTAATATTCATTTTATAGAATTTAAAGTTAAATTTCTACTACCTCACTTGTTAAAATTAAGTAAAAAATATCTTCACTAAAACAAAAAAACGTTCCACAATATGCATTGTGAAACGTTTGAAACATTGCCATACAAGCTGTATATTAACGTTTTGAGAATTGTGAAGCTTTACGAGCCTTTTTAAGACCGGGCTTCTTACGTTCCTTGATACGTGCATCACGAGTCAATAGACCTGCACTCTTCAATGGACCGCGGAAGTCTGGATCAACTGTAAGCAATGCACGGGCGATTCCGTGACGAGTTGCTCCAGCTTGACCTGAGAAGCCACCACCATTAACGTTAACAAGAACGTCATAGTTACCTGAAGTTTCAGTTACTGCAAATGGTTGCATAACTACTTCACGTAAGTTAGCGAATGGAACGTATTCAGTAATATCTTTACCATTCATAGTAACCTTACCGTTACCGGGTACTAAACGTACACGAGCAACAGAGTTTTTACGACGACCTGTGCCGCTGTATTGAACTGTAGCCATTTCCACTCTCCTCCTTAGATTAAGTTAGTAATATCTAAAACTTCTGGTTGTTGTGCTTCATGCTTGTGGTTAGCATCAGCAAAAACGTGAAGCTTCATACCTTGTTTACGACCCAAAGAACCCTTTGGTAACATACCCTTAACTGATAATTCAATCAAACGTTCTGGGTTGTTTGAACGTAATTCACCTGCTTGACGTGACTTCAAACCACCTGGGTGATTTGAGTGGTGATAGTAAATCTTGTCAGTAGCCTTTTTACCAGTCAACTTAACGTCAGCAGCGTTGATAACGATCACGTTGTCACCTGTATCAACGTTAGGTGTGAATGTAGGCTTGTTTTTACCACGTAAAACTGAAGCAACGACTGATGCTAAACGTCCCAATGGAACGTCAGTAGCGTCAACAATGTACCACTTGCGTTCAATTTCGCCTGGTTTTGCCATAAATGTAGTGCGCATGGAAAATTCCTCCGTTTTTGTTTGTTTACAATCAATTAATCAATCTTACCGGGACTTTTTAATGTGGATGGTAAACAATACCGTCCTTAACTATACTGTTAATTGACCAATAAGTCAATGAAAAACTTTACTTTTACCCTGATTAGCCTTAGTAAAAAACTTTAGCTAGATATAATCCATGCGCTGGTGCAGTTAATGGTGCTGCTTGGCGATCCTTAACGGTGTACAGTCTTAAAATATCGTGCACTGGGCGCTTTTTGGTACCGATTTCTAATAAGACAGCCGTCATGATACGCACCTGATTATATAAAAAGCCTTTACCTTGAAATACAAATTCTATCTCATTGGTTGTAGCATGTTCAATTAGCTGCACATCAAAGATTTCACGGACAAAATTAGTCGCTTGTGTACCGGAAGCAACAAAGCTGGAAAAATCATGAATACCAACTAAGTCCGGCATGGCCTCCCGGATTAATTCTAAATCTAGTGCATATTTAAAATTATACATGTAGCGTCTTTTAAAAGGATCAACAAAATCACTTCGCGAAATTTTATAGACGTATTCTTTACCCACATTACTAAAACGTGCATGAAAGTCGGCAGTCACCTGTTCGACCTCTGTTACAACGATATCAAGTGGTAATAGTGCATTTAAGCCTCGTCGAACTCCTTGAGCTGGAATATCAAACGGTAAATCAAAATGTACGACTTGGCCATACGCATGAACTCCTGAATCTGTTCGTCCAGAACCGTGGACTTTTAATGCTGGTGTTGGGTTTTTAGCCATTTTATTTACGGCTAAGGTTAGTACTGATTCAACAGTTCGTTGCTTTGGCTGTCGTTGAAATCCAGCAAAATCAGTACCATCATATGAAATTGTAACTTTATAACGTTGCATAGTAACTAAATCCTCGATTAATAATTTAAAAAAATTACAATTATTCTGTAACTCATATAAAATGCTTAATTATTATTAAAATAATTAATAGTAAACCAAATACTAAGCAAGCCATTGTATCTCGCCGATGCCACACCAATATACGATAACGACTACGGGGTTTATCAATTTGATATCCTCTAGCCTCCATCGCATCTCCTAATTCAATGGCTCGTTTCATCGCATTAGTAAACAATGGAATTAAAATTGGAACTAAAGCTTTGACACGTTTAATAATGCCACCATTAGCAAAATCAACACCACGGGCCCGCTGGGCATTCATGATTCGTTCTGTTTCATCCATCAATGTGGGGACAAAGCGTAAAGCAATTGATAACATTAATGAAACCTCATATACCGGAAACTTTATTTTTAATAGGGGCTTCATTAAATACTCTAAAGCATCGGCTATTGCTAGTGGTGACGTGGTTAGCGTTAACACGGTTGACATCATAATGATTAAAATAAATCTAACTAAGACATATACAGCATTCAGCAATCCTATATCAGTAACTTTAAAAATCCAATAGTTCCATAAAACATGGCCACTGGGGGCAAAAAACATTTGAATAAAAACCGTAAACGTGATTAACCAAATTAATGGTTTAATCCCCTGAATATAAGTTTTTAAGCTAACTTTAGTTAAGCTTGTCACTGCAATTGTAAATAACCCCATTATAAGGTACCCTAGCCAGTTAGTTACTTCAAAAATAATAAATATGTAGGCAATACTTAATAATACCTTGGCGCGTGCATCCATACGATGAACAAATGAGTCTTTGGGGACGAAGCGACCAACAATTAACTTATTCATCATTTTGTCGGTCTCCTTCAATTTTTATTTTTTGCATTAATAAATCGGCTAATTCCGTAACATTAGTTGGTAGTGCAGTTAGCTCAATACCATTTTGCTTCATTTTTTGTACAAATTGGATTACTTTAGGTGTGGCTAATTGGTGCTGCTTTAACCATTTTTCATCCGCAAATAATGTTAATGGTGTTGTCGTTTTAACCACTTTTCCAGTATCCATTACAATAACGTTATTAGCATACCGCAATACATCTTCCATTTGATGTGTCACTAAAATTACGGTTAGTTTTTTTGCTTGGTATAACTGTGCAAACATCTGCATAATTTCCAACCGGCCCTTAGGATCTAAGCCTGCTGTCGGCTCATCTAATACCAAAATTTTAGGTTCCAAGGCTAAGACCCCAGCAATTGCCACTCGCCGCATTTGTCCCCCAGATAATTCAAATGGTGATTGTTGCCATAAGTCATCTGGCAATCCCACTAGTCGCAACGCCTCTTTAGCTAATCTGCTAGCTGCTTCCTTACTTTTACCAAAATTAAGCGGGCCAAACATGACATCTGCCAAAACCGTTTGTTCAAATAATTGATTTTCAGGAAATTGAAAAACCATCCCCACTTGTGAACGAACTGTAGCTAGTGTTTTTTGCTTGGTTTGGGGTGTAATTCTACAATCATTAACGGTAATAAGACCTTCTGTTGGAATTAATAACCCGTCTAATAGTTGTAAAATCGTTGATTTTCCCGATCCAGTATGGCCAATTAAAGCCGTGTAAGAATTGGTTGGTATTTCTAAACTAACATTTTCTAATGCTTGATATGCAAATGGGGTTTGCGGCTGATATGTAAAACTTACTGATTCGAATTTAATTCCCATAGCCAATCAAGTAATCCTTTCTCATCCAAATAATGTGTTGGCGTCTTTATGCCCGCTTTTTGTAACGCCCCTTTGACCTGTTGGGCGAAGGGCACATCCAAACCTAGATTAAGTAACCTATCACCATGGGCAAAAATTTCCGTTGGTTGACCAGTTTCGATTAATTGGCCGTCATTAATAATGATAATTTTATCTGCTAATGCTGCTTCATCAATGTCATGGGTAATTGAAATAACCGTTAAATCATCCCCACGTTCTTTTTTTAATTTTTGGACTAATTCAATAATTTCTTGACGGCCTTGCGGATCTAACATTGATGTAGCTTCATCTAAAATTAATACTTGTGGTTCAATCGCTAACACCCCAGCAATTGCCACCCGTTGTTTTTGTCCACCTGATAAGCTACTAGGTTCATGTTGAGCAAATGTTTGCATGTTAACTGCCATTAATGCTTGCTGTACTCTTACCTGCATTTCCTCTCGTTTAATATTCCGATTTTCCATACCAAAGGCCACATCGTCTTCAACAGTTGCCCCTACAAATTGATTTTCAGGATTTTGAAATACCATTCCTATTTTTTCTCTGATTTGCCACATATTTACTTCATTTACAAGCATATCAGCCACTTTAATAGTGCCTTCATTAGCTATCAATAAATAATTCAGCAATTTAGCTAATGTTGATTTTCCTGAACCATTATGGCCAATGATTGCCACCCATGCACCTTGTTTTACATCGAATGAAATATCATTCAAAGCCTGCCGGTTACTTTGTGGATATTTAAAAGTTAAATTTTTAACTTCGATTATGTTACTCATTGCTGATCCTCAATTTACTAATATTTATTCTATCAATTAGCCCGCTTTAACATTAAAATATTAAAGTAGTTGATATTTTTTGAGTAGTTTACTAATTTTTTGGTATGATGTTAGGGAAGCTTTTTGTTAGAATAATTTTTAGCATCTACGTAAAAGTTAGGTTACTAATCTATTAATACTAAGCATATATTATACACAAATTTTTTTAAAGAAGTTACTGCCAATAACTTCTTAAAGTTGGAAAGGGATTTTTTATGGCTAAAACAAAGCTCCACACCTTATGGAACCGGTATCCTGCTATTAAACATGAACTAGGTTCCGTTATTTCATTAATTGAAGACAGTATTAACTTAGAAGACTCAGATGTCAAAAAAGCCATTATAGGTATGGTTGAAAATGGTGGCAAGATGCTCCGTCCTGCTTATACATTATTAATGTCATCATTTTACACTGACAATCGTGAAAAAATGATTGGTTTAGCTGCTGCAATTGAAACCCTTCATACAGCATCATTAATTCATGACGACATCATTGATAATGCACAAACACGCCGTCATCAAGTATCACTACAACATCAATTTGGTAAGGATACTGCCGTTTATGCGGGTGACTACTTATTTGTTATTGTCTTCCAACTTTTAAGTCACTATCATAACGATCTTGATAACGTAAAGAACAATATTGGTTATTTAAACAATATTCTACGTGGTGAGTTACAACAAAAAGCTTCTCGCTATAATTATGATATGGACATTACAACTTATTTGCAACAAATAGAGGGTAAAACAGCTGAATTATTTATTTTAGCAGCTACGATTGGTGCTAATGATGAAGGTGCATCTCAGGCCTTCATTAAATTGGCCCAAGATATTGGTCATAACATTGGTATGGCTTTTCAAATCTTAGATGATATTTTAGATTATGATGAAAGTAGTCAACAAATTGGTAAACCAACCTTAGAAGATCTGAAACAAGGGGTTTACTCTGCCCCTTTAATTTATGCTATGAATAGTCATGCTAGTGATATTATTCCGGTTTTAAAAAAGCAAACAGCCATTACCAACGATGAAGCCCTAATAATTGATAAGCTTGTTCGTCAGTATGGAGTCCCAAAAGCTAAAAAATTAGCCGATGATTATACGCGCGCTGCCTTAAACGATATTCAAAAATTACCAGCGCATCCAGCAAAGCAAACACTACTTAAACTAACGGCTCAGTTGTTAAAGCGTAAAGTGTAAAAACTAGCCAAGCTAATTTTCACGTGTTCTTTAAACAGAAGTGTTCTGCAGATAATAGACCAAAAACACAGTTACTTTAACAATAGCCTTGTTTTTGGTCTGTTTTTATGCACTTTTACCTAAAGAAACACCTTTTTAATCACATTCAAGTGCTCATCAAACTGATAATAAATTGGTTCCCCATTGCCGACCTCAATACTTTTAATATCTTCATCGCTCACTTGATCCAAATATTTAATTAGTGCCCGCAACGTACTTCCATGAGCAACCACTAGTTGTGGCTTCCCTTGCAACAATTGGGGGGCAATTTGATCTTGCCAATACGGTAATAGTCTCTGATATGCCATCGCCAAGCTTTCACCACGGGGCTCGATTCCAGCTGGATACTGACGTAGCGTGGCCAGTTTCGCTAATAATGGTGGAATTGCTGTATAACTACGGCGCCATTTTTGGACTTGTTCAGCACCATAATCTTTTTTTGCTATTTCCTTATTTAACCCTCGTAATGCTCCATAATGGCGTTCGTTTAAGCGCCACGACTTATTTAGTGGTACCCACAGTTGATCGATTTGTTCCATGACAATATTTGTTGTTTGAATCGCCCGTTTTAAATATGATGTATGGACCTGGCTAAATTTAATTTGACAAGTTTTTATCTTTTGCCCCGCTGCCATTGCTTGCTTAATACCTAATTCGGTTAATGCTACATCCGACCAACCTGTAAAAATATTATCCCGATTAGCAACACTCTGTCCATGCCGCATAATTATCAATTCACTTGCCATTTCCTTACCTCTTTACTTAGCTATATTATTCCCAAGTTGCTAAAAAGTTTTGATATTTTGCTTCACGCTTAGCTTGCAACTCCACTGCTGATAACGAATTTAGTTCTGCTAATAATCTTGTTAAGCTACTTTCTAAATTAATTAATAAATCATTATTTTCAGCAATAACCTCGTCGACTAAACCCAATGCACTTAATTTTTGTGCAGTCATTGGCAATACTTCATTTAAAGACACACTATCATTAACTTTTTTTAAAATTGCTCCCACCACTTCTGGACTTGCTACACTGAATAAGGCATGCTCAAACATAACAATTTTATTGCTATTGGCTAATGCAAGTGCTCCACCACTATAACCTTCACCAATAATTACCGCAATATTTGGAACCGTTAACTGTCCCATTTTTCCTATCATGTTCGCTAATGCTAAACTTTGCCCATGGTCTTCTGATGCCAATGAAACATCAGCGCCAGGCATATTAATAAAAGTAATTACTGGTCGCTTAAATTTTTCAGCCTGATTCAGTGCTCGTAAGGCCTTGCGATATCCCGTAACACGTACCGCACCAAAATTCATCTGTATTCGTTCTTTAATCGTATGTCCACGATTGACCGCTAATACGGTTACTGGTGTATTTCCAAACAATGCTACCCCTGCAGTTAAGCTAGGATCATCCCCCAATATGCGATCACCATGTATTTCCAAAAAATCCGTAAACAATGTCTTAATAACCGTTTGACTATCAATCCGATTATTTGCCCGAACAATTTTAATTTTTGCTTTTAAATCCATTATTAACTCCCAAATCATGCAACTTTAATACTTGTACTAGTTTTCTTCTTAATTGATTACGCTCAATCACATCATCAATTAATCCTTGTGTTAATAAATGATGCGCTTTTTGAAAATCACTAGGTAATGGCTCGCGAATTGCCTGTTCAATCACTCGTCGGCCAACAAAACCAATTGTTGCCCCGGCTTCACCAAAAACATAATCACTTTTAAAAGCAATACTCGCAGAAGTTCCCCCCATTGTTGGGTCAGTCAAGATATTAATAGTTAAAATTTCGGCCGCATTCAACTTTTCAAATTCATATAAAAGACTATTCATTTGTAATAAAGCATATATTCCCTCTTGCATTCGTGCACCACCACTAGCCGTAAATAAAATAAACGGTAATTGCTGTAATCGTGCTTCTTGCATTGCAAATCTTAAGCGTTGCCCTAGGCCAGTATTAAGCGTGCCCATCATAAAGTGACTATCCATTACTGCCAAAACAACTACGTATTTATCAATCCATGCTTTGCCAACCACAATTGCTTCATCCAAACCAGTTTGTTCTTGCGCCTTAGTTAACTTATCTTTGTAATTGGGAAATTTTAAATTATCATGATCATGTTGATTAAACGTAAATGGTTCAAATTTATCACTTACTAAATCAATGCGTTGCCAAGCCGTCAATCTTTGTTCTTGCGTATCCATTATTTAATCCTTCACTTAAAATTCAAGTAAAATACTCCCATAGCTAAGACCGGCACCAAAGCCCGTTAGTACCAATTTTTTGCCCTTCAAATCAACATTTTGGTTCCATAATTCGGCAAATGCCATTGCTATTCCTGCTGACGAAGTATTTCCGTAATATTCAACATTATGACAAAATTTTGTCATCGGCTGCTCTAACTCAATAGCAATTTTTTCAATAATTCGTAAATTGGCCTGATGAGTTATAAAGTAATCAATATCCTCTGCTTTTAATTTAGCGTTCGTTAAAAATTCTTGAATATGGGTAGGTACCGTAGTGGTAGCAAATTCAAATACACTTCGGCCTTCTTGGAAAAAGGCATCTGTTTTGGGATAATTACTAGTCTTAATTTCAGTTATTGGATAAGTTCGCCCAGAATGAATTGTTTCGCCATCACCCATAGTATGCAAACTTTCGGCATAAATGTTGTTTACTTGCTCATCAGCAACTAATAATGCTGCCCCTGCCCCATCTCCAAAAAAAACGGCAGCTGTGCGGTCAGTAAAATCCATCATTTTAGTATTAACTTCAGCACTAATGACCAACGCACTTTTATACATACCTGATTTAATAAATTTATCTGCTGTACTTAGAGCGAAGACAAACCCCGCACAGGCAGTACTAATATCATACGCCCATGCATTAGTAGCCCCCAATTTGGCTTGAACGATTGCTGCTGTAGCTGGTGTTTGGGCATCTGGGGTAATGGTACTAATGATAATTAAATCAACGTCCTTAGCCGCATAGTTAGCCTGCGCTAACGTCTTTTGAGCTGCCTTTGTTGCTAGGTCTGATGTATTTTCACCATTCATTGAAAAATGACGCGTCTTAATTCCCGTATGGGCAACAATCCATTCATCATTTGTCTCCATTACCTCAGCTAGTTGATTATTAGTAACTACGGTGTTTGGTACATAATGTTGGGCGGCTAAAATTTTAGTTCCCATCGTCATTTTACTTTTCCTCTTCTCTATATTCATTATTACATTCAATTTTAAAAGCCTATCATAGTATTTTAACTTAAAATATGCTCTTTTTTAAAGTATTACCTCTTTTTAAACCAATATTTTAGCTATTTTTACATAGCAATCTTAAATATAAATTATCTTCAATGAATTTATAGTTCGTATTTTTCTAATAAAAATCGATATTTGTTTGACTTTTAAGGAATTCACTGGTAAATTAAGAACAATAAATTTTGAAAAGAGGTTAAAATTTCATGTCAAATTGGGACACAAAATTCGCTAAAAAAGGTTATACCTTTGATGATGTTGTGCTTAATAAGGTGGCACCTACCAATAAGCCAACAAGCGTTGATTTAAAGACTACTCTTGCACCAAATCTTCATTTAAACATTCCGGTTCTTAGTGCCAGTATGGATACTGTTACCGAAGCTAACATGGCGACAACTTTAGCTAATCAAGGTGGTCTTGGTGTTATTCATAAAAATATGAGTATTGCTGATCAAGCTGCAGAGGTTGCTAAAGTCAAAGCTGTCCCAGTTGATAAGAAAACAAACCCACTTGCTGCAGTTGATGCTACTGGTCACCTTTTAGTTGCGGCCGCAGTGGGGGTTACCTCTGATACTTTTGATCGGGCAACTGCTCTCTTCCAAGCAGGAGCAGATGCTTTAGTAATTGATACAGCGCATGGACACTCAGCTGGTGTTCTCCGCAAAATTGCCGAAATTCGCGCTGATTTTCCCAATAATACCTTAATTGCCGGTAACGTTGCTACTGCTAGTGGGGCCCGTGCTTTATTCGATGCTGGTGTTGATATCGTAAAAGTAGGTATTGGCCCAGGTTCAATTTGTACAACTCGTGTTGTGGCTGGTGTGGGTGTTCCACAATATACTGCCATTAATGATGCTGCTAAAATTGCCAAAGAATTTGGTAAGACAATCATTGCTGATGGTGGCCTAAAGAATGCTGATGATATTACTAAGGCAATAATGGCTGGTGGTAATGCAATTATGGTTGGCTCTATGTTGGCTGGTACCGATGAAGCGCCTGGCCAAGTCTTTACTGGTGAAGATGGCCAAAAATACAAAACCTATCGTGGCATGGGATCAATTGGTGCAATGCAACGTGGTTCCTCAGATCGTTATTTCCAAGGTGGCGTTAATGAGGCCAATAAATTAGTTCCTGAAGGAATTGAAGGTCGAACTGCTTATAAAGGGGCTGCTACAAGTGTTATCGCTAATATGATGACTGGCTTAAAAGACAATATGCAAAACCTTAATAAACTAACCTTAAATCAGCTTATTGACGATACTACTGATATTAAGATTACGCACCCTTTTAATGACAATATCTCAACAATTGGTTTTGAAAATGTACTATTACAACCAGCAGCCTCAGATGTCTTACCAAATAGCGTGAGCCTCAAAACTAAACTTGCTGATAGTCTTACCTTAAACATTCCAATTATTGCTGCTAGTGCTGTTACGGATGCATCATTAGCGGGGGTCATGGCACAACAAGGCGGACTTGGAATCATTACTAGTGCCTTATCAGTCGATCAACAAGCAAAAGAAATCAGTTTAGTTAAATCATTTGAAATTGCTAAAGAAGCAACTCCAAATGCCGTTACTGATCAACATGGTCATCTCGTAGTTGGTGCTGAATTAATTGTAAGTACTTCAACTATCACTGATATTGCCACTTTACGCGCTGTAGATGTTGATACAATTGCCCTAAAAGGCTTAACTGTATCAATTGCTAAAACAATTAAAACAACATATCCTGATTTACCAATCATTGCTAGTGAGATTGAATCAGCTACCCTCGCTGAGGAACTGTTTAATGTCGGTGTTGATATTGTGACAGTTACCAGTAATGATGGTGCTGCTTCAAACCTATTATTAATTGCCGATATTGCTAAACGAGCTGCCAAAACTGCTAAAACAGTTATTGCCCATGGTGCCATTAAATATTCTGGTGATATCGTTAAAGCATTGTCTGCTGGTGCTAATGCGGTCATGCTTGATTCAATGTTAGCTGGGACTGATGAAGCACGTCAAGGTGATGTTATTGCTACTGGGACAGAACATGTTCTTGCTGGCTATGAAGAACATACTACGTATACTGGCTCTGCGGCTGATGTTATTTTTCAAATGTTAGGTGGTTTACGTTCTGGAATGGGTTATACTGGAGCTGGGACTCCTGTTGCATTAATCAACAAAGCTGAATTTGTTCAAATTACTGTAGCAGGTCTGATTGAATCACACCCTCATGATGTTCAAATTACTAAATCTGCCCCTAACTACTCAAAATAATTATTAAGGAGTTTCCCATGACGAACAAAGAGTTCGATAAAATTCTTGTGCTTGACTTTGGTAGTCAATACAATCAATTAATTACTCGTCGTATTCGCGAATTTGGTGTCTTTTCAGAACTCAAATCGCATAAACTTACCGCTAATGAGATTAAAGAAATTAATCCAAAAGGAATTATCTTCTCTGGTGGTCCCAATTCAGTTTATGCTGATGATGCTTTTAAAGTTGATCCAGCCATTTGGGACTTAGGCTTACCCATTCTTGGTATTTGCTATGGAATGCAATTAATGGCCAATGAACTGCCCGGTGGTGAAGTACTGGGGGCCGCAGATCAAGAATATGGCATTACGGATATTGATGTTAAACTAAAAACTTCACCGCTTTTTACAAATACGCCGGTTAACCAAGTAGTCCTAATGAGTCACGGTGATAAAGTAACCCAACTCCCCAATGGCTTTGAAGCTGTTGCGGTTTCTAAAAATACCCCCTTTGCCGCCATTCAAAATTTAGATAAGAACTTCTTTGGTATTCAATTCCACCCAGAAGTGCGCCATTCGGAATATGGTAATGACATTTTGAAAAACTTTGTCTTTAACATTGCTAAAGCCACTGCTAATTGGTCAATGGATGACTTTATTATTGATAGTATTGCTAAAATCAAAGAAACCGTTGGCGATCGTAAAGTGTTACTTGGCCTTTCTGGTGGCGTTGACTCCTCAGTTGTCGGTGTTTTACTTCAAAAAGCAATTGGTGATCAATTAACTTGTATCTTTGTTGATCATGGCCTTTTACGGAAAGATGAAGCTGAGCAAGTAATGGCGAGTTTAGGCACTGGTTTTGGCTTAAACATCATTAAGGTTGATGCCCAAAAGCGCTTCCTTGATAAATTAGCTGGGGTTACTGATCCTGAAACGAAACGTAAAATTATTGGTAAAGAATTTATTGAAGTCTTCAATGATGAAGCTTTTAAATTAAAGGATGTTGACTTCTTAGCGCAAGGAACACTCTATACTGACGTTATCGAATCTGGTACTGATACAGCGCAAACAATTAAATCTCATCATAACGTTGGTGGTTTACCAGCTGAAATGACATTTAAACTTATTGAACCCATGAACACTCTCTTCAAGGATGAAGTCCGGGCAATTGGTGAAAAACTAGGTATTCCACATAATTTGGTTTGGCGCCAACCTTTCCCAGGGCCTGGTTTGGGAATTCGAATTTTAGGTGATATCACTGAAGATAAGTTACACATTGTCCGCGAAACAGATGCAATTTTACGCGCAGAAATTGCTAATCATGGGCTTGAAGAAGATATTTGGCAATATTTCACTGTATTAACTGGGGTCCGTTCAGTTGGTGTTATGGGAGATGGCCGAACTTATGACTACACGCTTGCAATTCGTGCGGTAACATCTATTGACGGCATGACTGCTTCTTTTGCTAAGATTCCATGGGAAGTCTTAGAAGATATTTCAATTCGGATTGTCAATGAGGTTGATCATATTAACCGCGTAGTGTACGACATTACTAGTAAGCCACCTGCAACAATTGAGTGGGAATAAAATAAGCTAGTTCCGTTAAACTAAATAACAGCTTAAATTAAAAAACAACTACTTCATGATTTGAAGTAGTTGTTTTTTTAACATAAAATATGCATTTCTTCAAAAAAAGAACAAAATACAATTCTGAGCAGTAAGGTGTCATTTTTATCATTAACTTAATGAATAAATATCATATTTGATATTTAATTTTTTTAAAATTAACCGATAACTTCTACAAGAAGGTATTAATTCTTACTACATATAGAGGAATTTCATATGAATAATTTATTTTTTGCATCTATCCATGATGCAATTTTATTTTGTCAAAAACATCCAGATCAGCTTGTCTTACTATTTGCCAAACATGCTACGTTTTTGGATGCAGTTTCCAATTTTCCAGATAATCTAATTATTACATCTAGTGATGCTAACATTTCTGCCAGTGGTCGCACTACTACTGGCTTAAGTGGCTTTAGTATCTCGCTTATGCTCGCGCAAGTCATCCCTGTTTCCAGTTTGCCAATGTTACAGGCCCAACAACTAGAAGATGCTTATCAGCAAGTCAAAAAAAATAAAAATGCGTGTTTATTTTTATTATGTGATGGCACTAAACAAACTGAAGAAATATTTTTAAACTCTCTATATTTTATTGATGATGCTTTTAAAATTATTGGTGGTAGCGCTGCTGATGCTCAAGCTGGTGAAACAACCATTTTTTTTGGCCAAACTAAGGTTGATAACCTTGCAATTTTTTTAAATATTCAAAGACCGACTAAGCTTATCAAAGAAAATCTATACCAACCGACGAATAAACAATTATTAGTAACTCATGCCGATATGATTAGCCGTACTGTTTATACATTTAACAATCAACCTGCAGCTATTGAATATGCACGCCAACTCAATGTTTCTGTTCAAGAATTAGCCAACTTATTTTTATCAAATCCGCTTGGTAAAAACATTAATGGCAATTTTTATATCGCCTCACCACGTAACATCAATAAAGATATGTCGATTACTTTTTATTCACAGATTGTCCCAAATACTTTTGTTGATATTCTTGAATTATCCGCCCTCAAAGAAATTATTCAAACTACTCAAACAACCGTCAAAAAACAACCAAGCTTTATTTTTTCAATTCACTGTATTTTGCGCGATACTTATCTAAATCAAACTAATCAATGGCCGTTAATAATTAATAATCTTAATCAAATTAGCCCCCATCAGACAGGTTTTGTAAGTTATGGTGAACAACTTTTTAACTTACACTTAAACCAGACAATGACACTTTTAGTAGTGGAATAACAATCAAAAAAGGACCTACTTATGTTTAACATTATCAAAAAAAATACACCTATTGTAACACAACCAACAATTGACCTCGAAGCTTCTACTGTTGAAAATCAAGCTAAAATAAATAAAGCAACCCATAGTGCAGTTTATCGCCTTAGTATGCAAGTTAAAAAACATTTTAATAGTTTACTTAAGCAAGAAGGTACTATGACCTATGGCTTAAAAGAGCTTAATACTGGTAATCTTGATACAGTCACTGGCATTGAAAACATATCAACGAATATAACTGATCTTAGTACCCAAAATGAAAACTTAGCTATTGAAATTGAGCAGATGGCTAAACAATTACAAGTTACAAATCATCATATTGTTGATTCTACTTCAACATTTGCGAATACCACTCAAAGTATAAATGAACTTACAACGACACTAAAAAATTTTTCTGATACTATGAGTGCGCTACGGCTCGAATTTAATCAAATAGCTAACAAAGTAACCACCATCAATGAAATAGCTGAAAATACCTCTCTATTGGCGCTCAATGCTTCAATTGAAGCTAGCAAAGCTGGCGAAGCGGGTCGTGGTTTTGCTGTAGTGGCTAAAGAAACTACTAGTTTATCTGAAGATACCAAATTTTTTTCAAAAGAAATTTTAAATTCAATGGATAACTTAAATAATTTAGTTATGGTCCTAGAAAATCAAGTCGCTCAAAGTACAAGTACTATTGATCAGACAACTAGTATGGTTGAAAAATCAAAAAATGATTTATCTGAAATTTCTACGGCTGAAACTGTTGTCGGTACCAAAATGAAAGAAGTACTCACAATTCAAAGTGTTAATAGCAGTACCCTTGATGAAATTAGTAATCATATTGATCGCCTTGTCAAACGTTCTAAAGATGAACATGCTAGTTTACAAACGTTGATTAATACTATTGATAATAAAGCTAGTAACTATCAAACAATTAGCAATAACCTCGAACAATTAAGTCGAATTACCCATCATTAATATGCTAGCAAACATTAACTTTGCAATGTCAAAAAGCCGCACGTGTCAACTTGCGGCTTTTTAATTATACTAATTTTTATTTTAATAAATATGTGTTTTATTCAGCTACTTTTAATTCACGATAATTGGTTCTTAATAGACTAATTGCGGTTGAAATTGCTATTAAGATGATCAATACATTTAAAACGATTAATGGTAACTGTTTAACTAACGTTACTGCCACAATAACTCCTAAAATACCACCTAGTATAATTCCCGCAAACCCATTCCAGTTTACGCGACCCATCTTAACAAATTGAACACCTGAGATAGTCATAATCATCGCAGCATCAAGCATCATAACCGGAAAAGCAATACTGGGATTAACCCCGACCAAAGTAAAAAATATTAATTCTGGTGCATAATTTCCGAGCCCTAAAGTCATTAAATTACCCAAGATAAAATTAAAAATTAGTCCCAATGGTAAGAGTAAACCATGTAAACCGTGTGTTGTTTCTGCTGCTGAAGCAATTTGTCCTAATAAAAAAATTTTTAAAATAACAATAAAAGCTGCAATTATTAGGGCCAGTGCTAAAGCGAGTCTAATAAACTTGACATTCCATTTTCTAGTTATCATGGGCCCCATAAATGCCCCTAGTGCCGCCGCCAGTGTCATTGGTATTAGTGTTGTCAATTCAATTTTAACTGCTGTAATAAACAATAAAGCTTCACACATAACCGGAATTGCATGTACTGCATTTAATGTTCCTGGTAAAAGCCGATCATCATTAGAAAGTTTAGTTACTTTAAATAATGCAGTTGTAGTTGCAAATGAACCCACACCTAGGGTATCACCGAGGTCAGTTAAAAAACCAATTAATGCCCCTGTTCCAAATTTATTAAATAAATTAATATTTCTTTTTTTACTGGCAACAAGTAACATTATTGCAAATCCAACCAAACCACATATTAATAATAGTTGAATCATACGTAACGCAATTAAATCATTCATCCGTCTCTCCTACCCAATTGATAGTTATAGGTATATCTAAAAATAAATTTATGTACAAAAAAATCTCACATGATGGTAGCGCGACTATGATTTTTAAAAATCATTGCCATTCAAGCTAGACTTAGACGGACGGAAATGCCCATCCACCATCATAACGCTTTATACTATCCATCATGGAGATTGATTTGATCTACAAGTAGATTAATTATATGGAGTTATTGATTAATCAACGAGTTCCAAGACAACCATTTGCGCAGCATCACCACGACGTTGTACTGTCTTAAGAATTCGAGTGTAACCACCATTACGTTCAGCGTAACGTGGTGCCAATTCATCAAATAACTTTTGCAAAGCAGTTTGAACCTTGATGTTATCGCCGTCTTCTTTCACATCAGCAACAACATTACGAACGAATGCAGCAGCTTTACGACGAGAAGCCAAATCACCATGCTTACCAAGTGTAATCATCTTGTCAGCAGTCTTACGAACTTCCTTAGCTTTTGCTTCAGTAGTTACAATACGACCATTAACAAGCAAGTTAGTAGTCAAATCACGTAAAAGAGCTTTACGTTGTGAGCTAGTACGACCTAATTTACGGTAACTCATGAATGGATACCCTCCTTTTACTTAAATTTACTAGTCTTCCTTCCGGAATCCTAAACCTAATTCTGAAAGCTTGTGTTGAATTTCTTCTAATGATTTACGACCTAAGTTGCGCACCTTCATCATGTCAGCATCAGATTTATCAGTCAATTCTTGAACCGTGTTGATTCCAGCACGTTTCAAACAATTGTATGAGCGAACTGATAAATCAAGTTCTTCAATCGTCATTTCTAACATTTTTTCTTTGTGCGTTTCTTCCTTTTCAACCATAATCTCAGCATTCTTAGCTGTATCTGTCATTTCAACAAACATTGCTAAGTGTTCTGTTAAGATTTTAGCTGCCAAGCTAATGGCTTCACTAGGAGTGATTGAACCATCTGTCCAAACATCCAGTGTTAATTTATCATAGTCATCACGTTGACCAACACGAGTGTTTTCAACTTGATAGTTCACTCGTTCGATTGGGGTATAAATTGAATCAATTGCTAACACACCAATTGGTAAATCATCGCGAAGTGCTTTACTGTCATCGGCTGACAAGTAACCACGACCACGGTTAGCAGTCAGAGTCATATGCAAACTAGCACCATCGGCAACTGTTGCAATATATAAATCTGGATTCAAAATAGAAACATCAGCGTCTCCAAGAATATCAGCAGCTGTAATAGTTGCTGGTCCTTGCACGTTGACTTCTAATGTTTTGTCTTCATCGCTATCGATCCGCAATGAAACTTTCTTCAAATTAAGAATGATTTGCGTAACATCCTCCACAACACCTTCAACGGTTGTGAATTCATGCAAAACACCGTCAATCTGAACTGAGTTGACTGCAGCACCAGGCAATGATGACAACAAGATACGTCGAAGTGAGTTACCTAGTGTAGTACCGTAACCACGTTCGAGCGGTTCAACAACAAATTTACCATATTTGTCATTTTCTTCAATCTTGTAAATGTTAGGCTTTTCAAATTCGATCATGCTTTTAGTAACCCCTTTCAAAACGCGTACGCTGTATAATTGATTCGATTTCTCGAGAGAATTGAGCTAATTCTCAAAATGAGAACTTCCTCGACTAGACACGACGACGCTTTGGTGGACGAGATCCATTGTGAGGAACTGGTGTAACATCTTTAATTGCTGTTACTTCAAGACCAGCAGCTGCAAGAGCACGGATAGCTGCTTCACGACCTGAACCAGGTCCCTTAACAGTTACTTCAACAGTTTTCATACCGTGTTCCATTGCGCCTTTAGCAGCAGCTTCTGATGCCATTTGAGCAGCAAAAGGTGTTGACTTACGGCTACCTTTAAATCCAAGTGAACCAGCTGAAGACCAAGCAACAGCATTCCCTTGAACATCAGTAATCATAACAATCGTGTTGTTAAATGTAGCATGAATATGAGCAACACCGGCTTCAATATTCTTCTTAACACGACGTTTGCGGTTAATACGACCTGCCATGAGATTTAATCCTCCTTATCTTTTAAATTAATTACTTCTTCTTACCAGCAATTGCTTTAGCTGGTCCCTTCCGAGTACGGGCGTTATTCTTAGTGTGTTGTCCACGAACTGGAAGACCTTTGCGGTGACGAATACCGCGGTAAGATGCAATTTCTTGCAACTTCTTAATGTTTAATGCAACTTCACGACGTAAGTCACCTTCAACCTTAACACTATCAACAACTGCACGGATAGCATCTTCTTGATCTGCAGTCAAATCGCGTACACGAACTTCTTCTGAAACGTTGGCTTCAGCCAAGATTTTCTTAGCAGTTGTGTTACCGATTCCGTAAATGTAAGTCAAGCCAATAACAATACGCTTGTCACGTGGCAAGTCAATACCTGCAATACGGGCCATAAATTTTCACCTCCAAAAAAGTTTACAATACTTTATATACTAATAGTCAGATAATTACTTACCTTGACGTTGTTTATGTTTCGGGTTTGCTGCGCAAATTACCATAACACGGCCGTTACGTTTGATCACTTTGCAGTGTTCGCACATTGGCTTAACTGATGGACGTACCTTCATTAATCTATTCCTCCTATTCGGTTAACTGATTATTTGAAGCGATAGGTAATACGACCTTTGGTGAGGTCATATGGTGACATTTCAACAGTCACCTTGTCTCCAGGTAAAATTCGAATGAAGTTCTTCCGAATTTTACCAGAAACGTGCGCTAGAATAACATGCCCATTTTCAAGTTCAACTTTAAACATGGCATTAGGCAAAGTTTCTCTAACGACACCTTCGATTTCAATTACATCACTGGCCACGCACTTATCCTCCTTTGGTCGATCTTAATCAAATTATTTAATAATAACCTAGTTTTTAAGCTTAACCTTAGCAATTTTATCATAAATTATCGACGACAACAAATGATATCCTTACAACCAGATTTTGAGCGAGCCAAAATTACAATGATTTTAAAATTTCACGTGTATCCTGATAAACTACCTCAATATCACGTGCTCCATCGACTGTATGTAGTAAGTTCTTACTTGCATAAAAATCAATCAACGGAGTATTCATTTTAATATTAACATCTAGCCGATTATTAATCGTTTCAAGTGTATCATCAGCTCGTCCACGAGCAAGTAAACGATCAACTAACAACTTAGCATCAACATCAAAGTTGATAACTGCTGATAGTGGTTTATCTAACTCCGCTAACATTTTATCTAATGCTTGTGCTTGGACAAGCGTTCGTGGAAAACCATCTAACATGAACCCATCTTTTGTGTCTGGTTGTGCAAGGCGGTCTTTCACAATCCCAACTGTCACATCATCAGGAACTAATTCACCCTTATCGATGAATTGCTTTGCAGCGATTCCCATTTCAGTTTCATTTGCCATTGCTTCACGGAAGATATCACCTGTTGAGATATGAGGAATTTTAAATTCTTCAATAATCTTATCCGCTTGCGTACCTTTACCTGCACCAGGTAAACCCATAAGAACTAAATTCAATGCCATGATTTACTCTCCTTCTCTGATGAAACCAACGTATTGCCGTTTCATCATTAAACCGTCTAATTGTCGAATCAATTCAATCGCAACACCCACAACGATTAATAAACTAGTACCACCTAATCCAATTGATTCATTTAAATTCCAAACATTAGTTGCAACTAGTGGTAGTAATGCAATAAACCCTAGAAATAGTGAACCGACCACAGATAATCTGATTAACAATCCTGAAACCCATTTTTGCGTTTCTTTACCAGGCCAGATACCAACGATATATGCCCCTTGCTTTTGCAAGTTTTCTGAAAGTTTTTCAGGATTAACTTGAACAAATGCGTAAAAGAATGTAAATAAGATAATCAATGCCGTATAAAGAATTGATCCTGTGACAGTTTGCATACTAAATACGTCTTGTAACGTTTTAAACCATGCTTCATTACCATGACTACTTTGAAACAACATCAAAATAGTTTGTGGGGTTGAAATGAATGATGAAGCAAAAATTACGGGAATAACACCAGATACATTAACCTTCAACGGCAAGTAAGCTGAATCACCTGATCCCGTTGAACGTCTTGTATATTGCATTGGTATCTTACGAATTGCTTGTTGAACCCAAGTAACAAAGATAACCACAACAATCACTGCAACAAGTAAAACTAAAATAAATAGCCATCCTTGCCATCTTTCAGAACTAGTTGTTTGCAACACTTCGTCCTTATAAATCTGGTATGCACCAGAAGGTAAGCGCGCAATAATCCCAGCAAAAATTAACATTGAAACGCCGTTTCCAAGGCCTCGCTCAGTAATCATTTCACCAAGCCAAGTAGCAAGCATTGTACCAGCAGTTAACAAAACAGCAATCATAATATACGTTTGAACATTTGGTGTTGAGACAAGTCCCATTGAGCTCAATGTATTAAATCCAGCCGTTACACCAATTGATTGGAAAAACGCAAACACGATAGTTAACCATCGTGTTGCTTGATTGAGTTTACGGCGCCCAACTTCACCTTGTTTTGACCATTCCACAAAGCGTGGCACAATGTCCATTTGGAGTAATTGAACCACGATTTGTGCAGTAACATAAGGCGAAACACCCATTGCAAACAATGAGTAATTTGTTAAGCCACCACCACTGAAAATATTCAACATGCTAACCAAGCCCGAATTTGCAACGTTTTGCATCGCATGGGCATTGATACCCGGAACGGTGATATAGGCACCAATCCGGTAAATAATCAAAATACCTAGTGTGAAGAGCATCTTGTTCCGGATGTCTTTGACTTTAAAGGCATTAATGATTGTTGTTAGCATTAGAGTACCTCTACAGATCCACCAGCAGCTTCAATAGCTACAACGGCTGAACTAGAGAACTTGTTTGCTTTAACAGTCAACTTCTTAGTCAATTCGCCGTTACCTAGCACTTTGATTCCAGCTTTTTCGTTTTTTACGATTCCAGCTTCAACCAATAATGCAGGTGTTACCTCTGCACCGTCTTCGAACTTATTCAAAGCATCAAGGTTAACGATTGCGTATTCTTTACGGTTAATGTTAGTAAAACCGCGCTTAGGAATACGACGGTATAGAGGCATTTGGCCCCCTTCAAAACCTACACGAACTTTGCCACGAGCTTTTTGACCCTTTTGACCACGTCCAGCGGTTTTACCGTTACCAGAAGAAGTACCACGACCAACACGGTTACGTGTTTGACGTGAACCTTCAGCAGGTTTTAATTCGTTCAACTTCATTAGGTAGGCACCTCCTTAAATTTTTAGTTATTTACAATTAATTTTATTTTCTTATTACTTAACTTCTTCAACAGAAACTAAGTGCGCAATTAAGAATACAGCACCACGCGTTGCTTCATTATTAGGCTTAACAACAGAACTGTTAATACGGTTTAAACCGAGTGCTTTAACAATTGCACGTTGTTTAGGAGAACGGTGAGCAGCACTCTTAACAAGAGTGATTTTTACATCTTTAGCCATTTCGCTTTCCTCCTAATTATTTAGCAAGGTGTTCCAAAGAAACACCACGAGAAGCTGCTACTTCTTCAGCTCTCTTAAGTGACTTCAAGGCTTCGAAAGTTGCGCGAACAACGTTTACGGGAGTGCTTGAACCAAGAGATTTTGAAGTAACGTCGGCAACACCGGCAAGTTCCATAACGGCACGCACGGCACCACCAGCAGCAACCCCAGAACCTTCAACGGCTGGTTTAAGCATAATGCGGCCACCACCCCAGATTCCTAATGCTTCGTGAGGAATAGTAGTAGCAACTGTAGGAACTTCCATCAAGTTACGCTTTGCATCTTCAATCGCTTTACGGATCGCTTCAGGAACTTCCTGCGCTTTACCTGTACCAAAGCCAACGTGTCCATCTTTATCACCCACAACAACAAGTGCTGCGAAACGAAGGCGACGACCACCCTTAACAACTTTGGTAACACGATTAATAGCAACAACGTTTTCTTCGAGTTCACCAAGAGTTTTTGGATCAATATATGCCATTTTTTTATTCCTCCTTTCCTTAGAACTTAAGACCGTTTTCACGGGCAGCTTCAGCTAAAACTTGGACACGACCATGGTATAAGTATCCACCACGATCAAAGACAACATCTTCAATTCCAGCTGCAACTGCGCGCTTAGCAACTTGTTCACCGACAAACTGAGCCTTTTCAGACTTAGTTGTACCGGTAACATCTTTTTCAAGTGTTGAGGCACTTGCTAACGTCACACCCGCTACGTCATCAATTACTTGCGCGTAGATGTTTGAGTTAGAACGGTAAATGTTCAAGCGTGGGCGTTCAGCAGTACCAGAGATTTTAGCGCGAACGCGGCCGTGGCGACGTTGGCGAGTTTTGTTCTTATCTGGTTTTGATATCATTTTGTAGTAACCTCTTCTATAATCTAGCGAAAGATATACTGAGTAAAGACAAGCTAAACAGCTTACTTACCAGTCTTACCTTCCTTACGACGAACATATTCATCCACATAACGGATCCCTTTACCTTTATAAGGTTCAGGTGCACGAACTGAGCGGATTTCAGCGGCTAAATCACCGACATTTTGCTTTGAAATACCAGAAATAATCACAGTAGTTGTGTCTGGAGTTTCAATTTTTAATCCTGCTGGAGTTTCGAATTCAACTGGGTGTGAGTAACCCACGTTCAATACGAGTTTAGTACCTTGCATTTGGGCACGGTAACCAACCCCAACTAGTTTTAAAGTCTTAGCGAAACCTTCGTTAACACCTTCAATCATGTTAGCAAAAATTGCACGAGTAGTACCATGAAGAGCTTTCATCCGACTATCATCTGATGGACGAGTGAATGAAACTTCACTACCTTCAACGTTCATTGCAATGTTTTCGTTAAGAGAGCGGCTTAATTCACCTTTTGGTCCTTTAACAGTTACATTAAAACCATCTTGCTTAACTTCAACCCCTGCTGGGATTGCAACAGTCTTATTACCAATACGACTCACGAGTAGGTACCTCCTTCTTTTAAATTTTTTATATTACCAAACGTAAGCGAGTACTTCGCCACCAATTTTCTTGGCACGAGCATCTTTATCAGTTACAACACCTTCTGATGTTGAAATGATTGCAATTCCTAAACCATTTAAAACTTTAGGAACAGCATCTGATTTAACGTATGAGCGTAAACCTGGTTTTGAAATACGCTTTAAACCAGTGATAACGCGTTGCTTATCAGCACCATACTTAAGAAATACACGGATGATACCTTGTTTATCATCTTCAATGTATTCAACGTCGCGAACGAAACCTTCATTTTTCAAGATTTCGGCAATGTCCTTTTTGATCTTTGATGCAGGTACTTCAACAACTTCATGTTTTACCATGTTGGCGTTACGAATACGAGTCAAAAAATCTGCGATTGGGTCAGTCATAGACATCGAAGTTTACCCTCCTTCTATATAATAATCTTTTCTTTAATTAATTTAATTTTACCAAGAAGCTTTTTTCATACCAGGAATTTGTCCCTTGTGAGCTAAGTCACGTAGGCAAATACGGCATAAACGGAATTTACGGTAAACACTGTGTGGACGTCCGCAACGTTCGCAACGAGTGTATTCTTGAACCGCAAACTTAGCTGGACGCTTGTTCTTGGCTACCATTGATTTCTTTGCCATTTTATTATCTCCTCAATTACTTAGCGAAAGGCATTCCCAATTGAGCAAGCATTTCACGTGATTCTTCATCAGTGTTTGCTGTAGTAACGATAACGATATCTAAACCGCGTACCCGATTAACGTTATCGAAATCAATTTCAGGGAAGATCAATTGTTCACGTACCCCAAGTGTATAGTTACCACGGCCATCAAACGCTTTGTTTGATACCCCACGGAAGTCACGCACACGAGGAAGTGAAACTGAAACTAACTTGTCTAAGAAGTCATACATACGTTCACCACGTAGTGTAACCTTAGCACCAATAGCCATTCCTTCACGTAAACGGAAGCCGGCAATTGATTTCTTAGCACGTGTTACTAATGGTTTTTGACCTGAGATCAATTCCAATTCAGCAACAGCTTCATCCAAGTTCTTAGAGTTTGATACTGCATCACCGACACCCATGTTAAGAACGATTTTATCAATCTTAGGAGCTTGCATTGATGAAGTATAGTTAAACTTTTCAATTAATGAAGGTTGAACTTCATTAACATATTTTTCTTTTAAACGATTAGCCATGAAAATGATTTCCTCCTTTCAAAAAATTTATTATTAATCTAGTACATTACCAGATTTTTTTGCAAAACGTACTTTCTTGCCATCTTCTTCCTTAAAGCCAACACGAGTTGGTTCGTTAGTAGAAGGGTCAAGCAACATTACGTTTGATACATGAATTGGTGCTTCAACATCAATGATACCGCCTTGTGGGTATGCATTGCTTGGTTTTTGGTGCTTTTTAACGATGTTGATACCTTCAACAACAACACGGTTTGCATCAGCATTGATCTTTACAATCACGCCTTCTTTACCCTTGTCCTTGCCTGCGATAATACGAACTTTATCACCAGTCTTAACAAACATTTTGTAGCGCACCTCCTTTTTTTAATGATGGTTTTTATAGAACTTCTGGTGCGAGAGAAACGATACGCATGTAGTCATTTTCACGCAATTCACGGGCAACAGGTCCAAAGATACGAGTACCTACTGGGCTCTTGTCTTCCTTTACAATAACAGCGGCATTTTCATCAAATTTGATGTATGAGCCATCTGCACGGTGTACACCTGAAACTGTACGAACAATAACGGCTTTAACAACGTCACCCTTCTTTACAGTACCACCAGGAATAGCTTGTTTAACAGTTGCAACGATCATGTCACCAATATTGGCAAACTTACGACCTGAACCACCAAGCACCTTGATAGTCAAAATTTCACGTGCACCTGAGTTATCAGCAACTCGTAAACGACTTTCTTGTTGGATCACAGCTTGTGTCCTCCTTCCATACAAAGATTAGAATACGAAATATAAATTATATATATTTAGATAATCACAGCTTCTTCAACAATTTCAACTAAGCGGAAGCGTTTAGTGGCAGACAATGGACGAGTTTCCATAATCTTTACGATATCGCCAGTCTTTGCTTGGTTGTTTTCATCGTGAGCTTTGTACTTTTTAGTGTACTTAACGCGCTTACCATAGATTGGGTGGTTTTTGTATGTTTCAATGGCAACAGTAATTGTTTTATCCATTTTATCTGAAACCACGCGTCCTTGATAAACTTTACGTGCGTTACGATCTTCACTCATGTTTTTTGGCCTCCTTTTTCGTATTCTACTTGTTCAATTCTTGTTGACGAAGGACCGTCTTAATACGCGCAATGTTCTTACGAACTTGAGCTAAACGGGCAGTGTTTTCAAGTTGGCCTGTTGCCAATTGGAAACGCAAGTTAAAAAGTTCTTCTTTATAACTCTTTTCCTTTGCTACCAATTCTGCAGCGGTTAAATCTTTAATTTCACTTACTTTCATTCTATTCACCCTCCACTTCGCGGGTTAAAACTTTGGTTTTAACTGGCAACTTGTGTGAAGCGAGACGTAAGGCTTCGCGAGCGATTTCTTCAGAAACACCGCCAACTTCAAACATAACCTTACCACGCTTAACTGGGGCAACCCATCCTTCAGGAGCACCTTTACCGTTACCCATCCGGACACCAACACCCTTAGATGTGTATGATTTGTGAGGGAAGATCTTGATCCAAACCTTACCACCACGCTTCATATAACGAGTCATGGCAATACGAGCTGCTTCAATTTGACGGTTAGTAACCCAACTTGAAGTTGTAGCTTGCAATCCGAAGTCACCAAAAGCGACAGTTTTACCACCCTTGGCTTCACCACGCATGTGACCACGGTGTTCACGACGGAATTTTACACGTTTTGGTACAAGCATCTTATTTCCCTCCTTTGTTTTTAGTAGGGAGAACTTCACCACGGTAAATCCAAGTCTTGATACCTAACTTACCATATGTAGTAGCAGCCTCATCCCATGAATAATCAATATCTGCACGTAAAGTGTGCAATGGCACAGTACCTTCAGTATATTGTTCAATACGAGCAATATCAGCACCGTTTAAACGACCTGCAACTTGTGTCTTAATTCCCTTAGCGCCGGCACGCATAGCACGTTGAATTGCACCACGCATTGCACGACGGAAAGCAACCCGACGTTCCAAGTCAGAAGCGATTTGTTGTCCAACTAAGTGGGCATCTAAATCTGGCTTCTTGATTTCAACAATATTAATGTGTACTCGCTTACCAGTCAAGTTATTTAAAGCTTGACGTAGAGTTTCAACTTCTGAACCACCTTTACCAATAACCATTCCTGGTTTGGCGGTGTGGATTGAAATGTTTACACGCTTTGCAGCACGTTCAATTTCAATACGTGAGACAGAAGCATCAGCGAGCTTTTGTTCGATAAACTTACGAATCCGCAAATCTTCATGTAAGTAGTTGGCAAAATCTTGGTTATTTGCGTACCACTTAGCATCCCAATCACGGATAACACCGACACGGAAACCGGTTGGGTTAATCTTTTGACCCATTGTGCTAATACCTCCCTACTTTTCTGATACCACGATTGTGATGTGGCTAGTACGTTTGTTAATTGGTGATGCAGAACCCTTCGCACGTGGACGGAACCGTTTTAAAGTAGCACCTTCATTTGCGAATGCTTCTGATACATATAAGTCTTCTTGATCTAATGAGAAGTTGTTTTCTGCATTAGCAACTGCTGATTTCAACACTTTGTAGACATCTTCTGATGCACCACGTGGTGAGAATTTCAAAATTGCAAATGCTTCCGCAACACTCTTGCCGCGAACAAGGTCGAGCACTAGGCGGACCTTACGAGCTGCGACACGTACAGTTTTGGCAGTTGCCTTTGCTGATGTGATTTGTTCAGCCATGTTGATTGTCCTCCTTTAATTACTTACGACCTGTTTTTTTATCGTCACCGGCGTGACCTTTAAATGTCCGAGTTGGAACAAATTCACCTAATTTGTGACCAACCATGTCTTCTTGAACAAAGACTGGGACGTGCTTGCGACCATCGTATACTGCGATGGTAAATCCAATAAAGCTTGGGAAAATTGTTGAACGACGTGACCAAGTTTTGATTACTGATTTTTTCTCAGAATCGACTTGAGCTTCAATCTTCTTCAATAAATGAGCATCGGCGAATGGTCCCTTTTTAAGACTACGAGCCATCGTATGTCCTCCTCTTCTGGTTTTTACTTTTATTTAACAATTAGCCAATGATGTGCTAATTATTTACCTTTACGACCACGAACAATAAGCTTGCTTGAGCGAGCCTTAACATTTCGAGTCTTCTTACCGGCAGTTTTCTTACCCCATGGAGACATTGGTGATGGACGACCAACAGGCGCCTTACCTTCACCACCACCATGTGGGTGATCGTTAGGGTTCATTACAGATCCACGAACGTGTGGACGTTGACCCTTCCAACGGTTACGACCAGCTTTACCCCAGTTGATCAATGAATGTTCTGCATTACCAACTTCACCAATTGTGGCACGGTTAGTAGCAAGGACCATTCTAACTTCACCTGAAGCAAGACGTAAAAGTACGTATTTACCTTCTTTACCAAGTAATTGAGCTGATGTTCCAGCTGAACGAGCCAATTGGCCACCCTTACCTGGTTTTAATTCAATATTGTGTACCAATGTACCTTCAGGAATGTTAGCTAATGGTAAAGTATTACCTACCTTAATATCAGCATCAACTCCTGATTCGATTGTCATTCCAACTTTAAGACCTTTTGGGGCCAAGATGTATGATTTAACACCATCTTCATAAACAACTAAAGCGATGTTAGCAGTACGGTTTGGATCATATTCAATTGCTTTAACTGTAGCTTTAACTTCATCTTTAATACGTTTGAAGTCAATGATACGGTAAGCACGTTTGTGTCCACCACCACGGTGACGAACAGTCATATGACCGTAAGCATTACGACCACCTGATTTTGATTGTGATTCCAACAAGCTTTTTTCTGGTTTAGTTTTTGTAATTTCGCTAAAGTCAGAAGTGGTCATGTTACGACGACCGTTGGTTGTTGGTTTGTACTTAATAATAGCCACTATCGATTCCTCCTATAATAGATTTTATTCTTCAGTGAATAATTGAATTTCTTTTGAATCTGCAGAAAGAGTAACGATAGCCTTCTTACGTTTCTTAGTGTAACCTGAGAAACGACCTTGACGCTTTAATTTACCCTTAACATTTGCTACGTTGATTTTAGCGACTTTAACTTCGAAGATTTCTTCGATAGCAGCCTTAACTTGCGTTTTAGTGGCGCGAGTGTCAACGTCAAACGTATAACGCTTGTTATCTAAACCAGCCATAGATGCTTCTGTGATAACTGGGCGTAAAATGATGTCGCGTGCATCCATTATGCAAGCACCTCCTCAACTTGAGTGAGTGCTGATTGAACGATGATCAACTTATCGTTGTTAACTACGTCCAAGACGTTAACACCTTTAGCAGTCATAACAGTTACGTTAGTAAGGTTACGAGCTGATAAAGCTGCGTTTACGTTTTCATCGTCAAGCACTACAAGTGTTTTTTCGTTTACATTCAAGTTGTTTAAAACAGCTTTGAATGCTTGTGTCTTTGGTGTGTCAAAGCTTAAAGCATCAACAACAACCAATTTGTCGTCCATTACCTTTTGAGAGAGGACTGACTTCATTGCCAAACGGTAAACCTTCTTTGGCAATTTGTAAGCGTATGAACGGGGGGTAGGTCCGAAGACAATACCACCGCCACGCCATTGTGGTGAACGGATTGAACCTTGGCGGGCACGACCAGTACCCTTTTGACGCCATGGCTTCTTACCACCACCACGAACCGCTGAACGGTTCTTGACGGCGTGTGTTCCTTGACGGAGTGAAGCACGTTGCATAAGAACTGCATCGACAACAGTGTTGTTGTTTGGTTCGATACCGAATACGGCTTCGTTCAATTCAACTTCACCAGCTTTTGAACCGTCTTGCTTGAATAAAGCTACTTTTGTCATTAACTATTTCCTCCTCTCTGAATTACTTGCTCTTTACTGAGCTTTTAATAGTTACTAGTGACTTGTTAGCACCTGGGACATTACCTTTGATTAAGATAACGTTGTTTTCAACATCAGTGCGGACAATTGTCAAGTTTTGTACAGTTCGTTTGTTGTTACCCATCCGACCTGGTAAAAGCTTGCCCTTGAACACACGGTTGATAATGGCACCAAGTGAACCAGGACGACGGTGGTAACGAGAACCGTGAGCCATAGGACCGCGAGATTGGCCATCCTTTTTAATGTTACCTTGGTAACCATGACCCTTCGTAATTCCAGTTACATCAACTGCTTCGCCTGCTTCAAAGATATCAACCTTGATTTCATCTCCAACATTGAATTCCCCTTCTGCGCCGCGAATTTCACGAATGAAGCGCTTAGGGGCCGTGTTTGCTTTCGCTACGTGACCTTGTTCAGGTTTGTTTGAAAGAACAGCGCGCTTATCTTGGTAACCAAGTTGAATTGCTTCATAGCCATCGTTTTCCATAGTTTTAACTTGGAGAACAACGTTTGAAGTTGCTTCAACAACAGTTACAGGGATAAGTTCGCCATTTTCAGTGAAAACCTGAGTCATACCGACCTTACGGCCTAAGATTCCTTTGGTAGTCATGACTAACCTCCATGTTTTTTGTTAAAATTATTTTTTAAAGCTAAATCTATTGAAATTAAAGTTTAATTTCGATATCAACACCACTTGGTAATTCAAGCTTAGTCAATGCATCAACAGTTTTAGCAGTTGGGTTAACAATATCGATTAAACGCTTGTGAGTACGCATTTCGAATTGTTCACGTGAATCCTTGTGTTTGTGTGGTGAACGTAACACTGTGTACAATGTACGTTCTGTTGGCAATGGAATTGGTCCTGAAATTTCAGCACCTGTCCGTTTTGCAGTTTCCACAATCTTTTCAGCAGATTGATCAAGAATCCGGTGTTCGTAAGCTTTCAAGCGAATACGAATCTTTTTGTTTGCCATTTTTGTTTCCTCCTTCGTCTATTTTCTAATAAGACTAGCTCCGTGGGAGTTACCGACAGGTTTGAACCATGGCAACGTGGCCGCGTGTGTCGCAATCTTCCACATCGTAGCTGATTAAAATTATACAACATGACAGTATGCAATAACGCATACCATTGGCGTACTAAAATATAATACCTTATCTAGCACACAAATTCAAGCATTTTAATTAATTTTTTTATTCTTTTTTACGCTATTTATCGTTATAATATTGGTAATTCTTTATTATTTCGGAGGAACCCTTATATGCCCAAAGCTTTATTAATTATCGATTATACAAATGACTTTGTTGCCTTAAATGGTGCCTTATCTGCAAAAGAACCTGCAATTGCATTAGAAAACACCATTGTTACGTTAGCTGACAAATTTTTAAATAACAATGACTATGTTATTTTGCCTACTGACTTACATTCTCCAAATGACACTTTTAATCCAGAAAATAAATTATTCCCCGCCCATAATTTACCACAAACGTGGGGTCGCACGCTTTTTGGTAAATTAGATCCGTGGTTTCAAAACAATCAAACTAGCAATCATGTTTGGCAATTTGCTAAAAACCGCTACAGTAGTTTTACCAACACTAATCTTGATAATTATTTACGTGAGCGCCAAATCACTGAAATTCATTTAGTTGGTGTGGTAACTGATATTTGTGTTTTACATACTGCAATTGATGCTTACAATCTTAATTATAAGGTAACTATTTACGAAAACGGTGTAGCCTCATTTGATACTGCTGGACATGCTTGGGCCTTAAACCACTTTAAAACTGTACTTGGTTTCAATGTTGTTAACTCAGATTAAGTATTCAATTTACTAATCGTAAAATAAAATAGCTAGGATAATTGTCACCATCGTAATAATCATCCTAGCTATTTTACTATTTCTTCTATTATATATGTCTTTTTTAAATTAACGATTAGTCATTTTAAATTCTAAAAATAGATCATTATACTCTTGCGTTTTCTTTTGCCCTAAATCTTGATAGACTTGTAATTTTGATAACGTCTTAGCTGATGGATAGAACTGTTGATCCGTTCTAATCGATTTCGGTAATAATTGCTTTGCCTTAGCATTTGGTGTCGCATAACCGATATATTCAGCATTTTGCTTTGCGTTTTCTGGTTGGTTGATAAAATTAATAAACTGATAGGCGGCTGCAATATGTTTCGCTGTTTTTGGAATAACTAGGTTATCAAACCATTCATTTGACCCCTTAGTTGGGACTATATAATGTAGATGTTTATTTTGCGCAATCATTTCTGCTGCTTCACCTGAATAAGTTACTGCAATCGGTGCTTCTTCTTGTACCATATACATTTTAATTTCATCTGCAACAATTGCCTTAACATTTGGCATTAATGCATCTAATTTCCCCTTAGCAGCTTGCAAGTCAGCGCTACTTTTATCATTTAATGAATTGCCCTGTGATATTAGTGATAAGCCCAAGATATCACGCGCACTATCAATCAACATGATTTTGTCGCGATATTTACTATTCCACAGATCATTCCACTGACTAATTTCATGTCGTTTAACATATTTATCATTATAAACAATTCCTAGCGTCCCCCAAAAATAAGGGATTGAGTATTTATTATGCCGATCAAATGCCAAATTCAAAAATCTTTTATCAATATATTTTAGCGTAGTTATCTTACTTTTATGAATCGGTAATAACAAATTCTCTTTTTTCATTTTTTGAATCATATAATCTGATGGTACTGTTAAATCATAACTAGTGCCGCCTTGCTTAATTTTAGTAACCATCGCTTCATTACTATCAAAGGTTTCATAATTAACCTTAATACCTGTTTGCTTTTCAAACTTTGTAATAAGTGCGGGATCAATATAGTCTCCCCAATTATATAAATTTAAAACTTTGTTACCATTAGTACCGGTTTCCGCATTTTGTGCCCTTTCAAAATGTATTGACCCTACCCAAAGCAAACTCGTTGCCAATATGATTGCTAACGCCGCATAAATTAATTTCTTCATGCACTCAACTTACCTTTCTTAGCCTTACGTCCACTATTATAACTATCAATCATGAAATAACCGACTACTAATATTAGCGAAATCAAAAACATTAATGTTGATAACGCATTAATTTCCAAACTAACACCTTGGCGCGCTCGTGAATAAATTTCAACGGATAACGTCGAAAAGCCATTGCCTGTAACAAAAAAAGTGACCGCAAAATCATCTAACGAATAAGTAAACGCCATAAAAAAGCCCGCAAAAATACCTGAAGTAATGTATGGCAAAACCACTCTTGTTAAAACTTGCCATGAATTAGCGCCTAAATCCTGTGCTGCGTCTAATAACGAATAATTCATTTCATTCAACTTGGGAAGAACCATTAAGACAACGATTGGAATTGAAAAAGCAATATGACTCATTAAAACCGACCCAAATCCTAACCCAATTCCTAGCATGGTAAAAAAGATCAAAAAGCTGGCACCAATGATAACATCCGGTGAAACCATTAAAACATTATTTAACGACAAAATAACATTGCGCATTACTCTGTTTTTTGTACCATAGATGCCAATCGCTCCCAAAGTCCCAATTATTGTAGCAATTAGCGATGATAATAATGCAACAATAAACGTATTAAAAACAATTTCCATCATCCGCGCATCATTAAATAACTGCCGATAATGTCGCAATGAAAAGCCCGCAAAATCATGCATATACTTCCCTGCATTAAATGAATAAAAAATTAAATAAAATATTGGAGCATATAATAAGATAAACACTACTATTAAGTAGATGGTTGGCCAAAAGCGTGTTTTATTAATATTCATTAATATTTATTTCCACCTTTCTTACGTTCCCGTGTTACGAACATCGTAATAATCATCGCAATAATCAAGACTACCCCAATCGTCGAACCCATCCCCCAGTTTTGTGTAACCAAAAAATGTTCCTCAATCGCTGTCCCTAACGTAATTACTCGATTACCACCTATTAAACGTGTAATCATAAATAATGATAATGATGGGATAAACACTGCTTGAATTCCGGCTCTTATTCCATCAGCTGAAAGGGGTAAGATAACATGCCGCAACGTCTGCCACTTAGATGCACCTAAATCATAACTGGCATTAATTAATGAATTGTCAATTTCAGCTAACGCATTAAAAATCGGCAAAATCATGAATGGTATTTCAATATACGCTGCTACAAGCAAGAAACTTGCATTTGAAAATAATAACTGTTGTGGGGCAAAACCCATAAACTGCAAAAAACTGTTAATTGAACCATTATGACCTAAAATACCAATAAAGGCGTATGTTTTTAATAATAAATTAATCCACGTAGGTAAAATAATTAGTAACAACCATAAATCTTTATGGCGTAATGTGTTCAAAAATAATGCTGTTGGAAAACTAATAACTAGCGTAATTACCGTTATTAAGAAGGCATACCATACCGAATTAAACATCATTCTTAAGTAGGTGCCTGAACCAAAAAATATTTGATAATTAGCTAATGTTGCTTGCCCATCAATTGACATAAATGATTGTAATAACATCAAGATAATTGGAGCACCTACAAATAAAACTAACCACAAAGTATACGGTATAAAATAAAATAATTTTTTATTCATCCATTTCACCTACCTCTTCATAATTATCCAGCCGTGCATCAAAATCATCTTCTGATTCATTAAAGCGCATAATATGAATATCTTCTGGATCAAACGTCAATCCTTGCCGTGTATTAATTTGTGCTGAATTAGTCGCTTGAATTCGCCATTCGTTTCCGTTATCATCATGAGCACTTATTTCATAGTAATCGCCTCTAAATAATTGGGCATCAATCGTAACCACTAACTTGCCATTTTCTGGTGTTGTTAAATCAAGATCTTCCGGCCGTAACACAACGTCAACTTGCTCATTAGGGCGCATACCAGCATCAACGTTTTCAAATGTACTGCCCGCAAACGAAACTAGATAGTCTTCTAGCATGACTCCATTAACAATATTACTTTCACCAATAAATTCCGCTACAAAGCGATTAATTGGTTCATCATAAATATCAACTGGTGTCCCATTTTGCAAAATTTTGCCTTCATTCATTACAAAGATCCAATCAGACATCGCTAACGCTTCTTCTTGATCGTGCGTCACAAAAATAAATGTAATTCCTAAATTCTTTTGTAATTCACGTAATTCATATTGCATTTCTTTTCGTAATTTGTAATCCAAAGCTGACAGTGGTTCATCAAGTAATAAAATTTCTGGATCATTAGCCAACGCGCGGGCAATCGCTACTCGTTGTTGCTGACCGCCTGATAATTCATCAATATTTCGATTTTCATAACCAGCTAACCGAACCATTGCTAATAGTTGCGTTACTTTAGTCTTGATTTTCGCCTTACTAGTACCTTTTAAATTCATTCCAAATGCCACATTTTCAAATACATTCATATTAGGAAACAACGCATAATTTTGAAAAACAGTATTAACACGCCGCTTATTGGCCGGCACATCATTAATTCGTTTTCCTTCAAATAATATATCTCCCGAAGTTGCACTTGAAAATCCGGCAACTAATCTTAAAATTGTGGTCTTTCCACTTCCTGAAGGGCCTAATAACGTATAAAATTTACCAGCCTCAATTTCTAAATCAACCCCTTTTAAGACCTGCGTTTCACCGTAACTCTTAACAACATTTTTAAACTCAATAATTGGTTGCTTCATTCCGCTTCATTCCTTTTCATATATAGTTAAAGTATTTTGGGTTCTAACATGAACAGTAAGAATATTGTATAAAAAAGCATTCATAATTGCAAAGAAAAAAGTAGCTAAGAAACTAATTCAAAAAACATTTTATTAAAATAAGTATGTTTTAAATACTTAGCGTCGTCGGTGACCAAACTCAACTACATGTATAAGCTCACTTATCAACCACAAAAAAAGTTCTAGGTTTTTACCTAGAACTTTTTTAATAGCTTTATTTAATGGGTCTACACTTTTTGGTACTGATAGACATGACGTCGTCATGTTAATCGGTATCTTTTTTTCTTGCATTTTGTAAAAAAAGGTGTAAAAAAAGA
>NZ_JAFBDN010000009.1 GCF_016908275.1 Periweissella beninensis | reverse complement strand
GACCGAGTTCCCTAAGGTGGTGAAGAAATTAGAAAATAGTTTTGACGAATTAATGGTGATTTACCAGCTCCCAGAGGAGCTAAGGAAGCGTCTCCGGACGAATAATACAATTGAGTGGGTTAATCAAGAAACCCGTCGTCGTGATCGTGTAATCCGGATATTCCCGAATGATCTAAGCGTCTTGCGACTAATGAGAGCACTACTGATTGAACAGAATGAAAAATGGGCTGCTGGTCTACGGTACTTAAACATGACCATTTACCACGGGATTGAAAAAGATGACAATTTAGAAGAAGCCGGTATGCTTAAGCTTGTGAAATGATAAATTCGCGGAATTTAATTTACACCAACATTTTGGACTTGACCCAAATTTTATTTAATGACAGTGATGTTGCTACTATTTGATATAGTGTATAATGCACATTAGATAATTAAGAGATAGAGGAAAAGTGAAAAAGAATGCATGATATACAAACTTATTTTGAACGGCATCAGTATGCTGGGAGAGTTGGAACTGCTTTTATTTATGGGATTATGGTATCAATTGCGTTAAATTTTTTTTGGACACCAGGGCATATTTATTCATCTGGATTTACAGGGTTAGCGCAATTGTTCGATACCTTGTCAAAAGGAATTTTAGGATTTAATGTGCCGGTATATGTCTTTTATTTTTTATTCAATGTACCACTAATTATTGCTGCTTGGCGTAAAATTGGACATCGTTTTGCGATATTTACAATGATTGCTGTATTTTTAGCTTCTTTAATGATTAGAGTAATTAATACACCAACGGCTTTAACGCATGACCCTTTAATTGATGCTATTTTTGGTGGCTTGGTTAACGGCTTTGCAACTGGATTAGCATTGCGGAATGGCATATCAACTGGTGGACTAGATATTATAGGTATTTTAGTTAGGCAAAAGACGGGTATGCGAATGGGGGTAGTTAATATGATATTTAACGCTTTTATTATGTTAGCTGCTGGTGTGGTTTTTGGTTGGCAATATGCTTTTTATTCTGCAATTGGCGTTTTTGTAAATGCTCGTATGATTGATACTGTGTACACGCGACAGCAAAAAATGCAAGTTATGATTATTACTGATCGGCCGAAAACGGTGGTCGATTCAATTCAAAATCATTTAAGACGAGGAATCACGATTATTCATGGTGCCGAAGGAGCGTATAAACATGATAAAAAAGAGGTTTTATTTACAGTAATTTCACAGTATGAACAATATGAGGTACGTGAAGCACTTAATGAGGCTGATCCACACGCTTTTATGTCAATATGGCGAATTGAACGCATTATGGGTAATTTTTACGAACCTAAGTTATGATAAGGTTGATAGAAAATACGAATTAAAAGGAGTTAGTAATGGTTTTAAGACTAGGATCACATGTTGGAATGAGCGGTAAAGCGATGTTGTTAGGTGCAGCACAAGAAGCAGCAAGTTATGGGGCAACAACTTTTATGATTTATACTGGTGCGCCACAAAATACGCGGCGGAAAGCAGTTGAAGAAATGAATATTGCTACTGGTCAAGCTTTTATGCAAACGCATAATTTAGGTGATATTGTGGTACATGCACCATATATTATTAATCTTGGTAATACATTAAAAGCAGACAAATTTGCATTTGGTGTAGAATTTTTACGAGCAGAAATAGTCCGTGCAGAGGCCTTGGGAGCAACGCAAATGACATTACATCCCGGTGCACATGTTGGTGCAGGGGCAAAAGCCGCAATTACTTCAATTGCTAATGGCTTAAATGAGGTGATTGAACCTGATCAAAAAATATCGATTGCAATTGAAACAATGGCTGGTAAAGGGACCGAAGTTGGACGTACTTTTGAAGAAATTGCAGAGATGCTCGACCAAATTAAAGAAAATGAACATGTTAGTGTTACGATGGATACGTGTCATATGAGTGATGCAGGATACGCAATACGAACAGATTTTGATGGAGTTTTAAATGAATTTGATCATATAATAGGGCTAGACAAATTAGGTGTGGTCCACGTAAATGATTCAAAAAATCCACAAGGTGCACATAAAGATCGCCATGAAAACATTGGCTTCGGCTATATTGGTTATCAAGCTTTACATGATATTGTTTTTCATCCCCAATTAGCAAACGTCTCTAAAATATTAGAAACACCATATGTTGGCTTAGATAAAAAGACAGCTAAAGCACCTTATGGTGTTGAAATAGCAATGCTGAAAGATGGTCACTTTGATAATCAAATGCGTGAAAAGTTAGTTTCGGATTGGCAAGAAGGTCCATTGCCAATATTTGCTAAAAATAATTAAATTATGATTGACCTTTATCATCTGTTTTGGCATAATAGAAGTTGAGCATTCGAACAATAATTAATTTGTAATGATGTTACATATAACCGAGAGGAGGTGTATTTTTCATGGCAAAGACAGTCGTTCGTAAAAACGAATCTCTTGATGATGCACTTCGTCGTTTTAAGCGTGGCGTTTCTAAGGATGGTACTTTACAAGAATTCCGTAAGCGTGAATTCTACGAAAAGCCATCTGTTAAGAAGAAGCTTAAATCAGAAGCTGCTCGCAAGCGTAAAAACAAGAAGAGTCGCTTCTAATTATCAAGTAGACTGTAAATAAAAACCAATTGATTAAATCAGTTGGTTTTTATTTTTTTATGCTTATTAGCAGTACTAAAAAATAAAAAAATTAAATTTTACCTTAAATAACGCTGATTACGTAATTATATATAAGGTCCTTCTTAAGAAGAATTGCTTGTATTTTTGAATAAACAATAGTAATATATATTGATAGAATTTTAAAGAAAGTGAGCTGATGCTTGTGTTAAACCGTACAAAACAATGGTTACGTAAGAATGACTTTGGTTACAAGAAAGCCTATATTCGGCCGATGATGGTTCCTGAACACGTTTATGTGTTAAAGTTCGGTCGTGACAAGAAAATCAACTCGCGAGTTATTGTGAAATATCAACATTCACTTTTGGGTCGTTTAAAGATAAAAGAACTTGACTTGCGACTTCATGGGCAGCATAATCCACGTATTTTTAAAAGCGAGGATGAGCTTTTAGTATATCTAGATGATCATCTAGATAAAATTAAGCTTGATGCATATAAACACCCAGAAAGACTTTTAGATGTTCAACCAGATTAATTTTTATCATCTAAAAAAGGGCTATGATGTAGTAATACATACATCATAGCCTTTTTTATTATTTAAAATTTTGTTTTAAGCTAATGTTGCTAGAGTTTTAGTGAGTTCATCTAAATTAAGGTTTGTAAATATGGGCCCCTTATGATAGTTCTTAAATGTTTTAACAAATGGTTTTTCAAAGGCGATCCAGCTAATATCAGTTGGTAGTTCAACTAAGTGGGTTAGACTCTCAAGAGTATAACCGTGATTAAGCAAAATCAAGGCTAATCGTGTTTCAAGAGAAAACTGACTATTTTGTAACGCATGTGATAATGTAACAGAATCAAGCATAAATAAAAATCCTTTACTAATAAGTTATTGTTTTTTTCTAGGCAATAGTGGTTTACGAGGCCGATTATACGTAAAGCCTTCACCAAGTGTTTCTTGGACATTTAAGATAGTAGTAAAGGCTCGTTGATCAATACGTTCGATTAATTGCCGTAATTGATGTAATTCACTTGGAGAAACAACAACATAAACTGTTAAACGAGGTTCACGTGTATATGAACCTTCAGTGTTGAAGTAGCTAGCCCCACGATTCATTTCCTTAAAGACAGCCATAGCAATTTCTTCAGGTTTATCGGTCATAATTAGGACCCCACGAGCAGCATATGCGCCTTCCTGTGTGATTGCAACAAATCGCGAGAAAACATACGAGGCTAATAAAGTATACATCATTTCACGAATATCAATATAGATTAATGATGAAAATAGTACTAGGACATCTAATGCAAATAATGAACGCCCCATTGGGATTCCAAAATTTTTTTCAAAAATCCGTGCAAGGACATCAGTACCACCCGTTGTTCCACCAAAACGATATACTAAACCAGAGCCAGCTCCAGCAATTGTTCCGGCGATAATCCCAGCAATAAACATATCGTGATGTAATCCTAGACTGACGGGGACCTTTTGCCAAATCCATATCCAAACTGACAATGAAATAATGCCATAAATAGTATAAATTAGAGCGCGTTTTCCTAAAATACGCCAACCAATTAAAATGAGCGGTATATTTAATAAAACAGTCGTATAAGCGGGATTTAAGCCAAATAAAGCTCGTAAAATCAAAGTTACACCAGTAATTCCACCTTCAGCTAGGTGATTGGGAATATTGATATTAACTAGGCCCCAACCGTATAAAGCTGTACCAATTGTAAACATCAGTAAATCAATTAGTCGGATTTTTTCATTTTTTTGCACAATGGCTATTCCTCCATAAATAAATCATTAAAATTTATTTTAGCAGTTTTAAGAAAAAATGTCTTAAAAATTTTTTAGGATTAAGGTTTTATCATGAGAAAGCAAATAATAAATGGTCTATTCGTGATGAATGTTCAGGTGTCTAAGCTTAGTAAAATTTAAGTGGTTCTGGTGAAAAAATAATAAAGAGAATTATTTATCACATTTTGATGCTCATTACCATACTAGCTTGCCAATAATTCGTTCAACAATCAACCCAATGTATCACAAAGCCTATTTTATTGATTTTGCATCAGAACCTAATTATCTAGGCAATCCACACCATACGTAAGAAAAGGGCTTATCGCGTTAATACGTAGTCTATTTACAACATTGGCCTAGTAATGCACTTGTTAGCTCAAATCGATTTTGGATAAATGCACCACGGATTAGGGTAGCGTTTAATCACTTAATATTTTTTGAATAGCGGCTTGTTCTGTAGGTGATGCGTACATATAACGTTTCTGTAAATCATAGTTAAATTGGGCCCTTGCCCTAGCTGCACCCAAGCCATTAACATGCTTAGCTTTTTTATATTCTGCAATGTCTACGCTAATATGCTCTGAATTAATTGTTTGTAGCCGAATAGTTGCTAATGCTCGCTCTTCCTGGTATTTCGTATGACCTATGATGATCATAAGATCATTTTCAGACACATCCGGATGAGATATCACTTTTTTCAAACCATATTGCTCTAATAACATAAAGCGCAATTCTCGATTAAAACCTGTTGTTGTATCCATAAAATTCTCCTTGTTTAACGTCACTGGGACATGGGTACAAAAAAACCGCGCTCGGAATACGAACACGGTTAAGTGACGTATATCCGTTTACAGTGGAGCACCTTACTTCATAAAGTAGGTTGCTGCTAGGTCAAAGTGTGTAACCACTCGCTAGCTCTTGATATAACACGTGATTTAATTGCTAAATAAATCATAGCATACAAGGACTCAGATTGCTATAAAGATCGATTATGATACTTAAATTATTAGCTTACATGTCTTATGATTTGGGCGTTTGGGATGGTATAGTCCAACTAAGTATTGTTACACTATAGAGATCTAAATACGCAGTAACATAGGCTCGTTTTTGCATACTTTGAGGGCCCTAGCGAACTTTAGTGACATCAGTAACAATCTTTTGAAATGGGTGGTCAGTTATAAAGCGACGCTTTAATTTGTGCTTAGCGACTGGCCCAACGTGACCTTTGTAAGAGTTGTATGTCCGAGCTTGTTTATCATAAGCAGTATACTGTAAATTATATTCTTGCATAATTCGTTGTACTTTGTTGTGATTAATTTTGATTCCATTGTTGTGTAATGTTAATACGACACGGCGATAGCCGTAATCTTTACATTTCATAATAATATTTTTAATTAACTCAATGATTGTAGCATCAGTTTTCTTGTAAACATGGTTAATTGCATAGTGAAAATTACTACTTGAAATGTGGGCTACTTTCAAGAATATTGCCAATTTAATATTTAATTCCCGCTTTAATTCGACTACTAATTGGGCTTTTTCAAAGTTTGAGATTTCTTCTTTTGAATTAAAGCGTCCAATTTTTCCAAGTAAGCTATCCGTGCCCGTAGGTAATCATTCTCATTTTATAGTTCTTTCTTGGTTTTCTCTGGTTTATTTTGCATTTTGGCAGTACTTCTTTTATTCGGTCTAAGTCGCCTCGTAAATAAATCTTGTTCCCATCACTAAATTTGGGCAGGTGTTCGTATCCGAAACTGCTTAGCAGTTTTAAGAAACGAAGATTTAGTTTTGAGATGCCAATTTAATACTTTACGTTTAAACGAATAATCAAGACGTGTCTTTACTTTTGGACGATTTAAACCAGAAATTCCAAATTGTTCTAATTTACGAAGCCATTCATATATGGTTACCGAACCTTTTATCTGATATTTACGCATTAAGTCTGAAATTAGACCACCATTTTGATATTTAAGAATTGCGTTTAATTTTGTTTTTTGAGAAAAATACATAAGAAAACCCCCTCGATTGGATTTATTCCAATTCGAGGGGGTCAGGGCAAGGCCCGATTTTACTAAGACATGTTTAATTGGACGATGATCTTATTCAATCAAATTATTACGATATTTATAACATTGGTGATTTGCTTTCGCCAATAAGCCATCTTTAACGTAATAAGGGCAGACTACCTGTTAATTTGTTAATCTCCTTTTTTGAGCCATATAAGCCAAACCCTAAGTAAGTTAGATCATCAGTTGTGATTTTTTTGGATTTTTTAATATAGTCTTCATAGGTTTTACATTGTTGAGCCAAATCTGTAAATTCAACTACTTCTACATCGTTATATTTTTCCTGTGTTAGTGTTCTTCGCAATTCTTGTAACTTTTCTTTGGTTGATTTCAGAATGGGCACTGGTATATAAACTATCCCCGCATGTTTAACATTATTTGCATCAATTGTGTTTGCTCCAACTAATTTGTCATTGTTTCTACCTAAGGTGATACCTAAAATCGTTGCTGTATTCGCAATTACTCCTAACGGTAACTCATTGTCAATTAAAATAACACATTTATTTTCCAAAATAATATCCCCATTTCACTTAAAAATTGCTTGATATTGTTTGGGAGTAACACCAATTAACATTTTAAAAACACGTGTAAAATGACTTTGATCAGAAAAACCAACGCTTAATCCTGTTTCGGATAAATTACTTCCTTTAGCTAGTAATTCTTTAGCTGTTTTAATCCGCATTGTTTGAACATATTGATAGGGCGTTAAACCAAATTGCTTGGTGAATGTACGGATTAGAGTATATTTATTTAACCCACTTAAATCGCTTAAAGCTTCAAGAACAATTGTTTGAGAGCAATTTATTTCCAAAAACTTTTTAATCTCGTTTAGCTTGATTTTATACTTATCTGTGATTGAAACTGACGGAATTTCAACTAGATTTGCTAATAATTCACTAATAAAGAAATAGAATAACTCAGTTTTACTTAAAGTAGTTTCTTTCTCTAAAATAGCTGAATGTAAAGCTTGAAAACCAGTGCTTAAAAAATTATCCTGGATAATTGGTTCTGAGAAAATTAAGGATTCTTTTGAACCAGTAATACTTTTAAATAGTTCTTGCATGCGTATTTTAGGAATATTTAAGGTACGATAGATTAGTGGTTCTTCGTTAACCGGTGTACAACCATGGCTACCTCGCTTTTTAGGCTAATTACACTCAAAATAAGTTTAACTGAAAGTTTTTACACCAAAACCATGTAAATATTATCGACATAGTTTTTGGAAATTACTTGGTTATTTAGTATGATAGGTATAGCAAGAAAAGTTCGGGACTAAATGAAATGGAGAGAGCAATGCATATTGAGAGTTTGCCAAGTGAATTTCAAAAAGCACTACCAATTTTAACAACCATTGTGGAGGCAGGTTACGAAGCCTATTTTGTAGGAGGTAGTGTTCGTGACATGCTATTAGGGAAAGCAATACATGATGTGGACATTGCTACAAGTGCTTACCCATCAGAAATTAAAGCATTATTTGAAAAAACAGTTGATACTGGTATCGAGCATGGAACAGTTATGGTTTTAGACCATGGGGCAGGCTATGAAATAACTACTTTTAGAACGGAAAGTGGTTATACGGATTATCGCCGACCTGATGAAGTGATTTTTGTTCGTGATTTACGAGAAGATTTAAAACGTCGTGATTTTACGATCAATGCTTTAGCTATGAATAAAACAGGTGAAATTATTGATTTATTTGACGGACTGCTAGATTTAGATAAAAAGGTAATTAAGGCAGTTGGCAATCCTTCTGAGCGATTTCACGAGGATGCACTTAGAATGATGCGAGCCATTAGGTTTAGTGCTCAATTAGATTTTGTTATTGAAGATAAGACACTACTAGCGATTAACAAAGAAGCACCTTTATTAGAAAAAATAGCAATTGAACGAATTAACGTTGAGTTTACTAAAATGTTAATGGGGCAAGCAGCTGCTAAGGGCTTGTTTGCTTTTACAAAAACAGGTCTATATAAATATCTGCCAAATATTAATATTGAACGTGAATTGGATTTGGTTGCTGCAGGATTAGCTTTAAAACATAAGCAATTAATGACACCAGCAGTTGCATGGACATTTTTAATTGTGCAACTTGGCTTGGATGATAAACGAGCAAAATTATTTTTAAAGCAGTGGAAACATGGTAATGATTTAATTAATATGGTTACTAGTGCTAATCATTTTATTCGTTTGTATAAACGCCAAACAATGGTTACAAATTGGGATTTGTATCAACTAGGTAATAATGTGGCGATAGTAAACGCTGTTTTAGCTGTAATTATGGAAGATTTTGATGAAAATGAATTAAATAAGCGCTATGACATGTTAACAATTAAAACAAAACGAGAATTAGCAATAACCGGGGCAGCTTTGATAAAAAGTGGGGTTGTTAAACCAGGACCATTAATGGGGAAAATATTGTTGCAACTAGAACAAGCGGTAGTTGCCAAGACACTTGATAATAATGCTGCTAAATTATTAGCACAAGCGCAAGTGATTGTAGAAGGAGAAAGTAAATAAATTATGCAACAATTACGTGTAGAAGAGTTAACCAGTACATATGGTGAAAAAACATTGTTTAAAAATATTGAATTTTTAATTAATGAACATGATCGCATTGGTTTAATTGGTGTTAATGGTTCAGGAAAAACATCATTGTTGAATGTGATTGCAGGCTTAGGATCACCTGATAGCGGTAAAATTATTAAACCAAATGATTATCGAATAAGTTATTTACAACAGCAACCAGTTTTGGACGAAAAATTAACAGTGATGGATGCCATTTTTGCTGGTAGCCAACCTGTATTTAAAACTATTCGTAATTATGAAACAGCCTTAACTGCATATAGTGTAGAGCCCACCAACGAAAAACTACTAGAAGAATATACACGTGCAGAAGCGTTAATGAATCAAGAAGATGCGTGGCTTGCAGAAGCAGAGGTAAAAGCAATTTTAACACAGTTACATTTACCAGATTTGCAACAAACGATTAGTGCTTTATCAGGTGGGCAAAAGAAACGGGTGGGGCTAGCACAAGTTTTAATTCAAAAACCGCAATTGCTAATTTTAGATGAACCAACCAATCATTTGGACTTTGACTCGATTACGTGGTTAGAAAAATACTTAGCTAGTTATAAAGGCGCGGTTTTGATAGTAACACATGATCGTTACTTTTTAGATCAAGTTACCACAAGAATTTTCGAATTATCATTCGGCGAGTTACACGAGTATCAAGGTAACTACCAAGCCTTTGTCGAACAAAAAGCTCAAAAGGTGCAAGCAGCAATTGTTGCTGATCATAAACAAGAACAGTTATATAAAAAAGAATTGGCATGGATGCGAACTTCTGCTCGCGCACGAACGACTAAACAAAAAGGCCGAGAAAATGCGTTTGCTAGTTTAGAAGAACAAAGGGGTACTTTACAAATTGCTCAAGATGTTGAGGTTAATTTGGGACAACAACGGCTTGGGAAAAAAGTTATTAATATTCGTCATGCTAATTTGGCTTTTGCTAAGCAAACAATTTTAAAAGACTTTAATTATTTAATTCAATCTCATGATCGTATTGGAATTAGTGGTGCTAATGGTGCTGGTAAGTCAACTTTTTTAAATGCAATTGCTCAACGAATTCCCCTTGATTCTGGGGTAATTGAAATTGGTGAAACTGTTAAACTAGCTTTTTATACACAACAAATGGAAAACATTCCGGAAGATAAGCGAATGATTGCTTATTTAAGTGATGTAGCAGAGTCTATTAAGGATAATGATGGTAATGATATTAGTGTTGCGGATTTATTAGAACAATTCTTATTTCCAAGATTTATGCATGGGACTTTGATTCGTAAATTATCTGGTGGTGAAAAACGACGGTTATATTTATTAAAGTTGCTAATGACACGTCCAAATGTTTTATTTTTAGATGAACCAACTAATGACTTAGATATTGGTACATTAACTGTTTTAGAGGATTATTTAGCAAGCTTTAATGGGACTGTTATCACAGTTTCACATGACCGTTATTTTTTAGATAAAGTCGCTGATAAATTATTAATTTTTGATGGTGAAGGTATCATTGAACAAAAAAATGGTTTATTTACCGATTATTTAGCAACTACTAGTCAAAATATTAAAACGAATAACTTAAAAGATAATAAAGTAGGACATACTAAGAGTGATAATAAACAAAAACTAAATAAGAAAAAGATGACTTATAATGAAAAGAAAGAATGGCAAACGATCGAACAAGATATTGCACTGCTTGAAGAACAACAAACCACAATTCAAACAGCGATGAATGAAAATGCTGCTGATTTTGGAAAACTCTCTGATTTACAACGAAAATTAGAGGATGTTGAAACAGCATTACTTGAAAAAATGGAACGTTGGGATTATTTAGCAGAATTGGTTAATTAAAAAATAAGAAAGTAAGTGAATAATTAGAATGACGAAAGCAGATTTGATTTTTAAACAAAATATTAAAAATATTTTAAATAACGGTGTTATGTCAGAACATGCACGGCCACATTATAAGAATGGTCAACAAGCCAATAGTAAATATATTACTGGTTCTTTTGCTGAATATGATATTAGTAAAGGTGAGTTTCCAATTACTACTTTACGACCAATTGCGATTAAAGCTGCAATTAAAGAAATTTTTTGGATTTATCAAGATCAAAGTAATGAAATTGATGTGCTTGAGAATAAGTACGGTGTTAATTATTGGCGTGATTGGGTAATTGAGGATGGTCACACAATTGGTCAACGTTATGGCGCAACGGTGCGAAAATATCATATAATTGATAATCTTTTAGCAGGATTAGCTAAAAATCCTTGGAATCGGCGCAATATTATTAATTTGTGGCAGTATGAAGATTTAGCTTCAACAGCTGGTCTACTACCGTGTGCTTTCCAAAGCATGTATGATGTGCGTAAAGTGGGTAACGAAATATACCTAGATGCAACGTTGATTCAGCGGTCCAATGATATGCTAGTTGCACATCATATTAATGCTATGCAATATGTAGCCTTACAAATGATGATTGCTAAACATTTTGGTTGGAAAGTTGGTAAATTTTTTTATTTTATTAATAATTTGCATATTTATGATAATCAATTTGACCAAGCTGATGAATTATTAAACCGAGTACCAAGCGATGAACAACCAATGTTAAAGTTAAATGTTCCTGATGGAACAAATTTTTTTGATATTAAGCCAACTGATTTTATATTGGAAAATTATCATCCAGTTAAACCACAACTAAAATTTGAATTAGCAATTTAACTTATTTGGATAGGAGAAAAAATATGATTAATATGGTTTGGGCACAAGCCAATGGACGTGTTTTAGCAAAAAATGGAGGCATTCCATGGTATCTACCAGCTGATTTAGCCTTTTTTAAAGCACAAACAATTGGGCACCCAATCGTTATGGGCCGGAATACTTTTTTATCTTTTAAAGGACGTCCATTACCGCAACGACGGAATATTATTTTGACACATGACCATGATTTTAAAGCACCGGTAGATTTTGAAATTATGTATTCAGTAGCAGAAGTTTTAGCAGAAACCGTAGAGAAAGGCGATGATTTATCAGTAATTGGAGGGAGACCAATTTTTGACTCCTTTATGTCAGTTGCTGATGAACTAGTTGTGACTGAAATAGATGCCGATATTGAAGGTGATGTCTTCATGCCAGAGATTGATACAAATACGTGGCAGTTAGTATCATCTAAGGTAGGGGTGTTGGATGAAAAAAATAAATTACCGCATGTTTTTAACATTTATAAAAGAGCAGCTAAAATTTCGGCTACAGAAATAATGGCTGATTAAGATAATTATTGGGCTAGTTAATAGTATAGAACCGGAAAAAGAGCAGAATTGAAGGGACCCCCGATATCGGATCAAAATCCAATATCGGGGGTCCCTTCAATTCCGTTCTTGCCAATAATAATTATTGTATATATTTTAGTTCTTTACTTGTATGTGTGAAAGTGTCTGCACCATCAGTGGTAACTACAACACAATCTTCAATTCGGACTCCGACTTCACCAGGAATATAGATACCAGGTTCAATAGAAAAAGTCATACCAGACTGTAAAACAAGATTATTTCCTTCCATGATGGAAGGAAATTCATGTTCACTGGTACCCATTCCATGACCAAGTCGATGGATAAAGTACTTACCATAGCCAGCTTTTGTGATAATATCACGAGCTATTTTATCAAGCTGAGCAGCAGTGATACCTGGTTTAACAGCGGCTTGTGCGGTTAATTGTGCTTCTAGAACAACCTGATAGACATCTAATGCTTTTTGATTGGGTTTACCAAAAGCAACTGTTCTTGAAGTATCAGAAATATAACCTTGGTAAAGGGTTCCTAAATCAAATAAGACTAACTCATTACGATGTATTTGCAAGTTAGAAGTGGCCCCATGAGGATCAGCAGCGTGAGCCCCGGCTTGAATTAAAGTATCAAAACTCATACCTGTTACGCCACGTAGTTTTGATTGATATTCTAATTCCGCCGCAATTTGTAGTTCAGTTTTACCTTCAGCAATTGCTTTAAAACCAACTTCCATTGCAAAATCAGCATCTTTACCTGCTTGATGTAATTTGGCAATTTCAGCAGGGGTTTTAATTAAGCGCATATTTTGTATGTATGCAGTCATATCAATGTTATATTGAGCTTGTGGAAAATACTGTCCAAGTGTTTCAAGATGATCAACTGTCAAAGTTTGTTTTTCAATCGCCCATATGTTTGTGTTGTGAGTCCGCTTCTTGATGTAGTCAGCAATCATTGCAAATGGATTTTCATGATCTTGGTAACCATAAACATCATATGGCCAGCCAGTTTGTTTGACAACTTCAACTTCAAGTGCTGGGGCAAAAATAAAGGGTTGAGCATCCTTAAATACAAATAAGGCTAAAACACGTTCAATTGGATCAGAGCCAAAACCAGTTAGGTATTGAATTGATTCAAAGTTAGAGAAGTAAGCTACGTCAGCTTGCTTTTCTTCAAGCCAAGTACGAATTTTATTCAATTGGGAATATTCCATAATAATAGAGCCTCTTTTCACAAAAATAGAATCATTAAATTTAATTTTAACACTATTTCTAAAAAATTTATTTATTTTTTAGATGTAAACGTTTGCAAACATATGGTAATTTCTGTACACTTAGTGTATTATGAAAACAGTATGAAAACAAGCAGTGACAATGTTTGTTAAAAATTTGAGGACTAAATAGAATATGGAAAAAGAAAGTGTAACAATTTATGATGTTGCTCGTGAAGCAGGGGTGTCAATGGCTACCGTTTCACGAGTTGTTAATGGTAATAGTAATGTTAAGCAAGTGACTAAGGATAAGGTTCAAGCTGTTATTGAACGCTTGGACTATCATCCAAACGCAGTAGCACGAGGACTTGCTTCAAAGAAAACAACCACTGTTGGTGTGATCATTCCTGATGTAACTGATGCATATTTTTCAGAACTAGCCCGTGGCATTGATGATGTTGCTAACATGTATCACTACAACATTATTTTGGCTAACTCTGATGAATCTGGCTCGAAAGAGTTAAAAGTATTAGAAAACTTATTAGCTAAACAAGTTGATGGTGTAATTTATATGGGAAACGGATTAAATGCTGAGTTACGAAAAGCTTTTCGACATGCGAATGCGCCAGTCGTTATTGCTGGTTCAGTTGATGATGAGGAAAAGCACCCAGCAGTTAATATTGATTATGTTGCAGCAACGTGTGATGCGGTTAATAAACTAATCAGGACAGGACATGATAAAGTTGCTTTTGTTTCAGGCGATTTAAAACAACCAATTAATTATAAATATCGGCTTAAAGGTTATCAAAAGGCTTTAGCAGAGGCAAATATTACTTTTGATGATTCATTAATTTTTACTAGTGAGTACTTTTATGCAGCTGGCTATGAACTGGCTAAAAAAATTCAAGCAAGTGCAGCAACAGCAGCGATTATTAGTGACGATGAATTAGCAGCTGGATTATTAAATGGGTTAACTGATGCCGGTGTCAATGTCCCAAATGATTTTGAGTTAATTACTGCCAATAATACAAAATTAACACAGATTACACGGCCAGAATTAACATCCATTACGCAACCAATGTATGATATGGGAGCTGTTTCGATGCGGATGTTAACTAAGTTAATGAATAAAGAACAGCTTGATCAAACAACGGTTGTTTTACCGTACGGAATTATTGCGCGAAGTTCCACGAAATAATGTTTACCAACCAAATAAGATATTGATATAACCTGAGCATACGAGTATACTGTTATCGTTATGAGGTTTAATACTTAATACAAAAAAATAAATAAAAAAGGAGTACTGAAGATGTCAGGACACTCAAAATGGCATAATATCCAAGGTCGTAAAAACGCCCAAGACGCAAAGCGTGGTAAGATTTTCCAAAAAATTTCACGGGATCTTTATACAGCAGCAAAAACTGGTGGTGCTGACCCTGATGGTAACCCATCATTACGTTTGGTAATGGATAAAGCAAAGGCTGCTAATATGCCAAAGGATAACATCCAACGGGCACTTGATAAAGCGACAGGTGCTAATGGGGCAAACTATGAAGAAGTTGTCTATGAAGGCTATGGTCCTGCTGGTATTGCCGTATTAGTTGAATCATTGACTGATAATCGTAATCGGACAGCCGCTTCAGTTCGTTCAGCATTTACGCACCATGGTGGTTCGTTAGGAACCAGTGGTTCTGTTGCTTTTATGTTTGACCGTAAAGGTTTCATGGTTGTACCTCAAAATGAAGATGCGCCACTTGATGAAGATACAGTTTTTGAAGCTGCAATCGAGGCAGGTGCGGAAGATATGCAAGCTACTGAAGATGGGTTTGAAATTATTACCGCGCCATCAGATTTTGAAACAGTAAGAGATGCTTTGGTTAAACAAGGCTATGAACTTACTCAAGATGAAGTAACAATGCTTCCTCAAAACACAGTGGAAGTTCCTGAAGATAAAATGAGTCAATTTGCTGGCCTAATTGAAGAATTAGAAGACAATGATGATGTTTCCGCTGTTTACCACTCAGCTGATTAATAAACTATCTTAAATATAAAGTACAGTTAATGACAAATATTAACTGTACTTTTTTACTGAAATAAATAAAACCATGTAATGGCTAACCAGTAAGGTTTATTTTTTATTGCGGATATTTAACGTAAATTAACAAGAGTATTTCAAAGCCCTAACAAACTTGAAATACTACCATCTAGTTTAATGGAGTATGCTACTATTAACATTAACAGTTAATATCGTATATTTTAAAATTAAGCGAAAGAGGGTAATATGAGTATTATAAAATCTTTAATAAAGCATGGCGTAATTGTTTTTACCTTGGTTGGAATATTTTTTGGTAGCCAACAAACAATAAATTATTTGGTCACACCAAAACATCCAATTCAAATCAAAGTATCCAAAGGGCAATTAATAAATATGCAAGCAATAGACATGCTTGGCCACTAGGAAACCTATTATAATAAATAGGTCGTAAAACTAGCTATAGGTAACTAACTGCGATAACAGTTAGCTTTACTGTGCTTAAAAGATTTTAGATAAAAAGCCATATTACACGTAAAAGTGTTATAAGCTATTGCAGTCTATGCTAGATAGCCTTGTAGTAATCCTTAGGATAGAGACTTGTTGTTACGATATTTCCAACGTATACTTAAAGGTATAGGTAAAAGGGGATGTGTAGCATGAATAAAGAAAATTTTAGTTATCCGTTAGATGAAGGGTGGTCAACTAAAGATATTATTAAGGTGACAGATTTGTACTCAGCAATTGCCCAAGCAAATGAAAAAGGTATCGAGCAAGTAAAGTTAATCGCGGCTTATAAAGCGTTTAAAACAGTTGTTCCAATGAAATTTGAAGAAAAACAAATTGATCGTGCTTTTATGCAAGCAAGTGGTTATAGTATTTATCAAACACTTAAACTCGCATATGAGTCAAAGGCAAAAATAATTAAAATTAATAAATTTTAAAGGTCGTTTATGATGATGGAAGAACAAGATTTATTAAGATTTGATAAAACTGTGCAACAGTGGTTAGTGGATATTCGTCAAACTCTTGAAAAGAATCTGTTAGCGAATTTGTTGATAAGTGAAAAAAAGGGACGCCGTGATCTAGTAACAAATGTCGATAAAAATGTTGAAAAAATTTTAACTGAAAAAATTCATATTTTGGACCCAAAAGCACAGATATTAGGTGAAGAAGGATTTGGTGATGCTGTTAGAACAATGCGGGATCATGTTTGGTTTATTGATCCAATTGATGGTACGATGAATTTTATTAAGCAACGTGATGATTTTGCCATTATGCTAGCACTCTATATTGAAGGACAAGGTACATTAGCGTGGATTATGGATGTTGATAAGGGCATTATTTATCATGGAGGTCCTAAAATAGGGATATTTGCTAATCAGCAAAAATTAAAAACACCACAAAATATACGCTTAGAGGATGGATTGATTGAGGTAAGCGGAGGACGCTTACTAAATCAGCAATTAAAATTAGTTGAAATTGGTCGTAAGTCATTAGGTATTAGAATTATTGGTTCTGCGGGGATGTCTTTCATTAAGGTTATTGAAGGAAAAGCCGTTGGATATGTTTCAAAAATGCAGCCATGGGACTTTGCGGCAGCAAAAGTTTTATTAGAAAGTTTAAAAATGCCGTTCACAACAATTGACGGCACCGAAATTGATATGTTATCATCAAATACAGTTTTAACTGCAACTCCGTGTGCGCATCAAGAAATTGTGCATCTTGAGTTGACCTAAGTTCGTATGTCGGGCCTTGGCCCGATTTTTTAATGGATAATTAAATAAAGACGAGCTAACAATAATAAGATAGTAATCTTAGAGGAGAATAGAATTTTGGCAAAACGTGAAGATATTCGTAATATTGCAATTATTGCGCACGTTGACCATGGTAAAACAACTTTGGTTAATGAATTATTAAAACAATCTGATACTCTTGATAGTCGAGTAGAAATCTCAGATCGTGCAATGGATACAAATGATATTGAAAAGGAACGTGGTATCACAATCCTTTCAAAAAACACTGCCGTTAAGGTTGGTGATAAGCAAATTAATATTTTAGACACACCTGGACACGCGGATTTTGGTGGTGAAGTTGAACGAATCATGCGCATGGTGGATGGTGTATTATTAGTTGTGGATGCTTTTGAAGGAACAATGCCACAAACACGATTTGTTTTGAAAAAAGCTTTCGAACAAAACTTGACACCAATTGTTGTGGTAAATAAAATTGATCGCCCTGGTTCACGACCTGAAGAAGTTGTTGATGAAGTTCTTGATTTATTTATTGAATTAGGCGCTGATGAAGAACAACTTGATTTCCCAGTTGTTTTTGCTTCTGCAATGAATGGAACATCTTCATTGGATCCAGATCTTGATACGCAAGAACATACAATGAAACCAGTCTTTGATAAAGTATTTGAAACTATTCCAGCCCCAGAAGATAATGCTGATGAACCATTACAATTCCAAGTTGCAATGTTAGATTACAACGATTTTGTTGGTCGTATTGGAATTGGTCGGGTAGCACGAGGGACAATTAAGATTGGTGACAGTGTTACTGTTATGAAGCTTGATGGTACCAATCAATCATTCCGTGTTACCAAATTATTTGGTTTCATTGGTCTTGATCGTGTTGAAATTGAAGAAGCTAAAGCTGGTGATTTAATTGCTGTTGCTGGGATGGATGAAATTAATGTTGGTGAAACTGTAGTTGCACCAGATACATTAGAAGCATTGCCAGTTCTTCGTATTGATGAACCAACGCTTCAAATGACTTTCCGGACCAATAACTCACCATTTGCTGGCCGTGAAGGTAAATTTGTTACTGCTCGTCAGCTAGAAGATCGGCTTCGTCGTGAATTGCATACTGATGTCTCATTACGTGTTGAAGATACCAATGAAGCAGGTGCTTGGTTAGTATCAGGTCGTGGTGAATTACACTTATCAATTTTAATTGAAACATTACGCCGTGAAGGCTTCGAATTACAAGCTTCACGACCACAAGTTATTTTCCGTGAGATTGAAGGTGTGTTATCAGAACCATTTGAATCTGTTCAAATTGATACACCTGACGAATATACTGGTTCAGTCATTGACTCACTTTCACAACGTAAAGGTGAAATGCAAAATATGGAGTCAGTTGGTAATGGTCAAACACGTTTGACATTCCTTGCTCCTTCACGTGGTTTAATTGGATATTCAACTGAATTCCTTTCATTAACACGTGGTTACGGTATCTATAACCATACTTATGATTCATATGGTCCAGTAATTAAAAATTGGGCGCCAGGCCGTCACAATGGTGCTTTAGTTTCAATCAACCAAGGTTCAACAACAAACTATGCTATCATGGGTGTTGAAGATCGTGGAACGATGTTTACTGGTGCTGGGGTTGAAGTATATGAAGGTATGATTGTTGGAATGAACTCACGTGACAATGACATTTCAGTTAATGTTACTAAGATGAAACCACAATCAAATGTTCGTTCATCAAATAAGGACCAAACTGCTTCAATTAAAACACCACGCGTTATGTCATTGGAAGATTCACTAGAATTCTTGAATGATGATGAATATGTTGAAGTAACACCAGAGAATGTTCGTTTACGGAAACAAATTTTGAATACTAATGAACGTGAAAAAGCTGCTAAACGTAAAAAGCAAGCAGGTAGTATCTAATTACATACTACTAATAATTGGTGATACGATGCGATAAAAGGGTAGAAAATTAAATTTTTCCACTCTTTTTTTGTATCTAATACCCTAAAAATTGGCTCTTTGTCAAATGGTACTGATAGACTAAATAATTAAATTAATTTATTAGGCAACTAATTCATAATTTGGATTAGTTGTTTTTTTTGTAATTTATCGCAAAATATTAACTTTTAAAGCTAATTAAAATACGATGTCTGAAGTTTTCAAAATTTTTAAAACCATATGAAATACGACTAATAACTTTTATTTTATTGTTGATTCCTTCTACAGGGCCATTAGAAAATCCGTATTCAAAACTATTAACAATTTCATTAGGGTTTTTGAAAGTATTATTGATTTTTAAATTTGGGTTTTTTATGTGAGTGATATTTTGAGATAATTATCCATGGAGATTTCCTTTCTGCTTGATGGTGGTGGGTTATCTCTTTTTTTACACCTTTTTTAAAAAATGAAAGAAAAAAAGATACTAATAGACCCAATTTATGAGAATCAGTGCATTATCTTTTTTATGATGTTAGTTATAGCATGACAACTATATGAAGTATATTTCATGGTAGTTAATAACGAAAGTAACGATGATTATCTTGACAAATCCACTCAGTGAGTATATACTCATTTTTATAAGGTGAGTGAGTAATTACTCATTTAATCAAAGGAGGAGACTTTATGCAAACCAATATCTTAGAACTAGAACATTTAGCTAAAAGCTTTGGTAAAAAAAGGGTGTTAGCAGACATCAATTTAACGGTAATACCTGGTGAAATAATTGGGCTAATTGGGCCATCAGGTGCAGGGAAATCAACAGTAATTAAAATTGCATTGGGGATGGAAGTTGCAACGAACGGGACGGCCAAAATTTTTCAAAAAGAAATGCCTAATCGGCAATTGCTTAGTGATATCGGCTATATGGCACAAACGGATGCGCTCTACATGAGCTTAACCGGGTATGAAAATTTGCACTTTTTTGGCGTTATGAAAGGCCTTAAAGCATCCAAATTAGCAAGTGCAATCGAATACGTCGCAGCCGTGGTTAATTTAACGGCAGACTTAAACCGGCGTGTTGTTGAATATTCAGGAGGAATGATGCGGCGTTTATCCTTAGCGATAGCGTTGCTGGGGGACCCACAATTATTAATTTTAGATGAACCAACGGTCGGGATTGACCCGGCCTTACGGCAACAAATTTGGGCCGAATTAGGCCGGATTAAAATGACTGGGCGCAGTATTTTAATCACCACGCACGTGATGGATGAAGCCGAGTTAGTCGATCGGGTGGCTTTATTATTAGATGGAACGGTCATGGCCTTTGATACACCGCAAAAACTAAAACAGCTTTATCAGGTTGATAGTGTTGAAAAAGTCTTTTTAAAAGCTGAGGGGGTTGAAACATGCGAATCATAGCGATTATTGAACGGATTTTAAAAGAACTATTTCGTGATAAGCGGACGTTAGCTTTGATGTTTATCGCGCCCATCTTGGTAATGTTATTAATGAGTGTTATTTTTAATACTAATTCTGTTACTAACGTGACAGTGGGGACGGTTGGGGTGAGTTCCAAGGTAACTAATGAAATCAAAAAAATTAAACATGTACATCTTAAAACCTATCAAACGCAAGAAAAGGCTAAACACGCATTGACTAAGCAAAAAATTGATGCAGTTATTAAGCAAAATGGGCATAATTATCACATCATGTATGCTAATACCGATGCAACGAAAACTGCTAAAGTGAAATTGGCCTTTCAAAATGCGCTAACTATTTCAAATGTTAAAGCGCTCAAACAAGCTTTAAGCAAAAGTACACAAGCTAATACTCAACTAAAAGCTCAAATTTTAGCGCTTGAACAAAAGGTAACCCAGCAAAAGGTTAAGAAGCAGAAAGCAGCACAATCGCCACAAAGTCAAAAGGCAGCCAAAATAAGTAATACCTATGTTTACGGTGATCATAATACTGGTTATTATGACAAAATTTTACCAATTTTAATGAGCTTTTTCGTCTTTTTCTTTGTCTTTTTAATTTCAGGGATGGCGCTATTAAAAGAACGTACCAGTGGTACTTTAAACCGACTATTAGCGACACCGGTCAAGCGCTCAGTAATTATTTTTGGCTATATGTTAAGTTACGGTATCTTAGCAGTAATTCAAACGATCCTGATTGTCTTGATTGTAGTATGGTTATTGGACATTGAAGTAGTTGGAAGTATGATCGCAGTGGTTATTATGAATTTATTATTAGCCTTAGTTGCCCTAGCTTTTGGTATTTTACTTTCAACCTTTGCTAATTCAGAATTTCAAATGATGCAATTTATTCCGTTAGTCATTGTGCCCCAGATTTTCTTCTCCGGGTTAGTTCCGTTAGATACGATGCCTACTTGGATTAAAGCACTGTCATATCTTATTCCGTTGAAGTATTCTGGCGAAGCAATTAATGGGATTATCCTACATGGGACATCAATTTTCGATTTAGGTTTTGAAATTACGATGTTATTATTATTTTTAGTTATTTTGACAAGCTTAAATATTTGGGGCTTACGGCGTTATCGTAAGGTATAAAAAAATTTGATGAAACAGGTGATTACGCATGCAGATTAATAGTATTGAAAAGTTACTGGCACAAACATTAGCTGAGACAGATTTATCTAAAAAGCAACAAGCAGTTCTTAATGCAAGTTTGAGTTTGTTTGCGCAACAAGGATTTGAACATACAACGAGTAGTGAAATTGCACAGCAAGCCGCGGTTTCAGAAGGGACGGTCTTTAAGCAATTTAAAACAAAGCAAGGAATTTTAAACGCTTTGTTAGAACCGTTCATTGAAAATGTTTTTCCGAGAGTACTTAATGAATTCACTAACAAAATTACGGGGCAACAATATCATAACTTTGAGCATTTTTTGTGCTACGTCGTTAAGGATCGGCTAACATTTGCCATGGAAAATCAAAAACAATTAAAAATTTTTTTGCAAGAGATTATTCGTGATGAAACAATGGTAAAGGTGATGTATGATAAGTGGCAAGTTCTTTTGGACGAACACATTACGCCCTTGTTTATTACATTTCAAAAAAATAAGCAACTTATTGATTGGCCAATAAGTCGCATTATGCAATACATTGTTAGTATTCTGGCTGGTTACATTTTACCACGTATTCTAACTAATTCGATGGCAACGTTTGATATTGACCAAAGCAGTCAAGCTGCTAGTGATTTTTTATTACGTAGTCTTACTCCATTAAAAGATTAGTAACTAAGATGGGTCTGAACAAAGTAATCAGTTGGTGTGCTTACTGGCTACTTTAAGAGCTTGCTTGGTGGCTTTAACTTTAGCTAAATGCGCATCATCGACTTTAACGCTTAAATAAATAAGTGCTAATACCACAATACAACTGACACCTAATAATAGGACAGTGAGTGAAAAAGAGGTTAATAAGATGATTGAAAAACCAATGGTGCTAAGGCCGATTAAATAGTAGCGTTTTTTAACGTTCGCGCACCCAGTTGCCAAATATTGGACGAAACTCATGAAAACGGTAAGTTCACTTAAGAAAAGATAATCACCAGTTAAGAAAAGGCAAATCGCTCCAACCGTGGTGAGAATAACAGCCCAAGTCGGCGTGTTAAAGGTTGTCGCTACAATGACTCCAAGAATGGAAATACAAATACTACTAACAAACAGTGGAATACCAATGTGGCCAACAATTTTAGCAAAAATCGTGGCTGCGGGGACAATCGTATTTGGTAATGTTGCACCTAAGACACCAATGGTTATACTTTGGATAATCAAATAGACGCTGATACATGATAGCATTACAAGTGATATCATTTTGGGTAAATTTTTAGTTGGATTATTCATTTTTTCGGCATTAACTGGTAAAAAAGAAAAGCCCGTAAAAAAGAAAAAGACAGTTCCATACGCCACTAAAAATCCTTTCAGGGTAAAATGATGTGTAATATTGGTTAGTGGTTGTTGACTGATAAAGTTGGTAACTTTGGCTAACCAAATACTAGTAACAACAAACACGATCACGATTAGTAACTTTAAGATGGCCGTGATATTATCTAGATTGGCAATTAATGATGAGCCAAAATACGATAAAAACCCTAAGCTTAGTAATAAGCTGACCCCCACGATGGTCGTGGGTAATGTGGGGAAAATCATTTTCAAAGCAGTTAATAAGGCCGATACTTCGGTAGCAAGAGTGACTGTCCCTAGTAACCAAGTCACTATTCCGATAATAAAACACATGAACCGGCCAAAGACACGGCGAGCATAGATGAACGCTCCACCATTTTCGGGATAAAGCTTACTCATGTTAGCATATGAAAAAGCAATCGTGAATAAGGAAAAGCCAGCCAATAAAATGGCTAAAAGGCTCCAATTACCAACATTACGATAAATTTTACCAGCTAGTAAAAAAATTCCAGAGCCGATAATGGAGTTAATACCGAGTAAATAAATAACCAGTGGTGAAAGTAATTTTTTATCTGCCATCTGAATGTCCTCTGATTTATTATCGCTTAATGTAATAAAGACTGGAAAAAACAATGTTAGTTACGTTGTCTTTTCCCAGTCTTTTTTAATTAAATATTCACTTGTGTTTTAAATAGCACTATTCATGAATTTTTTGATCTAAGTCATCTCCAAGCTGATCAATTTTCTTGGCAGCAAAAATGGTGCCAGCAACGAGAATGCCACTAATGATCAAGGTCGAAGCAACTGCAAATTTTAAAACTGGTTTTAAAGTATCCATAATTAATAAACCCCCCATGTTATTTATGTTTGTTACGCTTAAGTTGTTTGAGCTTTTTAAGTTTTTTAACGCCCATTATAATTAACTGAATGAGGGCAATTAGTGATGATATTTTAGCCCAAAGACTAGTTGAATTACGTTTACGAACTTTTTTAAACATATGCTTTCCCCCAAAAGATTAAGATTTAAAAAGGTGCTTGGCATAGCGATAAGCCTTTCTTTAACTATACTATTTTTTGCCCCTAATAGATAACGTAAAGCCCTAAATTTCAAATTTAAGATACGTACGATCATCAAAAGACTGCTGTTTACTGTTAAAGCCCTTGGTTGACTTATAAGTATGAATTAAAAGTGGATCAGTATTTTTTAGCTCACTAAGTGTTGCCTCAGTTTGCACTAAGCTATCTTTTAAAATTGGATAGCCATCACTAGCTAAAATGATGCTGTGAGCATGGGTTGCGTCTAAAACCTTAATTTTGTCAGGACAGTTACCAAGACCATCTAAGACTAAATAACCAAATTCATTATCCGTATTAGCTAGATTAGCCTCTAGTTGTAAAAAGGGCCAAATCGCATTACGACCAATGTCATTATCGCGCGTAATCGTGTTATCGATGGTATCGGCGGCAAACACAAAAGAGCGGACTTCACTTAACAAGTTATCAATTTTTTTGACATTTTGATGATAAGTGTTATCAATTAAACAATGACAGTCACCCATAAACCAGACTTCTTGATGATAGGCACTATAAATGATGGCATTAGCCTGTAAACGTTGTTTAGCATTTTTAGTAAAGTAATTAAGGTTCGGGTATTGTTTGGCTAGTACTTGGTTTAAGTAATGATATGCGTTTGTCACGGTAAATGTGCTAGGCATGGTCCTAAGCGCATCAAGGAGGACGTTTTTAGTGAAAACGCCAGGTGACGGCCGCCAAATACTGTGACTAGCCTTATTAGTAACCCCATCAATCACGGCGACATATGCATCATTATAGAAAATCCCATCCTCATTTAAAGCATGATTATTAATTTTACTTGCAGAAAACGCCTCTATGATTTGCATAAAATTTTTGCCTTTCAACTTAAATTTATTAAAAGTTACTATAAGTTAATTTTAACAAAATTAGGCGTGAAAAAGTAAATTGCAGTTTGGTGCCTTACTGTAAGGTACAACCAATAGTTAGTAAAAATGGTAGTTTTATTAAGAAAATACTCCCTTTAGTGAGAAAATAATGAAAGTAAGGGGACATTAAGTAAAAATAAATTGCCAATTACAAACTAAATTTGATATGCTTTTTAAGTTAATTATAAAAAAAGGAGTTAGTATGTGGATTATCAAGTAAATGAAAAACATAAATTTGGATTAATTGCACTTATTCTATTTGGTATCAACGGCATAATTGGTACAGGGATTTTTTTAATGCCTAATCAAGTGTATAAATTAGTCGGCAATGGGGGAATTATTGTCGCCTTGCTCGATGCAATCTTAGTTTTAACAATTGCCTTATCGTTTGCTGACATGAGTTCACGTTATGGGAACAATGGGGGCGCCTTTTTATATGCTAAGGCTGCTTTCGGTGAGTATATCGGTTATGTAGTTGGTTTTATGACGTACCTAATTAGAATGATTGCCTGGGCGGCGATGATTGCGGGATTAACAACGGCGTTGGGGAGTACGTTCCCCGTACTAAATACGCCGCTTGCTAGTCATAGCACCTCGCTAGTAATTGTTGTCTTACTAACAATTATGAACTTGACCGGCGTTCATCTTGTGAAGGCGGTTAATTCGATTGCAACAGTTGCTAAATTAGTACCACTATTTTTATTTATTTTTATTGGTATTTTCTTTATTAAAAGTGGCAATTTAGTACCAATCATTAATTATAGTACGAATTTTAGTAATTTTGGTTCGGCTGCGGTCATGCTGTTATATGCCTTTACGGGTTTTGAAACCATGACAATTGCTGCTGAAAATTACCGTAATCCGGAAAAAAATTTACCACGGGCAATTATTATTGCGATTAGTATTGTTGCTTTTATCTATGTAATGACAATTGTGGTTAGTAATGGTATCTTAGGAGCCCATGTTGCCAATTCAGTCGTACCCATTCAAGCTGCCTTTCGCCAAATTACCGGTGACATTGGGTATGCGATTATTGCGACTGGGACGCTAATTTCAATGCTAGGAATTGTGATTCATGCCTCCTTTGAAACACCACGAGCTGGCCAAGCGATGGCTCAACAAGGGGCATTACCCCATAAATTAGCACAAGTTAATAAAAAGGGGCTCCCGACCTTGGCGATTATTATTACGGGGATTTTAACATTACTATTAACGTGGTCTGGTCAATTTGCCGTCCTAGCGCAAATGTCAGTTGTCGCTCGTTTTGTCCAATATATTCCCACAATTTTAGCTAGTATCTATTTTTATTTTATCAAAAAAGGCCAACCAGGAACGTTAAAGCTCCCACTAGGCCCGGTAATTCCAATCGTTGCTTTACTTTTGAGTGTTTGGTTATTAAGTCAAGCTGAAACTAAATTATTATTATTTGGGTTAGCTGGTTTAGTAGTAGCAAGTTTATGCTATCTCCTTACTAAGGCAGTCAAAAAAGTTAAGTAAAATAATTGGTTGGTTTTAAAAAGGAGCGCTCTTTTTCAAAAAGGGCGCTCTTTTTTTGTCAATTTGATTTTTGAAAATGTTATGAGTTGATAGTACAACAGAATTAGCAACTATGTTCTAGTATTTTAGGTATGGTTAATGACTTTAAATAAACCATTATTATCCATTATGTTATACCTGTAATAATTTTTATGCAAAGCTTGGGTATCAGAGTAGTTTTAAAGTAAAATAGGAAGACCTAATGATTAATGATTGCCAAAATGAAGATGAAATATGTTTTACTGATTTTAATCTAAAAGAAGGCTAAAAATTGCTTCGCCTGTGTAGGTAGCTTGTACGCCTAGAATTATTAAAAATGGTGCTTATTGTTGAACGTTGTGACAACACCCTATTACTTAAAATTGGAGATATGCTTATGATTAGAAATTTAAAAATAGATGATGCAGACGTTTTACAAGTTATCAATAAAGAACAACTCGGTTACGATTTCCCACTTGAGGCAACAAAGAGCCAGTTAGCTAAGTTACTTAAGGATTTTAGCCATCATTTCTTTTTGGGATTTAAAGATGAACTGACGCAGCAAATTATAGGATACGTGCATGCTGAAGTTTATGAAGCGATTTATGCTAATTCATTATTTAATATATTAGCCTTAGCAGTTTCTAAAGATAAGGTAAACCAAGGTATTGGGTAAGAATTAATGACTGCTTTGGAAAAAGAAGCAAGACTGAGAAACTATGCAGTAATTCGCTTAAATTCAGGCGTGAAACGCGTAGAAGCGCATCAGTTCTATGAAAGAATAGGCTATAAGAATGATAAAATGCAGAAAAGATTTATAAAGCGGCTTGATTAGTTACTAAATGATACCGTTAACGGCTAAATTAACTACCAAAAAAGACTGAATTTGAGAAAATTCAGCCTTTTTTTCAGTTATAGTTGTGGTTCAGGGTTGTTATTAGCCAATCTTACGAGACCGTGGTTAAAGGGAATGCTTGTTTGTGCTTTAAAATTGCGTTTAATTAAAATGACGCCAGTCTCGATCAAAGATGACCCGGGCAACAAATAAACCGAGTGGTAAAAATAAAATAATTAAAATGGCATGCGTGAGCCATAAAGCCCCAGTTCCAATCTGATTAATCCCAATATTATAAACAGCGCGATAAATAAATAAACCTGGGACCATAATGACAATGGCGGGCACGGTTAATGAAATGCGGGGGAAACCAGCAAAGCGATTGAGCAATGAGGCTAAAATACCAGCCACTAAAGCACCAATGAAGGCCGCCGTACTAGGTGGTAAAGTGGTAAAATCAACTAGCTCAAGACGGAGGGGGTTAGCAACGGCACCAATACAGGCTGCTGCTAAAGCCATTTTTTTGGGACTATTAAACATAATTGAGAAACCAAAAACACCACAAAAACTAGCTGGGATCCGCAATAATAATAAAACCAGTGGGGATAGACCAAGTGGCATAAAATTTTCAGGCTGTAAATGAACGGCCAAGGCAACTAGCCAGCCAACTAAACTAGCAACACCCGTAATCATAATAGCAAAATTTAAACGCTCTAACCCAGAGCGCATATCGAGTTTTGACAAATCTAAAAAACTCGTAATAAACGGAAAACCAGGGATAACGAATAACATAGCCCCAATATAGCCGGCTTCGTGACCGTGGGCAATATGGAAAAATTGGGATAAAAGTTCAAAAGTTAGTAAATAGGTGATACACGCGGTGGCTACACTTAGGGCTAATCCAACCAGCGTGGTAATGCGAAAATCACTTAATTTACACCGAACATAGTTACCAAGGCCCGCCCCAACAAAAACACAAAGCATTTCTGGTAGGCCACCACCTAACAGAAAAATAAAACTGGCACAGGCTAAAGCAGCTGCCAAAGCAACGTGGATTGCTTGATAATTACCAGGTTTATTTTGAATATTATCTAAACGAGCATGGATATTTTGAAGTGGCACTGATAGCTTAATTTTTGCAAAATTTTGAACAAATAACTCTAAAACCTGTAAACGATCGGTGTTAACACCACTGGCGGGTAACGTTAAAATTTGGGTATAGCTATTATTATCATCGAAACATGTATAATGAATGGATGTAAAACCAATATCAGCGGTACAAACTAAATCAAGGCGCCACGCAATGTGGTTCATAGCATCACGGACACGCCAAGCACCAGTTCCACACGCTAACATCATAATGCCAACCCGACCAACAAGCAGTGTTTTTTCACGCAATGTGACGGCCTGTAAAGCGGCCTGCTGATTTTGGTCATTTTGAAACCATTTAATCGGCATATGATGGGCTTTTAAAGGGGATACTTGCTTAGGCATTTCAATTTTATCTGACATACTTACCTCACAAAGATATATTTTAGTTAAGGTCATGGGTGACTTTATTTAATATATTACGCTTGAATAAAATTCAATTAAAGCGTGTTTTTATAAATTTACAAAAATAAATACGTAAAATGGATAATGGTTTGGTATGATAGTAATAAAGACAAATGGAGGAATAATGAATGTCTAAAGCAAAACTAGCCCAGTGGTACAACTATGTTTTAGGAATTGCAATGTTGATTTTAGGGTTATTGATGATGGGCTTCTTCATTAAAGAGGTTGCCGAGTTAACGATATTATTATTTGACGGTCAATTAAAAATTGAATTTTATAAAGTGTCAGAAATTATTTTAGAAACGTTTATGTTTTTTGAATTTGTTGTGTTAACGCGTGAATATTTTATGCAAGATCATATTTCATTACAAAATTTTATGTACATTGGGGTAACAGCCATGTTAAGAAATTTATTAGTGTATCACGATGATACGATTGGTATTTTAATTCAAACTAGTGCGATTGCTATTTTGATTTTGGTGTTAATTATATACCGGCTTTCACGGCGCTATATTGAAGATCGGCAACATGCCGATCAACGGCAAATGCAAGCCTTCAAGGAGGAGCATCACGGTGCATAGGTGCATAATAAGGGCTAAATCATAAATTGGAGTGATGGTTTAAACGATTAATTGGATAGCATGGTGCTGGTATTCAAACGGGCTCATGTCATCCAATTTTTTAATTTGGCTATTATCGTAAAGTAAGAAAGCATTGAAACATAAATTTTACGATATAATGACGGCTAATAAGAAAAATAAACGGAGGTGGATATTGACTAATCAATTGGGAAGTTCTTTAAAGGAAATACGTAAACAACAGAAACTTTCACAAAAAGAAGTTGCTAATGGGATATGTGCCCAGTCAATGTTATCAGCGATTGAAACTGGTAAATACATGCCAAATGCGCGCTTATTACTTGCTCTATGTGATCGATTAGCTATCAGTTTAGATGAAATTAGCCTAAATAGTAATTTTACAATTTCAGCAAGTCAAAAATTTAATAAGACACTTTCAAAATTATGTAATGAGCATAAATATGTGGGATTAAAAACCTTTTTGTTAGATCCAGTAACTATTGACAATGTTCAAACAGCAGTAGAAGTCCAAGCATATTACTATTATTTAAGTGTTACTAATTTTCAAGTCGACGCTGATTTGAGGTTTACTGAGCAAAATTTAAAGTTGTCGCTATCAAATGACGAAAAAGGAACAATGCAATCAACTTTAACTAGGTTAGGGTTAGCCTCATTAGGTCTTATTCAGGCTAAAAAAGGGTTATCTACTTCAGATACCACCTTAGTAATTAAGGCCATGACAAATATTGAGCAGGCAAATTATGTGGAGAACCTAAATATAATTTTCTATTTAGTAGCCTTAACTAACTATGAACTTAAAAATATACAAGGGGCTTTAAAGTGGGTCACAAAAGGCATTGCGTATATAACGGGCCATAACTCACATTATATGTTAGCAAATTTATATCGATTAGTTGCACAAATTGCAAAAGAGAATGAACAAGCTGATCAACAATTAGAAGCTCAACAACGTAGTAACTTCTTAAAGAATTTATTTAATGAAAAAATCAACGAGAACTTTTAAATATCAGTATACTGATTATCAATAATTACAAAAATTCGGTAAATTAAGACTAGCAAATCGAGGAGGTCTTAATTTATGCAAAAAAAGTCATTTTCTAATGTAGTAATAGCGCGGGCTACGCAGAAAGATGTTTGGCAAGCTTTAGTAGAACTGCAGTACTTGCTAGAATGGGTACCTGAAATTATGATAGCAAGACAAAGTAAAAATCGGATTAGTATCACTAGAACTGGTCCATCCATTAATCAGCATGAGATAGTTAGTATTGAAGAAATAACAAACGGTATTAAATATACTAGTACTGAAGGTCGAATAGAATACGAAGTTGTTTTTTTAATAAGTGGTGTAGACAAGTGTGTGATAATTCAAGAAGATGTTTATGTTTTAGAAAAAACAGCTTTGCATCTTCCACTAAAACTCTTAACACCGATTGCTAAACATGCTTTTGCGGTTAATTTAAATAATTTAGTCACAGTAGTCGAAAAAAGAACTAGGCTAGCAAAATAGTATTATAAAGAGAGGGAAGACAGTTCAAATAATTTGAGTTGTCTTTTTATAAAATCAGATTGTTATTGGTAGTATGCGTGGGAATACCGATTAACACAAAAAGACAGCTTTAACAAAGCTGCCTAAAAACATATAAATTTAAATTGTTATTTATTAACTTGTCCTACTGACTTACTCGATTAATCTTTAACTATTTTGCTAAACTAATGGTGTAATTGGCACTTTGACGTAAAAGTTGGGAAACAGGACAACGATCTTCAACTTCAGTAACCATTGCTTGGGCTAAGGCGGGCGCTACACCGGGAAGGCTCACTTCAGCATGTACTAAAAATTCATAGTGCGCCTTACTACCAACAAAGGCCACTTTAACATAGACAGCCGCTGTATGTGGTAAAGCATGTTCACGTTCAATTGCTTGGAGCGTTGCCTCAAGACACGTACTTAGGGACATGCCTAATAATTGCTCTGGATTAGTACCCGGATTGCTATTTAATGGACTACTTGTTTTTAACTTTAAACCGTTTGGCACATACGTATGACCTTCAAGGCCTTCATCATTGATTACTTCAGTTATATATAAAGCGTCTTGCCATCGTTTATCTATCATTATGCAATTATCTCCTTTAGTTTAAGTTATTTAAACAACAAACCGCCCCATAATTACTATTAGGCACAGTTAAAAATTAAGTTACAGTCATAATTTAATCGCGTAGTTAGCGCTAATTAAATTTTACCACATACTAACCTTTTGATAACTTAATAACTATAAATGATACGGAGTGGTTATTATTTAAATTGTGCGGAACCACCCTTTAACACTAAAGAAGGCGTAGAAATCGTTTAATAAGAACACACTATAACTAAAAATTAACGCAAAATTGCCATCACCAGCGAGCATGGTTTGTGACCATAAAGCAATCGTAAAAATGGAGGCGAGTGTCCAAATATAATATTGTTCCCGCTTCCGGTTAAGTTCCATTAATGAACCAGTAATTGCCATCGCCAACGTTAAGCTATCTAAGAATACACGGGGATCACTAGTTAAACTAAAGATATTAAAACAAGCTAACCAAGTAATTAAGAAGAATAGGCCATAACCCAACCATTCTTTTTTACTTTCAATTTTAGCGGCTTCCATCGTACTATTCCATTGTGGATCTAAGATACAAAAGATATCAAGAAAAATGATGTACCCAAGTTGTTCGCAAACAGTAGCGAAATTACCAGCTAAATAAGCGGCCCAAGCAATACATAGGGCACTAATTAAACCGGCCCATCCTTGAATACCAGAGCGATTGGAAATACCAATAACACAGGCAACCGATAAATTACCACCGATAAAAGTAATAATTGCTAAGAGGGGATTAGCGTTGAATGAAGAAAAAACCGAAATAAGCTGTAAAATAAAATTAAAGGCGAGGAGGGCATAACTGAAAGTCCCCCAACCAAGGCATTGTTTGATTAACCATGGAAGGTAATCTTTACGGAAAATGTTGTGACTATATGCTGGTAAATTTGTTAGTACTTCATAATACTTATTAAACATAAAACATCCTTAATATTTTGATTTCCAATATATATATATTGACAAACTATTCTATCGTCATAAAACAGCAAAAACCATTATACCGACTTTTAGCAGCAATAATCAACATATAGTGCTAAATTATCGTAAAAAAATATTAAAGCACCATATATAGTATTTTTGATAAATAATAGTGGTATTAGACCAATTTGTTTTGAAAGATAGTTTATTACATCACAAGAGCTAAAAATCTTTTTAGGATTTTTTATCGAAATATTATATAAACAGGTTAATTTAGGTCAATAATCTCAAGGAAAACGATAACAAAATCGTTAATATTTTTTGATAAACGTTTGACAACTACTTTGAATGGTGTTAATATTTTCACATAATCAAATGATAAACGTTTGACAATAAAGGAGAATTAACCATTGGAAAATAATGCGCTTGTTTTAACTAATAAAAATGAAGTTAAGGTGCAGGTTTTGGCAATGCCACAACCTAAGGCTGATGAAGTGGTCCTTGAAATTGCATATGCCGGAATTTGTGGTACAGATAAACACTTGTTTGCTGGGCTTCCCGGTTCAGCAGATGTTACGTATCCGCGGGTGTTAGGTCATGAAAACTCAGGGACAGTTGTCGCAATTGGTGAAAATGTCCAAAAGCTTGCTGTGGGTGATCGGGTAGCGATTGATCCAAATATTTACTGTGGTGACTGTGACTATTGTCGAGCACAAGAACCAGAACTATGTGAAAACTTATCTGCTGTGGGTGTCACTCGTGACGGTGGTTTTGAAAATTATACAACTGCACCAGCCAAAGTCGTTTATAAAATTGCAGATAATGTCTCATTAAAGGCTGCTGCGATGACAGAACCACTATCATGTGTGGTACATGGAATTGATTTACTAACATTAAAACCCCATCAAAAAGCGATCGTACTAGGGGATGGCTTTATTGGTCAAATGTTCATTCAAGCCTTAAAAGCATATGGTGTTCATCATGTTGCGGTCTCATCAAGAAAAGTTAGTGACGCTCAGCATGTCGAATTACTTAAAAGTATGGGTGCCGATACAGTTGTGGATGGTAATGCCAAAGAATTTGCTGATAATTACCATATTGTTATCGAAGCTGTGGGAAGTTCTTTCACCCAAGAACAAGCTGTTGCCAATGCGGAAAAAGGTGGTCAAGTCCTAATGTTTGGTGTTGGTAATCCAGATCAAACCTTTACCATTTCATCATACGCCGTTTTCGCTAAACAACTTAAAATTCAAGGTTCATTCATTAATCCGTATAGTTTCCAAGATTCATTGGCACTATTGGCAAGCGGTAAAATCGATGTTGAACGTTTGATTAGTCATGAATTGTCATTTGCCCAAGTTCCAGCCTATTTAGCAAATAAATTTGATGAATCGGTTAACAAAGCAGTGATTAATTTACAAAAAATTAACGGATAATAGGTAAGCCGAGGGGTAAAAAATTATGAATAGTCGTGATTCGTTTATTACAAAAATTGCTTTTCTATCAGTTTCCTTTGTTTTAACTAGTGCCTACGCAATTCAAGGTGCTTTACCGCAAATGAAAGCAGCTTTAAATATTAGTCAAACCCAAGCTGAGTATCTAGCAACTAGCCCAGCGTTTCTCGTAATATTTTTTGTAATTGCTTCCCCATTTATTGCCCGACTGTGTCATTTATCAGATAAAAAAGTTATTCAAATCGGTTTAATTATCGTTGGTTTAGCCGGCATTGCCCCATTTTTTATTAGTAACTATTGGTTAATCTTACTGTCGCGGTTAATTTTAGGTGCTGGGTTTGGTTTATATAATTCACAAGCCATTGCGCTAATTTCGGTTTGGTATGCGGGTAATGATCGCTCACAAATGTTAGGTTGGCGTGCAGCTGCTGAGCAATTAGGCCAAGCCTGTACCTTAGTTATTGCGGGCGGCTTATTAACTTTTAGTTGGCATGCACCGTTTTTAGTTTATCTTCTAGCCTTTGTCGCTTTAGCTATCTTTTCATTTAGGGTACCAGATGATGAGCACCTTGAGGAACAAGCACAAACTACTAACGTAACGTCACAAGACGTTGAACCAACAACGCATCGTAGCGTAACTAAAATTAGCCCCATGGTTGGCTTGTTAGTGGCATTTGCGTTTATCTTAGTAGTTGATTATGTTGGTATGAATAATCGTTTTTCAGGATTAGCGGTGGCCATTAACGGGCAAAATTATCAAGGAGCATCGCTGTTTTTATCCTTGATGCTAGTTGGTGCGACATTAGGGGGCATAACGTATGGTACAATCCAAAAACACTTAGGTTTTAACACGGTTTACTTAGGTTTAGGATTAATGGCAATTGCCAACTTTTTATTTGGCTTAGCTGGTAATAATTTCGTAGTAATGGTGGTGGGCTTGCTATTAATCGGTTTTCCACTTCAATTGGTGTCACCACTGATCTTTAATTTATTACCTGATTTAGCACCGCTTAATAAGCAACCATTAGTGACATCATTAGTATTAATCGGTTTCAACTTTGGTGCGTTTTTCTCACCAACTGCGGCCGAAATCATTAACAAACTACTCAATAAACCCATGAGTGGCTTGGGCTTAGCAGCACCATTTCCCATTTATGGTGTCATCTTATTAGTAATTGCAGGAATCATTTTTATTACAAAACAAAAAAATAACAATTAAAAAAGAGGAAAATAAAATGCCAGTTCAAAATAAAGCAATGTTGATTACTTACGCGGATTCAATGGGTAAAAATCTAAAAGAAGTTCAAGAAGTATTAGATCAATATATCGGTGATGCCATTGGTGGTGTCCACTTGTTACCTTTTTTCCCATCAACTGGTGATCGTGGTTTTGCACCTTCTGATTACACCAAAGTAGATAGTGCATTTGGTGATTGGCAAGATGTTGAAGCGCTTGGTGAAAAGTATTACTTAATGTTTGATTTCATGATCAATCATATTTCACGTGAATCAGTTATGTATCAAGATTTTAAAGCGAAACATGATGCATCAGAATATAAAGATTTCTTTATTCGTTGGGAAAAATTCTGGCAAGAAGCAGGTGAAAACCGACCAACGCAAGCGGATGTTGATCTAATTTACAAACGAAAAGATCGGGCACCCATTCAACCAATTACGTTTGCCGATGGGACAACAGAAAATCTTTGGAACACCTTTGGTGAAGAACAAATTGATATCGATGTTAAAGCGACAGTTGCAAAAGAGTTTATCAAGCGGACACTAACCGAAATGGTTGCGCATGGCGCTGACTTAATTCGTTTGGATGCATTTGCGTATGCTATTAAAAAAGCAGATACTAATGATTTCTTCATTGAACCTGAAATTTGGGATTTATTAAATGAAGTGCGAGATATTTTAGCACCGCTTCAAGCTGAGATTTTACCTGAAATTCATGAACACTACTCAATTCCTAAAAAAATTGCAGACCATGATTTCTTTATCTATGACTTTGCCTTACCAATGACAACCTTATATACAATGTATTCTGGTAAAACTAACCGCCTAGCTAAATGGTTGCGTATGTCACCAATGAAACAATTTACGACGCTTGATACGCATGATGGGATCGGGGTTGTTGATGCGCGTGATATTCTTACTGATGCAGAAATTGATTTTGCGTCAGAGGAGCTATATAAAGTAGGAGCGAATGTCAAGAAGACATACTCATCAGCTTCATATAATAACTTGGACATTTATCAAATTAATTCGACCTATTACTCAGCTTTAGGTAATGATGACAAAGCGTACTTATTAAGTCGTGCTTTTCAAATTTTTGCACCGGGGATTCCACAAATTTATTATGTTGGACTATTAGCCGGGGCAAATGATATTGAATTGCTTGAAGCAACTAAGGAAGGCCGTAACATTAATCGGCATTACTATTCTAAAGCAGAAGTAGCCCAAGAAGTAAAACGCCCAGTGGTAGCTAAGTTGTTACAATTACTGGCATGGCGTAATGAATTTGCAGCGTTTGACTTAGCTGGTTCGATTGAAGTAACTACGCCTACGGCAGAAACAATTGTGATTACGCGTAAAGATAGTGATCAACAAAATGTGGCAGTGTTAGAAGCTAATGCCGCTGACAAGACCTTTAAGATTACTGCTAACGGTCACGAAGTAATGAGTCAAACTGTAGCTGACCAAACCCAACTATAAAGATTAAAAAAACACTGGCAGGTTTGGTACTTTTCAGTGTTTTTTTAGTATACTAAGAAGGAGTGTGAATTACTTTGATGCAATTGTTCTTTTACTAGGGACTAGTTATAACAGGACTAATGCCAAAAATTAACAGTTAAAACTCAAGTAAAACGTGGGGTAAAACACACCGACCTAAGAGGGGTAAACGAAGGCTAAGCATAATGCTTAGTCAAATAGAAAAAGGGGGTAATATGGTTGCAAAATTACAAGATGTGGCACAGTTAGCCGGTGTTTCTGTGACAACAGTTTCGCGCGTAATTAATAACTATGGGTCATTAAGCCAAAAAACCATTGATAAGGTGCACCAAGCAATGCACGAGTTAAACTATCGCCCGAATGCATTAGCACGTGCAATGCAAGGTAAGGCATCCGAGTTTATCGGTTTAATTTTTCCAAATTTAACTAATCCTTTTTTTGCAGAATTAGTTAATGCCTTAGAACGGCAATTATTTCAAAAGGGTTATAAAGTCATTATTGCTTCATCAGCTGAAAATGAACAAATTGAGCATGAATATTTGGGCATGTTAATGGCTAATCAAGTAGAAGGTATTATTTCCAGTTCGCATAACTTAGGCATTGCTGAATATCAAAAAATATCAGCCCCACTGGTTGCGTTTGATCGTTATTTATCTGACAATATTCCCATCGTATCAGCTGATAACTATTTAGGTGGCCAGCTCGCAGCTCAGTATATGCTTAGTAAACAAGTTAAGCGCGTGGCAATTTTGATTGATGAGGACACATCAACCTCACCAACATTAATGCGGGTTCAAGGAGCAGTTGATGAATTAACGGCGCATGGCATCGACTATGTGCCTTTGGATTTAAACTATCAAAGTGCAATAAGTTTGTTTCCCGGTGATTTTGATGGGGTGATTGCCAGTAATGATATTATCGCATTAGAAATTGCGCAAATTATCAAGAATGCTGGGCGAAAACCCTATGAAGATTTTTATATTACCGGTTATGATGGTAGTAAATTAATTCGTCAATTGGCGCCGCAATTACCAACAGTCATCCAACCAACCCAATTAATTGCAGCAAAATTAATTGCAACTTTATTTGCGCGGATTAAGGGGCGTACCAAGCAAGAAACCGGACGACCGTTAGAAGTTATGTTTTATGCGGGCACCGCAAATGGTAAAATAAAAGAGTAAAAATAACTTATAGATAGAAGTGAGGATTTAACGTTTATGACATGGCAAGAAACGATGGCTACATGGCAAGCAGCAACATTACCAACTGACCTAGCTAGTGAATTGGCAACATTGAATGAAAATCAACAAGAAGAAGCTTTTTATCAAGATTTAAAATTTGGTACGGCGGGGATGCGTGGTTTGTTGGGCGTGGGCCCCAATCGTATGAACATCTTCACGGTACGAAAAGTAACAGAAGCACTAGCACGCTATATTGACTCATTAGGAGCAGCAGCGCAACAAGCCGGGGTAGCAATTTCTTATGACTCACGGCATTATTCACCAGTATTTGCAAAGGAAGCCGGACGGGTGCTCAGTCAACACGGGATTAAAGTATATCTTTTCTCGAGTTTGCGGCCGACACCAGAGTTGAGTTTTGCCGTGCGTAATTTAAAAACTGCAGCGGGCATTATGATTACTGCTAGTCATAATCCAAAGGAATACAATGGGTATAAGGTTTATGGCCCTGATGGTGGGCAAATGGCCCCAGAAGCCGTCAAGGTAATTGTTGATCAATTAGCGGATCTTAATCCATTTACGGTTGCGGTAGATGCTGCCGATACAACTATTCAAATCATTGATGATGACATTGACCAAAAATATTTAGCAGCAATGAAAAAAGTGTCAGTTAATCAAAAATTAATCGACCAAGAAGGTGCCAAACTAAAACTAGTGTATTCACCACTCCATGGGACTGGTCAATACATTGGCGAATTAGCGCTCAAACAAGCTGGCTTTACTAATTATACGATTGTTAAAGAACAAGCCGTGATTGACGGTGATTTTCCGACCGTGGCTAAGCCCAATCCTGAAGAAAAAGAAGCCTTATCTTTGGCTATTAAATATGCAACTGAAGAGGGCGCAGACTTAGTTGTGGCATCTGATCCAGATGCGGATCGGTTGGGAGCGGCTGTGCGTTTAGCGGATGGATCGTTTAAAGTATTATCGGGGAATCAAATTGCCGCAATTTTAGTTAATTATTTATTAACAGCTAAAGCGGAGACTAAAACTCTGCCTACTAATGGAGCCATCGTAACGTCAATTGTTTCATCAAGATTTGCCCCAACAGTTGCTAAAAATTTTGGTGTTACAACTTTTGATGTCTTAACTGGTTTTAAATATATTGCTGAAACGATTGAACGTTTTGAACGTGATCAAGATCATGAATTCTTATTTGGTTTTGAAGAAAGTTTTGGTTATTTAGTTAAACCATTTGCCCATGACAAAGATGCAATTCAAGCGCTAGTATTGTTTGCAGAGGTGGCAGCATACTATAAATCACAAAACATGACGGTTGCAGATGGCTTAGCTGCGTTGTATGCAAAATATGGTTACTTTGCTGAAAATACACTCAGTCTAACCTTTGAAGGTATTCATGGTGCAGATGAAATGGCTCAGGTTATGGCTAATCTACGGCATGACCACCCAACCCATTTTGGTGGCCTAGCAGTCGTTAAAGCTGAAGATTTTGATAGTGGTTTAGTAACTGATGTAAAAACAAACACCATTAGTAAGTTAACACAACCCCAAGCCAATGTTTTAAAATACTGGTTAGCTGATGGTTCATGGGTGGCAGCCCGACCATCTGGTACCGAACCTAAGTTGAAATTATACACTGGTGTTGTGGGTGAATCGCAAGTACTTGCTGATAAAAAACTAGCAACAATTGAAGCTGATTTAAAGGCGTTGGTTTAAAAATTAAGGATGGCCACAAATGTTTTTGGTAAACCAAGTGTGAAGGTGGTCTCCTAGTATCAACATGTACTGTTAATTAAGCAGTATGTTTGCTCAAAAAAGGTCTGAATTTATAGCAATTCAGGCCTTTTTTGTTGTGTGTTTGGGTGTGTGGTTAACTTAGTTACTTTTAATAATACATGAATAGTAATTGATTGCTAGATAATTAGCACAAGGATGGAAATGCTAGTACACAGCATTAGTATATGGTATAACATAGCTAGTTAAGCTAAATAATATCCATTATTAATATAACGTGAGGTGCTTCATATGTTGAATATCGTTAAAATTAACAAGCAAAACTTATTAGTTGTGCCACAAGGTCTTAGTAAACTTGCTGCTTTGAAAAATAAAATAGTTGTGCCCATAGAACACGTAGTTGGGGCTAAAATTGAGCCAGCAATTTTAAACGAAAGTAAAGGACTCCGTGCACCAGGCACGGCGCTACCAGGTTATTACTGGGCCGGGAATTTTCGTAAACATGGCACAGAAAGTTTTTTCAATATTAATAAAGGAAATACACCGGTAGTGATTCAGCTAAAAAATGAAAAATATACGCGGTTAATAATTGGGGTTGCCGATCCCGAAAATCTTGTCGCTTTAATTAATAATAATCGGGAAACCTGGGCTACGGACCAATAAATTCAAAAGAGCTTGGACAAATCAAGTTGGTGTAAAAAGCCTCAATTTAATTGATAGGAACTTTTAAACATTAAGTAGTCAGTTTAAATTTTAAAATAAAGGGGGCAATTAGGGTGATAATAATAATGGCCGCAATTACTGTAGAGTAAATCGTGTTTGAGATCAAGTTGGCATTGGAAACAATTTGCGCAATTACCAATGCCATTTCACCACGCGCAATCATACCCGCACCAATAATTAGGGCATCATCAGTTGAAAACTGCATTAGCTTTGCACCTAGACCGGCCCCCAATAATTTAGACAAAACACCTACTAACACTAAGCAAATTAGCAACATAAGATCATTTAAAAGACCTTTGAGCTGCATATTTAAACCAATGCTAATGAAAAAAATCGGAATGAATGAGGTATAACCAATAATGGAAATATTATGAGTAATATTTTTACGACCTTGTGTTTTACTGATAATAATACCAGCAAAAAAGGCACCGATAACCGCACTTAAACCGACTGCTTCTGCAAAGGCCGCAATGGTAAAACAAATAATTAAACTAATAATAATTTCTGAGAAGGGAAATAATAGATTATCCGCTAATTGCAATAATTTCGGTATCAGATATTTTGCACTCAAAATAATAATAATAAAGAAAGATACTTGTTTAATGGTCAATAACAGTAAGAGATTAAGTTGATTAAAGCTTAATGGATAACGAACTAAATTAGTAGCAAGGCTTAAAATGATAATGGCTAAAATATCATCAACCACAGCGGCCCCTAAAATCGTCGCACCAACCGGTTTAGCTAGCATATTCATATTTTTAAGTACTTCGACTGAAATTGAAACTGATGTGGCTGAGAATATGATGCTTATAAATAGTGTGGCTACGATATTAAAATGCCACAAATAACCGAGAAGGAAGGTTGCCATAAATGGAATGACAACACCTAAAACGGCCACGGCTAAGCTTGGTCGTAAATACTTCTTTAATTGTGTGATATCACTTTCCAAGCCCGCAATAAATAGGAGTAAGACAACGCCGATTTCACTAAAAAACGTAATAAAATGATCATACGTAATGATATTAAAAATGGCTGGTCCAATGACAACACCGACTAAAAGTTGCCCAATAACCGAGGGTAAATTGAAACGATTACAAAAATGATTTGCTATAGTGATAAAAAATAAAATAATAGTAAGTTTGAGAAATAAATCCATCTAAAATAAATCCTCCTAAAAATAAAAAGAACTTTGGTTCAAGAAAAAACTTAGCAACCCAAACTAAGATATTTTTCTTGAAAGCCAAAGCTCCAACCAAAATTATGTAATTTATAAATTAAGGATAGCTCATTTTCGACAATTAGACAACCAATTTTAGCTATGAGAATAAAAAAAGCAATCAAAGCTGGGCTTTTCCCAGTATTTGGTTGCTTTTTATGACCAAATTTTAAATCTTTTATGATAAACCCAAGACAATTATGGTCCCCAAACGGTTAATCAAACATTTTCTTAGTTGCGCGTATCAAAGTTTTAATATCTTTGTCGTAACGAGGTGTTTTAACTAGCCGATTCATTGGAATACCAGCAAAATGATAAGCAGCAATTTCACCAGAACGAACAGCACTTTGTTCCGTAAAAATCATTTGGTAGGGTTGTTCAACAAATTCACCAGTAAACGCTAAGTTAGTCGAATGATCGGGAATAACTTCAGGGCGATCAGTTTTAGCACGGTTATTAAATAATGCTGACGCATAGGGCATATAAACAGGAATATTATTAATAATACTATCCAAAATCTCTGTTTGCCGGTCTTTAATATTAATTGGTCCAGGATCAACTTTAGATAGTTGGCCAATTAACTCTAGAGCCATGTCTTTCCCAGTCATTTCAATATAAGGTTTGTCTACAAATTCACCATGCCGCCGTGGATATAAGAAATAGCCCCATAGCACCGTTTCATTAGGTTTTTGACTAGTAAAATGAGGTTGATGATGAACAACAATCGACATATTAACGTCCTTTTGATTTAAAGGAGTGATTGGTTCAGTAGAAATAAAGGAGTTAAGAGCATTACCAGGTAATTGATTAGTAATGCGTGTTATTTCATTTAATAATAAATGATTCTTAGTGGTTAACGTAAAACTTACCCATTCACTTGCATCACGATCTGCAAAAAATTTATCAGGATTACCTAAATTATAAAAGTGGTTAGTGGCTTGTTTCCAAAGACTTGACGCAGCCCCATAATCCATGTTTTCTGGCGCGGCATGATCATAATCACCTAAGGTTGCTGAATCGGTAATCGAACCATTTGTGAAAATCACCGCAGTATCATTATCAATCTTAATATTTTCAACTTCGTTTGTTTCTGTATTGGTCATTTTCAAACCAGTTACCGTAATTTCATCATTCATTGGTGTTTCTTTAAAGATAAAATCAGTTACGCGACGATTTAAAATAAGTTGACAGCCTTGTTCTTTTAAATAATTAATTAGGGGTAGCATAATACTTTCATATTGATTGTACCGCGTACGATTGACCCCTACTAAATGTTCAATTTGCGTAAATTCATAAATCATTTGATGCATGTAGCGCCGTAATTCTTGCGCGGAACTTTTAGTTCTAAATGCAAAGGTGGTTTCCCACATGAACCAGAAGTTAGTTTCAAAGAAGTGGGGATCATCTTGAAAATAATCAGCAATCGTAACGTTATCTAAGACCGTTTCTTGCGAATCAGGCATCATAATTAATTTCGTTAACAGGAGCCGATCGGTATTATTAAAGCCTAATTTACCACTTTCTAAAATACCACGACTACCTTCAAGTAAGCGTGCTTTATCAAAGGTGCGGTGTTTAGCATCAAAATCACGCGTATCTTCAGCAGCAGTCATACCTTTTTCTGTTGCAGATGGAATTCGATCAAGTAAATCCATTAAATCAACATAGGTCCGATAATTTAACATCCGCCCACCACGTGCAACATAGCCCTTAGTGTTTTCCATTGGATGATTTTTATTCCAATATTCATCAGTGACTGCATCAGTCGTATCACCGTCATTTGAGCCATGCTGATCGAGTGCATAAAAGGTAATTGCATCTCCAGACCAGTGACCTTCTTGAATTAAGTAAACTGCAGCGGCCATGTTAGCCAGGCCAGCACCAATCATTACGGCTTTATTTTTACGCATAATAGTTCTCCTTTTAATTCTAAATTTAGACTAATAAATAGGAAAATAAAATTTAATTAGCAGTGTCGAATTTAGCATAATCAGCTGAATCATCAGTTTTAAAAAGGTCCATTTTCTTTGCTAAGCAACAACTACTAATTAGAGTTGCCCCACCAAGTAGTAGAATTGAGATACCAAATACTTTTTTCATAATTTAGTCCATCCTTTCAAAATACAACTAATTAAATATCGCTTACTAGCTTTATTATAGGCAGAAAAACTAGAGATGTCTTTGGACAAAATTACAATTTTGTTTAGAGTAAGGTTACTTATGTGTGTTTTTGTGAATAACAAACTCGATTGTGCCATCTAAAATGGCAGTGGCGCGCGAGATTAGCACGTTTTTTGGTGTTTTTAAATCATCTAATAGCCACTGGAGGACTTGTGAGGCGATCGCACCACCATAAAAATTGATTAAATCACAACTTAAATGGGGATTGATTTGATCATCAATATCTAAAACGACCGATTTTACCATTTGAGTGCCTAATTCAAAAAGAAAATTTTCTAAAAGATCACGGCGTTGTGAATGCAAACTTTCAAGGCAAAAATGGCGATTGGTTGAAATATAATCAAGGGTAATTTGGTATTTAGAAGGCCAATTTTTAGCAGTTAAATTACGTTTCACTTGAATGATGATATCCTGTTCAAAAGTCCAATCCAATAAGTCATAAATATCGGCAAAATGATAGTAAAACGTATTACGATTTAAATCAGCTAGTTGCGTTAATTCATCAATGGTAATCTTGTCGAGAGGCTTTGTTTGCATTAAGTTTTTAAGGGCATGCGCTAGACGTATCTTAGCAATAGAAGACATTAACTACTCCTTTAAAGCATTTCTTGCAATTATTGAATAATAAATTTTTAGTTAGTTTAATTGTATTAGGTTTAAAGGAATAACGGTACCATTAATTCACATTTTTAAATGAAAATAAAAATTAGAAAAATTAGAAAAATCGCGTTTTTTATCAGAAAAAAGTGCTAATATTAAATAACAAGCTATGCTAGCTTAAAAAATATTATCATGTTTAAGTTACAGAATTGGAGAATTTTAAATGCAAAACATACCAAGTATTGCTGAACTTTCAGCGATGGCCCCAAGCTTTGAGTTTACAAAAAGTGTTGTTTCAGAAGAAGTCGTACAAAATAATAATGCTAATCAAGAATTTACATGGGTAGCAAACCCATTTAGTGCTATTCGTACGCTTATTTTAGATGAAGGCGTAAGTTTTAAAGACTTACCAGAAGGTGCAAGTTTTAACGCATCTGTCGGTATCTCAGGCATTCGGTGGGCTATTACACGTGAAATCCAAACTGATGAAGATGGTAATGAAGTTACGATGTTTGTCTTAAATGATATGGGTGAATCTTTCTTCAAGATGTTTACCTATTTACAAGTAACGGCACCAGAAGTAACGATGGATGAAATTTTTACAAATGAAAATTTTGCTAATTTTTTGAAAAGCTGGGATATTTTAGAAGCAGCCAATATTTTGCCTGTTAATGATCAAGCAGATGATGCAGAGGGAATTTTGGGATTACGTTTTGGTATCACAGAAGAAGAATTCTTTACTGAAGGGGGTCTTAATGGCGTGGTAAACTATGCTGACTCGATTGTCGTGGGCTTACAAGCCGCCATTATCACGATTGCGCAAGGACTTTCAAAATAAATTTTTGTGGGGTAAAATTATGGAAGTAATTAATGTTGAACTACAAGTTAAGGATGAAAAACGGGCAGATTATGAAAAATTTGTTAGGGAGTTAGTAAATAAATCACTAGCCGAAAAGGGGAACTTAGCCTATGCACACTTTAAAAAAATTGATTGTCAAGATACATATGAGATAATTGAACATTGGCGTGATCAAGCCGCAGTAGCAACCCATAATGAGACTGCGCATTTTAAGCGATTTTTAAGTGAGATAAATGATTATTTAGTAACACCACCAGCTATATTACGCATGACTGCTGCAAGTTAATACGTTAAAAATAATAAAGAGGGCTCAATTTATAAAAATTGAGTCCTCTTTTTAATTATTAATTAGTTGCGGAATTAGTATTAGTTTCTTTACCCAATTATTTTTTGCGTTTTAAATGACGAGCTAATTTATTGGAGCGTTCTTTTTTTAATAATTTTTGCCGTTTTGTTGGTGACATGACTTTTGTATAATTTAATTTTTTGGCAGCTTTAAAGTATTTTGTGAATAACTGACTATTGGTCCCCCAATAGAAAAAGCCTAACGCAAGAATAATTATTACTAAAAAGTCATAAGGATAGGCAATTAAACCAATTCCATTAAATTCGGTACTTCCAAGGTATGAAAGTAGTGACAATACTAATAGATAAATGATTAACCACCAACTACCAGTAATATGATCTTTGGTTTTTGGAAATCCTTTTTGCCATTCATAATAGAAGTATATTGGCATCCCTAATAAAATAATCGAAATGACTTCAATGGTAGTTGGCCACATTGCCCAGTAAATCGCTAATGAAGCTAAGACAAATGCAAGTGGTGCGGTAATATTCACCTGATTGTTTTTAATTGGACGGCTAAACTGTGGCGCCATTTTTCTAAACGCCACCAAAGTAACCGGGCCGGTTAAATAGGCAATGAGCATTAACGTGGAAATAACTGTGGCAAGCGTCCCCCAAGAGTGAAAAAGTGAAACCATTATAATACTAATTAAAGCATCAACGGTCATAGCGATGCGTGGGGTACCATATTTTTGATTCATTTTACCTAAAATCTTAGGCATATGTTCATTGTCAACCATTGCAGCTAAAGCCCGTCCAGTTGAAGCCACGGTTGACACCCCAGTTCCAAAAGGTGAGATGAACGCATCCATGTACAGTAGAACTGCCAACCAATAAATTCCTAATAGAATGGCAAGATCAGCAAATGGTGAGGCAAAGTTGATACCAGCCCAACCATATTTTGCAATTGAACTGGGAGCTAAAGCGCCAATGAAGGTAATTTGCAATAAAATGTAAATGATACTACTAATAAGTAATGATAAGTTGATTGCTTTTTTAATATTTACCTTAGGATTTTCAATATCACTACCAATATTAATAATTGTTTGAAAGGCATTTAACGAAAAAATAATACCGGCCGTCGTGGTGGCTTTAAAGATTGCCGATGAGCCATAGGGCATAAAAGAACTGACATTATGGCCCAAATTACTTACATGAAAACCACTAAGCATTAACATAATGATTGTAATTAGGGGAATACCAATTTTAAAAATCGAAATAAAACTAGTAAAGCGCGTTAGTAAAGTTACTGACCAATAGTTTAAGAGAGTGAAAATGATAATAAATAGAAAAACAACTAATAAACCGATAGTTGTTATCTGGTTATTGACCATTAAATGATCTGTAAATTTAGCCCAATGCCAGGGCCAATTACTCATATATTGCACAGCTGCAACGGCTTCAATCGGGATAATCGTGATTAATGAAATCCAATTAGCCCATGAAGAAATAAAACCAATTAAAGAACCATGGGTATATTGAGCGTATTTACTAATCCCACCATTTTCCGGTAACATTGTCCCTAATTCAATATAATTATAGGCAATAATCGCGGTAATAAAAGCACCAATAATCCAAGAAACTATGGCTGAAGGACCACTAACACGGGTTGCCTCCCACGCACCAAATAACCAACCTGAACCAATAATGGCACCTAAACCTAACATTACTGCATTAAAAAGACTAACTTTGCCTTTTACTTTTTTACTCATATAAACCTCGTTTCATAATAGTTAGGAGCTACTATTTTTATTAATGTCACTCCTAGTTAATAAATCTATGGCATATAGATTATTTTTAACCATTAGCTAGCATCATAACATAATAAATAAATAATGTCAGATTAGTAATGTTGAAATGAGTAAACCAGTATGCGGAGTTAAATTTAGTTGTTATATGCAAAAATTTGTTATAGAGCATAAAATATCGGTTGCCCAAGAGATATGTGTTAACGTATGTTAAAATTAATGAGCTAGCGGAAAATCAGAAAATTTTTATTAAGGGTAATATTTAGTAGGTAAATTAAACAAACTATGGTATATAATTTTATATAGTTTTAAGTTATATATAAGAATAAGAGGTTTCTTGGAGGGAACATGCGATTAAAAACATTTAATATTTACGGTGCTATTATTTACATTGGGTATGCCTTGTTAGTTACTAAAACAAAATTATTTAGTGGATTAGATACAGTTATCATTAAAATGGTAAAAATGTTGCCAATTGAATTTATAAGTAAAACATTTTCAACAATTTTTGATCCAAAATTAATATTAATTTATTTATTAATTTTATGTTGCTATTGGTTGCTCTTTAAAAAAGATCTTAGTGGGGCAATCATTTTGGGGCTATATACAGTGTTAGGATTTGCTATTAATTATATTTTAAAAGATGGTTTACAACGGGCACGCCCAATTGGTCATTTAGCAAGTGATAACGGATTTAGTTTTCCTAGTGGTCACTCCTTTGGCGTTGTTCTCTTAATGGGCGCTATTTTACTAACCTTTTTCATGGCTAAAAATACACTTATTAAAACGATCGCAGTTGTAATTATTATTTTAGTAGGGTTAGCGCGTATTTATATGGGGGCACATTATCCAACCGATGTTATTGGCGGGATAGCGCTAGGTTATCTAATTTATCAAAATATGAAACGTACTAGCTTAGGCTATGATTATACGAAATAATTAAGGTAACTACTCAACATTATTGCCTATTAGACTTATTATAAGAGCGCTTATTTGGCAGGTTACTAATTGCCAATCATAAGAATTACAAAATTGTTAGTGGTAGCAGGTTAAATGTAAGTAGTTAAAATAACTTGGTAATAAACATTTTGTTATATACAATTAAAAAAGATGATTAATTAATTCTTGCAAAAAATAAATAACTATGCAAAAATTAGCTTGTTCGAAAAATTAAAAGGAGCGTTTAATAACATGGCTAAACTAATTCAAAAAAATCTTGTATGTTGTTGTAGTATTGCACGTTTTCAGTGTGATACTATGTTTAGCGTACAGTTTATAAAGAATTAGGTAAGTTCGAGACGCTGTTTAAAAATAGTATTTATGAAGACGTATGTAAGCCAATCAGGTTTGATACGTCTTTTTTGTATAATGTCATTAAAATTTGAGGAGTAAAGATGCTAGTCAAAAATGTTTCAGCATTAATTGGAAATACCCCATTGATTGAGTTACCAATTGAGGTGCCAAAGCAAAGTAAAATATTTGCCAAGTTAGAGATGTATAATCCGGGTGGTAGTATAAAAGACCGGTTAGGCGTGCACTTGCTAGCAGATGGCTTTGCCAAAGGGTTAATCAATGAGCAGACAACGATTATTGAACCAACCGCTGGTAATACTGGTATTGGCCTTGCATTAGCAGCTGGGCAACGTAATTTGAAAACAATCTTAGTTGTTCCAGAAAAATTTAGTTTTGAAAAACAAGAACTCATGCGGGCTCTTGGAGCTAAGATAATTAATACCAACTCTGATTTAGGTATTAAAGGGGCGATTGCAAAAGCACAGGAATTAGCACGTGAAATTGAAAATAGCTATGTACCAATGCAATTTGCTAATCCTGCTAATCCTGCGGCCTATTATACTAGTTTAGTTCCTGAAATTATAAGTGATATGCAAGGAATGTCAATTGATGCAATTGTTGCTGGTGCTGGTAGTGGTGGTACTTTTGCGGGAATTGCTAAGGGTTTACATGAATTTAATAATGCGATAAAAACCGTTGTCGTTGAACCGGCTGGGTCAATATTAAATGGCGGGCCAGCTCATGGACACAAGACTGAAGGCATTGGCGTTGAATTTATACCACCATTTTTTGCAGAGATAAAAATTGATGAGATTATGACGATAAGTGATGAAGCAGCCTTCAAGCAAGTCAGACAAGCCGCTAGTAAACTAGGCTTATTCATTGGTAGTTCAAGTGGTGCGGCATTACAAGCTAGTTTACAGATGGCTGAAAAACTACCGGCTAATAGTAATATTGTGACTATTTTTCCCGATAGTAGCGAAAGATATATGAGTCAAGATATCTATGGTAAGTTATAAAAAATAAATTAAAAACAGAAAAGAGGATAAAAATGAAATTTGAAACCCAATTAATTCACGGTGGTATTAGTATTGACAAAACAACAGGGGCTGTCTCAGTACCAATTCATATGGCATCAACGTTTAAACAAACCAAAATTGGCGAAGCAAAATATGAATATTCACGGTCAGGTAATCCAACACGAGAAGCACTTGAGCAATTAATTGCAGAATTAGAAAATGGGATTAGTGGTTTTGCTTTTGCTTCCGGTTCAGCAGCTATTAGTACTGTCTTTGCGCTATTCTCTGCCGGAGATCATATTATTGTAGGTAACGATGTTTATGGCGGTACCTTTCGATTAATTGATAATGTGCTAAAGCGAATGGGCTTAACTTTTACTACGGTCGATACGCGTGATTTAGCAGCGGTAAAAGCAGCTATAAAACCAGAAACTAAGGCAATCTATTTAGAAACTCCCACTAATCCATTGTTAAAAATCACTGATATTAATGCGATTGCGACAATTGCAAAGGACCAAGGTTTATTAAGTATTGTTGATAATACATTTGCGACGCCTTATATTCAAAAACCATTAGATTTAGGTGCTGATATTGTGTTGCACAGTGCTTCAAAATATTTAGGTGGACATAGTGATTTAATTGCCGGGTTAGTTGTAGCTAAAGACAAAAACATTGCAGATCAAATTGGTTACTTGCAAAATGCAATTGGAGCTATTTTAGCACCACAAGAAAGTTGGTTATTGCAACGTGGGATTAAAACGTTAGCCTTGCGTATGAAAGCACATTTAGCGAATGCTCAAGCGGTATTTGAATACTTAAAGGCACAACCAAAGGTTAAGAAGATTTATTTCCCTGGTGATCCAAATAATGCTGATTTTGCATTAGCCAAAAAGCAAATTAATGGTGCTGGTGCAATGATTTCATTTGAGCTACAACCTGGTTTAAATCCCGTTACGTTTGTTGAAAATCTACAGTTAATTACGCTAGCTGAAAGTCTTGGTGCTTTGGAAAGTTTAATTGAAATACCAGCCGTAATGACACACGGTGCAATTCCAAAGCCAGTTAGACTGGCAAGTGGCATTCAAGATGAGCTAGTTCGCCTATCGGTTGGTGTAGAAGATATTGATGATTTATTAGCAGATTTGGAACATGGTTTCGCACAACTTTAAAAGGAATACAATGTAATTAATCGCTGGTAATTAACTCCTGTTTAGTTAAGATGGTTAATATTTAGTTAAAATACTAATTTTAATCCATATTGTAGCGTACAATTTGCCTAAAAAACTTGTTATTTTTAGCTAAAAAGAATAAAATTAATACTTATCTAAATTAGGCTAAGTGAGTTAGGTGATAATGAATATTTTTACAATATTATTATTAATAATTTTGATTTATCTTGCAATTAAGGATGAAAATGGGCGAATAAATCGCAAAAGATTATTAATATTTAGTTTATTTGCATTAGTTATGGGAATTTTATTCTTGATTATGGTGTTACCAGCTATTCTTGCTAATAAATAAAAAATTAAGTACAAAAAGCAACTATTTTTATCTTGATTTAATCTCGGCTGGTTATATTATATACATCCCTTAAATAAACATCTTTTCATAGATAATTTCCTAAAAAATAGTATAGTAAAAAACTTTAGCCTCCCAACTAAAGTTTTCAGTAAGCGATTAGCGTAAGCTAGTTGCTTATTTTTTTATTTAAATTTTTAGGCTTCATTCATCTAATGTGCTAGCAATACTTTGTTTCATTGTTTGGGTATATTGTTTGAGATAAGGTGGGGCCATTTTTTGATATTTCGCGACAATTTGGACACAAGCACTACCAACAATAACACCATCCGCAAATTTAGCCATTGTTTGTGCTTGTGTAGCAGTATGAATGCCAAAACCAATGGCGGTGGGAATGGCTGAGACGTTTTTAATTTGTGCAATAACATCAGCTAAATTTTGATCAAAATTAGCACGTAGTCCAGTAACACCTAATGATGAAACAACGTAGATAAAACCACTAGCTGCTTGAGCTATTTTTGCAATACGAACCCCAGAGGTTGGGGTGATGAGAGGAATTAAAGCAAGATTTGCCTTATCAGTAAAATGTTTTAGTTCAGTTTGTTCTTCAAGGGGCATATCGGGAATAACTAAACCATCAATCGCTAATGCAGCACATTTTTTACAAAAGGCGGCATACCCATATTGAAAAATGATGTTTGAATAGGTAAGTAACACAATTGGAATAGCAGTAGTTAGGCGGACTTTTTTAACAATATCAAAGACATCGTCCATCGTAAGATCTGGCTTGTTTGTTAATGCTCGCATATCGGCGGCTTGGATAACCGGCCCATCTGCAACGGGATCAGAAAAAGGAATCCCAAGTTCAACAATATCGGCCCCCCCTTCAGCCAAAGCAATGATATTAGCAACCGTAGTATCAAAATCAGGGTCACAAGCAACGACAAAGGGGATAAATGCTTTATTATTTTTAAAAACGTTGTTTAAATTACTCATTAATATCAACTCCTCTATACTTGGCAATTGCTGCTACATCTTTATCACCACGCCCAGACAGGGTACAGATTATGATGGCGTTTTTGGGTAATGTGGGGGCTAGTTTTTTAACATACGCAATTGCATGGCAACTTTCAATGGCAGCGACAATTCCTTCGGTTTGAGCAACATATTCAAAAGCATCAACTGCTTCATCATCTGTAATGCCAACATAATCAGCCCGCTTTGTTATCGCTAAATTAGCATGTTCAGGGCCAACCCCAGGATAGTCCAAACCTGCAGAAAGTGAATATACAGGATTTATTTGACCAGTCTTGTTTTGGAGAAAAATCGATTTCATGCCATGAAAAATACCATCAGTTCCACGTTCAATTGTGGCTGCAGTTAAAGGGGTATTAACGCCTTTACCAGTTGCTTCAACACCAATTAGGTGAACAGCTTGGTCGTCAATGTAGTTAGCAAAACTACCAATAGCATTGCTACCACCACCGACACAAGCAACAACATAATCAGGTAATTTGCCTAATTCAGCTAAAATTTGTGTTTTTGATTCTTGACTAATAATGCTTTGAAAATCTCTAACCATCAAAGGATATGGATGTGGACCAGTAGCAGAGCCCATAACGTAGAACGTATCATCAACGCGCGTTGCCCATTCTTGTAGGGCGGCATTGATGGCATCCTTTAGGACCATTGAACCACTGGTGACTGGATGAACTTTAGCACCTAATAATTCCATACGGTAAACATTTAGTTTTTGCCGATCTGTATCTTCTTTGCCCATAAAAATTTCACATTCTATCCCAAAATAGGCCACCATATTGACCATAGCGTCCCGAATTGTTTGCGTTAAGGTTTAAGTTTAGTTCTGTCATAATCAGTATTTTTCTTTCAAATGTCATTGTAGATTATGTGCGGTATTAATAATTTCAGTAATTTTATGCAAGTCTTTAATACCATCAGTTTCAACACCACTTGAAACATCCACAATTGAGGGATGTGTAAGTGCGACTGCTTCAGCGATATTAGTATTGGTTAAACCACCTGCTAATATCCAGGGACGGTGAATAGCTGGTAGGTGGTGCCAATCAGGTGTGATACCTAAACCATTACTACTATCTAACATGACATAATCAGCGATACTCTTTAAATTGGACGCGTGATGGACAACATTAATGACGTTGCTACCCATATTTTGTAAAGTTTTAATTGTTTCTTCTGATTCATTACCATGTAGTTGAAGATAGCTAATTGCACCACTGGTATATGCATTTTTCATAACAGCCAAAGGGGCATCAATGAAAACACCAACAGTGGGGATGTTAGAATCGAGCTGTTTTCTTAACTTTAAGGCTTCATTAAGTGAAATTTAGCGTCGACTCTTTGCAAAAATAAAGCCGACGAAATCTGGTTTTACCTTAATTAATTGTTTAGCAGAAATTGCCCTAGGAAGAGAAGCCACGCCAGCAGATGTGGCAGATGTTGTTAGTTGGTTTGTTTCAGATCAGGCAAAATATATAACTGGGCAATCATTACAAGTCGACGGGGGGATGCGTTATCATTAAGTATTAATTGGGGATGCTGCCTAATGTATGCAACATTGATAATAATCAACTATACTTATAGAGATTATGGATATCAGTTTTTTATGCAATAAAGGAGTTAAAAATGCCAAAAATATTAATGGTACTAACAAATCAAAGTCGCTACGGCGAAACTGGACATGCAACGGGATTGTGGCTAGGTGAAGCTACTGAATTTGTTGACATTGTTAGTAAAGCTGGTTTTGATATTGATTATGTTAGTCCCAAAGGGGGCTATGTACCGATTGATCCACGCAGTTATAAATATGCAACCGTGCGGGATTTACAAATTTACAACTCATCAAAATTTGCGCAAGCAGCTTTAGCTAATTCCAAGCATCCTGATGAAATTAAGGCAGATGAATATATCGCTATTTATTTTGCTGGCGGGCATGGTGCAATGTGGGATTTCACACAAAATTTAAAACTACACAAAATTGCAGCCAATATTTATAAAAATAATGGCTTTGTGACATCCGTTTGTCATGGAATTGCTGGCATACTATATATTAAAGATAATAATGGTAAGTTATTAGTTGCTGGTAAAAAGGTTACTGGCTTTACAGGAATGGAAGAATTTTTAAGTGGGAAAAAATACATTGTCCCATTTTTAAATGAAAAAATTGCTAAGCAACAACAAGCTAACTTTAAAAAAGCACGGGCTTATAAGGCATTTGTTGTTCAAGATGGGCACTTAATTACTGGCCAAAATCCTTTTTCAGTGCGATTAGTAGCAGAAAAATTAGTTAAAAATTTATTAGGGGCATAGTAGCTCCAAAAAATTATGAGCCAACGCGATTGTTATACGATAAAAATACCTAAAAAGGACTAAATTCTTCTAAATTTAGTCCTTTTTAGGTATTTTCAGGTGACAAGGGGTGCATTGTCGGCGGTGATTTTTATTCCATCGTTATTATTTATTAACAATTGCGTTTAAAGGTATAAACCTTTAAACTTAAATTAATGATGTTGATTTATTTATTGGGAGAATAGCAAGATGATAAATGAGATAGAGCAATCTTTTATAGCACAGCAACAATGGTTCCAAAAGCATCGGCAATTAACCGCCCAAGAACGAAAAAGAATATTAAAAAAATTAGCAAAAAATATTATGAAATATACTGATGATTTATATTTAGCATTTGAACATGATTTAGGTAAGAGTAAAACTGAAGTATATACAACAGAAATTGGCTTAATACTAAATAATATTCGTCATCTATTAAAAATACTTCCTAAATTTGTGCAGGATAAAAAAGTACCAACACCACTAAGCTTACTTGGCGCAAGCAGTTATATTAAATATGAGCCATATGGTACAGTTTTAATAATTGGTCCATTTAATTATCCTTTTCAACTGGTTTTTGAACCATTAATTGGCGCAATTGCTGCTGGTAATACAGTAATCGTGAAACCATCTGAGTTAACACCTAATATTAGTCAGGTAATCAGTAATATCTTAAAGTCCACTTTTATTGAACAGCAGGTGATATGTATAGAAGGTGGCATTGTGATAACAACACGTTTACTGAAGCTTAACTTTGATTATATCTTTTTTACTGGTAGCGAGCAGGTGGGGAAAATAGTAATGCAAGCAGCTAGTCAACATTTAACACCATTAACTTTGGAGTTAGGGGGTAAAAGTCCAGTTATTGTAACCAAGCATGCTGACATCAAGTTAGCGGCTAGAAAAATTGCGTGGGGTAAATTTATGAATGCCGGTCAAACCTGCGTTGCACCTGATTATGTTTTAATTGATGATACAGTACAATCAAGCTTTATCGCAGAATTAAAGAAAGTAATTAATGATTTTTATGGTAGTGATCCAGAGCAGAGCCCCGATTTTACCCGAATTATAAATGACAAAAATTGGCAACGTTTAAATAATTTATTAAGCTCAGGTGATATTTTAATAGGTGGCCAGGCAAACAAAGCTAACCGATATATTGCGCCAACTGTGATGAATGTTAATTGGGATAGTTTGATTATGCAAGCAGAAATTTTTGGCCCAATTTTACCAATCATTACATTTGCTAGTACACAAAGCCTAGAAGATGCAGTGATAACACCGCTTAATAAAAAACCGAAACCATTAGCATTATATATTTTCTCAAAAAACAAAGCAGAACAAAGGCAAGTAATAAATGGTATCAGTTTTGGTGGTGGTGCGATAAATAATACGATTATGCATATGATAAATGAAAATCTACCTTTTGGTGGCGTAGGTGCTGCGGGAATGGGTAGTTATCATGGAAGGGAAAGTTTGAAAGTATTTTCGCACGCTAAGTCAATTTTGAACTCATCAAGGGGAATTGATTTTAAATTTATTTATCCGCCATATTCAGTTAATAAACTTAAAATTATCCAAAAAATATTACACAAATAAAATTGAATCTAAAAAAAGCCGATTGTACTGACCATCTCGAATTCGAGTAAGTTCAATCGAGGTTTTGGTTATGTATTTTTCTCAAAAAACAAAATTAAACGCAATTCTTGAGTACCAAATTGGTGTTTCGGTTTCAAAAGGAATGCGTAAATATTGAATAAAAGATTTATTAAAGTACTTGCAAGTAATTGTACTTTAATAAAAAAAGCATTGTGAACTGACCCCCATAAATTGGAGTGATGTTTTAAGCGATTAATTGGATGGCATGTTTCCGGAATTCAACCGGAGTCATGCCGTCCAATTTTTGT
>NZ_JAFBDN010000008.1 GCF_016908275.1 Periweissella beninensis | reverse complement strand
TGGCGCTTAAAGACATATTTATAAACTTCAAATACTGATATCACTTGGATTCAATTTATTTTGTCCAAGTGGCTAACTTGTTATTGAAATTTTCGATTTAGTATCAATCTTTACTTTTTAAAATATTATCTTTAACAAAAATTATACCGGTGTTATCTTACTTTTGGGTATTAAGCTCACTAATTTTTAAAATGACATCTACTGCTTGTTCCATAACTTGTGTAGATACAAATTCATACCTTGAATGCATATTTTCACCACCCGCAAAAATATTAGGAGTTGGTAACCCCATAAACGTTATTTTAGAACCATCAGTTCCGCCACGCACTGGTTCAATAATTGGCGTAATGTTTAAACTATACATTGCTTCTTTAGCTAAGTCAACTGATTCCATATCATTTTTTAAGACTTCACCCATATTATAATATTGATCCTTTAAAATAATTTTAATACGTTGAATTCCAAATTTCTGATTCATTTGCTCAGCAATACTTTGTAATTTTTCTTTCCTTTTTTCAAACACTTCCCGATTATGATCCCTAATAATATAACGCATAGTTGCATAATCAGGTGTTCCATTAACTTGCATAATATGCCAAAACCCTTCTGTTCCACTAGTAAGCTCTGGTCGCTCCTTATTTGGCAATTTTGCATGAAAATCCATTGCTACTTGTAATGCATTAATCATTGTATCCTTTGCTGATCCTGGATGCACATTTTTACCTTGAATTTCAATTTTTGCATCTGCTGCATTAAATGTTTCCCATTCTAATTCACCTAATGGACCACCATCCATTGTATAAGCAAAATCAGCATTAAAACTTGCAACATCAAAATTATCCGCACCAATGCCAATTTCTTCATCAGGTCCAAAAGCCACTTTAATTGTTCCATGTTTAATCGTTGGATTAGCAACTAAGTACTCTATTGCAGTAATAATCTCAGCGACACCTGCCTTATCATCAGCCCCAAGCAAGGTTTTTCCATCTGATGTGATTAAGGTATGACCTTGATATTTGGTAAGATTTGGAAATTCAGCAACTTTCAAAGACCATTTTTCACTTAATTGTAAATCCGACTTACCATCATAACTTTCATGAATTTGTGGGTTAATATTTTCTGAATTAAAATCTGCAGTATCTACGTGTGCAATGAAGCCAATTGTTGGTACTTCATAGTCTAAATTACTAGATAATTCAGCAAAAACATACCCATCAGGCATTAATATAACGTTTTTAAGCCCAATTCGTTTAAGCTCTTCAGCAATCATTTTTAAAAATTCAACTTCTTTACTATCTGATGGAACCGTTGTCGATTCTTCATTCGATCGAGTATTAATTTTCGCATACTCAACAAATCTTGATACCAAATTATCATATTTATCCACGTATTAGTACCTCTTTCATAATTTAAATAAATAGGAAAGGATCCGTATTTATACTTGATTGTACTACATCTAGCTCCCATTGTGCATCAGCTGCCCAATCTTTTACAAATTGTTGCATTGCGGTTTTCATCCAAAATTCCATATGATGTCCTGGATCAATCACTGCAATGCCAGCTTCTTGAATATCATGCGCAGTATGATATGAAACATCTGCTGTCACCAAGACATCAGCGCCTTGCTTTTTTGCTTCATTATAAAATTCTGAACCAGATCCACCAATAACAGCAATTTTACGGACAAATTGATCTGGATCTTTACTAATAACTCGAACATGTTCAACTTTAAAAGCTTGTCGTAACCGTTTAGCATAATCTTTTAGTAATGCAGGGGCAGCTAAATTGCCAATTCTACCTAGTCCTGTATTTGGCAACTTACCAGAAATTAACGGTTTCGCGTCTGAGATACCTAATACCTGTGATAACCAGTCATTCATTCCATCTGAAGCATTATCTAAATTAGTATGTGCAGCATATACTGTAATATTATGGCGAAGTAGATCCGCATACATTCTATTTTGTGGATTAGCTAAGTCCAGATCATATATTGGTTTAAAAATAACTGGATGATGTGCTAAAATAAAATCCACATCCTGACTAATTGCCTCTTTTACAACGGCAGGACGTACATCTAATGTTGTCATCACCTTTCGAATAGGTCGTTTTAAATCACCTACCTGGAGGCCTGAATGATCCCAACTTTCTGCTAGTTCACTTGGTGCAAAAGTTTCAAGCCGCTTTACTAAATCTATCCCTCTGATAACTGACATCCTAGCACCTCCTCAATTAAATTAATTTCTTGGCTAGTCTCTAAAATACGCTCTTGCTGTTTTTTAGCTTTTTGTAAAAACTTTAAGACCTTTTTTTTTCGCATTATTTCATGTTGCCATTTTTGTCGCCAAATTTCTGGTCGCTTTTTTAACAAATCAGGACCAAACTTCAATTGCTGCCTATTAAGCATCATTTTTCCAGTGTGTGCTTGAATAATTTCATATGTATGTTGTCCTTCGGCAACGATATCTTCTTTGATGATTTTATAATTATGAGCCTGAAGCCATATTCTAACAGCCATTTCATCAGTATTTGGTTGTAAAATTAAATTTGGAAACCTATTTCCTTCATCTAAAATTTTACTAATTAAAAGTCCCCCCATACCAGCAATAACTACTGTATCTACATTATCCTCTTTTTTAATAGCAGCTAACCCATCAGCAAGTCGCACCTTAATTCTATCAGTTAATTGCTGATTTACAATTTCATGCTGCGCATTTTGAAAGGGGCCTTCAACTACTTCTCCAGCTACTGCAAATGTTATTTTTTTATTTAAAACTAGGTTTGTTGGTAAATAGGCATGATCTGAACCGATGTCTGCTATTCGTGCATTTTGGTCCACCATATTAGCGACTGCCGCTAAACGTTTTGAAAGTTTCTTTGCATCCATTTATTTTTCTCACTTATTTTATTGTCTATTAAAAGCTTAATATTTATTGAATCTTAAAGCAAATAAAATTATGGCATCTAAAATTGATTTCATGATAATTGAACTTATTTATATGACCATAATCAAAAAGAGTTAGATACAAAGTATCTAACTCTTTTACAAAATTACTTGTTTAATTTAGCGGCTAAACGTGACTTATCACGTGCAGCTTTGTTCTTTTTAATCAAACCCTTACGTGCAGCTCTGTCAATTGCTGAAGTAGCAATTACAAAAAGTTCTTGTACGTTATCTGCTTCTGCAACCACAGCAGCGTCAAACTTTTTAACTTGAGTCCGGTATGCACTTAATTGAGAAGCACGACGAGCTTGTGCTTTTTCATTAGTACGCACACGTTGGATTGAAGATTCAATAACTGGCATTGATAATTTCCTCCTGGTTTTTTTCTGTTTTAGCCAAGTTTACTAATAATTAATTTATTACAATTAACGACGTAAACCAAGTGCCTTAATCAATTCACGATAACGTTGAACATCAGTGTTCCGGAGGTAACGCAATAAGTTACGACGGTGACCAATCTTCTTCATCAAACCACGTTGTGAGTGGAAGTCGTGCTTGTGAACTGAGAAGTGATTATTTAATTCGTTGATGTCTTCTGTGAGAACAGCAACTTGTACTTCAACAGAACCAGTATCGCCTTCGTGACGACCAAATTGCTTAATAAGTTCGTTCTTACGTTCTTGTGAAATAGCCATGGGTTATTTCCACCTTTCTTTATTTATTCCCTAAACCGAGAAATTCGACGGTGACCCGAAAAACTAAGTATAGGGCCAATGCTTTAAAGCACTCTTAATATTTTACTAAATATAATTAAAAAAAGCAACTATTTTTTTTGATACTCCACCATAAACAATTCAAACAGTAGATCTGGATTTCTTTGAGTTGATTTTAATTGTAGCTCAATATTCAAAACACCTAGATAAACAGCAATTAAATCTTTGAACTTAAATTTTTGTGCGATTTTATTAGCCAGTTTAACACGGTAAGGATGTACTTTTAATTTTGTGGCTAACTCTTTTTCACTTCGCACTTTAGTAATTAACCCTTTAACCTGTAAAATTAATCTAAATTGACTTAATAAAAGAGCGTTCATCTTAAGTGGCTCTTCCCCATTCGCTCGTAGATCACGGTATAAACTTATTGCATCAGTAATTTTATTTGCCAACACAGCATTCACTAAATCAAAAACATTCTCACTTAATGATTTAGTAACAACTTTGTCAACATCATGACTTGTTATTTTAGTTTTACCATAGCAATACACTCTTAATTTTGATACTTCTTGCATCATATTTGACAAATCACCATTGGTTCTTTGAATTAATAAATCTAAAGCATTATTATCAATACTTAATTTAAAATTAGTTAAACTATCTCGCACAATTTGAGTTATAGTTTGACCACTTATATTTACTAAATCAATAAACTGAGTTTTATTTTGGAGCAATTTAACTATTTTTTTTCGTTTATCAATTTTTTCATACGGTACAAATACTATAAGCAATGTCGTCGTCTGTGGATCGATAATATATTTTTCAAAACTTTCAATATCATGCGTTATTTTCTGTAGTTTATTATCATTAGTTAAAAAAAAGGGATTATCTAATATCACAACTCGCTTATCACCAAAAAATGGAACCGATGTTGCATCATCCAAAGCAATAGCTAATGGCGTTTCTATTAAATCATACATTGCAAAATTCATTGCTTGTTCTTCTATTGACATACTTTTTTTAATGGTTTCCCTTAACTCATTAAAAAAATAACTTTGTGTTGCCTGAATTACGTATATAGGTTGTGGTTTATCAATTAATTTATTTTTTAAATCCTCAAAATTCATTTATTTATCCTTAATTTCGTATGCCATTGATCACCAAACATATTCCACTTATAAGTAATCATCCCCCTTTCAGCTGTATTTACCCAGCCAACTTGGTTATCTTCTAATGTTTTAAGTGTTTCTTGGTGAGGATGCCCATAGCGATTTTTATATCCAGCAGATATTATAGCAAGCTCTGGTTTTAATTGTCTAATAAAACTCTCATTAGTACTTGTTTTACTCCCATGGTGTCCCAATTTAATAATTTGAGCATGTAGCGTTGGGTAATTATGCATAATTATTTTTTCTCCATCTTGATCTAAATCGCCCATAAAAATGAACCTTTTGTTACCAAAATTACCTGTGGTAACTACTGAGTCTTGGTTTTTACCTGAACCTTTTTTATATGGCATTAACACTGCCAAATGATTTGACTTTATCAAAGTATCTTTCTTCACAGATATTATTTTAAAATGATACCTTCGCTGTAATTTAAGTAAGCTCTCATCCGTTGCCATTCCCCAACCTACTAATATTTCATTAACTGTAAACTTTGCTAATATCACACCTAAATCACCAATATGGTCTGCATCCCCGTGTGTTAAAATTATTTGATTTATTTTTGCAATTCCCAAACTTTTTAAATACGGAATCACTGAATAGTCAGCGCCTGCTTGTTGTTGTTTTTCTGGTTTTTGCCATTCTTCTTTCAAAAAGTTAAAATTTAACTTACCACCTGTATCAATCAAAGTTATTTTATTATTTTCTTTGATTATTGCACTATCACCTTGCCCAACATCAATAAATGTCACTAAATTTTGCATTGGATTATGAATTAATCCAAAACTAATGGCATATATAGTACATAAGCTCAACCATATTCGACGTGATTTGTATTGGGTTAATAATACGGCCGTACAAATTAAAGCCATCAATGCTAAGATCACTGGTGGTTTACCAAAAACAACCAGGCCTGGCAATTCAGCCATAATTTTAATGGATTCATTGGTCCATTTAATAAGCTGGTTTATAATCGTACTTAATATTGGTAAAAATGGAAATGTAACTACTCCAAATATAGTTATTGGCACAATAATATACGAAAAAAAAGGTAATAAAATTAGATTCACTCCTAATACCAAAATATGCCATTGATACGTATAACTTAATATAACTGGTAATGTTAACAAATTTAATAACAAAATTTGTTGCCAATAATTTAGTTTATCAACATATATTAAACCAAAAGCTAATAAATATGATAATTGGCCACCAAACGTTAATAATACCGAGGGTTCTAAAAAAACACCACCCAACAAAGAGCAACTCCATACATCTAGTCTGGTTACTTTAAATGGATAGATGTATTTAGCTTCAACCATCATAGCTGTGATTATTGGCCTAATCAATGAAATTAGACTTCCTGAAAATATAAAATACAATGGTAAAAGAATAATTAAAATAACTGCAATACCTTCTTGAAAAATATAAAACTTTTTCAACATAAACCGGATAAAAGCACAAAATAAACCAACTTGGAAACCAGAAATACTAAATAAATGTACTAATCCTAACGTTGCAATACCAACATTTTCTTGGTAAAAATCAATCCGAGCATAACCCATAATTAACGTTTCTGCATAAAATCTTAAATATTTCGGTAATTTCTCAAAATATTTAAGAATAACCTTACGTAACATATGTAATAGACTGATTAAATTAATCTGACTAATCTTATCAACTTTTTCAAGTTCAATGACATCTGCATTCCCTACAATATTTTGTGTTTTATAATATTTTATTAAATCAAATTGACCATCATTGTGCGTTTTTTGAATAGGCTTAAATATAACCCTTGCTTGAACTTTAAGAGTTTTTATATTAGAAACCAGTACCTTTTTACTTTCAAAACTATTGATATTTCCAAATAAAATTATTTTTTCTTGTTTATCATTTTCTAAGATCATTTTATATCGATTACCATTAAAAGTAATTTCATCTGCTAATACTGTTCCGATAATATTAACTTGCTTATCATTACAAGCATAATCTGTTGCTAGCTTACTAATATTTACTTGCCACATAAAAAACAAACTAGCAATAATCAATACAAGCACACTAACTATCAAAGCCATTTTTTCTCTTAGTAAAAAAATTCTGATTAACCAAAAACAAAGTAAAACTGTTACCCACCATTGTCTGTCGAGGATTATTACATTCAATAGTGCAACCAATATCGCTAAGAAAATAAAGCGATTATACAATTAATTACTCATAATTTTCTAACTTGACAGCGTCCTGTGCAAATTCTGAAAATTTAACCTGGTTTAACTCAATTTTTTTTAACTTAATTAAATGCTGTGCATAGTCGTTATTATTATAATTTCTTAAAAAGTTAATTTTTTTAATTCCCGCTTGTAACAGTAATTTTGTACAATTAATACACGGAAAATCCGTTACATATACTTCCGCTCCATTAACTGAAATGCCATATTTAGCACACTGTATTAGGGCATTTTGTTCAGCATGGATAGTCCGAACGCAATGTCCATCAATCATTAGGTCACCAACATCAAGACAATGATCATCTCCGGTCACTGCACCATTATATCCACTTGCAATAATGCGATTGTCTTTTACCAATACCGCACCAACGGATAGGCGATTACATGTAGAACGTGATGACAAAGTAACTGCTTGTAACATAAAGTATTCATCCCAAGGTAGACGTTTTTTCATACTTGACCTCTTTTTTATTTTGATTATATTATAACGTATTATACACTAATCACATCTTTAATTTTATCAAACGTTTTTTCACCAATTCCACTAACTTCTTTAAGTTCATCAATATTATTGAATTGCCCATGTTCTTGTCGATATTGTAAAATTGCTGCTGCCTTACTTGGTCCAACACCCGTCAGTGTTAGTAAATCCTCTTGGTTTGCTGTGTTTAAATTTATAATACTCTTTTCTTGGTTACTAGCGGCAGTTTCACTTTTTTCTGTCATATTAACACTATTAAATTGTACTGGAATTTTTTCATTTTTTTTAGGAATATAAATAACCATTTGGTCAACTAAAACTTGTGCTAAATTCACTTGATTTAAATCCGCATTCTTCGTTGGCCCATGTGCTAAAGCAATTAAACTTTCTAGACGATAATTCTTTTGTATTTTATAGACGCCAGGCCTCTTAACAGCACCTTTGATATCTACATAACTATTCAAATTTTCCTGTTTTTCACTCATGTTATTTTTCTTATTACTAATTGCTACTTGTTGATCTCGCTTACTTATTGTTTTACTAGTTGTAAATAACTCAGCATTTGTCGAATTATTTTGATCAATTTGTTGATTAATAAAATAAAAGCCTACCCCAAATAACAATAGGCAACCTATTACGCCGCCGATTAATAGTTTTGGATATGCTCGCCACATATCTTTTATTCTTTCAAGCATTAATAGTTCCTCTTTTCACATTCTTATTAGATACTATACGAATTAAAATTTTAGATTGTTACTAAAAAGAAAACAGTTCATAATTTTTTAAAATAATAGATTACCAAAATATCAATATTCTTTATTGATAAGCTAGTTTTTTTGATAATAAATGACACGTTTTTAATTTCATTGTTAAGATCATATATTTTTAGCCTGAACTACAAAAAGCAACTAATTCAAATTTCAAATTAGTTGCTTAATAAATTAATTTAATTATTTAGTCTATCAGTATTTTTGAGACGAAAAATTTTTATTTTAATAAATTTTTGACGATGGCTGAACTGTACACCCCTTGGCCATGAACACGTTTAAAATCTAAGTATTTATTAATCATCAACCAGCCCTTTTTCTTCTTTGTTGCCATCGAAACACCATTGGCCCCATATCCTGGCCAAGCCCTATTTGTTAAACCAATATGAACATGAACTCCTGTAGTTTTTCCCGAAATCCCCATTGTTCCTAATTTTTTACCTTGTTTAACGTATTGACCTAGTTTAACCTTTTGTGATCCATTTTTGAATTCAGAGTATACTTCAAATTTACCATCATCTTGTTTTATAATAATTACATTGCCTGCCATCCAAAAATTTCTTGAAAAATCATTGCTTCCAACTGCTATAACCTTTCCAGCTTTCATTGCATAAAAACTTTTACTTTTTAGAGGAACGACATCTATTCCATAATGATAATTAGTGGCAGCTACAGCTAAATTACGAGTCCCTTGCCCTGAAGAAATATATAAATCACCTTTAACTGGCCATAAATATCCAGTTTTCTTACTGTATTTAAATCCCTTTTTTGCAAATTTTTCTTTTATGTCACTAGGAGTCAGCTTAGTTGTTTCATTTTCATTAACATCATCAGCTAGTACCTTATCTGTAGCAATACTAACAAACCCTATTAATGTTAATACACTGACAATTAAGCTTAATTTAAAATATTTTTTTAGCATTTATTCTAACTCCTAAATTAACTTTCCTTTTTTAATATCTAAAAATAATTATACTTGATAATATTAATTTAGAGCTTTAATATCAAAACACTTATTTAAATTGACTCAAATTTGCAATATTAAATGCTATGTTTTTAATTTTTGTAATATTTTAAGCAATTTCTTATATATTATTTAAAATAAAAACCATAAATAATCACTAGATTATTTATGGTTTAATAAAATTAAATAAAACTAATTTCATCTATATATATTGATTCAAAATTTTATTTAGTTGCTCTTTCGAATGATATCCCACAATTGTATCAACCACGATGCCATCTTTTTTAACCAATAAAGTAGGTATTGACATAATACCAAATTCTTGTGCAGTTTTTGGATTATCATCAACATCTAATTTGTTAAATTTTACTTTACCATCTAAGTCCTCAGCCAATGCTTCAACCACAGGGCTTTGCATCCGACAAGGACCACACCAAGTTGCCCAAAAGTCGGTTAAAGTTACCCCATTTGCTGTATCGCTTACAAATGTTGCATCGGTTGTTTCTAACACTGCCATAATACACCTCCATTAATTAATTATAGCTTACATTGTAGCATTATTTTCCTAATAGTCCAACTAATATGCTTACAAATTACAAGTTTAATTTAAGACAAATATATTTACACAGTATCCTTTTTTTGATAGTCTAATATTAAGTATAGTTTTAAATAAGGAGTTATATATGGGATTAAATATTAAACGTGAAACTAATTTTGATAAAATGTTAAGTGATTTTATTACGCTTCCTCTCGATGAGGAAGATAAAAAAACTAAAAATAAAGCACTTGGTCGTAAAGAAAAAAATGAAAAAAAACCTAGAAAAGAAAAAACACAGTAATTTATGTAAATTATCAAAAAGATTTTACACTTGTCATTTCAGTGTAAAATCTTTTTTTCACTATTATTTACTTAATTTTAGCTATTATAGAGATAAAATTGGTTTCACCAACCAAAATATATACTCACCTTTTAGCATCTGGATAGCGTTTATTCAATGCAGCTAAATTTTCAGTCGCTGCATTTTCAAAATCAATATCTGCCCATTCAGCAATTTGTGATAAATACCATAATGCATCACCTATTTCATGTGTCAATGCATCTTTATCTAGTTGTGCACCTTCAAAACTATATTGTTTCATCATATACGTAATTTGACCAGTTTCTGATGCTAAACCCAACCCTAAATTAGTTAATACAGTTTCTGTCCCAAATAATGTTCTATTTGCCGCCTTTTGATAATCATTAAATTCCACAACTTTACTCCTACTCTGCAATATGTTCTTCAATCCATTGCCAAACGTCTGCCTTACCATCTTTTGTAATTGATGAAAACATTAATAAATCACTTTTAGCATTATCAAATTGTAAACCTTTTTTTATTATTGATTCAGCTTTATTCCACTTTCCTTTTGCTATTTTATCCGCTTTAGTTGCTACAACTAATACTGGAATGTCATAATACATCAACCAATTATACATATTTATGTCATCATCACTAGGTGCATGCCGTGCATCTACTAAACTAATGACCCCTTTTAATTGTGAACGATTGGTTAAGTAACGCTCGATCATTTGTCCCCATTTTTCTCGTTCACTTTTTGATACTTTCGCATATCCATACCCTGGAACATCAACGAAAAACAACTGCTCTTCAACATTATAAAAATTTAAGGTTTGTGTTTTACCTGGTTGTGATGACGTTCTTGCAAAACTTTTCCGGTTAATTAAAGTATTGGTTAATGATGATTTGCCAACGTTCGATCGACCAACTAACGCAATTTCAGGCCAATCAGTTGTTGGATATTGCTCTGGCCTAACAGCACTTATTTCTAATGATACATTATGTACGTCCATTTATTGTTCTCCTTATAGTAAGTACGTTTGTAATATATTTTTATTTGAATAAAATAACTTATTTAATATATCAAAAATTAGCCTATTAATTATAACCTTCAAATAACTACTTGTACTTACTTAATTATATCTGCTTAATAAACGTTATTATCTTACAGTTTCACAACTTTTTCTATTTTTTAGTAAAAAAGTGTTTTAATTTTTGTTACTAATATTTCTATCTACTCCTATTAGTCACACATTAAAAAGCATAAAAAAGAGATAATCTATCACTTAGCGAGTAGAAAAGACTATCTCCGTGAATATTATCTCAAATTATCCTTGATATTGAAAGATACAAAGGCCACTTATTTTTGCTATCGATCTTTAATTCACAGATATAACTTGAAAACCTTTGCTAAGTTGTGTCATAACCCCAAGGTTTTTATTTTTCTTTATATATTACAAAAAGCAACTAATTCAAAATTTGAATTAGTTGCTTTTTAATTATCCGTTTATTTACGTTTTTAATTTATTGTTACTATACTAATAAAACGTAAAAATGGTTCACCACTATTTTAATTGTATCTTTGGTTCTTTTTTATCAGTAACTGTGGTTTCATCAATAACGACCACCTTAATATCATCTCGACTCGGAATATCAAACATAATATCCCGCATAACTTCTTCAATGATTGATCGTAAGCCCCGTGCACCAGTGTCACGTGTTATTGCAAGATTAGCCATGGCCTTAAGTGCTCCTGGTGTAAATTCCAATTCTACCCCATCCATCTTAATTAATTCAGTATACTGTTTAACAAGCGCATTTTTAGGTTCTGTCAAAATTTTAACTAAATCATTTTCATCAAGTTTTTCTAAAGCCGTTAAAATTGGTAATCTACCAATAAATTCAGGAATTAGTCCAAAAGCCATTAAATCTTCTGGAATAACATGTTGCATCACTGATTTTTCATTTAAATTATTTAAAGCTTGTGCTTTTACTGAATCAGTTCCAAAACCAATTACCTTATCTCCAAGACGTTCTTTAACAATTGTTTCAATTCCATCAAAAGCACCACCAACTAAAAACAAAATATTGGTAGTATCAACTTGAATAAACTCCTGTTGTGGATGTTTGCGCCCACCCTGTGGTGGCACATTTGCAATCGTTCCTTCTAGCATTTTCAACAACGCTTGTTGAACCCCTTCACCTGAAACATCTCGTGTAATTGAAACATTTTCAGATTTTTTAGCAATTTTATCTATTTCATCGATATAGATAATTCCACGTTCAGCACGTTCCACATCATAATCAGCACTTTGTAGTAGTTTTAATAAAATATTTTCAACATCTTCACCAACATATCCCGCTTCAGTTAATGTAGTCGCATCAGCAATTGCAAATGGTACATCTAAAATGCGAGCTAAACTTTGTGCTAAATAAGTTTTCCCAGAACCAGTTGGTCCTATAATTGAAATATTTGATTTTTGCAGTTCAACTTCACTGTCGCCAATTAATGTATCATTAATTCGTTTATAGTGATTATATACCGCAACAGCTAACGTCTTCTTTGCATCTTCCTGACCAATCACGTAATTATTTAAAATATCAACAATTTCTTTTGGTGTTGGTAATTCAATAACTTCTTCTGCAGCCTCATGTCGACTTTCTTCTTCAATAATTGATTGTGCTAGTTCAACACATTCATTACATATATATACACCTGGTCCAGCAATTATTTTTTGTACTTCGTTCTGTGATTTTCCACAAAATGAACAAACCACAGGACCCATTGGATCAGTAGTATCAAGCATCACAATTACCTCCTTTTCGCAATTAAATCACATCAATTGTACCATATGATAACCTAGTTATTACTTTTTATTAAGCAAGTTATTTCATTATTTTATATAATATAAGAAAAACTGCGACCAAAGTCACAGCTTTTCATTAATATTACTAAATTAGTTACTTAGGCTTCTTCTTTAGCAGAGTCAACAATCATATCAACAACTTGCTTAATAGCAATGTCATGCTTTAACATCGCTGGTGAAAGGGCCTGACGAACAGCAGCTTCATCCATACCATATTGATCAGCTAAAACCTTTACTTCAGCATCAATATCAGCATCAGTTGGTTCGATATTTTCTTTAGCAACAATTGCTTCTAAAACAAGGTTGGTTTTAACCCGTTTTTCAGCACCATCTTCAAATTGCTTGTGTAAGTCAGCTTCACTTGTTCCAGTCAATTGGTAGTACATTTCTGGACTAATACCTTGTTGTTGCATATTAGCAAGGTATTGGTCTAATTGCCGATGAACATCTTCATCAATCATTGAAGCTGGAATTTCATCTCCAACGACTTTAGCATTGTCAACTGCCTTAGTAAGTGCAGCTTCTTCTTTTGCATCTTTAGCAGCTTGTTGCTTGTCTTCTTTAATTTTAGCCTTCGTCTTTGTTTTTAACTCATCAAGTGAATTAACGTCTTCATCAACATCTTTGGCAAATTCATCATCAAGTTCAGGTAATTCTTTAGTCTTTACTTCATGGATTTTAACTTCAAATAATGCTTCTTTACCAGCTAAATCTTCAGCTTGATAATCGGTTGGAAATGAAACCTTAACTTCAACATCTTCATCCGCCTTATGCCCAATCAATTGATCTTCAAATCCTGGAATAAATTGCCCTGAACCAAGCTCTAGTGAGAAGTTTTCACCCTTACCACCATCAAAATGGTCACCATTAACTGAACCGTCAAAGTCAATCACTACAGTATCACCTTTAACAGCAGCATCATCTTCCTTTAAAACTAATTCAGCTTGTTGTCCGCGAAGTTTTTCAATTTCTGCATCAACTTCCTTAGCAGTTACTCGTGTACTTTGTTTTGGTACAGTAAGTCCTTGATAATCACCCAATTCAATTTCAGGAGCTACTTCTACTTCAGCGTGTAACTTCCAAACTTGATCTTTTTCCATTTCATCAGCAGCAATGTCTGGTTGTCCTACAGGACTGATGCCCGTTTCAATAATTGCTTCGTTATAAATATCACCTAAAATAATATTTAAAGCATCTTGATATAATGATTCTTCACCATATTGTTTAATAAATAATTGCTTAGGCATTTTCCCCTTACGGAAACCAGGCATATTAATTTGTGTTTTAACTTTGTTGAAAGCTTTGTTAATACCATCTTGGTATACTTCCACAGGGATTTCAAAAGACAATGTTCCTTTATTGCCTTCACCTTTAGTCCATTTTGCATTAGTTGCAACCATTTGTTAATTCCTCCAGTAAGTGAATTATTAGTTCACATATTCAATGTTTAATACATACGTGTAATAGTTTAACGTACTAATGATTTATTGTAAATAAAAAGTAATCAATTAAATCATTAAAACTTCTAACATATCTATTATTCTAACAAAAATTTAGACGAACGCCAATTTTAAAATTAAAAAAAGAAGCCTGTACTAACAGGCTTCTTTTAGAGTTGTTTAGTAAACCAAACAACTAACAAATATTAGTCATCAATTTCTGAAACAACACCGGCACCAACTGTACGACCACCTTCACGGACAGTGAATTTAAGACCCTTTTCAAGTGCAACAGGGCTGATTAATTCAACAGTGAAAGTAACGTTATCACCAGGCATAACCATTTCTACACCTTCTGGTAATTCAATTACACCAGTAACATCAGTAGTGTGGAAATAGAATTGTGGACGGTAGTTTGAGAAGAATGGAGTATGACGTCCACCTTCTTCTTTAGAAAGGATGTAGACTTCACCCTTGAACTTCTTGTGTGTTTGAATTGAACCTGGCTTAGCTAAAACTTGACCACGTTCAATTTCATCACGTGAAACACCACGAAGAAGAGCACCAATATTATCACCGGCTTCACCAGCATCCATAGTCTTACGGAACATTTCAACACCAGTAACAGTAGTTGAAAGAGGTTCATCTTTCAAACCAACGATTTCAACAGCGTCGCCGACTTTAACAACACCACGATCAATACGTCCTGAAGCAACAGTACCACGACCAGTAATAGTGAATACATCTTCAACAGGCATCAAGAATGGCTTGTCAGTATCACGTTCTGGAGTAGGGATGTATTCATCCACAGTATCCATAAGTTCTTCGATAACCTTAACTTGTTCAGCATCGCCGTTAAGGGCACCAAGAGCTGATCCACGTAATACAGGAATATCGTCACCTGGGAAATCATATTCGCTAAGTAATTCACGAACTTCCATTTCAACAAGATCAACAAGTTCTTCATCATCAACAAGATCAGTCTTGTTCAAGAATACGATGATGTAGTCAACACCAACTTGACGAGCCAAGAGGATGTGTTCACGTGTTTGTGGCATAGGACCATCAGTAGCAGCAACAACAAGGATGGCACCATCCATTTGTGCAGCTCCAGTGATCATGTTCTTAACGTAATCGGCGTGTCCAGGAGCATCGATGTGAGCGTAGTGACGTTTTTCAGTTTCATACTCGATGTGAGCAGTGTTGATAGTAATACCACGTTCACGTTCTTCTGGAGCAGCATCGATAGCAGCAAAATCTTGTTGTTCAGCCAAACCTTTGTCAGCCAATACTTTTGAAATTGCAGCAGTTAAAGTTGTTTTACCATGGTCAACGTGTCCAATAGTACCAATGTTAACGTGTGGTTTTGTGCGTTCATAATGTTCTTTAGCCAAAATGAAATTCCTCCTAATATTTGCAAAGCGATTGGATAAATTACTCATCTCAATCCTATGCTTCCAATTATACTACAATCCTGTAAGAACACAAACAACAAAATTAAAATCATTGTTTTATATTCTATTGGAAAGCCTTAACTATTATATAAATCAGATAGTAATTTGTAAACAAAAAAAACTAAAAAATACAATAATTTTAATAATTTAATGTTAATAACAATTCATCAATTGTTTTAATCCAATAATTTTGACTGATATAATCATCTTTTTCACCATTTAACCGGTTAATTAGACCATTAACAAATACGTCAGTCTGTGGTATCACTTTTGAAAAGTATGGAAAAATTATTTTACTGAAAATGCTAACATATTCCAATAATATTTTTTCATTTTGAATATTTTTAGCTAATTTTTGCGTAATTTCTTTTTTTATACTGGTTTCAGTTGCTAGATGCTTCTCTTTTTGAATTTGTAAATCACATGTATATGTTTTATTATCCAACCATTTAAAATTAACTTCTTGCTGACCAAGTTGCGTAAAAATTTCTAAAATTGTTGTCCGAACTAGCGGATGAACATCCTCATCAATCAAATGCTGCGAACCCAATTTTATGAAATCGGCCATTGGAATATGTTTTCCTGCCTTCAATGCTAAATTTTGCTCGATCATATCCCCAATTCCTAAATACTTAAACCGCTTAATATTTTTTTTAATTTCCATAGTATGTTGCTGCATTGAATAATCAATTTGCACTTTGATTTTTTTGTGCATTTCTTTAGTTAATGTCATGTGACTTAAAATTAAATTCAATTCTAAATAATTCATATTTTCACAATATACTTTAATTAAAAATAATATATCTGTTTCTTCCCTCAAATAATCATCAATCATCGCACTAACTAGCTCTTCAGCAACGTCATATTTATTTAGGTTCAGTGCTACTTTTGATAACATCCGATTAATTTCAAAGGTAGGTTCTTTAATATATTGTTCTTCTAATTTGCCATATGCCAATATTGGATTGTCATTTGCAATTGCTAATTTTATTTCGGCTAAATTATCCATAGGTACCTCTTTTTTATGATTACAATTTTAGCTACAATCAAATCTTACTAATAAAAAGAGAAATCTAGAATATAAGTTCTAAATTCCTCTTTTTTATCAAATATTTTTCACCATCAAGCATAAACCTTATAACTGAAAGTATCTAATTTAAAATATAAAAATTTCATATTTTGTTGCAATTCAATTATTTTTTATTTATCACCTTTTTAGTACTGGTCTTACGCTTCGTTGACTGGATCTTTTTAGTGCTTACTTCTTTGGAGGTTATTTGCTTATCAGTGTTCCCGTTGACTACATTATTAACGTGCTTTTTAACTACTTTTGTTGCTTTATTGTTATTTTTCTTTAAATGCCGTTTGTTTCGAAGCCCATTTTGATTAACTTCCATAATTACCGGTAAAATGACTGGTTTACGATGAGTTTGTTCATATAAGTAATGACTTAAATTATCACGTACAGCAGTTTTTAAAACTGACCAATCAAATTCTTCTATATTTTCCAAACTATTGGTTAAGGTTTTTTCTACAATTTCAATACTTTCACGAATTAAATCACGAGATGCCTTAACATAAACAAATCCCCGAGAAGTGATCTTTGGTTTTGAAACAACTTTCTTTTTTTTACGATCAATTGTTACAACAGCTATAAAAACACCATCTTCTGAAAGAATTTTGCGATCGCGAAGCACAATATTTCCAATGTCACCAACACCCGAGCCGTCAATCATTGTATTTGTAACTTCAATAGATCCAGCTAAATATAAATTACCATCATCATAGTTTAATTGATCACCATTTTGCATAATAAATATATTTTTATCTGATATACCAACTTGACGTGCTAACTCAGCACCTGCACTTAAAACACGGTACTCTCCCTGAACTGGTAAAAAATATTTAGGCTGCATAAAGTTAAGCATTAATTGTAAATCATTTCTGGATGCGTGGCCAGATGAGCGTAAATCTTGTGATATAGCACGAACATTAGCACCCGCCTTGAACATCAAGTCACGTGTTCTAGCAACAAAAGCTTCCATTGCCGTTGATGGTGTAGTTGTAATAAAAACTAAATCGCCTTCACCAATTTTAATATGCCGATCATCCCCATTAGCCATTCTTTGTAAATGCTTAATTGGTTCACCCATTTTACCTGTTTCTAAAATAACAGTTTCTGCAAGCGGTAACTTTTTCATGTTTTTAAATGAAACAAATAATTCATTTTCAGGAATTGGTAATTCTAATTTTTTTAATTTTAATGCCGTTCTAACAACCTTTTCCAAATCATTTCCAGATAAAACAATTTTACGACCAGTTTTATATGTTGCATTGATAACTTGTTGAATTCTTTGGATATTAGATGCAACGGCTGCAACAATTATTCGTCCTTGATGATTTTGAAATGTATCTAACACATATTCTTCGATTGCAGATTCATTTACAGACTCATCATAACTTCCCACACCTGCAACATCACTTAATAAAGCCAAGACACCTTGTTTACCAATTTCACCAAGTCGTGCTAAATCAGTTCGATAATCATTTTTTGCTGTTTGGTCAAATTTGAAATCTCCAGTATAAACAATTTGACCATTTGCAGTTTCAAGAACTAATCCTAAAGATTGTGGAATAGAATGAGTTGTGCTAAAAAATGAAATTTTGGCATTACCAAAATCAATCACTGATTTTTCATTAACAACATGAAAATCCTCAAAATTCTCAACGTTTTTATCATTCTGTAACGCTAGCTTTGCTAACGCCAGTGTCATTTCTGAACCAAATACTGGCGCATTAATATCATTTAATAAATATGGCAAAGCTCCGATGGCATCGGCATGTCCGTGTGTTAAAAAAATACCCACAACCTGATCAGCATGTTCTTTTAAATAACCAAAATCAGGGATAACAACATCAATGCCTAATAAATCAGTTTCTGGATACTTCAACCCTGCATCAAAAATATAAATTTCATCATTATAATTAATTGCATACATATTCTTTCCGTTTTCGCGCACTCCACCAAACGGAATAATGGATAACTTACTTTTCATTAAAAAACCTCTTACATTTTTAAAGATAAATCTTTTATTTTATTTACTCGTTCAATATTCTTAGTAACTAGTTTATCATAATTTTATTAGCATTACACTTTAAACATCTAATGCTTTTTAAGTATTTATTCAAATTTTTCTAGTAATTGTACTCCTCATAGTTTAGAAATAGCTTCTAAACTATGAGGTAAAATTTAAAATATCGCAAAAAATACGTGAAGAACATACTTAACTACGTAAAAAAATATGTGAAAAGGACTGAATTTTTATAAATTCAGTCCTTTTCACATATTTTCTGCTTGGATTTTTCTTTTAGATCACACTTTAATAATAAATAACTACTTTACTCTCTACATAATCAGTATTTAGGTTGATTATATTTTTTCTTAGTTACTCTTATTATTTGTAGCAGATAATTTTTTATTTAATTTTTCATGTTGTGCATATGTCTTTGAAAAATAAATTTTGCCAGTTTTTAAATCAGCAATAAAATAATAATATTTTTTCTTACGATCAACTGGATTCAAAACTGCTTTTATTGAATTTAAAGACGGCGAATTTACAGGTCCAGGTCCATAACCAGTATGCACATAAAGATTATATGGCGACTTAATTTTTATATCTTTTAATGATAAATTTGTAGTTGGATTTTTCATAGCATATTTGACAGCGATATCCGAACCTAACGTCATTTTTTTATCAATTCTATTAAAAAATACACCTGCCACTTTAGATCGATCACTTTGCGTAATTGCTTCTCTTTCAACAAGTGATGCCAATGTTAAAATTTCTTGCACAGTCAAACCTTTTCTCTTAATTTGCTCATAATATGGTGCTAATTCTGTATTCATCTGACTAACCATCATAGTTGTAATGTCATTAGCCGATTTTACATTTTTTATATTATACGTTGCTGGGTATAAATATCCCTCAAGTACATACTTGGTATTTTTTGCCTTCAATGCAGAGGATAATAACTCGGGATATGTTTTAGCTAATTTAGCTAAATACTGCTTATCATTTAAGGTTGCTAACCACGTTTTTGCTGAAAATTTAGTTTTCTTAGCAATTGTTTTAGCTAATTCCTGTGCGGTTTCACCTTCTCGCATTAACAAACTATCAGGATTACCCTTACTAATTGGATATAGGCTACCACTTTTTTCAAGTTTCTTTGCGATATTAGCCAGATTCATACTTGCTGAAAGACTAAAATAACCAGCTTTTAAATCATTTATGTTGTGCTTCGTTAAATAATTTTCAAAAGCATAATTATGCTTTATTAAACCTTTTTGTTCTAATTTAGTACCAATTTGGCTAGCACTCATTCCACTGGCAACGTAGAAATCAATTTTCTTTGTACTATTTGGATTTTTTGCAGATGTATCATTTCTTAAATATAAATGCCGCACCCCTAATCCAACTCCCATTATTATTAATAATAGTGTGAACACCTTAATAAATATAACCCACTTATTCTTTCTATTACTAACCTGATGTCTATTAATTCGTGAATTAAATTGATCCTTTTCCATAAAAATCCCTCTGATCCTTCTTAACGAATTTCAGCATCTAATTCATTAATCAATACTTTTACGACTTTATCAAATGCTTTATTTACTTCTTCATCAATCAGTGTCTTATTAACATCTTGATAAGTCAACGTATACGCCATCGATTTTTTCCCAGGTAAAACATTTTTTCCACTATACACATCAAATAATGTAATATCAACCAGTTGTTTGCCACCATTTTTATCAATTAAGTGCTTAATTGTTGCATGTTCAATATTTTCATCGACTAAAATAGCAATATCACGGGTGATACTTGGAAACTTAGAGATAACCTTGTATTCACGGTCCTTTTTCTTTAAGGTGAGTAATTGTTGTAAATCTAGTTCAAACACGTATGTTTCTTTGATTTTAAATTGTTGCGCAACCAAAGGATGTACTTGCCCAACAATTCCAACAAAATGTTCACCAATAAAAATAGCTGCTGTTCGTCCAGGATGCATTTGTAAAAAATCTTTAGTTGGTTTAAAACTAATTTTTGCTTTAAAATCAAAATGCTTCAAGTATGTTTCAACAACCCCTTTAATAGCATAAAAATCAACATTTAATTGGTTAGTATGCCAATTATCATTGCTTAATTTACCTGAAATTGCTCCAGCAATATGTTCAATTTCGGTTGGTCGCGCATCATCTGTCGTGCGATAAAACACACGCCCTTGTTCATATAATGCAATATTAAACTGCTTACGAGCATTATTGTACGCAATATCATCTAATAAGCCTGTAATCAAGCTCATCCGTGTTGTTGTCCGTTCTTGAGTCATTGGATAATTTAATTTAGTAACATGCGCATTTGCATTGAATGAAAACATTTTAGCCTTGTCTTCAGTCGTTAATCCATATGAAATTGCTTGTGATAATCCTAATCCTTCCAACAAGTGGCGTGAGCTTCGAATCACACGCTGCTTATATGAAAGCTTCCCTACCGTGGGACGTCCACTAGGTAATGTTGACGGAATATTATCATAACCATAAATTCTGGCTACTTCCTCTATTAAATCGGCCGAAATACTTATATCCCATCGTCGATTTGGAATAGTAACTTCAAACTCATTGTTATTTAATTCAGTTAAAAAACCTAATTGGTTAAAAATAGCCAATACGTTATCTTTGGTTAAGCTTAATCCTAACACTTTATTAATTCTATCTAAGCTAACCGTTACCTTAACTGGCTTTTTAATTACATTGTTAGCGGTTAAAACCCCCTTAGTAACATTACCATTTGCGATTTCAGCAATTAATTGAGCAGCAAAATTAAGTGTTTTTTCTGTATCATCCCAATTAACACCTCGTTCAAAGCGCTGTGATGCCTCTGAATGTAAATCATGGCGGCGTGCAGTTGCTCGAACATAATGACTATTAAAAACTGCCGCCTCCAATATTATCCGTGTTGACTCACTAGTTACCTCAGTACTTGCTCCACCCATTACACCTGCTAACATTAGTGGTGTTTCACCATCAGTAACGACAATATCTTGATTTGGTCGTAATACTCGCTCAATACTATCTAGTGTCTTTAATGTTTCCGCTTCTTTACTTAAGCGAACTATCAACTCATTGCTTTTTATTTGATCATAGTCAAAAGCATGCAGTGGTTGCCCAAAAACAAGCATTGCATAATTCGTTGCATCAACAACATTGTTAATTGGTCGCATGCCAGCATTCCACAACTTTTTTTGTAACCATAATGGTGAATCCTTAATTTCAACATTATCAACAATTCGGACCATGTATTTAGGTGCTAGTTCTTCATCCGCAGATATTTTTAATAAATTTTTAGTTTCTAACTCACTAGTTTCATTAATTTCCACTTTTGGCAATCTTGGCTTTTGCTTTAGCATTGCCCCAACTTCGTACGCTGTTCCATTCATTGAAAGCATATCAGCACGGTTAGGTGTAATTCCTGTTTCTAGGATCCAGTCACGCATTCCTAATACCTTAAATGCATCATCCCCAGGTTTAACCTGTTCATTTTCATCAAAAACCCATATACCAGCTTCAAAATCTTTAGGCGCAATTTTATCATCAAAGCCAATTTCTTGTAATGCCGCTAGCATTCCATTTGAGGTCACTCCCCGTAGCTTACCTTTTTTAATTTTTTTACCATTAGCAATTTTGGCATTATGTTTTGCTAAAATAACCAATTGATTAACCGCAACATTTGGAGCTCCTGTAACAATTTGTACAGGCTCATCTTCATTTATATCAATTTGAGTAATTACCATATGATCTGAGTCTGGATGTGGTTCAACAGATAATACTTTTCCAACAACAACGCCACTCATATCTTCAACTGATTGAGATACTTCTTCAATTTCAACTGCCGTTCTAGCAATTTTTTCTGCTAATACATTTGGTTTTAGGTCAATATCAATATATTCCTTTAACCAGTCCAATGAAACTTTCACAATCTTTCCTCCTACACTTAATCGAATTGTGCCAAGAAACGAACATCATTTAAATAGAAATTCCGGATATCGTCAACACCATATTTGAGCATTGCAAATCGATCTGGTCCTAGACCAAAAGCAAAGCCACCATAAATTTCTGGATCAACCCCCGCCATTGCTAATACATTGGGATGGACCATCCCAGCTCCTAACACTTCAATCCATTTAATATCTTCCGGCTGTGTTTTATCAGTTACTTCATCCCACGAAACATCGACTTCAACAGATGGTTCCGTAAATGGAAAATATGATGGTCGTAATCTAATTTGATGTTTTTCCCCAAATAACTCTTGCGCCATTTTTAATAGTGTACCTTTTAAATCAGCCATAGTTATATTTTTATCAATAACTAATCCCTCAACTTGATGAAATTGATGAGAATGCGTAGCATCATCAGTATCTCGACGATATACACGTCCTGGCGAAATCATTTTTAACGCTCCCTTTGAAAAATCATGTTTTTCCATCATCCTTGCTTGCATAGGTGATGTTTGTGTTCGCATCAAAATTTCATCTGTAATATAAAAAGTATCTTGCATATCACGCGCAGGATGATCTTTTGGTAAGTTCATCATTTCAAAGTTATAGCGATCTTCTTCAACCTCAGGCCCTTCTGCAATTTGATATCCCATTCCCATGAATTGATCTTCTAATTGTTCAATTATTTGTTGAATAACATGGGCATTTCCTTTAGCAATTTGATTACCCGGTAAAGTCACATCAATTGTTTCAGCCGATAGTTTTGCTGTTAACACCTTATCCTCAATTACTCGCTTACGTTCTTCAACAGCAGTTTGTAAAACATCCCGAATTTCATTAGCAAAAGCTCCTACTTGTGGTCGTTCTTGCGCAGTTAAATCTTTCATTCCCCGTAATACTTCAGTAATCGGGCCTTTTTTCCCTAGCGTTTCAATCCGAATTTGATTTAAACTATCTAAATCTTCGACAACTGAGATTTTATTTAAAACAGTTTGTTTTAGTTCTAATAAAGTGTCTTTTAATGACATTTAGTTATCACTCCTTACTTCTAATATTCTAATTAATAGCATCAACATAAACAAAAAATCCCTGTATCGAAAATCGATACAGGGACGTTATTTTAAACGTGGTACCACCCATGTTTGGATAAATCATTAAATTTATCTCTCTAAAAAGTTATATAACGCTAACTACCCGATTTTTGTTTAAAAAAATTTTGCAAAAATAGCTCCAAGAGTGAATTCGTTATTATAGTAATCTATGGTCAATTTCAGTCAAGTTGTCCAATCCCTAAACTATTACTAGTTTAATAACTACTACTTCTTATCATAGCAATTAAATTATTGTAATTAGATTATAGCATACTAAACAATAATTGAAACAGACAATTATGCTTTAGTTGTGTAAGTATTATCAGCCCAATCATGGATAGCCACCATCAAGTCACGCATTGCATCACCACGTTCCGTAAGTGCATATTGAATTAACGAAGAATTATCGTAAGTTCTTCTTTCTACAATTCCTTCCTCTTCAAGTTCTTTTAGCCGTTCCACTAAAACACGATCAGAGCAAGTTGAAACAGCAGTAGCTAAATCTTTAAATCGTGAAACACCATTATTTAATAAAACTTCAATAATCATTCCGTTCCACTTTCGTCCCAATATTTCAAAAGTTTTTGCAAACTTAGGACAAAGGGTCAAGTTATCATTAGTTTTTACTTCAATTTTTTCCATAACAATTCTCCATTTAATATGTAATCTGAACTATATAAAAGTCCTTACTTTTTGTTAATTTAAATTATAGCACGCTGATAAGGCATTGTGAAATAATCCCCTCACAATACCCCATACTTATTTAAATGGTTATTTCTAGTAATGCTTTTAGATTTTTAATAACCGTGCTTTGATTGCTTGCCATTTTGGTAAAAAATATTCTTGAATAGCTGCAACGTTATCGACCATATCCACTAGATAACTTTCCCAATATTGTGGTAATTCCAATGTTGCTCCAAACATGTGTTTCAAGATTATATCTTTTTCTAATGGTGATAATATCGTTATCTTCTCAGCATTTCTTACTGATACTCGTGGATGAATAAATGCATGTGTTCCTAGTTCAAATTTAGTTACACGCCAATCATAATAAAATAAATCATGCAACAAACCGGCCCTAGCAACGGCCCTAGCATCCAAATTAAACTTTTTTGCCCATAGAAAACTGTAGTAAGAAACTCTAATCGAATGTGTTAATCGGTCAGAGTGATGGTGCTGAACATATTTTTGTAAGCATTGAACTTCTGGCATTGCTAATAATTCATCAACATAACCACGATATTCAAAATCATTTTGCCAATTATCAAGTTTCAAAAAAAAGCCTCATCTTTCGCATTTCTACACTAACTTTAAGCAACATAAATCATATTATTTTCATTATACATGATGTACTAACTTAGTAACAACCGTTTGTTTATAACTTATAAAATATTTAAATTAATTAAATACTATAATACTAATTTTAAATTAAACATTAAAATACCAGCAGCAACAGCAACATTCAATGATTCTGCCTCACCATTAATTGGAACATATAAATTAGCAGTTGTGGCTTTAGCTAATTCTTCAGCCATCCCTTGACCTTCATTTCCCATAATCAAGGCAAAATCTAATGAAGCATTAACTTCTTGATAGTTTTTAGCTTGTGGATTCAACTGACTTCCATAAACTGGTAAATCATTGCTAACTAATTCCTGTGTCCACTCAAGTAAGTTACCTTTAAGAACTTCAATATGAAATTGACTTCCTTGCATGGCACGAACAACCTTTGGGCTATATAAATCAGCCGACCCATCGCCCAATACCACTCCCTTAAAACCAGCTGCATCAGCAGTTCTAACCATCGTTCCAATATTTCCCGGATCTTGAATACCATCCAATAGTAGCCAAGCTCCTTTATGAACATAACTTGGTTTTAGACTTTTAGTTGGTAAAGTTATTTCAGCAAAAATACCTTGTGGAGAAACAGTTCCACCAATATATTTTGCTACTTCTGCTGTAATTAAATAAACCGGTACTCCTTCAGGAAATTCAAGTTCATGCATTTTTAGTTGATCTTCAGTAACCATAATGGCATGCATTTTAGCCTTATTATTAATGGCCTCTTGGACTAAATGCCAACCATCAAGCAAATATGTCCCTTGAACCTCCCTTCCCTTTTTAGTTGCTAATTTAGCCCAAACTTTAACATGTTCATTTTTTTTACTTACAATTTGTTCCATTATTTTAATTACCGTCCTTTTTCTTCATCCTAGTGTACCATTAATACTGAACTGTTAATACTTATTTAACAATAAAAACCACTATTTATCTTACTACTAAGATTTGATAATTTATTTTTAAATACTGATATATAATAATTACGAATACTGTTCTCAAAATTACAAAACTTATTTATATTTAATTTTAAAAATAAATTATAAATAAAAAAACTGGGACGTTTCCCAGTTCTTTAGGTTCTGTTAGTTTAATGTTTATTTTGTTTGCCAGCATTACGCTTCGTATTTTTTTCATTATTTTTATTTGTTGCTATTTTGCTTTCACTTGTTTGTTTAGAATCTTCCGTCTCTAAATTTTTTAAAATATCGTCAGCAACATTTTTAACAACAAAGTTTTTTGCAATGTTATCTTTAATTCGCGGTCTTAAAATATTAATAATTAAAGTCTGGATAATCGCAAATAATCCACCAATGAAGAAATATAATCCTAAACCAGCACTAGTTGTCCAAGAAAAGATTAGAATCATAATTGGACTTAGCCACATGGTTGTTTGCATCATTTTCTTTTGTTCTTCAGGAATTCCTAGCATCATTAAATATCCTTGAACTAAGTATACAATAAATGCCAATATTGCTAAAACTGCACTTGATTTAGTCAATGAAATACCAAAAAATTGAGCATTTGCTAGCGATGTTGAATAGCGAATAGCCGCATATAATCCGGAGAAAATAGGTAACTGAATTAATAATGGTAAACACCCTATTCCACCTGTCATTGAAACATTATTTTCACGGTATACTTTCATAGTTGCTTGTGATGCAGCAGCTTGCATTTCAGGTGTTTTAGCATTTTTTGCCGCTGCTTGTAATTTTTCAAGCTGTGGTCGTAACATACTCATTTTTTCTTGTTGAATCGTTGATTTATGCTGTTGCGACACCATCATAGGTAATAATACTAACCGTACAATGATGGTTAGTATCATAATTGCCCAACCAACTGCATTAGTTTCATGTACACCACCAAAAAGGCCAGCAATCATATTCATAATATGTTCCAAAGGTTGTCCTAGATACTGCCAAACCATTCCAAAGGGAACTAATTTACCATCAACGGTTTTTGTTCGTACACATCCACTCAAAAATAGTGTCAAAACCGTCATCATTAAAATTAAATTTAACTTTTGTCTTTTTTTCATTATCGCTTTTCTTCCTCATTACCATTTCATTAAAAACTAGTCCCTCCCTATTTTACCTAAATGCAAAATAACTGACAATCATTATTATCTTAAATCATTTAAAAATATTTTTGGAGAAATATTTTTTGGAGAAATATTAATGAAACATATGTAACATAACGCTAATAATTTTTACCTTTTTTTAGTTATCTTTTAGATGTATATTAAATAGTGTAGAATAAGTTAAATTTATTTAAAGTTATTGATAATATTTATGTAAAATTTTATTTCGGGAGCACTATTAACTATGAAGAAAAAATTAATAAAAGATTTACTATTGAGTTCAATGGCAACAATTGCAACATTTGGTTTTGGTGCAACAGTCGCAAACGCTGATACAATAGTAGTAAAAGCTGGTGATACTTTATCAAGTATTGCGCGCACAAATGACATTTCACTACAAAAATTGGCATCGATTAACAATATTAAAAATATCAATAATTTATTGGTTGGCCAAAAATTAAAAACAACATCTAGCAACAAAATTAAAACAATCAAAGTAAGCTCAAAGGGTTCAACCATTTTAACTGAAGATATTGCAAGTAAAGCAGCAACATACGCAACAAAATTTATCGGGCATCGTTATGTTTGGGGTGGTAGTACTCCCGCCGGTTTTGATTGTTCGGGACTAGTAGCTTATGCATATGCTAAATATGGCGTTTCTCTTCCTCATCAGTCTGGACAATTAGCTGCTGCAACTACACGAATTGCGACATCAAAAGCACAAGCTGGTGATTTATTATTTTGGACTAACCGTACTGGACGCGTATACCACGTCGCTATCTCTTTAGGTGATGGTACTTACGTAAATGCCCTTGATCAAAATCATGGCGTTGTTATCAATGGTATGGCTAGCAAGGCAAATTTCGCTGGTCGTGTTGAAATTTAGGCTTTTTGTCAAATGGTACTGATAGACTAAATAATTAAATTAATTTATTAAGCAACTAATTCATAATTTGAATTAGTTGTTTTTTTGTAATTTATCGCAAAATATGAACAATTTCATTAGGGCTTTTGAAAGTATTATCGATTTTTAAATTTGGGTCTTTTAATGTGAGTGATATTTTGAGATAATTATCCATGGAGATTTCCTTTCTGCTTGGCGGTGGTGGGTTATCTCTTTTTTTACACCTTTTTTAAAAAATGCAAGAAAAAAAAGATACCGATTAACATGATGACGTCATGTCTATCAGTACCAAAAAGCGTAGACCCGAGTTTGTTAAGTAACTAATTTGCACTTGAATTAGTTACTTTTTGTTTTCCATCCTATTAATACCATTAATGTGTTTAAAAATCTTTCAACACAGTCTAGACAATTAAAAAATTATCAATAACCTTACATTTATTTTCAAACATATCTTTTTACCACACATTATAAAAAACAACTAACTCACATTCTGAATTAGTTGCGTAGTAAATTTAATTTTTATATAGATCGGCCATTGGTTTAGTCACAATGCCATTGATATCGCGCATTAAAAGATCCATAGCTTGTTCGTGTTCCATTAACGTTTTTACTAATGGATAATCATCTAATTTCTTAGCTATTGTCTGCCATTCTTGCATCTTAGTTTCATCAGGTGCTTGGCCTTGGCCCATTAAATTTTGAATTTCTAACTGTGCATTTTGAAATTCTTTAAAGACTTGATATGAACTTTCATCAGCCTTCATACTTTCAAAAGCACTCACAAGCGTCATATATTGTTCAGTTTCACGTAAATCACGTTCTAATTGATTTGCTGTATCGTAAATATTAGCCATTTTTTCTTCCTTTTTCCTTTATATCTTATATACTAACATGAAATTAACATAAGGGAAATTAATTTTATGAACTCATTTAAACATTTGCGTAATATTATGCCACCACTTAGTAGCTTTTTTTTGTAATGATTTCCCAGTATCTGTTATCGAATCTAAAATATCTTTATCGTCACTATTCGTTGCCTTTCCAGCTAATACATTTGCATCTGCTACACTAAATTTAGTTCCTTTAGTATAAGGTAACATGGCACTCATCTCGGCTTTAAATAATGGACCAACGTTGTTAACCGGATTCACAGATAAAGTTTTACCATTACTATCTGTGTCATACCCTTCCCAAGTAGCAACGACTATATCAGGTGTATAGCCAGCAATCCATTTATCATTTGAACCACTAGTTTCTTTGGTACCTGTGGCCTCAGTTGTTCCAGTTTTCCCTGCAATTGTATATCCAGTTGGCTTCGATGTTGCCCCAGTTCCATAACTAAAGACTCCCTGCATCATACTAGTCATCGTTTTAGCTGTGCTACTTGCCATAACTTTTGTTTGCTTTGCCTTTGTATTATTAACAATAACATTACCAGATGCATCAACGATTTTCCGGATAAAATAAGCATGCTTCATTACTCCGTTATTGGCAAATGCACCGTATGCTTGTGCTAATTGAAGCGGTGAAATCCCTGTATGAGTTCCACCTAATGCTAAAGCTAAGTTTTTATCACTTTTATTTAGCTGCATCCCAAACTTTTGTGCCATATCATATCCTTCACTCACACCAATTTTGTTCAATAGCCACACTGCTGGCACATTTATACTTTGTTGTAATGCTTGATACATAGGCATTTTATTTTGATAAAAGCCACTTTCATTAGTTGGTGTGTAATTATTTGAACCAAAAGATGTTTTTTTATCACTTAGTTCATCATCATATTTCATGCCATTTTCAATCGCTGGTGCATAAACCGCAAGAGGCTTCATAGTTGACCCTGGTTGTCTTTTCATTTGGGTTGCTCGATTAAAGCCTCTGAAAACATGTTTCCCTCGACCGCCAATTATGGCCAATACACCACCAGTTTTTGGATTGATTGCTACAGACGCTGCTTGGACATCGCTAGTCGGATAATTCCAAGTTGAATTAAATTGAGTTTGCATAGCCGTTTGGATTCGTTGCCCAAGTGTTGTATAAATTTTATAACCTCGATTCATTATATCTGACTCTGTTAAACCATACCGACTAATTGCTTCACTAATAACTGCATCAAAAAACCAAGGATATTGATAAGTTGCTCCTCGTTTATAATTGTTAACAATTTTAATTGCTTGTGCTTTAGCAATTTTAGCTTGACTTGTTGTTAATTTTTTATTTTCAACCATTAAATCTAAAACTAAGTTGCGTCGTGCTAAAGCGTTTTTGTGATGAGCAATTGGATCATAAATAACAGCGGATCTAAGCATTCCTGCTAACATAGCAGCTTGGCTAGTAGAAAGTTCACTAGCATGAACACCAAAATAACGTTCTGAAGCATCTTCAACACCCCAAATACCACGACCAAAATAAGCATTATTCAAATACATTGTCAGAATTTCTTTTTTTGAATAAACATTCTCAACTTCAATAGCTAAAAATAACTCACGAACTTTACGCGTCAAGGTTTGTTGCTGCGAAAGTAACGCATTTTTTACCAATTGTTGCGTGATCGTCGAACCACCACCAGCAATATAATTTTCACCCATTATTTTATTTTTTATAGCCAATACAACCGCACGGATAATTCCTTTAATTGAAAATCCATATTCATGATAAAAATTACGATCCTCTGTAGAAAGTACTGCATTTTGTAACTTTGGTGAGATTTTCTTTAAATTAACATAGGTTCCCTTTTGAGAATATAAAGTTCCTGCGCGATCACCATCTTTATCGTAAACAACGGTTGTTTTTTGAAGTTCTGCTTTTAGATCACCTATATTGGCTGTTTTAGCAGCATATGTAAGGTATGCACTCAAGCAAAAGAACAACGATAACAATATTACAATCAACCAACGACCAATTTGAAATCGACGCCAAACTGGCCCAATAGTTAGATCTATCCACTTAACTATCGGCTTCATCTTTGTATACACTTTTTTCATTGTAGCTCCACATTTTTTAAATAAATTATAATCAATTCATGCTCTTCAAAAATTAAGTACTATATATTTTATCACAACATTTTCAATGAAGCTAAAACTGCGTTAATTTATTTTGTAAATTTTATCTAATTTATAACATTAAATTATCGGTATTTAAATAATTTATAAATTCATCATGAACTAGTTTAGCCACATCTTCACTTGGACTAGTCATGTAAATAGTATCGTGCCCAGCTAATGTGCCAACAACTGATGGTAACTCTGCTTCGTCAATTAAGGCTGCTAATAAATTCCCATTCGCCGGTAACGTCTTAATAATATTCATAAATTGAACTTGAGTAATTGAAATCATAACCTCATTCAACATTTCGTATAGACGTGATACATCCTTGTTATTATTAACAATTAATTTTTGATATTGTGTCTTACCATTAATTGAAGTTGTTTTAACATAATTCAAATTGGCTAAATCTCTAGAAATTGATGACTGTTTAACTATAATACCTTCTTTAGCAAAAGCGGCAACAATGTCTTTTTGACTACTAATATTTTGCGTCTCTAATATATTTTTAAGAACGGCTAATCGTTGCTGTTTATTCATAATTCCTCCCTAAAATTAACGCATTATGGACTATTCTCAGTTTAATTTATACTATAGTATATACTAAAAAGATTGAACTTGCATAAGTTCAATCTTTTCTTTAACTTTATTTACATTTCATTTGGTGCGTGTACTCCAAGCATTCTCAAACTTTCAGTAAGCACAATTGCTACTGCTTTAACTAATCCTAATCTTGCTAATAATTCATTATCCTCAGCTAAAATACGTGAATTTGCATAATATTTATTATATGCTCGTGATAAATTCAACGCATATTTAGCAATTACAGATGGTTCACGATCACGTAGTGCACGCCGAACTATATTTGGAAAATCACCTAAAATTTTAATTGTATCCCAAGCACTAGCATCGCTAATTACCAAGTTTGTTGTAGTTAAATCAGGATTTCCTGCTTTACGTAAAATTGATTGTGCTCGTGCATGTGAGTATTGTACATATGGGCCAGTATCCCCTTCAAAACGCACAACTTCTTCTAGGGCAAAATCAAAACTGTTAACTCTTTCATTTTTTAAGTCATGAAAAACAACGGCACCAATTCCTACTTGTTTAGCAACATTTTCTTTATTAGCTAAATCTGGATTTTTAGTTTCAATTTGTTCACGGGCTAATCTAATAGCGTCATCAAGAACATCTTGTAATAAAATAATCCTTCCTGAACGTGTTGATAATTTTTTACCATTGACTGTAATCAAGCCAAATGGAATATGCTCAATATCATCAGCCCAATCATAACTTGCTTCTTTAAAAATTGCTTTCATTTGTTGAAAATGTTCACGTTGTTCTCCACCCACAACATACAGATTTTTAACAAAATTATATTCATTTTTTCGATACATAGCGGCAGCTAAATCACGGGTCATATAAAGAGTTGCCCCATCCGTTCGTTTAATCATAGCAACCGGCAAATTGTATTTTTCTAAATTGACAATTTGAGCCCCTTGTGATTCAACCAACAATCCTTTTTCTGTTAGCATTTTAACAACTTGATCCATTTTATCATTGTAAAAAGCCTCACCGTTGAATGAATCAAAATTAATTTCTAATTCATCATAAATTGTTAAAAATTCTTTTAATGATTCATCTCTAAACCATTTCCATAACTTAGTAGCCTCTTGATCACCATCTTCTAGCTTTTTAAACCAAGCACGCCCTTCATCATCTAAAGCTAGATTTTCTTTAGCTTCTTCATGAAAACGAATATAGTATTTAACTAACGTATTAATTGGATCTTTTTTTACTTCTTCTTCAGATCCCCATAATTTGTAAGCAACCATTAGTTTACCAAATTGCGTACCCCAATCACCCAAGTGATTAATCTTAATTGGATTATATCCATTTTTACTAAAAATATTTGCTAACGCATTCCCAATTACCGTTGAACGTAAATGACCCATCGACATTGGTTTAGCAATATTTGGTGATGACATATCAATTGTCACATTACCGTTTTCACCATCATTATTTGTCCCATAGTTTGCTTGTTGTGTCAATATATCGGTTAAAATTTGAGCTCCTACTTTTTCCTTATTCAAAAAGAAGTTAACGTATGGTCCCATTGCAACAACTTTTTCAAAATTATTCTTGTCAATTTTTTCTACTAAATCAGTTGCAATTTGTTGTGGTGCTTTACGCATTACCTTGGCTAACATAAAAGTTGGAAATGCTAAATCTCCCAAATCAGAAGTCTTAGGAACCTCAATTTTATTTAAAATATCAATATTACTTAGAATATTGTCACCTAATGCTTGACTTAAAACATCTGCTATTTGCTGTTTATTGTCCATTACTTTTGCTCCTTTTATAATTTTTCATCGGATTTATTAGACTAAAAAACTCGTCTCTACAAATAAATTGTAAGAGACGAGTTACACCCGTGGTACCACTCTAATTGAATTAAAATTCCACTCTAATTATATAAAAATTTTACAACTAGCGCGCCAATAAGTAAGTTTAATCTGGCTTCCATCATCCCAGGTTTGCTAAGTAAACTTTAATTATTTTCCTCTAATCATATAAACATTAGTCTAAAAAGCGAAGTACGGGAATCGGACCCGCGACCACAGCTTGGGAAGCTATTGTTTTACCACTAAACTAACTTCGCATTACAAGAATAATTATAGCCCATCTTTGTGAAAATGCAATAACTATCTTATACTAAGTTTTAAGCTTTAGAATCTTCTGTTGAATCATCAACAGGAACTTCAGCTGCAATTAAAACTTCGGTTTCGTTCATGCGCACAACAGCACGATGATTATACTCATTTACCGTTGCCTGATCTTTTGCATCATACTCAGTCACCATTACTAGTAATGAATGTTCATATATTTTCTCAACAATTCCTTTAAAATCATGTTCGAAATTTGCAAACTTTTTGGCAGCTACAAAATCTCCTATATTAAAACCTGAATCATTAACTACTTCTTCAGTTGCCATATTGTCGTACCTCCAAGGATATACTTGATAAAACCATCGGTATATATTAACAAACTACATCTAAAATAGCAACTATTTTATGCTATAATGGCTTTAACATAAAAGCGAAAGGATATTTCAATAAACTATGTATCCACCATTATTGTTTCATTTAGTTACCTCAGCTCTATTACTTTGTAGCACTTTAATTATTATTTTTGCGAAAACTAATAAAAAAGTAAAAGCCTTTTCAATGTTTAATAGATTCTTTTATTTAATATTTTTAATAACAGGTTTGCTTTTAGCCCGCTACACCTTTGCTAACCATTTTATACTCACAATTTTTAAAATCATCCTTGCTTTTGGTTTAATCATTTGCTTAGAAATTTTAGCTGCTAGTAAAACACAAACTCATTTAAGTAAAAAATTCCTCTTCCTAATATTTATCTTATTTATGCTAGTTTGTGTAACTGGTTTTATTTTACATAATCAATTTTAACTAAAAAACTGCTGATAAATGATTCCAGTGTTAACAGCAATCAATTAGCCGTTAACTCTTTAATTTACAAATATCAACAAACTTCTTATCAAATTTAAACAAAAAAGCCGAAAGAAAATCTTCGGCTTTTTAATGTTTACATACATCAGATATTATCAGGTATACTAACTTAAAAAACGGCAATAACAAAAATTACCCTTTGCAACCTATCCCCCTAAGGCGCTATTTTCGATGCATGGTATTTATTATAGTATTACATGTCTATTTCAAATTAGGCCCCTCTTAAACGAATATTATGTTTTTAAAACTTTTCATTTTATCCAAAATAATATTTAGTATCAAATAAACTTACAATCATCTGTGGTTATTCTGAAAATTCAAAACGGAAATTTAAAATGGCAACTTCATCGCCATTTTCAGCTCCAGCTTGTCTTAGAGCATCATCCACACCCATGGAACGTAATTGTCGTGCAAAACGTAATACACTTTCATCATGAGCAGTATTAGTCATCTTAAATAATTTTTCAATCTTAGCACCACTAAGTACCCATTCTCCATACTCACCTTTAGAAATAACAAAAGCTGGCTCATCATTTTCCAATTCATAGGTAGTTGTGTGAGAATCATCCTGAAATGGTATATCCTTCATCGGGAATTCTGGTGTCACTTCTAACAAATCAGCCGTTGCTCCAAGAAGATCTGTAACTCCGCTTCTAGTAAGCGCAGAAATTGGAATTATTTGTGGTACCGTTGACAAGTAAGGTTGCGCCTTTAATTTATCTCTAAACTCTACTAAATTATCAGCTGAATTTGGCATATCCATCTTAGTAGGCACAATAATTTGTGGTCGATCTAATAACTGCGGATCATATTCTTTCAACTCTTCATTAATCTTAACAAAGTTTTGATAAGCATCTGTCTCATCAAGTCCACTCATGTCAATTAAATGAAGAATAACTTTAGTTCGCTCAACATGCCGTAAAAACTGAATTCCTAATCCAATACCTTGCGATGCTCCTTCGATTAAGCCAGGTAAGTCCGCCATAACAAAATCGCGACCATCATCTAATCGAACCATGCCAAGATTTGGTACTAATGTTGTAAAGTGATATGCTGCGATTTTTGGTTTGGCCGAAGTTACCACAGATAAAAGCGTTGACTTACCAACTGATGGGAAGCCAACTAAACCAACATCAGCCAAAACCTTTAATTCAAGTTTAATCGTCATTTGTTCACCAGGCTCACCATTTTCAGCTAATTCCGGTGCTGGGTTCTTAGGTGTCGCAAATTTCATATTACCACGACCTCCACGACCACCCTTGACAACTTTTAATTCTTGTCCATTTTCAGTTAAATCACCAAGAACACGACCAGACTCTGCATCTATAACCGTCGTTCCTTGTGGTACTTTAATATAAAGATCTTCAGCAGAACGACCAGTCATCCCTTTTGTACCACCCTTAGCTCCATGCGTAGCTTTAAAGTGACGTTTATAGCGAAAGTCCATTAAAGTTCGCAATCCTTCATCAACTCTTAAAATGATGGAACCACCACGACCTCCATCCCCGCCAAAGGGGCCTCCCATATCAACAAATTTTTCACGACGAAAAGAAATAATTCCATCGCCACCGTTACCAGCTTTTAATTCAATCTTAACTTGATCTACAAATGCCATAACTCTACCTTTCTTTTATCAGTTTACTATTTTACTAATTTTTAACGAGCAAAATTCCTTTTATAAGTATACTAGTTTCCAACAATCAGGTAAAGACTACGACTCTCAATAATCATAAAAAGCCTTTAATTATTTTTATGCTATTAAGTAATCTTTTGTTACTAATCATAATTATTGTATTAATCAAGGTAAGTACCACTCATTGTCATCGCCTAATTACGCTATAAAAATATTTTTCCTAAACTTCTAATGCCCTCGTCTCAGCTAATGTACTTTATAATTATCTTTAATAGTTAAACTTTTCATCATGTATGCCAAAAAAGCAACTAGCTCACATTGCGAATTAGTTGCTTAATTTGATTATTTAAGTTATCAATATCAATTGACAAAAAATTTTATGACTAACTTTGTTTCAATCTTAACTTTCTTTTGGCACCTAAACATTAATAACATGAATTAAGATCTTCAAAGTTTAAATCTAGCAATAGTATTTAATAAATATCTAGATAACTATCTAATTCCCATTGTGAAACTTCTTGCCGATATGCTCGATATTCTAATAGCTTAGCATCAATAAACTGTTGTGATAGATTAATACCAATTGCTTCTCGAATAATGCGATCACCTTCAAGATTTCTAACTGCTGCTAGCAATGTATCTGGTAAGTCATGAATTCCAGCCTTGATACGTTCTGCCTCATCCATTAAATAAATGTTACGATCAACTGATTCAGCTGGTTCAATTTTATCTTTGATACCATCTAGACCAGCTGCTAAAATACCAGCAAGTGCAAGATATGGATTGGCAGTTGGATCAACTGACCTTAATTCCAAGCGTGTTGACTGTCCCCGCGATGCTGGTACACGAACCATTGGAGATCGATTAGAACCAGACCAAGCAACATATACAGGTGCTTCAAATCCTGGTACTAAACGTTTATATGAATTAACAGTGGGGTTAGTAATTGCGGTAAAATTAGTTGCGTGTTTCAAAATTCCACCTAAGAAATTATAAGCCGTCGTTGATAGTTGTAATTCATCATCCTCAGCAAAAAACTGATTCTTTCCAGCAGTAAATAATGACATATTAGTATGCATCCCATTTCCGTTAATACCGGAAACTGGTTTTGGTAAAAAAGTAGCATATAAATTATACTTCCGTGCAATTGTTTTAACAATCAACTTAAACGTTTGAATATTATCAGCTGCTTCAAGGGCTGATGCATATTTAAAGTCAACTTCATGTTGCCCTGGAGCAACCTCATGATGGGCAGCTTCAACCTCAAAGCCCATTTCCTCTAAGGTTAACACAATTTCCCGACGAACATTTTCACCCATATCAAGTGGCTCTAAATCAAAATATGATCCAGAATCATTTAATTTAGTAGTTGGCTTACCGTTTTCATCTAATTTAAATAAGAAAAATTCTGGTTCCGTTCCAATATTGAAAGAATCAAATCCTTGCTGTTTCATTTTGTCTAGATTAGCAATCAAAACATTACGTGGATCACCAACAAACGGCTTACGATCAGCAGTGTACACACTAGCAATTATTCGGGCTACTTTCCCTCCGTGTGAATCAGTTGCCCAAGGAAAAATCATAAATGTTGATAAATCAGGATATAAATACATATCTGATTCTTCAATGCGGACAAACCCATCAATTGAAGAGCCATCAAACATTAAATTATTCTCAAGAACCTTTTCAAGTTGAGAAACTGGAACCTCCACATTCTTAATAATTCCATACATATCAGTAAAAGTCAAACGTAAAAATTCAACATTTTCTGATTTTACAAGGTTACGAATATCATCTTTAGTATAGTCATGCTTTGGCATCTTTAAAAGCCCTTTCTATTTTTATTTACCGCAAAACCGGCAAGGTTAATAAATTCTGATTGAAGTGCTTTACGCATTTGGTGCGCTGATATATCGGCTTCTTTAGCCTTAGCTGCTTCCCTCGCATATATCCGTTTAATATTTGCAATTGAATCACCTACTTCTAAATAGTCCTTAATCTCAAGTAATCGGTCGACATCATTTAGCGAATACATTCGTCGATTGGTTTCAGTACGCTTTGGTAAAATTAATCCTTGGGCTTCATAATATCTTATTTGCCGGTCACTTAATCCTGTTAGTTCACGTATTGTTCCAATCGGTAAAATTGACATGGTACGTCTAAATTCTTTTTCAGCCATGTTTCAATCTCCCGTGTTCCTTAAGATAACCATAGTTTAACAGAAGCATGGTTAAATACAACGATTTATGTCACATAATCTAACATTAACATTTTTTATTCTCAATATCCCTTATAATTTCATCGATTGAATTTTCATTAGTAACCAAATCATACCAAATAATACCTTTTAATTGATGACGAAACCAAGTTAATTGACGTTTGGCAAATCGTCTTGAGTTACGTTTAATTAATTCTATCATTGCTAATTTATCATTCCTTTGTTCAAAATAATCAAGCCATTCTTTATACCCAATTCCTTGACCACTTTGTAATTTTAGGTTTGTCGCTTGATATAATTGAAACGCTTCTTTTTCCAAGCCAAGCTCAATCATTTCATCAACACGTGCATTAATTCGTTGATACAAACGCTGTCGTTCTGTTCTTAGGCCAACTATTTGTGCATCATAGTACCGTTTTGCTTCTGGCATTGTTTGCTTTGAAAATGGTTGCTTTGTTAATTCAAATACCTCTAATGCTCTGATGACTCTTCGTACATTGCCTTTTGGAATGACCTTAGCAGCTTCCAAATCTATTTGAGCTAATTGTTGATGTAATGCTTCTTCTCCATTTAAATTAGCATATTCTTGCCACTTAGCCCGAATTTTTGGATCCTTCGCCGCATTATTTTTAGCTAACACGACATCACCCAATAATGCCCCAATGTAGAACCCGGTACCCCCAACAATAATTGGAATATGCCCTCGCTTAACAATTTCATCGATCTTCAAGCGAGCAGCCGCAACCCATTGTATAACTGTTATTTCCTCATCTATTTCTTTAGTATCGATTAAAAAATGCGGTACTTGATTTTGTTCTTCTTTAGAAACTTTGGCAGTTCCTATATCCAATCCTTTAAAAACCTGCATTGAATCACCTGAAATGATTTCACCATTTAACTTTTTAGCTAGTTTTAAAGACAATGCTGTTTTTCCAACAGCTGTTGGACCTACAATAACAATTATTTTATCCACCTTGAATTTCCTTTCTTAAATCAAGAGCCAGTTCAATTTCATCAGTAATCACCCCTGCTAATTGACATTTTAATATTTTTCTTATTTTTTGAGGATCATTAACTTTCCAAGGGCGAATCATTGATGGTTTTAACCAAAAAATTCGATTGATTAGCCATCGATTGTCGGGATGAATGGCTGTAATTAAATTTTTTTTACTTAAGCATAGTATTTGCCAGGTTGGATAAAAGAATAGGGCCGCTAAATTGGCACTTTTATCCAATTTAGCTATTTTTAAAAGTGTTGCAATATTAAAACTTTGATAAATTATTTGATACTTATGTGTATCAAATTGAGCTATCGTTTTAACTAACAATGCTTCTATTCCTGGATAAGCAAAATGATCCGTTTTTACTTCAATCAATAGTTTTTTACTGAAATTTATTTTCTTTAGTAGTACTAATAGTTCAGATAAGCACATTATTTTTTCATCGTTATATTTTGGTGAAAACCAAGAACCAAAATCTAACTTTAAAAGTTCTTCTAAAGTTTTATCTTTAACAAATCCATGTCCATTACTAGTTCTATCTACTGCTTCGTCATGAATAATAACTAACTGTTGATCCTTAGTCAGATGAACATCGATTTCCAAAATATCAATGCTAAAAGCTAATGCTTTTTTAAAAGAAGCTAAAGTGTTTTCAGGTGCTTTTTTTGGATAACCACGATGTGCTACAATTTCTGTTAACATCTCATTACCTTTTTTACCTATTTACTAGTAAAATATCCTTTTTTTAGTTAGTATTAGTATTATAAAATATATTTTATATGGAGGGATTTGTTATGAAAAAATTTACCATCGGTATCTTAGTAGGAGTTACTAGTACAGTTCTCGCTTCAGCTAGCGCTTTAGCACATTTCCATCATAAAGTCATCAAACCAATTAAGGACGAAGAAAAGAAGTTTGAAGAAGCTGATGTCCGCAAAGCTCGTAAATCAAGTTTTGCGCATAGTTCAAAATATTAATTATTAAAAAATACCTAGGACGTATGTATCTGGCTACGTTTCTAGGTATTTTATTGCATTTACATCCTAATAATTACTTTGATGCTTATTAGGTGTATTGTCATCTTTTGATGTAAACTCGACAATCATGGTAATTACTAAAGTCAATATAATTACACCTAGTGAAATCATAATAATCCCCCTTATAGTAAATTACTATAAAATTATTATTGCTATGCCCTATCATAACATATTTATTTTAATTTTAGTAAACACACTTTCCCAATTTAACTATTCATGCTTAGATCCTAAGTTATATAATTGCTTTTCTATTTTTAAATCTTTATTTAGTTTATTTGCAACTTTATCAGCTTGAACTTGTGAATTAGTTACAGCTTTTGCAGAAATATTAACAATTACCTTGAAGTTATGATGAAACTGAGAAGCAACACTACCATCAATATTATATTTTTTACGTTGTGCATCTTTTATAATCCCTTTAACACCATGTTGTGAATTATCCAAAGCCACATCCAATTTTTCTTTCTCGCTAGTTGATAACCCTTTGGCATTCTTTAGCATTATTTCATCAGCATCACGATATATTTTATCTGCTGTTTTAGTATTGCGGTAATCAAAATCATCCAAATCACTTAATAATTTTTTTATATTTACCTTAGCCTCATTTAGTTGGGTATATTTATCGCCACTTATTTGAATTCCGGCATATGTTTTTTGTCCACAAGCTACTAAGATTACTCCTAAAGTTATAATACTTAGCACTAACCCTATTCTCTTCATATTTCACATCTCCTTACTTAACACTGTTCCCCTACTTATATTAATGATACAAGAATGCTCTACTTGGTGCAATTATTGTTTAACTGCAATTAACATTATTATTATCAAAAACCTTTATTGACTATTTTGAATAAAATAGTTATAATTTTAGTATTGTGTCAGGCTAGCTCAGTTGGATAGAGCAACGGTCTTCTAAACCGTAGGTCATGAGTTCGAATCTCATGCTTGACATTTTAGTGTTTCAGTTTTAGCGTTATATCTTCCCTTTATTAAAAATAATTGAACCCTATCCTTATATATACAAAAGAACACATTAAAGCTACTATCGTCGCTTTAATTGTGTTCTTTTGTATATATATTCTTTTTTTATTAATTACCCCCATATAGCGTAGAACAGCTAATTTTTTACCAAACACAGATTATGAAAGCGTAGTACGCATGTTATAGACCGTAAATTGAAACATTTAAAATCTTAGTCTACACAATTTAACTTTTGTTAAACTTTTAGTTTTACCATAAATAAAAAAGCAACTAATTAAAATTTCGAATTAGTTGCTTAATAAATTAATTTAATTATTTAGTCTATCAGTGTCATTTACCAAAGAGCCGAAACTTACTCATTTAAGTATTTAAGATATCAGCCTTCATTGTACAAACTATTTATAGCTAATCTTCAAAACCTGCTGTAACTGCTTCTGGATAATACTTTCTTACAATAGCAGCTTCATGCTTACTTAAAGTTGGGAAAGTACTATCTGCTCCTAAATCTGTATGATAAAGACGATCGCGTTGACTTACTTCACCTTCAGCATGCTTAACCACTAGCTGCAAACCATCTATTTCAAGTGCTTCAGTAGGAGCATCATCACGGTTTGCTAAATGTAATTGTGATACTAAAAGCATCACTCTGATATCCACATTTAAAGAAGCTACTAGCTCAGTTTGTGCTTCTGTCAGATAAAGTGTAACAGCTGCTTCAGCTGGTTTACCGATTAATTTATCATCACGTGCTTCTTCCAATGCCTTGTTAATACTATCACGCATACTTCTAAATTCATGCCACTTGGCTACTAACACTTTGCTATTTGCTAATTCTTCTACTTGTGGCATTTCTGATAAATACGCAAACGCTTCACCTTCTTGCAAGTATTCCCAAATTTCTTCACTAGTATGTGGAAGTATTGGTAATAATAGTTTGGTTAGATTCAGAACTGTTTTATAGAAAACTGTTTGCATAGAACGACGTTCTAAACTATCTGGTGCTTCAACATACACAACATCTTTAGCATAGTCTAAATAATATGCTGATAAATCGACATTAATAAAGTTTACAATTCGTTTAAATAAATCAACAAAATCATATTTATCGTACATGTCAAGAATATCACGTGTCAACTCATTAACTAACACATAAAAGTATTGATCTGATTGCGGCATATCATTAAAGGCTATTGCATCAGTTTTAGCATTATAATCAGAAGTATTTGCCAATAAGAAACGCATTGTATTTCTAATTTTCCGATATGTTTCTGAACTTTGTTTCAAAATTTCCATTGAAACTCGTACATCACTATCCGTATCAACAGAGGCAACCCATAAGCGAATAATTTCCGCCCCCATTTGTTTAATAACATCATTGGGGACAATTGAATTTCCCTCAGATTTAGACATCTTGCGTCCTTGTCCATCTAAAACAAAACCTTGTGATAAGATACTTTTATATGGGGCACGCCCAGTAACTGCCACAGATGTAATTAATGATGAATTAAACCAGCCACGATACTGATCTGAGCCTTCTAAATACAAATCAGCTTGATTACTCAAATAATTCCGTGTGGCCAACACACCTTGGTGAGAAGATCCCGAGTCAAACCAGACATCCATGATATCTTCTTCTTTAGTAAACTCACCATTAGGTGAGTGTTCAGAAGTGTATCCTTCAGGTAATAAATCTTTGGCTTCTCTTTCAAACCAGACATTTGATCCATATTTTTCAAATAATTCTGCGACGTGATTAATTGTTTCTTCATTTAAAATAGGTGTTTTATCTTCGGCATAAAAAATTGGTAGTGGAACACCCCAAACACGTTGTCGTGAAATGACCCAATCTCCACGATCTCGAATCATATTATATAAACGAACCTTACCCCATTCTGGTAAAAAGGTAACTTCATCAAGCGCATCCAAAATTTGTTGCCGGAATGCTTCAACAGAAGCAAACCATTGCGGTACAGCTCTAAAAATTATTGGCTTTTTAGTGCGCCAATCAAATGGATAGCTATGCTCAATATCTTCTTGCTTTAATAATAAACCTAAATCAGCTAATTTTTTTAATGAGATAGCGTTTGCATCTTCGTAAAAGACACCTTCAAAATCACTACCTGCTTCTTTTGTCATAAGCCCTTGATCATTAACTGGCACAGCAACTTCTAAGTTATATTTTTGACCAACCCAGAAATCATCTTCCCCAAAACCAGGGGCCGTATGAACAAGCCCGGTCCCAGCATCAAGAGTAACAAAATCACCGAGCATAGTAACCAGCTTAATATCATTATAAAATGGATGTTGTACTAAAATGTTTTCTAATTCAACACCACGTACTGTTTTTTCAACAGTATAGTCTACCCAGCCAAATTTTTCTGCATCCTTAGTCAACAAATCGGTTGCTATCACATATTTTTTATCTGAACCAACTGGTTTAACAACTGAATATTCAAAATTTTCACCAATTGTTATTCCACGAGAACCAGGAATAGTCCACGGTGTCGTTGTCCAAACTACCATATATGTATCGTTATCTAAGATACCAAGTCCATCAATAACTTGTTCACCATAAAAAGCAGTTGGTGATACCACATCATGATATTCAATTTCAGCTTCAGCTAATGCTGACTCTGACGACCATGACCAATAAACAGGTTTTTTACCTTTATAAATATACCCCTTTTTAGCCATTTCACCAAAGGTACGTACCTGAGCTGCCTCGAAATCTGGGTTTAACGTTAGGTATGGATTATCCCATTCGGCGCTAACCCCTAATCGTTTGAAATCCGCACGTTGCTTATCCACTTGCTTTTTAGCAAAGTTTTCAGCAAGCTTGCGCCATTCCACTTTTGAAAGCTTTTTACGGTCATGACCAGCCTTAGTCAATTGTTGTTCAATTGGTAGGCCATGAGTATCCCATCCGGGAACATATGGTGCATAAAAACCACTCATTGATTTAAAACGAACAATCATATCTTTCGTTATTTTATTCAGTGCATGGCCAATATGAATATTACCATTTGCATATGGAGGCCCATCATGTAAAATAAAGCTTGGTTTCCCTTCATTTAATTTTAGTCGTTGTTCATAAACTTTATTTTCAAACCAAACATTTTCGCGTTCAAGTTCTTTTATAGGTAAATTACCACGCATGGGAAATTTAGTTTTTCCAAGATTTAAAGTATCTTTAACTTTCATATTGCTACTCTCCTATCATAATAAAATTAAATTAAAAAAGCCCCTAGCGTTATTAGATAACGCTAGGGACGACTTAATATCGTGGTACCACCCTAATTTGGCATTTGCCCTCATTAAAGTATTAAGTTGTAAAAACAAATAGATTGATCATAACAAATCAAATAACCGCCTAAGTTCCCACTATCCTTAGTTCACTTTACAGAGTTTTAATTTGCTATGTGCTTAAAAGCTCTATTTAAAAAATTATGCTTTACCTTCCTCATCAGGTAAAAGAATATACGTCTTTACTGGTTCGGTTGATGTATCTGAGTTTACGCTATTTTCGGTGTCATTGTCAACCTCTGTGGTAGAGTTTTTTTGTATATACTCTTTAGTTTTAGGCACGATTTCAAAGCCTCGGTCACTTAAAACCTTTTCCCAATCATTACTATCAACTAAATCTAGTTGCGCTAATAATAAACTTTTTAACTTAGCTTTAAATTCAACGGTATCCTTTTTAATAATACTCGTTTCGATAACTAATTTTTCATTTTCTGCTGCCGCATCATTTAAAATGGTTTGTGATTTATTTTCAGCATCACGTATTAAAGTTTCTGATTGTTCTTTAGCATCCCCAAGTAGCTTTTGCGCTTCTTCTTGTGATTGTGTCAATGTTTTTTTAGCTGATTCATCAGCTGTTTTTTTAAGACGATCAGCAGCTTCTTGTGCAACTAAAATTGACTGTGTAACCGACTGCTTCATTTCTTCAATTTGCGCATCTCGAGCCTCATAGTCCGCAACTTGGGTTTTTAACTGATTATTCATTTCAATTAAGGTCGCATAATCTGCAATAATTTGATTTAAATAGTCGGTGACTTCCTTTGCATCATATCCTTTACGACCACTTTTAGTGAATTCTTTATTTTGAATATCGATTGGTGTAAGTGCCATTTTAATTCCTCATTTCTTGCTATTTTCAATTTTATTAATGTTAACCCTTAATTTTTCTTTTTTGGTAGTTCCTAAAACTTCAACTAAACGTATACGTCCAAAATGACGAACTGAAATCCAGTCATCTAATGTTATGCTATAATCAGGCTTGAAAATTTCTGCCCAATTTAATTTAACATTTCCTGCCTCAACCATTTGTTTAACACGACTTCTTGATAAATTAAATGTTTCTGAAATTAAAACATCTAGACGTAATGACGAAACTGTAATTGTAGTGTTTTCCCATTCATCTTCATTTCTGACTGCTAAACTTAATGCCACCGGATGCAAGTGAATTTTAATTTTATCAATCTTGGTTAAATTAGTAATAACATATGATGCCATATCTTTATTTACAAAGAATTGCCAAGTATCGCCAGCATTTACTACATCACCAAATGTATTTCGTGTTAATCCCAATCCCATAAGTGATCCTAAAATTTGATTATGTTTAAGTATCGCAAATTTGGTTGGATAATCAATTTGTAACAAACTTATTTCAAAATCAGCAACCTCAGGTTCATAATAACTTGGATAAATTAGCAATCTTTGCATTTCCGCATTTTGGCCGCCATAGTATCGATGGTTAACTGTTGCCTCACGGTTTACTACTGTAGTTGCAATTCTTTGTTGTCGAGGATTTAAAAATTGGCTCAACACCGGTCGATATTCATCAAGTGCTACTTTTAACCAACTTTGAACTTGCTCAATAAATTTTAGCTCATCTGGGCGAAAGTGTTGTGCAATATTATTATTATTCACGATCACCATACTTCACCTAAACTAGGCCCAAAAAGATAAAAATTCTTTGAATTCCTAGTTGTGCTGCTTCAAGTGCTAGCACAGCTACAACCGGACTAAAATCAACACCACCAATTGGTTTTATAAAACTAAAAACATTTAAATATGGATCGACGACTTTACTTATCCACCGACCTAGACTAGATTGTCCCGCCCCCGGGAACCAACTCATTAACGCATTAGCAATAATTAGCCAAATGTATAATTGAATAAGTTTGGCAATAACTAATAAAACAATTGACATTGTTCGTAATTCTCCTTAAAGTTAGGAATTTAATCCTTGCTTATTGACGCAGAAACACTTCCGCTAATTTCATAATTATGTGGTGTTACTAAGAAAATAGCATCACCTATTCGTTCAATTTCACCATCAATTGCATAGACAGTTCCCGTTAAAAAATCAACAATTCGTTTTGCTTGACTATCTTCGATTGAAGAAAAATTAACAATCGTTGCTTGTCCAGACAATAAACGATTTGCTACTTCTTTGACGTCGGCATATTTTTTAGGTTCAAATAGACTTATTTTACTATTATTCACTTTAGGTTCACTTCGATGTTCTGCCATTGAAAGTACATTGTTATTATTTTGGCGGGGTGTCTTGGTCGATTGGTTATTAATTGTCTCCATAGAATTAATATATTCAGGTTCATCTTCTAAATATTCTTCATCCATATTAAAGAAATTTTTAAAACTAAATGCCATTTACCTTACCTCCAATCGTGCATTACTTTCTTCGTTTAAAGAACACTGGTGTATTTAAATCACCATCATCCCCATCATCATTTTGATCACTATCAGTATTAAAAACGTTAAAATCGGGTTTTTCAATACCTTTAAATTGATCATTATCATTTAAATTAGTTTGTCGTGGTTGCTCATTTTGAATATCATTCCAACCTTGAAAACGATCTTGGTTATTTCCAATATTATTTGTATTTGGTGTTTCTGCAACGGTATTATTTGCTTGTTTGGGCATTACAGTTTGATGATTGAAGGCAGATTGAGGTTGCGTGGCTTTAGCATGGGCATTTTCAATTCCAGTTGCAATAACTGTCACTCTAATTTCCTCATTCATTTCCATATCAATCGACGTTCCAAAAATAATATTAACATCCGTTCCCGCTGCTTGTGCCACAACATCAGAAGCTGCTTGCGCTTCAAACAACGACATATCAGGACCACCAGTTATATTTAATAGTACTTGCTCAGCACCTGTGATTTCTGCTTCTAGCAATGGTGATGAAATAGCCTTTTTTGTTGCCTCTGATGCCCGATTTTCACCATTTGCAGAACCAATTCCCATTAAAGCAGTTCCTTGATTAGTCATCACTGTCTTAACATCCGCAAAATCCAAGTTAATAAAACCCGGATTAATGATCAAATCAGAAATACCTTGTACACCTTGACGTAAAACATTATCAGCTTCCTTAAATGCTTCCATCATTGGTGCTTTTTTATCAACAATTTCTAATAGACGGTTATTAGCAATAACAATTAACGTATCAACATTTTCTTTAAGATTTGCTAATCCTTCCGCTGCATAACGGCCACGTCGAGGACCTTCAAACGTAAACGGCCGTGTAACAACACCTACAGTTAACGCACCTTGTTCTTTAGCAATTTTGGCAACCACTGGCGCCGCACCATTACCGGTACCGCCACCCATTCCAGCAGTAACAAACACCATATCAGCACCTGCTAAAGCTTCCGAAATATCTTGCTCTGACTCCTGAGCTGCCTTTGTCCCAACGTCTGGATTTGATCCAGCCCCTAGTCCCTTAGTTAATTTAGGTCCTAATTGAATTCGTGTTTCTGCTTTAGATGCTTCTAGTGCCTGTACATCAGTATTAGCAACAATAAATTCAACTCCTGAAACACCTTCTTCAATCATACGATTGACAGCGTTTGAACCACCACCACCAACACCTATTACTTTAATTTTTGCCCCGAATTGCTCGGTTTCATCTACCATGAAGTCCATAGTTTATCCTCCAAATACTAGTCAAAGAAACTATTAAAAATTTGCTTGACTCTGTCTGTAATTTTCTTTTTAGGATCATTCTTGAAGATTCCTTCATCTTCTTCGAATGAATTATCAATTATTTCTTCTGTATCTGTTTCATCAAATTTGTCGTATGTTCGCCGGCCAAGGCCACGTTTTTTATTTTCCGAATATATATTATCCTGTTGTGTTTGCTGAATTTGGGTGCCAAAAACAACCTCTTTAACAACTCGTTCAGTCATAGTTTGTTCAGCCGCAAATTTTACAATTGCATATCCCGCCGTTACTGCTGGATTTTTTAGCCCAATTTGATTAGGCATTCCAATTTTGACATTCATTCCAAACATTTGTTGTACAAACTTACTAATTTCTGCTAAATTAGCACTTCCACCAGTTAAGACAATCCCCCCTGGCATGTCTAATGCTCCAATTGGCTGTAGCATTTTAAATATTCTGGCAAAGATTTGATCAACTCTAGCTTCAATTATTTCTGATAAGTATTTTTCAGTTATTTTAACTGGCTGTTCCTTACCAACAACTGGAATTTGAATTTCATTGTTTTCAGATGCTAATAATGAATCTGCATATCCGTAATCACGCTTAATTTTTTCTGCACTTGAGTAAGAGGTATTAAGTACCGTAGAAACATCCTTAGTAATATAATTACCACCTTCTTGATCAACCGTAGCAAATTTTAATTGGTAATCATGAATAACTGCCACAGTTGTTTGACCTGCCCCAACATCGATCAAGACTGTTCCAAAATTTTGTTCACCATCACTGAGAATAGCTCGACCAATTGCTAATGGTATTATAACAAATTCACGTAAATTAAAACCGGCTTTTTCAACTGCCATTTTGACATTATGGATAATTGTCTTTGGACCAGTAAATGCGATACCACGCATTTCTAATCGTACCCCGACCATATCTACCGGATCTTTAATGCTATCAAAGCCATCAACAATGAACTCTGTTGGTGATAGGTCAATTATCTCACGTTCTGGTGGTAAATTTTGAATTAATGCTTGACGTGCAACTTCTTTAACATCGTCATTGGAAATACGCTTATCTTGACTTGTAATAGCGGATAAGCCATGTACTTGTTCAATCTTCAATTGATTAGCAGGTAAACCAACAACAACTTCTGTAATTTGTATATTTGCCTTCATAGCGGCTTGATCAACAGCTTCTTTAATCGCATTAGCTGTTTCGTTAATATCAACAATTACCCCCCGCTTAACTCCCTTGGATTTAACGCTACCAATGCCGATAACATTTGTTTGTCCGTTTTGAGTTTCTGCGACAATAACTTTAATCATTGATGTTCCGATATCTAAACCAACATGAATTTCATTGTTATGCATATGAGGTAATCCCCCCTGAGTTCAAGACTTTCCGATAGTCTTGTAATTTTTATATACTTAATAAGTTTATCATAGATTACAGTTTATTGGGGGATAAAATCATACATAAATCACCTTTTATAGCCTTTTCAAAAAAAATAAAATAAAACAAATAAAAGGCTCTTAAAAATTTGCCTTTTATTTGTTTTTCTAATGTTTTGCTAAATAATTTATTCCATCATTAAATGTTTCCACCGGTACTAATTTTAACTTTAAATGATACTTTTTAATGGTTTTTTTAGCTACCTGATAATTTGTAGCCCCACCATCAATCATTTTATTTAATTTAGTAGGTTTTACATATGGTGCAAAGAAAATTGCGGCTCCCGCTTTATTAGCAGCAATTACTTTTTTATCAATACCGCCAATTTCGCCAACATTACCTGCTAAATCAATCGTTCCTGTTCCGGCAATTTTTTGATTATGTTTGAGATTATTGTTAATCAACTGGTTGTAAATTTCTAAAGAAAACATCAAGCCACCAGATGGACCACCAATTTGGCCTGGATTGACACTAATTTTAGGAGTAGTAGTCACCTTAACGTTATCAGCTAAACTAATTCCTAGCCCCGCTCGGCTATTACCTAAATTAATTAATTTATTAGTAACTACTTTGGTAACATTATTTCTGATGTAGGTTACCGTTACTTTACTATTAACCGTTTTTTTAGCTAAATATTGTTGGTACCCACGTGCATTTTTAAAGTGATGCCCATTTATTTTAGTTACTGTATCACCTACCCTTAACTGTTTACTGAAATATGATTTTTTAGCAATTGATGTAATAAATATACCAACATATTTAGCAGAAACTTGCTTATTAGCAGCTTTATAAGCAACTGCAATCGCTTCGTCAATTGCATTTTGCATATAAAAATTTTGCACTCGATTATACGTTTTACTATTAGCCCCACCTGTTATTTGCATTGTAGTATAAATGGTATCTTGCTGCTTGAACTTTGCTAATATCAACGATAATGGCGTTGCTTGTGCAAGTTGAACATAAGTAATCATAAATTGACCCTTTTTATGCTTTTTTTGTTGGTTAATTTTAACAAACGGGGTAATATTTGTTGCCCCTCCTGGCGATTCAATATAGTAATTTAATGGTTTAAAACAAATAATGATTAGGAACATCATTCCTAAAAAAAAGGCTGCCCATCTTAAAAGTTTGTGTTTTTTCACCATAAAGCGTCCTTACTTTCCTAATGATTTTTTAGCTTGTAATGCTTGATTTACAACTGCTGGTACTAGTTTTGAAACATCACCACCAAAGTACGCTAGCTCTTTAATCATACTTGATGCTACATTTTGATTTTCATGATGTGCTAATAAAATGACAGTTTCTATATCATCACGTAAATAGCGATTCATCTCAGCGATATCTCTTTCATATAAATAATCACTTTCGTTTCGCAAACCACGTATAATATACTTAGCACCAATTTTATTCATAACATCGACTGTTAAACCATCAATTTGAATAACATCAATATTCGCAAACCCGCCTGTTGCTGCCTTGATAAGGCTAATTTTTTCAGTCATCGTAAATAAAGGCTGTTTACTAGTATTAGTACCCACCCCAACAATCAAATGATCAAACAAACCACTTGCACGCTTAATAATATCTAAATGACCATTTGTCATGGGATCAAAACTTCCTGGGAATAATGCTATTTTCATTTAACTGCCCCCAAATATTTATACACACTTATTACCGTGATTCCATAATTTTTGTGATTAGTTTGCACAAAATTTGGTATATCAACAGGTAACTGAGCTGATTGGTCTGTTTCAGTGACAATAATCGCATCTTCATTCAATAAATTGTTCTTTTGCATAATTGCTAAATCTTTCAAAATTTGTTGTTTAGCATATGGTGGATCTAAGTAAATAACATCAAACTTTATTTTTTCATTAGCAAAATTGTCCAACGCTACAGTAGCATCTTGCTTAGAAACACTAAATTTATCAGCTGCCTTTGTAACCTCAATATTAGCTTTGATTGTTTTAATTGCCGCAAATTGTTTATCAACTAAATACGCCTTATCAATTCCTCGCGATACCCCTTCGATTGATAAACCACCTGAGCCAGCGAATAAATCCAAGCTAATACCACCATCAAAATATGGGCCAATCATACTAAAAATTGCTTCTTTAACTTTATCAGTTGTTGGTCGTGTCGCTGTTCCAGGCACTGCTTTTAAAGGACGGCCACCAAATTCTCCTGCAACGATTCGCATTATAACTCTACTCCTTCATCTAGCAAATCATTTACCTCATCATTTGCCATTGTAAATCCATTATCTTCATTTTTTTCATTAAGATTTGCATTTAAATTTGATCGAATAGCGTCCTTAATTCGTATTACAAATCCTAATTTGATCAATTTATCCTTTGTTTCCTCAATTAAATCAGCATCCATATATAGTAAAATATAGTGCATTTTTCTTGAAGTAAATTCAACTTGCCCATATTTTCTAAGCTGTTTAACTTGTCGCAAGCTACGTAAGTAAACATAAATTGCTCGGCGTTTTTCAATACTAAATTCTGCCATTATTACCTCGCTTATAGTTTTTTTGTTGTCTCTTAAATTTTTCTTGTTGTACTACTGAACTAGCATTTAATGCCATACCCATCGATAAACCGATCATGAGCGTTGAAGATCCACCATATGAAATAAATGGAAAAGTAACTCCAGTAATTGGTAATACACCTGAAACTCCACCAATGTTAACCAAAATTTGAATTGTTAAGTATGCTGCTAGTCCATACATCATAATACGAATATCCGTTCTTGTCGCCTGAACACCGATTACGATAATTCTGTAAATAATGATCAATAATAAGGTTAGTACCACTAAAATTCCAATAGCCCCCCATTCTTCTGCTACTACTGCCATAATAAAGTCAGTATTTGGTTCTGGTAAGTATCCAGTTTTTTGAATTGAATTACCTAATCCAACCCCAAATAGACCACCATTACTAATAGCATAATATGAATTAATTAATTGGGTCCCTGAACCTTTTTCATATTTCCAAGGATTAACAAAAGCAACTAACCTTTTCAATCCATAATTACTAGCACCAATATTTAATTGTGTAATAACTAATGGCAAAGCTATCCACAGTGTTCCAATCGAACTAAAAGCTAGCGCAGCCCATTTCCAACTAATTTCACTTGCCAAAATCATCACTAATATGATAAACAAATTAATTGCCAAATTACCTATGTCAGGCATAATTGCTATTAAAAATAAGATAATCGCTGGTAAAATCCATTTATTAGGAACGAAAATGGTTTCCTGTAGATGTTTTGGCTTAAAAGAATACTGACTAAAATATTTTGCAAAATAAATAATTAATCCCAATTTAGCAAATTCTGCCGGTTGAATACTCACAACACCTAAAATAATCCAACCATGTGCACCATTTACTGCTGGCATAAATAATCTAGCAATAATTAATCCAATTACAACTATCATTAAATAATGTTTAGCAAATTTTTCACTTAATATTTTGGATAACTTTACATGATACACGAAAATACTGACACCTAAAGTAATTGTTACATATACGCACTGCTTCAATAAGTATGTAAACGGCGACCCCGATGCCATATTAGAACTTGCTGAAAAGACATTAACTATGCCAAAAAGCATTAACATTATTGCCGGTACTAAAATATAGTAATCCAAATTTTTTACGCGTTTATTACTCATCAACTTCCACCACTTCTTTTTTGCGATATTAATTAATTCTACCGCATCTTTTAATACAAATATAGTAACCCCTAAGCAAAGTTTACTTTTTAAGTTTTTCCGCTTTCATAATAGCCTCTAGCGATAGTTTTATTTGTTGTGCCGTAGTTTCTGAGATACCTAATGCCTTTATCTCTGTAAGTGATGCTTGTGCAATTTTATTAATCGAACCAAACTTTACTAATAACTTTTGACGTGTTTTTGGCCCAACACCACGAATTTCATCAAGCCGTGATGCTAAAGCTTTTTTACTATGCACTTGTCGATGAAAACTGATTGCAAAACGATGAACCTCTTCTTGCATGCGTTCTAATAAGTGAAAAACCCCTGAATGCTTATCGAGTTCTTTTACCTGAGTATTTTGAATCAAGCCTGCTGTTTTATGTTGGTCATTTTTAACCATGGCGGCTATTGGTATTTTAAGATTTAGTTCATTTTCTAAAACGTCCTTGGCTGCTGTCAATTGAATTGTCCCACCATCGAGTAGAATTAAGTCCGGCATCTTTTTATGTTCCTTTAACAACCGTGTATACCTTCTCCGTACCACTTCTTGCGTGGCTTGATATTCATCTGCATGATTAACCGTTTTTAATTTATACTTACGATATAAATTATTAGCCGCTTTACCATCAACAAATGTAACCATTGCGGACACTAAATCCGAACCTTGAATGTGTGAATGATCAAAGATTTCAATATTTTGGGCATAAGGTATTGCCAGTAAGTCACTTAGGCTCTGAACCGCACCTGTTGTTTTTTTAGAGTCATCAAGCATTAATTTTAACTTTTCCGCTAAGGCTATTTGTGCGTTTTTGGCTGCTAAATCTAATAATTGCTTCTTTATCCCCTTTTGCGGTGTCTTAAAGTTCAGTTGCAATACCGTGCTTAACAATTCTTTGTCTAATTTGTTCGTAATCAAAATTTCTTTTGGTAGTGTCAGATTTTTTCGTCGATAAAATTGAATAATAAAGTTATTCATCGTATCAATGGCACTATCAACATACGTAAAAATTTGTTTCTCCCGTTTCATTAACCGTGCTTGTCGAATAAAAAATATTTGTACTGATAACCATCCTTGATCCTCAGTAAAATTAATAATATCGCGATCAATATTATCATGCATAATTATTTTTTGTTTTTCAACGGTTGTATCAATAAATTTTAGCTGATCTCGTATTTCACCTGCTCTTTCATATTCCATCTCATTGGCCGCAATGTACATATCTGCGGTTAATTTCTTAGTGATCTGCTGAGTGTTACCATTTAAAAATGAACGAATTTTATTAATTTGTTTTTGATATTTTTCGTTAGAGACTTCTTTAAAACACGCGCCTAAACACTGCCCCATGTGATAATAAAGACATGGGCGCCCTTGAAAACCATTACACCGTCGTAACGGATATACTTTTTGTAATAAATGTAATGTTTCCTGTGCAGCATAAACATTCGGATATGGGCCGAAGTATATACCATTATCTTTTTTTACTTCACTTACCAAGACTAACTGTGGATCTTTTTCAGCAGTTATTTTTATATATGGATAACCTGTTCCTTGTTTAAGTCGAATATTGTAGTAAGGTTGCCATTTTTGAATTAATGTAATTTCTAGTAAAAAAGCTTCTTTATCTGAACTAGTTACAATAAAATCAAAATCCGCTATACTCTTTACTAATTCAGCCGTTTTACCAGTATGTTCTACCTTAAAGTAGGAACGCACTCGATTTTTTAAATTTTTTGCCTTACCAACATAGATTATTTTCCCATCAGCATTTTTCATCTGATATGAACCAGGCTCATTTGGTAATAATGCTAATTTTTTTTCGATTAATTCTGATGTCACTAATTTTTCTCCACTATTTTTGCTTTGAGTCAATCACAATTGTCACTGGTCCATCATTAATTAGACTTACTTGCATATCTGCACCAAACTGACCTGTAGTCATCGGTACTTCCTTTCTTAAATAGTTATTAAATTGATCATACATCCTTTTTGAAAATTCCGGTGCACCAGCACCAGTAAAACTTGGTCGATTCCCTTTACGTGTTTCTGCTAGCAACGTAAATTGTGATATTGATAATACTTCCCCCCCGATATCCTTCAGAGATAAATTCATCTTACCGATTTCATCTTCAAAAATACGCATATTGGTTATTTTCCGTACAAGATACTCAATATCAGCTAGCGTATCTTCATTGATAATTCCCACTAATAATACTAGCCCTTGACCAATTTTCCCAATAATTTGTTCATTAACCATAACATTTGCCGCTTTTACTCTTTGGATCACAATTCGCATTATAGGTTCTCCTAATTTATCTTGTATATAGTAAAAAAGGCGCGACAATAAATTACATTTGTCACAGCCCTTTTGTTTTTGATTAAAGGTTAGTGTAGTGCTCGTTTAACATCATATACATCTGGAATATTATTGACACTGGCCATCAATTGATCCAAATGAGTTGAATTACGGACTCCCACCGATAATGAAATTAATACCAAACCATTATGATCAACTCGCCCATTCACGGACATTAAATATTTAGTATTAGCATTAGCGGTCTTAATTACATCATTTAGTAGCCCATTCCGATTATTACCGCTAATTGTCAAATCAGCATCATAATTTGGTCGTTCTCCTTCTGGAAATTGCCATTCAACATCAATTAATCGTTGTCCTTGTCGTTCAGCATCCCGTACATTGGGACAATCAGCCCGATGAATGGAAACACCACGACCTTTGGTTATATACCCAACAATGTTATCTCCTGGAATCGGTGTACAACAATGACTTAATCTAACCAGTAAGCCATCAACACCTTCGATTATAACTCCATCTGAAGCTGTATGCTTTTTCCTTTGAGACAATGTACTAGCAACGTCCATTATTTTATGTTCTTCAAGCAACTCTTTTTCTTGTCGCTTTAGTCGATCCTTTTCTTGTTGCTCCCGTTTTGCTTCTGTTAACTTATTAGCAACTCCTTGTGGTGCTAAGTCACCATAGCCCAGTGAAGCAAACATATCATCAATTCCCATAACATGTAGTTTACCAACTGCATGTTTTTCATTTTCTTCAGTTAAAATTTCATCTGGATCAAAACCCTCTTCTTGTAAGAAATTAATAATTAATGTTTTCCCTGCCTCAATATTTTCTTCTCGATTTTGTTTACGAAAATATTGCTTTATTTTATTACGGGCCCGTCTTGTTGAAACCAAATTAAACCAATCCCTACTTGGCCGAGCAGTATTACTAGTTATTATTTCTACAATATCACCTGTTTTTAATTCTGAATTTAAAGGCACCATCTTGCCATTAACACGTGCTCCAGTAGTTTTATGGCCAACTTCAGTATGAATGATATACGCCATATCAAGGGGACCAGCCCCCTTTGGTAACTCATAGACATCCCCTTTGGGTGTAAATGCATATACTCGATCTGAAAATAAGTCTCCTTTAACAGCGTCCATAAAATCATCGGCATCTTTAGTTTCATGTTGTAGTTCAATAATTCCTTGGATCATATTAAGCTTCTTTTGATCTTGATTTTGTACATCTGCCCCATTGAAATTACCTTCTTTATATGCCCAATGAGCAGCTACCCCATACTCAGCAATTCGGTGCATTTCATGAGTTCTAATCTGAATTTCAACGCGTTTCCCCATTGGTCCAACAACCGTAGTATGCAAACTTTGATATCCATTAGCCTTAGGTAAAGCAATATAATCTTTAAACCTTCCTGGAATCGGTGTCCACTGTGAATGAATAATGCCAAGAACTGCATACGTTTCTGGAATCGTGTTAACTTCGATTCTAATTGCTAATAAATCATAAATTTCGTCAAATTGCTTTTTTTTATCAACCATTTTTCGGTAAACAGAATAAATATGTTTAGGTCGACCATAAATTTTTACGTTTGTATAACCTAAATCATCAACGGCACTTTGAATGGCAGCGATTGCTGAATTAATATACGCCATACGCTCCTCACGGCGACTATCCATAAGGTGAGCAATTCGATGATATTGCTCTGGATTTAAATAACGTAACGATGAATCCTCTAACTCCCACTTAATTGTGCTAATTCCCAAGCGATCAGCAAGCGGTGCATAAATTTCTAATGTTTCTGAAGCAATTCTTCGTTGTTTCTCTGGTCTGAGATGTTGTAAGGTGCGCATATTATGTAAACGATCTGCTAGTTTAACAATAATTACACGAATATCTTTAGACATTGCCAATAATAATTTACGATGATTTTCTGCTAATTGTTCTTGACTACTCTTATATTCAATTTTCCCTAACTTAGTAACACCATCGACAATTAAGGCAACATTAGCTCCAAATAATTCTTGTAGATCATCTAAAGTTGCAACAGTGTCTTCAACTACATCATGTAAATAACCTGCCACAATTGTTTCTGGATCCATATGTAACTGTGCTAAAATCCCTGCTACTTGAATTGGATGGATAATATATGGCTCCCCTGATTTACGAATTTGTTCCTTATGCAACCGGGCTGCAAATGCATATGCCTTATCGACAAATGCTACATGTTCTGGATTCATATATTGACTGACAGCAGCATGAACATCTTGGGCTGTTAAATTTTTTTGTTTTGGCATTACTTTCACCTGACTTTCGGCAAGATAGTTTCCCGAATCAGCAGGTAACTACCTTAATATTGAGTTAATTTTAATTATATCGTATATTACGATTAAAGTGCATCAATAACCGTACTAAATTTATTAATTAATAACAATTAAATCAGTTGTTAATGCCGCAGTTAAATTAAGATACCCTTCTTTTGTAACAACAATATCATCTTCAATTCTAACGCCTCCCTTTGTAGGTAAATAAATTCCAGGTTCGATTGTTAATAAATTATTTGCCAACATTTCATCATCACTTTGTCGGCCAATATTAGGTCCTTCATGAATATCTAGACCTATTCCATGGCCCATGCCATGATTAAATTGTTTTCCATATCCCATTGCAGTTATATAATCACGACCGGTTTGATCTAAAATAGCTAAGGGCCTTTCATGTGCTACTTTTTCAAGCACTTTGGCTTGCGCCACTTTAACAATATCGTAAATTTTTAGTAACTCAGCATCTATCTCACCAAATGCAATTGTTCGTGTAATATCAGACGTATAGCCATCAACATAATACCCATAATCAATGGTTACTAGATCACCTTTTTCAATTTTTTTATCACTAGCTGCCCCATGTGGTAACGCACTTCGATAACCACTAGCTACAATTGTATCAAATGATGCCTTTTGAGCACCCAATTTTCTAGCTAAATAATCCAATTCATTAGCTACTTCAATTTCTGTCATCCCTACATGCACTTTTAGAAGTAGTTGCTTAAAGGCTTCAATTGAAATATCACATGCTTTTTTAATTTTTGTTAATTCCTCAGCCGTTTTTATTTCCCGCATCGTTTCTATCAGTCCTGGCAATGGCATAAATTCATTAGCAATTACAATTTCATCTAATAAATCAAATACTTTAAACTGCATATCATCTTCAAAACTAACTGTTTTTAATTTATTTTTTTTGATAATATTTGCTGCCGTTTGGTAGTAATCTCGCGTGATTACTAATTCAAATAATTTATGATTTAATGCCTTCAATTCTTCTTCATAGCGGCTATCAGTAATTAAATAGATTTTGCCTTGTGTCCCTACAACAACACCATCACCCGTTCCACCAGTAAAGGTTGTTAAATACCGCATGTTATTGCCATTAGTAATAATTAGTGCATCAATTTGACTCATTTTTAATATTTTTTTAAATTTATTAGTCCGATTATATTCATCAAGTTCTGCCATTTTTTACCTCTTTATTTAATAATTTAAAATTACAGGAATTAATTTTTGTATTTATATCATAGCATATAATATCACACATTAAGAATTAACAATTTTGTGCATTAAACCTCTGTAATTATATGTAAAACCACCAGTATGCTAATGAAACTAATTTCATTAGCATACTGGTGGTTTTTTATAATCTATGATAACCAATGATAGTTCTCAGTAACTATTTTCCTACCAACATTGTATATAAGTTAATTACATTAAATTAATTAGGTGGAAAATAATACCAACTGCAAAGAGTCCTAAAATAATAATAATTGGTGAAACCTTTTTCTTAAGCAACCACATACATAATAACGTAATAGCCAAGCCTGCTAAACCAGGTATCAAACTGTCTAAATTATTTTGCAGGGTTGTTACTTTATGTGATGTCAATGATAATCCAGCAGCTTGTTGTTGTAAGGCCGCTTGAATACCCTTAGCACCAGCAGGGAGATTACTCCAGTCAATATAAGCACCCTTGTCCAATTTTACTGATGAAACGGTTGGTGTGAACTTAACGGAAACCCATCGATTTACTAATGCTCCTAGAATAAACATTCCTAAGATGGAAGCACCCTTTGTAATATCTTGTAAAACACCACCTGATAAATCTTCTGTAATTTTTGAACCAGCCTTATAACCAAATTCTTGAGTATACCACATGAACCCCATGCGAATTACATTCCAACCCACAAAATAAATGATTGGGCCTAAAATATTACCGCTCATCGCAAGAGAGGCAGCTAGCGCTCCTAAGATTGGCTTTACTGTAAACCAAAAGACTGGATCACCAATCCCCGCTAAAGGTCCCATCATCCCAACCTTAACCCCTTGAATAGCAACGTCATCAACTGGAGCTCCGTTAGCTCGTTCTTCTTCTAAGGCTAGAGTTACCCCAATAATTGGTGAGGCAATATACGGATGTGTGTTAAAAAATTCAAGGTGCCGTTTTAATGCCGCTGCTCGATCCTCTTTTGTTTTATATAACCGCTTAATCGCTGGTACTAAAGAGAAAGCCCAACCACCATTTTGCATCCGTTCATAATTCCATGAACCTTGTAGAAAAGTTGAACGCCACCAAACAGATAACCGATCTTTTTTAGATAGTGAAATTCTTTCTGCCATTATAGTTATCCTCCTCTTTTAGTAGTTATCGATGATATCGCCAACTGGATCACCAGTATTTGATCCACCACCATTACCGGAACCACCTTGTTTTGAAAGTGCTAAGTAAATCAATGCGATTGCACAACCAATTGCACCTAAACCAATTAATGTGATTTCAGAAACCGTTGCTAGCACAAATCCAAGAGCAAAGAATGGCCAAACTTCACGTGTTGCCATCATATTAATAACCATTGCATAACCAACAGCCACAACCATACCACCACCAATTGCAAGGCCATCAGTTAACCAAGCAGGCATTGCATGTAAAAGACTACGCACAGGTCCAGCACCAATCGCTAAAATTAGCCCAGCGGGAATCGCAATTCGTAGTCCTTGCATACAAATTGCCAAAAGATGCCAAAATTCCATCTTACGAATATTACCATCCTTAGCAGCAGCATCCATTAAGTGAACTAAAGCAGTTGCTAAAGTCCGACAAATGATGGTTAAAAGTAACCCAGCTACTGCCAGAGGAACAGCAATTGCAATCGCTGAAGAAACTCCAGCTTTACCTTGACCACCTAATACCAAAATAATTGCCGAAGCTACTGATGCCAAGGCTGCATCTGGTGCCACAGCTGCTCCAATATTTGCCCAACCAAGAGCAATCATTTGCAAACTACCACCTAAAATCAAACATGCTGCCAAATTACCAGTTACTAAACCAATTAAAGTACATGCCACAACTGGTTGGTGAAAATGAAATTCATCTAAAATTCCTTCAACACCAGCAAGGAATGCCACGATAATGACTAATATCACTTGAATAAAGTTTAAATCCATGATGATTAATCCTCCGTTCTAATTACTAAATTATTTTTGTTTGTTTAATTCTTCTTGCGCTTTTGTTAAAATTTCAGCCATATTTCCCTTTGAATCTGCAGGAACCTTACGCACATCAAAACTTAAACCAGCTGCTTTTAATTTATTGAAAGTATCAATATCTTCTTGATTAAATGCTAAAACCTTATTAGGTTGCACTTTACCCACTGAGTGCGCCATTGATCCAACATTAATTGTTTCAAGGGGTACACCACCTTCAACCACTCGTAAAACATCTTCAGGGTTTTCAAATAGCAATAGTACTCGTTGCCCACCAAAATGTTGATCATCTTTAGCCAATTCAATCATCTTATCGATTGGAACAACATGCGCTTTAACACCAATTGGAGCTGCTTGTTGAATTAATTTCTTCCGTAATTCATCTTTAGAAACAGCATCCGATACAACAATGATTCGTGTTGGATTCGTTGTTTTCGTCCATGCAGTTGCAACTTGCCCATGCAATAACCGTGAATCAATTCGCGTTAATACATATTTAAATTTACCTGGTGTACCAGCGTTGCCCGGTTGCTTAGAATCACTTGTTTTACTTTCAACTGGCTGTAATGATTCCGGCTTAACCTTGACACCATCTTTTGCAGTTTCAATAATATGTGCCGCAATTTCTTGCGCACTTTCCATTGAAAGACGTGAAGCATATGCCTCAATTAACATTGGTAAATTCAACCCAGCAACAATTGCCCACTTATCTTGATGTTGTTCAAACAATCCATTTGCCTGATTAAATGGTGTTCCACCCCATAAGTCAACTAAAAATAGTACTTCATCTTGATTATCAAAAGATGCCACAGCTGCTAACATTTTTTGTTTAACATCATCGGGTCCTTCACTAGGCATCAAAGTTACAGCTTGAACGTTTTCTTGTTCTCCAAAAATCATTGATCCAGACTGCTTAATTCCGTCAGCAAATTCTCCATGACTAGCAATTATAATTCCTACCATGTCTTGCCTCCTTTTCTTTTTTCAAATTGAAAGGAATTTATTTTTTGTAAGCGCTTACTTAAAGGATAAAAAAAATTAAATAATTAAAAAAACTTAAACTTACAAAATAATAAATAAATACCTAACCAATATGTTCGAATTTATCATACGCAAATATTCACTTATAGTCAATACATTTTAGTAAAGCGCTTACTTAAATTTAATAAATGATTTACTAACTAATGAAGGTATATCAATGCCTAGTCGATTTATTTCTTGTTATTTTTTCTTTTTGACAAATTTTTTATTCCTCTTTTCATAACATCAAAAAAGCTTAATGACTGGACAATTTTATTTTCATCAACATATATCCGGATCGTCCGCAATACTTTTTTAGCATCCCGTGATGAAAATGTATATACCCCATTCTTCTTAGTTTTAATAGCATATCGTGGAATCCATTTCCCCTTAAATAGAATAGAGGCAATTACTACATCGACCTCATCCCATGGAATTTGTACAAATTTTCTTGTATCACGTTCATTATAAAATTCAAAACCTTTATCACCAATCATAATTTTACCGTAATCAGTCATTCCCATATAGGAATTTGCGCTAATAACTAAATCAACCTTCGTGTTAATTGACTGTACCATTCACTAATACCCCGTTCATTGTTTATTCAAACTTACCCACTAACACAATTTTACCAATCATATGACCGTTTTCAATCATTGCATGCGCCTTATTTAAATTATGCAAATTAATACCTTTTAATTCAATTTTTACTGTTGTCTTTAATATCTTTTCATCCAATAGTTTTGCAATTGTGTTAAGATATTTTCCTTGCGAATCTATTTGATAATTATAATCAGTTTTGGCAAACATATACTCCCAATCAAAACTAGCACTTTTGTTTTTTAATAATGTTAGCGGTAAATCCTTAGGTGTTGCAATAATTGATCCAATATGCCCAAATGGTGCAATTAAAGCCGCCGCACTCCTAAAATGTTGTTCCAAAGCATTCAAAACAATCACATAATCAACATTGTTAAACCCTAACTCTGTAAGTTTACGTTGATAATTTTGATAGTGATTGACCACAAAGTCAGCCCCCATTGCAAAACAAAAATCACGACTAGTTTCATTTCCAGCGGTACTAATTACTGTCATCCCTATCCACTTTCCTAGCTGTGTTGCAATTGCTCCAACACCCCCTGCCCCATTAATTATTAGTAATGTTTGCCCTTTATGAGCATTGGCACGTGGTATTAATCCTAATTTTTCAAATAATAATTCGTAAGCAGTTAAACTTGTCAATGGCATTGCTACACTTTGTGCAAGCGTTAAAGTGTTTGGCTTTTTAGCCACTAGTTTAGCATTAACTAGTTGATATTCACCATTACTCCCATCTCTCCTTGTTGTACCAGCATAAAATATATTATCACCTATTTCAAAGCCAACTACCGCTGGGCCCATTTCAATAATTTCACCAACACCATCATAACCGAATACTTTTAACGTATTTTGCTTTGGTAATGCTTGTCGTAATTTTGTATCAATGGGATTAACAGAAATTGCTTTAATTTTAACTAAAACGTCTTGACCAGTTGGTTTAACTAGGACTCTTTGACCATATTCCAACATATTATTATTTGTTCCACCGTACGTTCCAATAACATTGTAAGTTTCATTTTGCATACTTTTTCTCCCAATTATCTAATCAGTTTACTTTCTAATCGATGCTCATGAGCTAAAATCAACTTAAATTTACTATATTTTTGTGGTGTTAATAAACCCGCTTTATATAAATTATCAATTTCTAATGCTGCTAATTCGATATCCCACAATCGTTTCCCTAAATGAATATAGATATCATATTTTTTTAATTCTTGTAATACATCATAAAATTTATCCATCTTAAGCCATCCCACTCATGAACCACATTACGATAACACTTGTTAGTAACAATAATATAGCTCCTATTTTTTTAAAAAACCTAACCTTTGGTAAATCTAAAGATCTATTGACGCCAATAATATACGCACTTAAAAAACCAAAAAGTAGACCACCTAAATGACCAAAAACATCAATTCCAGAGTTTGGCAAAAAATCAAATACTAAATTTAAGCCAATAAAAATTAAAAAAGTTCTTGCTTGGTCTTTAAAAAAAGGAACCTTTCGATAATTTTCACCCAACATTAAAAAAGCACCAAAAAGGCCAAAAATTGCACCTGAAGCTCCTGCTGAAATTGAATTGCTAAGCCATGTTGCACTTGCTAAATTACCACCAAATCCTGCTATAAAATAAATTATTAAAAACTTAGTATGACCAAAAATTTTTTCAACATATATTCCTACAAAGTATAGTGTTAACATATTCATCAATAAATGTTCAAATCCAATATGAATAAACATTGGTGTAATTAAGCGGTAATACTGACCTGCTTGTAACAAACTACCTGTCATTGCACCCCAGTTTATGAGTACTTCACCATTTTCAGTACCCCCAGCTAGTGTCATTAAACTAAAAATAATTACACAAATAATAATTAAACCTTCAGTAGCCCAATTTCTATTTTTTAAATTATTCAATATTATCCCTCCATCTTTACAATTAATATTTTTTTCACTGGTTGATCAAATTCTTCTATTGGCCAACAGGGAGCACTAGTGATCATTTGGCTTGTAGCTAAACTGATTGTCATCCCTTGATAATTACGCAGATAATTATCATAAAATCCACCACCATAACCAATGCGATAATTTGTAGCTATCTCAAATTTTAATCCGGGAACAATAACTAAATCAATTGCTGACTTTGGTATCATTTTAGCAGTTTTCTCCGGTTCTAAAACACCAAAATTTGTTTTTACTAAGTTATCATTTGGTTGATATTCATAAAATGACATTTTATTTGACTTAAACGTTTTTGGAATTACAACTTGCTTGTTTGCGTGCCAAGCAGCTTCAATAAGTAAATCTGTTGGTATTTCATGTGCCATTGCTTTCGTTATTGCAATTGTCTTAGCTTGTTGCCAAGTTGGTAACTTAACTAACATCTCTTTAAACTGATAAGCTATCTTTAGTCTTTGGTCATTGCTGAGTGACATTAGATATCTTTTGGCTAATATTCGTTGCTGCTCTTTCTCCATTTTATTATCCTTTGTTAGGTTTCTTTATTCAATTCATCCATATTAACTAAATTTACTCTAAATTATTATAAAATAAAAGCAATGTTTAATTATTAAAAAATTAACCACTGCCTTTATCTATTTATATACATTATTTATTCGTTAAAAATAAATTTTGTTATTTTGCTTTAACTTCAGCAATATACTTTTCGTGTTGTGTTGCATCAAACTCATTTTCTGATTTACCAATTATTAATGTCGCCAAGGCATTACCGGCAACATTAACTACCGTTCGACCCATGTCAACTAAACGATCAATTCCAGCAATCAAAGCTAACCCTGAGGCCGGAACACCAATTGTTGAAATTGTAGCTAATAGCACCACAAATGATGCACCTGGAACACCTGCCATCCCCTTTGAAGTAACCATTAGGACAAATAGCAATGTTAATTGTTGCCCGAGTGTTAAATGAATGTGATAGGCCTGTGCTAAGAATATTGCCGCCAAGGCTTGATAAATTGCCGATCCGTCCAAATTAAAAGTATAACCAGTTGGAATTACAAAAGATACTACACCTTTTGAAACACCCATTTTTTGTGTTTTTTCAATTAATCGTGGTAACGTTACTTCAGAACTAGCTGTTGAAAATGCTAAAACTAGTTCATCTTTAAGTACCAGTAAAATATCGAAAATATTTAATCTATATAACTTGGCAACGATACCCATAATAACAATTATGAATATTAACATTGTCATATATGCTGTTAAAATAAATAATCCCAGTGGTTTCAAAGAAGCTAAACCTAATTGTGCTACTGTCACACCGATTAAGCCAGCCACCCCAAATGGTGCAAACTGCATTACCCAACCAGTAACCTTAAACATAACCTCAGCAACTGCTTGTAAAAAGTCAACAACTATCTTAGCTGGTTCACCAATAGCTGATATGCCTAAGCCAAAAAATACTGAGAAAAATATAATTGGTAGCATATCACCACTACTCAAGGCTGCAAAAATGTTTGTTGGTACAATTGTTAATAATATATCACCTATTCCATGGTTAGCAGTTTGTTTTGCGGTTGCAACATATTGTGAAATGTCAGTTGCTTTTAAATTATGTAAATTAACTAGAGAACCCAAGTCAGTTAGATTAGCAACAATTAATCCTAATATCAAAGCAACTGTTGACATAAGTTCAAAGTAAATTAATGTTTTACCCCCAACACGCCCCAATTTCTTTAAATCACCAATATTAGCAATTCCAACAGTCAAACTAGAAACAACAATCGGTAACACGATCATTGATATCATGTTAATAAATAGTGTTCCAATCCCTTGTGCAAAATTAATAAAAGGCGTATTTTTGTAAAAAATGACTCCTAAAATAATTCCACAGATTAGTCCTAATAAAATTCGCCATCCTAATGATAGTCGCAGTAATTTTGTTCGAATCATTACCTTTTCCTCACTTACTATATTAAGATTTAATAAATAATCACTCTTTCTATTGTAAGCTTAGATAGTTAATCTTGTAAACAAACTTTTTATACAACTCGCCACTTCGACCAAAAAAATAATATAAGTAGCCATATGACAGCACCCAACGCCGCATACAAAGTAGTTGTACTAAAGAACAAAACAACAAAAACAAACATAATGAAACCCAACGTTAAATAATCAGTATATGGTGCGCCTGGCATAAGGAAAACATTTTTAGCTAAACCTTTAGTTTGTTGCTTATATCTTAAGTGTGCTAAAACTACCATTCCATAAATAAATAAAAATGTTGTTGTTGCAATACTTGTTATAAAACCAAATACTTCACCTTGCATAAATCCATTTAAAACGACTGCGATACTAATAATAGCCACAGACAAGTTAATTGCACGATTAGGAACTTGTGCTCTTGATAATTTATGCAACGGATTTGTATTATCTGTTAGGGCATACATCATGCGGCCAGTGGTAAAAATGCAACTGTTTAAGGCTGATAATGATGCAGTTAAAACCACAAAATTTATAATACTTGCAGCAGAATTAATCCCAGCAGAACTAAATACCTTTACAAAAGGTGATGCTGCTCCTGAATATTGGGTCCACGGATAAATTGACATGATAGCAATTAAAGAACCAACATAAAATAGTAAAATTCTCGTAGGAATCTCATTAATTGCTTTAGGGATAATTTTTTTAGGATTTTTAGTTTCTGATGCCGTTACTCCAACCATTTCAATTCCTAAAAAGGCAAAAAATACCATTTGAAAAGCTAAGATAAAATTTTTCATGCCCGTTGGAAATAAGCCACCATAATTTACTAAATTAGCCAAACTAGCATGCCCCATGGGTGTTTTAAATTTAATAGCAATTAAAATTGCACCTAATAAAATTAGCCCAATAATCGCCACAATCTTAATTAATGAAAACCAAAACTCTGTTTCCCCAAATGCTTTAACCGTGATTGAATTTAGTCCCCACAAAAGCAATAATACAATTAAGTCCGTTAACCACTGTGGTACATTTGGTAACCAATATTGCATATATACCCCTACTGCCGTTAAGTCCCCCATTGCAATAGTTATCCAACTAATCCAATAAGTCCAACCAACAATAAAGCCAGCTCTAGGTCCTATATACTTGGTGATGAAATTTACAAAACTATGTTGGCTTGTGTCAGAAACTAGTAATTCCCCTAACGCACGCATAATCAAAAATGCGAATATGCCCGTTATTAGATAAACAAATATAATTCCAGGACCAGCTAATTTAATTGATGAGCCAGCTCCCATAAATAATCCTGTTCCAATTGTTCCACCTAATGCAATCAACTGGACATGGCGGTTCTTTAAATCTCGTGCCATTTCTGTTTTTTCAGTCATACCTTACCTACTCTCTTTTTCATACTATATTAGTATAGTAGAAAAACTAACATGAATCAAAAGATTATAATTCATTATTTACATTAGTTTAATTCATCTAACACATTGATACCCTCAATTAAAAAATATCTTTCTTAAAATTTTCCTCTTAAATAAAATTAAACGCATGCCTACTTATGTAATTTATCCTTAAAATAAGCTCCGTTATTTTTCAAATGTATAATAAAAAGCAACTAACTCATATTTTGAATTAATTGCTTTTTATTTCAACCAATATTTACTTTTTTAGTACTACCAATAAAGTTTTTAATTATTTAAAAAAACCTGTTTTATGTTTTTTTTCACCACTAGCTTTTGCAAATGATTTTAATGCTTCTTTTTGACCTTTATTTAGATTTTTAGGTACTTGTACAATTACAGTTACATGTTGGTCACCATTTGAATTTCCACGTAGTTTAGGTGCTCCCTTACCACGTAACCGGAAATTAGTTCCAGTTTGCGTTCCAGCCGGTATTTTCATATTAACATCACCATGTACCGTTTTAACTAAAACCTCATCACCTAATGCTGCTTGCACAAAACTAATTGGCAATTTGTAATAGATTTCTGATCCATCACGTTCAAAATCAGAAGAACTAGCAACACTGAAGACAACATATAAATCACCGTAAGGGCCACCATTTTTACCAGCTTCACCTTGGCCATTTAAACGCATTTGTTGGCCATCTTCAACCCCTGCTGGAACCGTCACCTTAACCTCGTGATCTTGTTGTGTGTGACCACTACCACCGCAAGTCGCACACTTATCAGTTATTTCTTTTCCAGTTCCATGACAAACATCACACATTGCTTGTGTTTGCATTCGCCCCAATGGTGTATTTTGAACAACATTAACATAGCCTGCTCCACCACATTTACGACATGTTATTGGACTAGTTCCTGGCTTAGCACCCGTCCCATCACAAGTTTTACAATTAGCATCACGTTTATACTTAATCGTTGTCTTTTTACCAAAAATGGCTTCCTCAAATTTTAAGTCCATCCGATATTGCAAATCACTACCTTGTTGTGGTCCATTTGGATTCCGACGACTACTGCCACCACCAAACATTTGACTAAAAATATCACCAAAATCTTGGCCACCAAAACCACCAAAGCCTTGCCCACCAAAACCGCCAAAACCTTGAGCACCATCAGCAGAACCATATTGATCATAATTTTGCCTTTTTTGTTCATCACCTACTGTTTCATAAGCGTCTTGAACATCTTTATACTTTTGTTCAGCTCCAGCTTCATGGTTAATATCAGGATGATATTTTTTTGATAACTTACGATAAGCTTTTTTAATCTCATCTTGTGAAGCATCTTGACCTACTCCAAGTGTTTCATATGGATTTTGTGCCATTGTCATACTACCTCTTAATTTATTTTTACTTGCAATTATAATATTATAACAAAGCGGGCTTGGGAAAAATCCCAAACCCACTAATAATAATTAAATTGTCTAATTATTTTTTATTTGGGTCAACTTCTTCAAAATCACCATCAACAGTGTTATCATCAGTACCCTTATTTGAATCTTCATCAGTCGTTTGAGTATCTTGAGCTTGTTGATACAACTTGACAGCTAACTCTTGTGCTTTTTCACTTAAAGCATCCTTTTTAGCTTTCATTTCTTCAAGATTATCATCTGATTGTGCTTTTTTCAATTCTTCTAAAGCATCTTTAGTTGGTTGTACTTCATTTTCAGGAACCTTATCTCCGACTTCTTTAATCGTCTTTTCAGTTTGGAAGATTAATTGGTCTACCTCATTACGAACTTCAACTTCTTCTTTACGCTTAGAATCTGCTTCTTCATTAGCTTTAGCATCATTCATCATACGTTCAATTTCTTCATCTGATAAACCAGAATTTGATTTAATGGTGATTTTTTGTTCCTTATTAGTTCCTAAGTCCTTCGCAGAAACATTTACGATACCATTTTTATCAATATCAAATTTAACCTCAATTTGTGGAATTCCACGTGGTGCTGCTGGAATATCAGTTAGTTGGAAACGACCTAATGTTTTATTATCAGCAGCCATTGGTCGTTCACCTTGAAGAACATGAATGTCAACAGCTGGTTGATTATCAGCAGCAGTTGAAAAAACTTGTGACTTAGATGTTGGAATTGTAGTATTCCGGTCAATTAGCTTAGTAAATACACCACCCATTGTTTCAATTCCTAATGATAATGGTGTAACATCAAGCAAGACAACATCTTTAACATCACCAGTAATCACACCACCTTGAACAGCTGCACCAAGAGCAACAGCTTCATCCGGGTTGATTGAATGTGATGGTTCTTTACCTGTCATTTCACGTACTGACTCTTGCACAGCAGGAATACGAGTTGAACCACCATTTAGGATAACTTGATCAATGTCATCCATTGTTAACCCAGCGTCTTTAAGGGCATTTTGTACAGGAACTTTCGCGCGTTCAACTAAATCCACTGTTAACTGATTAAATTTAGCTCTTGAAAGCGATGTTTGAATATGCAATGGGCCTTGCGCACCTGAGGCAATAAATGGTAAATCAATTTGAGCTTCAGTTGATGATGAAAGCGTCTTTTTCGCAGTTTCAGCAGCATCTTTTAAACGTTGTAATGCCAATGTATCATCTGATAAGTCAACACCATTATTAGCTTTAAATTCAGCTACTAGCCAATCAATAATTTTTTGATCAAAATCATCTCCACCTAGACGTGTATCTCCATTAGTTGAAAGAACATCAAATACCCCATCACCTAATTCTAAGACTGACACGTCAAAAGTCCCACCACCTAAATCATAAACCAGTATTTTTTCATCACGATCTAATTTATCTAGACCATAGGCTAATGCGGCAGCTGTTGGTTCATTGATAATTCTTTCAACTTTTAAGCCAGCAATTTTACCAGCATCTTTTGTAGCTTGACGTTGTGCATCATTGAAATAAGCCGGTACTGTTATAACCGCTTGGGTAACTTCTTCACCTAGATAGTCCTCTGCGTATTTTTTAATGTATTGTAAAATCATTGCTGAAATTTCTTGAGGCGTATATTGCTTACCTTCAACATCGACTTTATAGCCTGCTTCCCCAATATGCCGTTTAATTGAAGAAATTGTATCTTTGTTTGTGATTGCTTGACGTTTAGCTGTTTTACCAACCATTGTCTCGCCATTTTTAAATGAAACAACTGAAGGAGTCGTACGATCACCATCTGGATTGGTAATAATTTTAGGTTCATTACCTTCTAAGACAGCAACTGCTGAGTTTGTTGTTCCTAAGTCAATTCCAATAATCTTTGCCATTGTTAAATTTACCTCTTTCTTTTATTGTGCTACGCTTACCATTGCTGGGCGAATAACACGATCTTTTAATACATATCCTTTTTGCATAACCGCAACAATCGTGTCTGTTGCATGCTTTTCATCAGCATCAACTGATTGAATTGCTTGATGATAGTTAGGATCAAAAACATCTCCAATTTCACCAACTGCTTCAATCGCGTTATCTTTTAACGCTTGTTTTAATGTTTTCAATACCATTTCAACACCAGTTTTCAACTGTTTAGCGGCCGCATCATCTGCTTCAACAGTTAAAGCACGTTCTAAATTATCGATTGCTGGTAAAATTGATTTGGCTAATTTTGTTCCCTCATATTTTAGAAGAGCTTCTTGTTCTTTTTTAAAACGTTTTTGCATATTGTCCATTTCAGCTTGCGCTCTAAAATAGCGGTCTTCCATGTCACTAACCTTATTCTCTAAATCAGCAATTTGCTTATCACTAGTATTTTCTACTACTTGTTCAGCTTGTTCAGCCATAGTTGCTTCTTCGGTTGTGGCTACTGTTTCTGCTTCTGCTTCTGCTTGGTGCTCATCAACATTTTGATCATCTACTTTATTTTCTTGTTCTGCCATTTTGCACCTCCTTACTCATCATAAAAGTGATAATAATTTACTAACTTGCTAGTTAGTTCTTGCCTAAATGCACCTAAAAGGCCAATGGTCTTTGAATAAGGCATCCGGGTTGGCCCCAAAATTGCAATAATTCCTTTCCCGTGATCCCCAACATCATAACTTGCTGTTAACAATGAATAATCTTTTAATAAATCATTAGCAATTTCGTCACCAATTTTAACTGAGATAGTAGTTTGATCATTTTCTTGATCATTAAAGTTCATCATATTATGCATATCCTTCTTACTATTAAGAAGCTCATATAGTTGTTTAATAGCTGCTGGATTATCACTTGAGCTAAAATCCAACAAATTCAAACGGCCCCCGACAAAAAACTGATCTGTTCCAAATTTATTTAAAACATTGTCAAATGTGTCTAAAAAGGCATCTGATGAACTTAAATATTTATTAATCAAAATTGGTACTTCATTAGCTAACTTTTTTACCACAACATCTAAAGATTTACCAATTAGTTGGTCGTTTACAATTCGAACAACGGCCTCTAACTGTTCACTTGTAACTTCCTTGTTAATTGCAAATTGTTGGCTCTCAACATCACCATTATTAGTGACTAAAATAGCCATCACTTGGTGACTTCCTAGTGGGACAAGCCTAAAACCAGACAATGTAGTATTTATCGTTTCTGGTTTAATTGCCAATGCAGTATAGGATGTAAGCTGTGACAACATATTAGTTGATTGTGCTATAATTTCATCAACCTTCGTATAATTTTGATTAAAGGAATCTCTAATTGTTAATATATCCTGTTTTTTAACAAGCATATCAATATCTTTAAGATTATCGACATAATATCGATAGCCTGCTAAAGATGGAATTCTTCCAGAACTAGTATGTTCTTTTTGAATTAACGCTTTTTCCTCTAAAATCGCCATCTCATTTCGAATTGTTGCTGAACTAATAGTCATGCTTAGTTTATCTGCTAATGCTTTTGATCCTATTGCGTGTCCAGTTTCTGTATAAGCCAGAATAATCGCTTGCAGAATCAACTTTTGCCGATCTGTTAACATTCACTATCACCTCACTTTAGCACTCACAACACTCAAGTGCTAACAATTAATATAATACTACTTAGTCAGAGAATGTCAAACATTTGTCGCAATTTTTTATTTTTTTGCATATGGACATATCGATGTTGCCCAATCATAATTGACGAAATATCGATAAAACCTTGTGCTTGATACAATTTTTTGGCTTTAATATTTGTATGGTCCACATTCAAAGTTAAACTTAACTTGTTTTGCTGTGCAATTTGCCATACATCTTCAAGTAATTTTTTCCCCAATCCTTGTCCTTGATATGCTTGGTCAATTACGAGCATTTCTAAATACCATTCACCACTTTTTGTTTCAACATCAGGATGTAAATCAATAGGAGCTGTCCTTTCTAAAAGTAATTCCTTTAGTTTATTTTCGTTAACTCCGTTATATGAATATGCAACTCCTACGACTTTATCTGATTGTGTTAAGATTACCTTAATAACTGCCCACTGACGTAGCTTTACAATGTTAAATGCTTCATTTAATAGCTTCTCTTGCTCATCATTGTTTAATTTTTTAAGTTGGGGTAATTCCATTTGATCAAAAATGCGTTTAAAAAGTGCTATTATCTGTGATTGCATTTGTGAGGTTGCATCCATTATTTGATATTTTTCCATAATTTTTTCCTTCTTAATTTAACTAAACTTAGGTGAATTAGTAGCATGTTGTTCATCGCTTTTTATCATTTGTAATTCATATACTTTTGCATAATTGTCTCCTTGCAACAAAGCTTGTCCTGGTTGATAGCTAATAATAGTTGGTATTTTAATCTTTAATCGTTTTAATTCTGTATTTGTTTTTATTTTATGTGTCAAGGTTGCCCCAAATTGACCGAGGAGCTTAGTTGGTATATCCAATGGGCTTTGCGTTGTTAACAATAGATAAGTGCCAACTTTACGGCCTTCCCTTAATATTTTATACACTCCGTTATTCTCACTGATTTTTTTATTTTTATTAGGTATATAACGATGCGCTTCGTCTATAAATAAAACGACCGGTCTTTTATTGTTCTTATTTTTGACCGATAAAACTTCATTAGCAATGATTGATACAATTTTTTGATCTAAATTTACGATTGGTAATACTTTTGATATATCAATAACTAATGTTTTATTCACTACTTTGTGTGTACTAAATAGCGCAATTAGATACATAATATCAAACCTTACGTTATTATGCGTGGCTAAATGATCAGGTAAATGAAAAATGTTAGCGATTATTGGATCTGATAACGTATTATTAATTTGTTGCAATCTGGTCTGCCACTTAGCTAACTTTTTAAAATCTCTTTCTTGACCAATAACTTCTAAATTCATTGTTTCATCTAATTTGGGTTTTATTAATTCTTCACTAATTTGTTGTCCTAATAAATTGATATTAAACGGTTGTGGATAATTAAATAGTTGATAGCTATCCTTTTTAAAATCTGTCCATTTTCGATTTATTTTTGAGTAAATACCATCTTTTTTATACACATTTTTTTGAATTTTTAAACTTAAAATAGCCGCAGCTAGAACTTTAATTTCTTTCGGTTTATTTAAGGTTAACAGATTCGCCCAAGTATTATTATCAAGTTTAGTATAATCAATAAAGGCATTCTCCCCTAATTTAGCTACAGTCGCATTTTCAATATTTTTATATTCACCGGTTGCATCAATAATAATTGTATTTTGATTATTTCTTTTTAACGCAGTCAGAATACTTAACGCTGAAGTTGATTTTCCACTACCAGTTGTTCCTGTAATTAAAAGATGATTTCCTAATAGACTATTAGCTGTTGTTTTAAATTGTTCATTTTCAGCATTAAGTGCTATATTTTTTAAAATTATCTCTGTCAATCAAATTTCCTCCATTAATTCAATAGCGTCTTATCTAAATTAAAGTAATAAAATGTATACTTTTATTACTGATAATAATTTAACATATTGTGAATCTAGACTAAACCCCTCTTACCTTGACATTGCTACTTTGTAAGAGGGGTTTTATTTGATAATATTATTAATCAACTTATATCTTTAACATCCATTATTTTTGAAACCTGAAAATTTATTTAATAAAATAGTAACTTCCAACATTCTGCCGCTGTTACTCCACCAATTAAGGGTGCTAAAATTGGAACCCATGCATAGCTTAAATCAGCCGATCCTTTATGTTTTAAAGGTAATACTATATAAACCAGTCGTGGTCCTAAATCACGCGCTGGGTTTAATGCCGGTCCCGTCGTACCACCTAATGAAATAACTAGGGTCATCACTAAGAAACCTAATGCTAATGCGTCTAATTTAGGATTAGACTGAGATGATGTTATTCCAAGAGCACAAAAAATCAACACAAAAGTACCAATCACTTCTGTAATAAAACCATTCAGACAACTTTTTGAAACATTACTAGTCGCGAAGGTTCCTAGCACAACGCCATGATCATCTGTGACATCATAATGTGGTTTATAAATACCAACCACTAATATTTGACCAACAATTGCGCCTAAAAGTTGTGCTAAAATGTATGGCACAACTTCCGACATTGGAAATAAGTTAATCATTGCTAAACCGATTGTAAACGCAGGGTTAATATGATTACCTGAAATCGTACTAAACATCATGGCAGGTAACATTACCCCCATCCCATAACCTAAAGCAATTAAAATCCATCCACCTTTATTTCCCTTACTTTTTATTAAATCAACATTAGCAACCGCACCGTTTCCTAATAAAACTAATAATAGCGTACCAAAAAATTCTGCGATTAAACGCGTTAAAAGCGGATAATCCATAATAGTTCCTCCAAATGGTAATTATATAATTCTGTAGCTCATATAGTTTACCATCCACTATTATAAGTAACAACTAAAAATTACTAAAATAAATTTTTTATCGCTAATCAAAAATATTATCAAATGGAATATCGATATATTTTTGATTACTAACATTTTGCTTAGAATTACCTTCACGATTAATAGATTGTTGGCGTGCCTGCCGATTTACTTCTACTTCATGGGCCGTATTAATATTCTTTTGTTGCCAATTAATTAAAATCTGCTCAATATATCTAAGATTATAAACATTATTTAGCACAGCTTCTTTAAGTGCTAATAAAATCATTTCTGGTTTAAAACTATAACTATCTAACCATTCACTAATTTTTTGTAATTCTATACTAGAAAGAGGTCTTCTGAACTCGCTTTCAATATTTGCAAATATTTCACTACGACTAGTTGCTGTATTGATTGGTTTAGGTATTGCTTGGTCATTATCATTTTTAATTTGCATCGTTAATAATTTTTCTGTTAAACCATTAAATGACAGCACATCCATTTTATGTTGTTGATTTATTTGCATCGTTTCAATTTCTGCAAGCTTTGCATTAACCATTTTTTGTAATTCATTAGCAACCTGATTTTTTGTAAAATGCAAATTATTAGCTATCATGTCAAGATCAGGAAATTTAGTACCTTGATCAAGTGCACTTTTCGCTTGAATATAAATTAGTAGTTGCTCGTTACTCATTCCAATATCAAAATAATGAATCAAGAGATAATTACTGAATACGGTATTTCCTGATTGTATATAATTATTTAAATTATTTTCATTTATCTTCAAATTTAATCCTCGTTTTTTAGAAGTTTTTATTATTATAGTAATATACTGCTATGAAAAAACGAACCATACTAATTATAGTTCGCTTTCCATTTATTTTTATTTTTAAGGTCGTAATCTATTTAACGTACGTGGAAATGGAATAGCCTCACGAATATGTTCAGTTCCTGTAATCCAGGTAACTGCTCGCTCTAGGCCAAGGCCAAAGCCACTGTGCGGAACTGATCCATATTGCCGTAAATCTAAATACCACTGGTATTCAGCCAAACTCAATCCTTGTTCTTCAATTCGTTCTTTTAGATATTCATAATCAGTATCACGCTCAGATCCGCCAATTATTTCTCCATATCCTTCTGGTGCTAATAGATCAGCAGAAACAACAACATCATCTCGTGATGGATGACGTTTCATATAAAAAGCTTTAATTGCTTTTGGAAAATTAATAATAAACACAGGTTTTTCAAAATGATTAGCTAAAAATGTTTCCTCAGGTGAACCAAAATCGACTCCCCATTCGACATCGAAGCCATTATCTTTGAGTAAGGTAACTGCATCATCATATGATAATCTAGGAAAAGGTAACTGTGTATACTTTCGAAGAATATCAATATCTCGATCTAAAAGTTTTAATTCGTAGGCATTATGATCAATTACATTTTGGACTAAAAAGGCAATATATTTTTCTTGAATTACTAAACTTTCTTCCTGCGTTGTCCACGCCATTTCAGGTTCAATCATCCAAAACTCAGTCAAGTGACGTCGTGTTTTTGATTTTTCAGCTCGAAAAGTTGGTCCAAAAGTAAATACTTTACCATACGCCATAGCGCCTGCTTCAGCATATAACTGACCAGTTTGCGATAAATAAGCTGACTGTCCAAAATAATCGGTTTCAAACAATTCAGTAGTTCCTTCTGGCGCTGAACCAGTCAAAATTGGTGCATCTAATTTTGTAAATCCTTCTTTATTAAAAAACTCATATGTTGCTCTAATAAGTTCATTTCGTATCTTCATAATAGCAAATGGCTTTTGATGACGTAAATATAAATGACGATGATCCATCAAAAAGTCGGTACCATGTTCTTTTGGTGTTATTGGATACTCATCAGAAGATCCAATTTCTATGATTTTTGTCACTTCTATTTCATAACCAAAATGTGAACGCTTATCTTCATGAATTATTCCGACAACTTTAATAGCTGCTTCTTGTTTTAGCTCTTTAGCTAATTCAAAAACTTCTTCTCCAACTTTTGCTTTAACCACAACTCCTTGAAAAAAGGCTGAGCCATCTCTTAATTGAAGAAATGCTATTTTTCCACTTGATCGTTTATTTGTAAGCCATGCACCTATTTCAACTTCTTCTTCAACATGTCTGGCGGCATCAATAATATTAATTTTTTGCATTGTTTTATCCTTATCTCTATGTAAATAGATTATTTCATTTAAAAACCATATATTTATTTTACATCATAAAGACGTTCTGATATAGCACCAAATTTATAAGTAAAACATCTGTTTACAAATTTTTGATTAATTTTAATTCCTTACCATTACTAAATTGTATCGTCACAAAACTTAATGAATTTTTTTTTGTTTTAAAAGAAATATCCCATGCAGGAACACCTTTATACATTGTCAATCCTAATGAATAAACCTTTTTTGGATTATATTTAGCCCACACTAAATTAACTGTTTGTTGATAGCTTAATCCTTTTTTCAGATATATTTTAATTGGTTTAATATTTTTGGCGTTCTTGCTAGCCTTCATAATAAACGCTATTTTTACATTATTTTTATCTTTGCCAAATACTGAATAATATGTATGTGCGCGTTTTGATACTAAAAAGTCTGTTTGTTTTTTTAAGCCTTTATTTTTAGCAATTGTCGCATATTTTACTTCAGCATCTTTAGCAGACGTAAGTGCCGTGTTTACAAATGTGATACCAAATCCAATAAATAAAATAATGCCAATAATTAGCCATGTTATTGGTCTTATTTTACGTCGATGATGGTAGATATTTTGCCGTAATTCCATTTTAAGCCCCTCGTTATTTCTCAACTAACATATAATTATAACAAAATAATTACAACATACCTAGTCATCTAAACATCTAAACCAAGGAAATTAAATCTTATTTAAAGTTTTTTAGGGTCTACACTTTTTGGTACTGATAGACATGACGTCGTCATGTTAATCGGTATCTTTTTTTCTTGCATTTTGTAAAAAAAGGTGTAAAAAAAGAG
>NZ_JAFBDN010000007.1 GCF_016908275.1 Periweissella beninensis | reverse complement strand
TAAATTACAAAAAAACAACTAATCCAAATTATGAATTAGTTGCTTAATAAATTAATTTAATTATTTAGTCTATCAGTACCATTTGACAAAGAGCCAACAAACGTGGCCCCACTAGCCCCACTTTCAGCGGTTTTAAACCCTTTTATAAAGAGTTTCTGCATCGCTTTAAGCGTGAACGGTGTGTGCTGTTTCTTTTTTATAGCTACAGGCTTAGGTGCTTCTTTTTTAGCTGTGCTGTTAAAGACTAGCTGTTGGTTACTAGAAAGGTTAAGCATCTTAACAGGCTGAACTTGCTTATTCGCCTTAAACAACGTTATCTCGTAGCTTCCAGGTACCAAATTACTAATCACTAATTTTTTTTGCCCTTGAAATGAGCGCTGATTAAGTAAAATTAAGTCAGTCTTCTTAAGATTTTTTAGTGTTAAGCGCACTGCTGTTAATTGTAATTTGTAATTTGTGTAGCCCCACCAATAGTGCTTAGCAATTACTTTTACATTTTTAACAGGTTGCTGGTTAATTAACTTAGTCAGCAATTTACTTTGTTGTTGCTTTATTTTGAGATACTGTTGTGCATACGGCTTAAACCCTAGCGCAGGTACTTGATTCCCCTTTATAGTGATTGCTTGGGATGAAATGTGCTTAGTAGCTAGCTGGTTAACAGTCCGGGCAATTTGTTACTCGCGCCGATTATAGTGCACTAGTAACGCTAATAGACCACACATAAATAAACAACCAACAATAAATAATTTTTGCGTATACCACGGCTTAAATTTAGGCATTTTGCGTTTGATCGCGGTATAATCAATGGCACTTATTGTAATAACTTTATTTCTTAAAAAATGGCCACAGTTTTTACAATACTTTGTATCTAGTGGATTATGGGTTCCACATTTTTAACATGTCATATAACTTATTTTTAATTATTAACAAAATAATTGTTACTCCTAGCATTTTAAAGAGCCCCCAGGATATATTGAGTATATATATTCAATATATCTCTCTTACGATAATAATAGCTTATTTGAGTAAAAAAAAATAATTAAAAATAATTATTTATAAATAATATTAATTTTTTCTATCAATTTATTTAATAAAAAATGCATCTTAATAAAATTTAGATGCGCTTCGCGCTATTTACTTATTCCAAACCAGTTAACCACCGACCAAAGTATATCCCTAACTTATTATACGTTTGTTGCGTCGGATGCGTTCCATCAATGGTTTGATTATAACGTACCAAGATTTTATTGGTTAGTGCATTCCAATCTAAAATTTCCACGCCATGCTTTTGGTACACTTGCCGATAATTGTTACTAATCGTATTTAATGAATAACCATGATGTTTACTGATTCGATAATGTGTTTTCAAAGCCGGGATGTGCTTTTTCGTTACCCATCTTTCTAGCGGTAACATGGCAATAAGACGAGCATTTGGATTTAAGGCTTGAATGTGCGTTAAATCTTGATCCAATACTTTTACTGCTTGTTTTTGTAATTTTCCACTCAAATAGCGATATTCATTAGTCCCATAAGCAATTGTAATAATATTTGCACTTTTAATTAAATTTGGATGCTTACTAATTTGGTATCCCAAGTTTTGATAAATTATATTATTACCAGCTGGGATCGGTAAAACACCGGAGCCGCTAACACCAAGATCGGTAAAAACTTTTTCATATTGAAAGACATATCTTACATAACTAACTCCCACGATTGGGTTACCATTAACATCAGCAGTTTTGCCCTTCGTGATTGAGTCACCAAATGAGACCACTTTTAAATGCCGACTCAATCTGCCAACTTGTGTCCCTTTGCTAAAACTGACATAATTTTTACTGACATTAATCGTACGGGCAGCGATTTCATTCCGTTTACCTTTACCTGATTGCACGGTTGTTGGGATTGGCCAAGCGATAATCACACCAATCGTCAAGGCTAGTGTAATTTTTAATATATCAAATTTGCTTCTCATTATTTTTTGTAACTTCTCCCTATTTTTTTTCAATATGCTTTGGGATTGCTTGATCAACAAGAACCTCAATGACACTTTGATAGATAGTTATTGGTTCATTGTTCAATTTAGCACCTGAGAATAAGTTAATACGGCTATGAAGTAATGCTAACCATTGCATCTTTTTGGCATTTTGCATTGGGGTATTGATAACAAAGTACTTAAATCGATAAAGCTTATAACCAAACGTCTTTAAAATATAGATAACATTAACTGCTAATAAATTTCGATTACCAATGTTTTCTTCTAAAAATAAGCTGACCTGGGCTGATTGAGCCGCTTGATTGCGCTGACTGATAACTAATGAACCAACAACAACATCATTTAAGACAATTGCTAAGTATGTGGTGGGCGCTTGTCTTTTAATTTTTTCGTAAACCATTCCACCTTGTTTCGTAGCCTCAAATAGCGCCACTGATCTTAAAATATCATTTGATAAGGTTTCAATTGCTGGTGCGTTCAGTGGTTGCTTAATGATTTTTTCTACTATCTTTTGATCGGTAACATAATTATACTTGCGTACTAAAATGGTCCATTTGGTTAAATGTGCAAAATCTCGTTGATCATTCACAAATAACTCACGCATTAGTGTCACTTCTGGTTCATCTCTCATTTATATCTTAACTTCCTTCACAATATCGTAAAATATTTAATAATACCATGTTTTTAAATTTAACAATCAATTATACCATTAATAGCTAGTAACTCAAATTGACGCTAGTTTTTTTAGTAATTTGGCTTCATTCTACCAAAGTTTATTGACTGTTAAGTGCTGATTTAATATATTTAAAAGTAAATATTTAATTTTAGTGAAGGGATCGCGATATAGACTGTAGTATTACTAATTGAGTGCTACATGACTATTTTTAACGTATGAAAATTGATATTAATGACTGGTATTTAGTTGAACAACCAATTTGGCAATTTACTAAACATGGTCCACTTTTAAAGAAAAAACTTTTGTTTCATGAATTATTGCTCCGTTCAGCAAAAACACAGCGCTTTCCTGCTAAAGAATTCACCTTATTAACCCAATCTGCTACTGGTAATAAATTAATTTTTGACTAGCTTACTACTCAAATTACTAACCTGTTAGCTAATAATTCTGCCAAGATTATATCCATTAATATCGACCCACTACAAGCAGTCGATAAAAATTTTATTCCTTTCTTAAACGTTATCAAGCCGTATCACCCGCAAATTCTTATTGAATTAACAGAACGGGTGACACAACAGATGGATACAAATGATGTACAAATAATTTTAGACAATATTAGTCAAGCTGGTTTTAAAATTCTATTGGATGATATCGATATGGTTCACGATACGATTAATCTTGCTAAATTATTACGCTACGTTGTTGGTTTAAAATTATCAGCTGATCTAGTTGATAATACGACCTACCCTAAGATTAATAAATTACTACGTTTTTTGAAAAATTATAATCAATGTTTTCTGATTGGTGAAGGGACAAGTACTGCCGAAATTTTTTATCTTTATTTAAATCATGGTGTCTTAGCGCAACAGGGTTGGCATCTAGATAAGGAGAAAAACCGTAAATAAAATGATCCTTTATATTTATCAATATACGCTAATTATTATCTTTGCGTTTTTAATTATCCTTGCTTTGTTATTTATGTAACAGAGTCAACGTTTTATTAAAAATAAAAAACTTTACAACTTGGCATATACTATTAGTTATATTATGTTTACTTACACCATTGTCTCGACCAGTAATGCTTTGTTGCATCATTCATTTTTATACTATCTCCCAATTTTGATTATGGCGTTAACCACTGAAGGCTTTTTGTCTACTATTTGTTTATTGCTAACACCTTGTGTCCTTTTAGGTTATTTTGCTATTTGGCAGGTGACCTTAGCGCCTATCGCAATCATCACAGTTCTTTTAAGTGGTTTCTTTACAGCACTGTGCTTATCAATTATTAAAAAATTGAATAACTGGTTAGGATTATTTATCGTTACTATTTTAAATACTAGTGTTGAAATAATTCAAAATGATGCCATTCATAATGTTAATTTAAATTTCTTTCTAACCACGAAAACATTATTTATCTATCTGGTTAATGCATTAGTGATTTTATTAATCTATAAATTTATCACCTATATTCAAGCTAAAAACTCTGAACTGGATTTAAAACTTAAACAAGCCTCTGAAGATGAATTAACAGGATTACTGAATTATCAAGCACTAAAAATAGATTTTTTAGCCCGCGACTATTCTTTCAAAAACCAAACGGTTATGATTCTTGATATTGATCACTTTAAACAAATCAACGATACTTATGGCCATCCAGTGGGGAACCATATTTTAGCACAGTTTGCTGCGATACTTACGGCCTATGCGCACACTTTTTTTGATGCTAGTGCCTTTAAAATTTATCGTTACGGTGATTGCTCCATACGTACCAGCCTGCGCAATAATTGCTGATTCACGCGCCACCCTACTAGCATTTAAGACCGAATGGGAAATTTGTCCATTTAATAAGATTCGTGAATATAAATTTGACATGGTCACTGAACCAGTCGCGATTAAAACCGGTCGCCCAATTGCATACGCCGCCTTTACTTCCTCAATTGAGGCTAATATTTTAGTCTGGTTATCAGCAAAGACTAAATCACGTTTATCAATCCGTTGAACTGGTTTGTTGGTGGGGATTGCCACCACATTTAACCCATATGTATCTAAAAATTCCTGGCGATCGCTCATCCCCGTACCAGTCATACCAGCTAGTTTCTTAAATTTTCGAAAGAGATTTTGATATGTAATTGAAGCTATTGCCCGACTTTCATTAGTAATTGGAATTTTTTCCTTCGCCTCTAGCGCTTGATGCAGTCCGGCTTGGAGTTTAGTGCCGCCTATTTTACGCCCATTGATATTATCTAATAACACAATTTCGCCATTTTCAACAACATAGTCATGATTAAGTTTAAATAAATAGGTGACCCGTAAGGCTAATAATAAGTGTCGATATAGATCTTGCCCGCGGGTAGTTAATAGCCCGGTGATACCAAAAAGATGTTCAGCTTTTTCAATCCCCTTGTTAGTCAACCGAACTTTTTTTGGTCATTACTTTGGCCAATATCTGTTGTTTGACCAAGCTTGTGAATCATAGTATTTGCTAGTCCATATAAATTAGACTGCACCCGCGGCGCACCAGAAATAACTAACGGTGTTTGGGCCATATCCAATAATACTGCATCAATTTCATCAATTAATGCAAAATTAAAGCCCTGAATTGCTTGATCAGCTGGTGTTGCAGCTAAATTATCAAATAAATAATCAAAACCTAATGCACTATTAGTTGTATAAATAATATCAGCCTGGTAAAGCGTATTTTTATCTCGATCAGGATTATCTTTTTCATCTAGCATTGTGCCAATGGCGACTGTTAGCCCTAACCATTCGTAGACAACACCAATATTTTGCGCATCTCGGTTAGCTAAATAAGCGTTAGCCGTAATTAAATAATTCCCTGGCCCCATTAGCCCATGTAAATACATTGGCAAGGTCGCCGTTAGAGTCTTACTCTCGCCCGTCTTCATTTCCGCAACATTATGATAAAATAGCGCGATTAACCCCACAATCTGATTAAAGAATGGACGCATTCCCAACACATGCTAATCTGCTTCCCGAATTATTGCATACTCTCTGATTAAAATTGTGTCTAAAGCAATTCCTTTTTGTAGTTGATCTTTAAAAATTTGGGTTTGTTTTTTTAAAGTTTGATCAGTCATTGCTGCAAATTCAACAGCTAGTTTATCAACTTGATGGGCTAATTTTATATAACGCTTTAAGTCTCGACTTTTCATCCCAATCCCCCATGAATAATTCAGCATTGTTGAATAAATACAGTCATTAATTTAAATTTTATTTCAAATCTATTATCACATTTTGCTTAAAATAATTCCGACTAATTATATTTATTTTTTAAAATTTTCAGGTAATAGCATATATAACTTTAATTTAATTTTTCAATAAATTGCTATCATCGATAAAAACCCCGCGATTGTCTTCGCTATGCGAGGTTTCTCGGATCTACACTGAAGTTATTGATCGTATTTTAGCATTATCAATTGATTTAAAAACTGCCGATACTTTTTATCAAGACATTCTCTTCAGTCTTAAAAAACGTGATAAAGACTATTTACTAGCAACCATAGTTGCTAATAATACATTACAGATTTTCTAATGGCCCTGTAGAGGGAATTAACAATAAAATAAGAGTTATTAGTCGTATTGCATACGGTTTTAGAAATTTTGAAAACTTCAGACAGCGTATTTTAATTAGCTTTAAAAATTAATATTTTGCGATAAATTACAAAAAAACAACTAATTCCAAATTATGAATTAGTTGCTTAATAAATTAATTTAATTGTTTAGTCTATCAGTACCATTTGACAAAGCGCCATGATTATTAGGGGTTGGCGCTACCTTACCCGCGTGGCAAAATTTGGTCGTGAACCCATGCCACCCATTCTAACCCCATAGCCTGGTGCTAGTGCATTGACATAACTATTTTTACTGGTAGCAATGGCGACATGATATACCACCCCACGCCGTGACCAAAATAATAAATCACCCGCTTTAACTGAACTTAACTTAATTCGCTTCGTTTGTCTGGCTTGTGTGCGTGATGAATGTGCTAATTTGACACCAGCAGCATGTTTATAAACATATGTCACTAGGCCTGAACAGTCAAAAGCATATTTACTTGAAGCGCCCCACACATATGGTCGCCCAATAAACTTTTTAGCATACTTAGCTACTTTTTTACCGTTAATATGGTGTGAACTAGCATCAGCGGTAACATTTGTGGTACCAACTCCGACAGCAATGGTGATTAAAGTTAAGGCTAACATGATTAGTGATTTTATATTATTTTTTGTTTTCATTATTTTTTATTCCGTGTATCCTTCATTTAATTGCTAGAGTTAATATACTATTTGTAAATATCAGTTGTGTTACACTAAAAAAACAAATCAGTTTCCTTTTTGACAAACTAATGTAGCGCTTATACTTACAAAATAATCTCCTTTAAATAAATTTTACAAAGATCGCCGTTTTTTAATCGTGGCCGGATGTTGATAATCAAGGTTTGCACTTGGTGTATTATTTAATTGTTTAATTAACATTTCCGCTGCAATGGCGCCAATCGCATAGGGGCCTTGACTAACTAGCGTTAAGTCTGGTGCTAATATTGCTAACATTGGTGAATCAGCAAACCCGGTAATCCCAATTTGTGTCGGATACTTGAGTTGGTAAAAATTAATTAAAGCTAGAATTTGAATTAATAATTCTTCCTTTAATGCAATGATGGCTGTTTTGATTTGAAAATTATTAGTAAGTGCTTTTAACTCTGTATAATTTTGTGCTTGATTAAAATCCTTTGCACTTATTTGTTTAATAATAATTTTAAGCGTAGTTGTTTTTAAAGCAGATTGTAAACCCTGTATGCGTTCATAGCGACTAGTCACAAATTGAGGATTTTCAGTATAAATAATGACTTGTTGATACTTTTTACTGCTAATCACATGCGCTAATGCTTGGCCAACATCAAAATTATTCGAAGTAACTGATGGCCACTGATAAGGTAAGGTGTAGCGATCAACTAACACAGTTGGTAAAGCTTGCGTCATTAACTTATTATAGTGAGCTGTTTGATTAACCAATGGTTGTAAAATTAGCCCATCAATTTGTTGCCGTCTTAACTTAGCCATTTGCGTCGTTTCTCGCTCAAGGGAATCACCAGCATTAACTAAGATTGCATCATAACCAGCCGTTTGCAAAATTGCGTCGGCCCCATTGAAGACTTCAGTCGCAAAGTTATCATCAATATTAGCAATCATCACCCCAATTAAACCGGTTTTTTTTAACTTCAATTGTTGCGCCGCCTTATTAGGAATAAAATCGTATTTTTTAATAATCGCTGCTATTCGCTGAGCTGTTGCTGGTGACATCCGCTTAGTTTGGCCGTTAATATACCGTGAAACTGTTGCCACCGAAACATTAGTGAGTTTTGCAATATCTTTAATTGTCATCTTCGCCATTTTTTTGCCTCATCATTTATCAATGCATTTATTATAACAAATTATTTTATCCATTATAATTAAAAATGAGTTAATTATTTTGCTGGTATTCACAACATATCCTTTTTTAACCACCCCGCACTATTTTTATCTTCAAACCTAAACATTACGTTACCTATTTACTACCACCCTAACCTAAAAAGACGTAAAAAAAGACCGCATTTTTATCAATGTACAGTTAAACCCCCGATATTGGATTTTAGTCCACTACCGGGGGTTCACTGTAAGGCAGGCCTTTTTAATATCTCTTACTAAAAAATAAATTAAACAAGCTAGTTGTGTTTTGGATGTTTTAAAGCATACGTTAGCAATACTGATAACGTCAAAAAAATAACCACAATTATATATGGATAATGATAATTAACGTCTAATAAAAAGCCCGCCATACTTGGCCCAATAATATTACCAACACTAGTCAATGACATATTTAAGCCATTCAAGAAACCTTGACCATCACGACTAAATTTTGTTAGTAAAGTGGTTACTGCTGGGCGAATGACATCCATTGCTGAAAATACTAGGAGTGTCGCAATTACCACTTCAACTTTAGTATGCGCAAATAAAATCCATACAACCCCGATTGTACTGAATAAAAAGCTATAGCGAATGACACGAATTTCATTTAACCATTCAACTAAGCGATCAAAAAAGACAACCTGTAAAATAAGGGAAATGATGCCGTTTAAAATTAAGACCACGGCAATATTATTAATACTAAAAGCAAATACCTCATTAACATAAATACTATAAATTCCTTCAAAACCGGCAAGTCCAAATGCTGATACTAAAATTAATCCTAGTAATAAAATAATTGGTCCAGTCATAAATTTTTGCCAACGAACTGGTTGCTGTTCCGTGGCTTGCTTTAAATGATGCCCTAGTTCAGCTTCCCTTGGTAAAAAGAACAACATGATTAACATACTTAAGAAACCTAACATACCGGCACACCAAAACGGTAATTTATAACTAACATTGGCTAACATACCACCAATCCCCGGTCCTAAAATCAAACCACCACTAAATGATGCTGATAACCAACCAATAACACGAGCACGTTGCCGTTCAGTCGTAATATCCGCAGCCATGGCCATCGCGGTTGGTACAACCATCGCCCCAGAAATCCCCCCAATAATTCTGGAAAGATCAAACATTAACAATTGATTACTAATCGCAAACACAAATTCTGACACCATGAATAGTGCTAACCCTAACACTAGTAACGGTCGCCGCCCAATTCGATCAGAAAGCATCCCAATAATGGGCGAACCTATTAATTGGGCTAAGGCATACAAGGATGTCATAATACCCATGTCAGCTGCTGTTAGGTGCAATTGGTTTTTTAAAAATGGCATTACTGGAATTACTAAACTAATCCCTAAGCACACTAAAAATTCACTAAATACTAAAATAAAAATTGCTCTTTTGGCTTTTACATTCATTTTTAGTTTACCTCACTTATTCATCTAGTCAGCTAAAAAAGCATCCTTCCATTATAGAAAGAATACTTAGATTAAGTCAACAAAATTGTCCTAAATTGAGAGCTACTCTAATTGTTAACTAAATTGGCACGATAAAATTCACTCAACCGAGCCGAGGTTGGGTAACCATTAGTCATAACAGGTTCTTTAATAATAATATCTGTTAGTGCTACTGAGCGTTTTAAAATTGCTCTAAGTGACATTTTTTCTAAAACGGCACTTAAAATGCCTAACATACAACCTAATTCAACTTGATGCCGAATTGCTACGTCAAACTTAGTTGTAAAGGGCATTGATGCTGTTACTTCACCCCTGACTTTCCCCGTCACGCCCTTATTAATATCACCAACAATTACTACCTGGGTTACGCTCGAATTTTTAAAGTAATAGTCAGCAACTATTTCAAAGTCATCCGTTCCTACAAGTTGCTGTGCTTCTTCTTGGGTTAATAAAACATACTTGGCATACTTAGCGTATCCATTCATTTTAGTCACAACTTCTTGCGTGATGTTGGGCATTATCGTATACAGCATTGGTGCATAGGTAATCACAACCTTTTCATCCCTTAATCGTTGAATTAAAATATTAATTGCGTCATCAACCTGTGGTGAAATTAAAGATAATGAGCCAGCAATGTGCCCCACTTTAACATCATGTAAAGCAACATTTTGAATTTGTTGTTGTGACAAATATTTAAAGGCCGAATATTTATCGTTTAAATAACGCTCTTCATCTGCCACCAATTTAGCAGTGGTATTATAATCACTCGTCATTTCTAAGTTTTCAATGCTAACCTGTTGTTTTAAAAGCTCATTTTTAACAACCACTCCTAGCGGATCATCACCAACTCTGGTAATCACACTAGCAGAATGGCCTAAATGAGCAAGACCAATAGCAAACTTTGTATTTACCCCATCTAAAGTTTGCTGATAGGTCACCGCACTTCCCGTTTTTTGATCAATTTTTTGAACTTCTTTAAAAGCGACAATTGGTTCACTAATGGTTAAAAATTCACTCATTTGCATTTCCCCCAAAATATTTTACTATGAAGTTTATTTAAAATCATTGTTGCTATGTTAAGTTTGAATCTTTCCAAACATAAATAATGTTATAATTTAGATAAATTAGCGTAAGTTAGGAATTATTTAGCATATGTCACAAAATCGACCTTATACAACATTATTTTTGCTATCATCCCTTGATGGTAAAATTTCATCTGGTAATAGCTCAACCTTTAATGCCCGCAAAGAATGGTATCAAATCCCTGAAATTGCGATTGGGCTCCAACAATTTGTTGATATTAAACAAACCGTTGATGCTTGGCTTTTTACAACTGCCAAATCATTACTCAGTTTTAATGTTAACCATCTTAGTTATACCCCTGAACGAACAGAATCATCAATTGCTATCATTGATAACCACCAACGACTAACCCGACATGGCCGGAAAATTTTGGCTAATTATTATCGGCGCGTTGTCATTTTTACGGAACACCCCAATTATCCTGAGGATACAGACAATGTAACGATTATCTACCAAGCCGCCTTGACTTTAGGCAAGATTTTAGCAATTTTACAAAATACCTTTAGTATTACAAATATCACTATCGAGGCGGGAGGGAGTATCAATGCGGCCTTGCTTAAGGCCCACCTTGTTGATCGAATCTCCATCGTTTTAGCCCCCCTAATTGTGGGGGGCCAAGATACGCCAACGATTGCTGATGGTGAAAGTCTAACTGACTTAGCAGATATACAAACACTGATTCCACTACGTTTAGAAGGTATTCATCAATTAGATAATTCATTTTTACAAATCAATTATTCTGTAATTAAACGATAAACTAATTATAGCATTTACAGCGATAATTATAACAACAATTTATAATTATTTTTGATATTATCATTAATTATTTAATCACAGTGCTTGATCGTCCTAGCAACGGATTATCATTGTTGCTCACCACTATCATGTATTAAAAGTAGCATAGCTATATAAAAAGACTGAATTTCTATAAATTCAGTCTTTTTATATAGCTATCTTCATGTTTACTTGCAAAAACTTACTATTTAAATATTATTTAGCGCGGATTATTTATATTACTCGCTAAAATTTAACGTAATAATTTTTTTACCAATTCCTGCTGAAATCCCAGTTACAATTAACTTAGCATTGTGTTTTATTAAATATTCATCCTCATTTTTAAAATTAGATAGCGCTGCTAAATCAGCTCCCTGACGCCCTGTTGGCACTTGAATTTTTAGTAAGGCATCACTTTTAAAGTTATTAGCAACTGATTTCAACAGTGAGGTGGACATATACCCTTTATCACGATAAATTGCCCCTAATTTTAATGGTTTATTGGCTAAACTAGCCTGCACGTTCGCTAAACTAGTTCCTCGCCAAACCGTAAAGGCATATGGTAGCTTAAACTTCATTAAACCAGCATCAATATTTTTAACCTGTTGTTTGATTTTAGGAGTACTTTTAACCTGACCACGCAAACTACCATTGATGCTAGTATAAGCAATTCCTGTGTAAGCAATCAACGCATTTTTTTGCTTAGTAGTTAAACTTTGCCGCCATTGCTTACCTAACTCATACATTTTAATCTGCTGATTTACTGATAATGCTGTTGTCTGATTTTGATAAACATAGTCTTTAGCCTTAGTTACCAAAATTGTTTTAGTGGTAACGGGCTGATTCACTCGTATAATAACCTGTGTATGCGGCTTACGTGGCGTTGTTCTAAGCTTAACTAAACTATGGGCTGGTAACCGAAATGTCTTAATAACGTGCCCAGTTTTTTTACTAATTTTAAACACGGTAATTGGCCGCTTAGTAACTTTAACCGTTGGTTGTAAGTTAATCGTATCCACTGAGCCAGCTTTTATTGTTTGGGCCTGAATTGCTTGGCCAAAGCCTAAAATTACTAATACGCTAGTGATTATCACTAATCCTAATCTTTTTTTTATCTGGAACATGCCCAACCTCCTATTTGAGTAACATATGGTAGTAATGCTTTAAATCAGTCGGCAAACTAAAACTATTCTGATCGTAAAATTGTCGGCATTTTTCACTCTTAATAATTAGATATCTTTGTTGCTTGGCTCTGACTGTCCCGATTTTTAAAATAACCTGTTTATAAGCCTTAGCCATTAATTTTTCATTATTAGTTCTTAGAGTTAATTCAAGATCACCACTAGCGGTGTTTTTGATTTGGGTAACGTTAAAATCATCTTCCAAATATGCTTTACCATTAGCTTTACCAATCGTAAATTTCTGATAATTAGAGCTTAATTTAAACCGTAAGACTTTATCAACGTTGCTGTCAATAGTTAGTGATTGATGCCATCCTGTTAAAAATTGTTTGTCCGTTTTAACTTTTGTCAAAGCTATTGAACTAGGTTTTTGTTTTTTAAAAATTTGCTGCACTGGTACGTTGTTATTACTTGCAAACTGCCGGGTTACCAATAAGCCCCGTTTAATCGGTGTAATCCAATATTTATCAGTATCACGCGCTTGTTTATCATCAATTTGATAGTGTCCATTCATTAGCTTAATCCGCATATTGGGTCTCTTAGTAACATGATTTGATACGAGCCAGGCATGTTTACTATTAATTGTAAATGCGATTTTACTACGGGTTAATACTAATTTTTCATAAGCTTGCGCTTGTACATTCCAATAATAATAAGTTCCGGTTATTTTTGACGGTATTCGTAGCAATTTTTTGCCACTGGCCGATTTTTTTTCTGCAGCCCATGTATGATTTGCAGTCGGTGTAACTACATTGGTAAATAGCGTCATACTCATTATCACTAAACAGCATCTTAGTGATAATTTTATTATACTTTTCATAATTGCTCTCCTTTTAAGCATCCACATCATGATAACTTCTTTACGGTAACATTAACGTAATCTTTTTGCAACATTTTATCCTAATTTAAGTTCATTTTCTCTAATTAATTGGTTAAATAAGACTAATCCTCTAATCATTGAATTTTTAATTGAAATAATTGTTACAATATCGTAATATTAATGGTATCGAGTTTATTTGGGATGGGAGTTTTTATTAACATGGGGAATTCAACAACACGTCGGCGCTATATCCTCGGATTTGATGGGATTCGAGCTTTAGCCGTCCTAGGGGTTATTTTATATCATATCTTGCCAAACGTATTTCGAGGGGGCTATTTAGGTGTCCCGATTTTCTTCGTTGTTTCAGGCTACTTAATCACTGACTTACTGTTACAAGAGTTTGAAAAACATAATTCAATTAACCTTAAAAAATTTTATCTTCGCCGCATTAAGCGCCTGTATCCAGCACTACTCGTCATGCTGTTAGCTACGAGTGCTTACATTACCTTATTTAACCCTGGTGCTTTAATTGGCTTACGGGCCAATATCGGTATGAACCTAACTTATGTCTATAATTTTTGGGAAATTAAACACGGCCAGTCATATTTTCAACAATTCACTGCTCCTTCACCATTTACCCACCTTTGGTCACTGTCTGTTGAAGGTCAATTTTATTTAATTTGGCCATTATTAGTCTACTTATGTGCCAAATTTAAAGTCAAACGGATCTATATATTTAGTTTGTTAATTATTAGCTCGCTTTTTTCAGCAATTTGCTTAGCCGTCTTTTTTGATCCAGCAAATATCAACCGTGCTTACTATGGCACTGATACTCGCTTATTTGCAATTCTATTAGGTGCTAGTTTAGCCTATCTTTGGCCTTCAAATCATCTCCGGTTAAATTTAGCGCCCAAAAATCAAAAAATTTTAAATACACTAAGTTTTATCAGTTTGTTTGGTCTAACAATTGGTTTTTTAACATTAAATGGCCAAGCCCACCTAACTTATTTCGGTGGAATGTATTTATTTACCATTTGTGCGACTATCTTTGTTGCTACGATTGCCCATCCAACCACCTGGTTAATCAAAATTTTAGACAATAAAGTTTTTAATTGGCTCGGCACCCGTTCGTATGGCATTTATTTATACCAATATCCAGTGTTAGTTTTCTTTGAACAAAAAATTATAAACTATCGGACACACTTAATTTTCTACGTAATGCTAGAACTTTTAATCATCGGGGTCATTAGTGAAATTAGTTATCGTTACCTCGAGGTACCCATTAAAAACAGTAATTTTGCTTTTTGGCAGACCTATTTCGAACGCTTGGTCACCTATCAGCCAAAAATAATTTTGGTGACCGTCACCTTTTTTATCCTAATCGGCGCTTCAATTAGTGGTTTATTGGCTCCTCAAGCTGCTACAACCTATCAGACACCACTTCAAAAACAGTTAGCGTTCCGGCACAAGCAAGCCAGCCAACAAAATAAAAAGTTACTTAAAACGACTGAGCAGGATAAGAATAAGTCCAATCGCAATCCACAGCACCAAATTAAATTATCAACTACTGAGCAAAAACTGGCCCACCGCTATCACTTAACAGCACGCCAAATTACAAAATTAAAGCACACCAATATATCTGGAATTGGAGATTCAATGATGGTCAATGTCGGTCCTAATTTGCAAAAGATCATGCCAGTGATTGTTAATGGCCATGTTGGCCGCCAAGCAGCCTTAGGCCCTGTTATTATTCAAAAACAGTTAAGTCAGAAACAACTGATGAATAATGTTTTAATCATGCTAGGTACCAACGGTAATATTTATCCCCATACCTTACAGCAAACGATGCAGAAACTAGGCCCACATCGGCAAGTTTTTTGGGTCAACAATTATGTTAAGCGCCCTTGGACCAAAGCTAACGTGAATTTATTAAACAAAGCCAGGACAAAATATCGTAATTTACATGTGATTAATTGGCACAAATTTGCACAAAAGCATAATAATTGGTTTGGGCCTGATGGGATTCACCCTAACCCAACTGGTGATATCCATCTAACCAATTTAATTGCCAAAAGTATCGCGAAGTATGGTATCTGATGATTAAAAAAAAGATAAGTTACGTTATTTAATCTCAAATTAATTAAAAGATGTGTATAATACATTACAAGGTCAACCAAAGTATTAATTGACCGAATTAACCGAAACTATTGAAAGTAGGTCTTTAAAATGTTCAGTATGTTAAATATAATCTTAATTGCCGTCATCTTACTTGGAATCTTAGGTGACTTGCTATATCGTTTATTTACCTTTTCAACTAATCAACATCGATTAGTGCCAATTACTATTAAAAAAGAAACACCAAAGCAATCGCAAAAACCACCGTATTAAAGCTAACCCCTACTGGAGGTATCGGTCAGGTGGTACAAAATACACAAAAATGGCTGAATTAAAAAAATTCAGCCATTTTTGTGTATTTACCAATCTCATTTTTATTAATCAATATGCAACCTATCGTCCTTAGCCTAACTACTTGCAAAATCGCTTATTGATAATAATTCTCAATTGTTTTAAGCATTTTATTATCCGCGACTTTCAATAAACTTTCTTGCCCCACAATGATTAATTGTGCCCCGTTAATTATTAGCGCATTGGGTTGCGTATTACCAAAAATAAGTTGATTCAAATTAGCATTTGGCTTAACTTTATAAATGCGTAAAAGATACCCTTGTGCTTTTACTAACCTCGTTACTTTAGTGGCGAGCATGTTTTTATCAGTATACACATAAACTAAATACTTATTGTTTTGTGTTGCGAGATATTTAATTTTACTGGTTGAAATGGTCTGATACTTACCATTATTTTTACTAACGCGGGCATATTGACTATCATTTTGATCAACGGTAGTCGCCTTAGTAGTAATGATAAAACTAGCAAAGATAATTTCTATCACCAATGCAGTTAAAGCAATTTGCTTATTTTTAAAAACAATTGAGATAACTAGTACACACACACCCAAAAAGCCCATAATTAATAACCAATTTTGCCAGTTATTGATTTGATCAATTAAGGGAATATTCTTGCTGAGCGTTGCATATTTTTCTTGAAAGGCATACCACATCCAAAAAATAACGATAACTATACTTGCTAATAATGTCCATACATATTTCATCTCTTTACCTCAATCCTTATTTGAGCAACTGTTATTTTACTCAATTAATTCATTTTTTAGTGCCATTCCTGTTATAATTAAGTTGTAATTTAAGATTTTATTTTGGGGGAAGTTAGCATGCTTAAATTCATTGATCACCACTTTATCCTGAGCTTAATTGCTACCATTATTTTAGCGATTGTCATTGGTATTATCATAGCACAACTTTTATTCATGGTTTTAGTCCATTAGTTATGCTTTGTCCTAAGTAGCCAAAAAACCAACATCTAAAAGAGTGCCTAATCCGTTGCGCCTCTTTAAATGTTGGTTTTTTTCAATCCTTATCCAAACCTAGTTACTTGTTTTTTTAAGTAAATGAAACTAATAACTTTTTATTCATAGCTTGAGCTAGTTGGGCTAACTTTTCAAATGATACGTTATCGCCTCGTTCAATTCGGGCAATCGTTGCTTGCGTTGTTCCAGCCAAATCAGCTAATTCGGCTTGGGTTAAACCTGCTTCTTCTCTAGCATTATATAAAGCTACCGCACTTGACAACTTTTCTTTTTCCACATCGAATCGCTGGGAAAATTCTAAGTCCTCTATTTCACGTGCTAAAATTTCATCAATTACCATGGTGGGTCGTCCATTCCTTTCTCATCTGTTTAAGGTGTTTAATTTCTAGACTTGGGACAGCACTAGATGCTTTCGGATAAGCATGCGTAATCAAATAGTTATTCTCAGTTAGGATAAAACAAATCCCATGGGTGCGTTCACTACTAACATAACACCGTAATTCATATAAATCTTTTTCAATTCGTTTTACCCATAGGTTACGTTGGGCAACTAATAAATTAGTGTCTTGAATTTGACTTAACACCGCCAACATCTTTTGCCGATCACGGGCTGGTAGTTGCTCATAATAACTTAAAAATTCATTTTGTCCATCCGGCTGAACATATATCTCAAATAATCTTTTTTTGTGCATCGCTCACTCTATAACTTCATCCTTATAATTTATCATTTTTACAATTGATACACGTAATTATTACCATCCAATAATAATAATACCTATGTATTCTTTATCGGCATTAAATAAACTTATTTAATGATACCTTAAACTTAATTGATCTCATTGAGATACTTTAAAATTTTACAAAACTTTTTCCGTTATATCAAGTAAATATTTATAAATAATGCTTATTATTCAGTATATTTAAAACAAATCATATTGCCATAATTTTTCGTTTTAAACCAACAATAATTAAAAATATGTTGTTTTAAAGTCTTGAATTACCGATTATTAGTGCTTATTTGCTTTATTACTTTAATTTTACCACTCTTTAAGGCCTTTTAGCTCCTTAATAAAGTTGTATTTACATATAAATTATAATTATAGGTCGTATTTTTATACAAAATATCAGGCTTATACCACACTTTATACAATTTTTAGAATAATTTATTAATTTATTATTTTTAAATTCAAGCTACCCACCATAAAAACGTCTAATTCAATGATGAATTAGACGTTTTGCTGTTATTTAAATTATTGATATTAATATTTTTTAACTAATCATGCCCTTTTTTCGTATTCAAGTCCCCATTAAAGCAACTGGCTTAGTTTTACTAGGCTTTACTAATAATGTCCAGACTCGTTTTTGCTAGCGTATGCCCTGTTAGCGCATGATATAAATCATTTAAATAATAATTGTTTGGTAAAGGTAATAGTTTATCAACCGCATATACCGTCAAAGTATATGCATGATCCCCATTAGGTGGCATCGGCCCAGTATAGTAACTCGTTAATGCCGGGTTAGTTTCCCCTACAAATTTTGAAATATTACTATTAAAGCCTTGTTTCACTGAACTAGGTGCCAGTTGACTAAAGTTAGCCGGAATTTCGGATTGTTCAATATTGGCAGCAAGCCAGTGAATCCAGGAAAATCCAGCAACAGGAACAGCATCATGATCAATAAATGTAAGGGCAAAGCTTTTTGTCCCAGCTGGTGCATCTTTAATTGTAAAAGGAAATGAGACTACTGGTTTACCAGCTAAACGATTTTCTTTGGCTGCATACTTTCCATAGTCTTGGGGTAATTCGGTTTGTAAAAAAGGTAATTTAATTTCCATTTCATTCCTCCATTTTTACCTATCATTATAGCAGTTAATCAATAAGACACCTAATTGTGCTGACCAAGTTGAAATTCGCCAGGTATCGTTGTCGCTATCATCGCCCTTAATTCCGCTTCAGCTACATTTGCACCAAAAGCCGGTGTGCCCGGTTGTAAGCGAATACCGTCATGTAGCGTTGCTAAAACGACGGTATCAAAACCAAAAGCTTGGATTATTTTTTTAACCACATTAATACTTTTACGCTGATTACCAGCAATTGCAATCGCCTTTTTTAATGGATTAGCAGTATCACTTAAAAGTGATTCATCAGCTAAGTCATGGTAACCCATATGATTTAAGGCTTTGATGACTATACTTTCCTTAAAATAGGCTTGTACTAATTCACTGGTTGAAATCGTTTTATCAAGTAGTTCTGGTCGGTTTCCATCGACTTCCCACCAGTAATTCATCGCATCAATAATAATTTTACCTTTAACGGCTTGCCTATTAACTTGCTTATAGTGCGAAAGCGGCATTGCTAAAATAAGTACGTCACTTTTGGCAATAGCTGTCGCACTAGTAACTGCTTGTGCTGTCGGTGCCAATACCTCAATCGTTAATGTAATTGCTTGTGGATCCTTTGAACTAGCAATTAAGACTTGATAACCTGCCTTAGTAGCAATTTGCGCAAGGGTGATCCCTAATTTACCAGCACCCAAAATACCAATTGTTTGCATCCTTTTACCTCCATGGGTTTATTCGGCTAACATTTCTTTAACTAGCGGAATTACTTCTTCACCATATAAACGAATGGTTGCCTCTCGTTCAGTGATACTTTGGTTACCGGCCCCGTATACTAAATCAAAACGTGCTAAATTTAAGGTTTTTATCACTTTAGCGATTTTTTTAGCCACAGTTTGTGGTGTGCCAACATACATCGAACCCGTTTTAATTTCACGATCAAATTGTGCTTTTGACATTGCAGACCAACCACGCTCACGGCCTAGTTGATCCATCATCGCTTTAATTGAATACCATGCTACTGTCTCGGCTTGAGCTTGATCAGTGGCAATTACCCCATGCGAATGAATTCCAATCGGTTGGGGTTGTGTTTGAAATTTCGCAGCAGCTTGTTTAGCTAGCTCAATATACGGTGCAAAGCGCTTCGGTGTCCCACTAATCACGGCTAGCATGACTGGCAATTCATATCTGGCAGCTCTAATGATTGACTCCGGTGAACCACCAACCCCAATCCAAGTACTAAGCCCATGCTGTGTTTTAGGGAAAATGTTAGCACCACTTAAAGCTGGCCGTAATTGGCCCGTCCATGTTGTTTCTTTTTCTTTTAATAATTCACTAAATAAATTTACTTTTTCTTCAAATAATTGATCATAGTCAGCTAAATCATAACCAAATAGTGGAAACGATTCTGTAAACGAACCTCGTCCAAGCATAACTTGGGCACGCCCATTAGCAAGCGCATCTACAGTTGCAAAACGTTCAAAAACTCTCACTGGATCATCAGAACTTAAAACGGTAACTGCCGAACCCAATGTAATTTTATTGGTAACACTTGCAATTGCCGCTAAAACAACTTCAGGGCTTGATATTGCATAATCAAAGCGATGATGTTCACCTAGCGCAATAATATCCACCCCAACAGCTTCAGCTAACTTAGCTTCTTTAACGACTTGTCTAATTGCTTGTGGGTAATCAGGTTGCTCATTAATTATTAAATCACGTGGTATATCGCCAAATGTATCTAACCCAAACTGTACTTTAGTCATCGTCCCCTCCTAGGCTTACTTTTTGTAAGTTTATTTATAAAAAGCATAGTCTTTTTTGGATGAATAGTCAAGAAACGTATGTCATATTAATCGTTATGATGGTAATCAGCAAAAAAAGGCCCCAATTCGCATAACGCTGTCAGCAAATTGTGAACCCCAAAATTGTAAAATAATTACGTTCCTAAAGTTTAAGCTTTTTTACTAACTTTAGTTACTTTTTTAGTTACTTTTTTAATAGTGTGCTTAGTTCCTTTTTTTAGACTAGCCTTTTTTATCACTTGCTTAGTCTTAGATTTAGTAGCCTTTTTCTTCGTAGATGCTTGTTTATCAGCAACAAATTTTGTTATCGTAAGGGTTACTTTAGCGTGATAGTCATTGCTGTAATATGGGGTGACAACACTGGTGGTTGTTGCTAACGTTTGATTTAACCGTTTAGCGGGAATTGTAATCTTAAACCCCTTTTGTGTTTTTGTATTTGTCGTGGCCCCCACAACTGTAAAAGCATTAATCATACTAATTAATTTTGAATCTGTTAATTCAATATTTAAATTAGCCTTTTTGCCGGTAACTTTAGCTGTCGCTTGCGATGCTAAATATTTATCCATACCACCAGTTGCCGTTAATTTAAATGTATATTGACCTGCTTTTTTAACGGTTGTTACTTGTTGAGCTGCTGCAACTTGAGAACCATTAAATACTGATAACGCAACATTAAATGCTAATACTGATGCTAAAATAACCAAACTAATTTTTTTCAAAATAAGTTCCTCCTAGTAAAATTATAATTTAGACTATTAACAATTCTATCATTTTTTAATATTGATAAAAAGACTTTTTCCTTAAACACTTTTCGAAAATGCTTCCTGTTTACCTTACTTGATTATAAGTAATCACAAAAAAACAACTAATTCAAATTATGAACTAGTTGTTTGATTAAGCATATTATCTTAAATAGTTAAGGCTTCACCATGATGCTTTTTTAACTCCTGGAATTTGACCTTTATGTGCCAAGTCCCGAAAATTTAACCGGCTAATTCCAAATTTACGCATATATGCATGTGGCCGACCATCCAACATGTCTCGGTTATGCATCCGTACGGGCGAAGCATTACGTGGTAGCTTGGCTAATTCAGTATAGTCACCGGCTGCTTTCAAAGCGGCCCGTTTAGTTGCATATTTTGCAACCGTAGCTGCAATCTTTTTTTGTTTTTCAATTTTTGCTTTTTTTGCCATTATTTAACCTCGATAAATTCTGTAACTTGCCGTAATTTTGGTGAATACTTTTTCAACACCAATTTATCGGGTGTATTACGACGATTTTTTTGTGTTAAATATAGTCTTTCACCAGTTTTTGGTGCTGCTAATATAATATTAATCCGCATAAACGCTCCTAATTATCAAAATATTGTTGATCAGTAACTATTTTATTGGCGGATGAATAATCCCACTAGTAAACTAAAAATAGTATAGCACTTCAGCTTACATATTGTAAGTGTAATCATCAAAATAATGCCGATTTTTAGTATACGGTTCAATTTCATAATTTGCTTGCTCAATCAGGCGGCGTTGTGGTTCACTTAAACGCTGCCTAATCATCGTTCTAACAATCTCAGTGGCATAAACTACGCGCACTAATCCAGTGGCTTCATGCACAATACTCCAAAAATTATTGCTAGTAATCTTTAAATTATTATATACCGTAAACTGCGCTAAATAAGTAGCAACATCGGCTTGCACGGTATGCGGTGCTAATAACTGCTCATCTTTAGTCCCATACATAGTCCCATCAATTGTTAGCCATACTGCTTGTGCTAATGTTGGCACAGGAATTAAATTATTAGCGGCAGCCCATGTTGCAAACTTAGTCGCATCATATAATGGAAACATCTTATTCGCCTACCTTCATTTGTAATACCGCTTGTCCCACAACACTTAAATTTGCAACCGCATTCGTTTCATCCACACTTTCAAACAAGCCTGATGTTAATAACCATTCTTTTGATATTTGGGTTCCAAATTTGAATACATCTCCACTGCCCAAATTAACCTTAACTTGCTTGCTTAACTGCTTAACAGTTCCATGATTACTGATAATCACTAACTGGGTTTGCGTTGTTTTATCATTAAGTTCAAGATAAAAAGCACCATCAACAGCATATTTTTTAACCCGTAAGCCAACTTCAATTGGATTACCCTCACTGTCAACATATGCCAAATCTTCTAAAACATTCGTTGCTTGAACTTTCAGTGCAGGGGCAATCTCTGGCCGGCCTGATTTGGCGTTATCAGCTATACCACCATTGTTCAGCGCTAGCTCAGGATTATCGCGTAGTTGCCGATCACGATCAAAGATAATTCGATCAAAACCGTCACTCGGTTTATTAATAATAAAGCCTACCGTAGCTAAATTTCGAGCCCCTTTTAGATTAACCTTTACTTGTTTTTTAATATACGTTATAAAGTCGGGATGTAACTGATATGCATCTTTCGTAACTAGCCGGCCTTTACTATAATTTTCCACTTTTTCCATGAAAAAGGGATGATTAATAATTACGTTAGCATTACTTAACAACTTTAAATATGCTTGTTGCTGTGAACTAATGACAATAAAATCATCCGCTAACAGCGCTTTTGTTGCTACTGTTAACTCATTAGCTGGTACTATATCCGCATTAATCTCCCCAATTGGATTTTGATCAGAAATTAGGTTAAGACACCAGTTGCCATTTTCATAGCGTGAAAATAATAAGTTAAAATTTTCGTTATTATATTGAAAACTAGTTGTCGTATCGATGCCAAATTTCTGACTAAATTCTTGTAAGTCCATAAACGTCCTCTCGCTTCCTTTTCTTTTTAATTATAACAGACTAAATTTAGTCTGTTGCAAAGTTTTTCCTAATCACTATGCAAACACGCATCTCTCAGTTATAACCATTTTATGCATGGCAAGGCATTGTAGGTCCTTCAAACCGTCCGTCTCAGACAAGTGCTCCCTAGCAAACACGCCTAAAATTTAAACCTATTGAAATCCTTTACGCAGAACGTTGACTATCATTAAAAATTTTTATGCTCAGGATTTTAAAAAAATACGATTTTAGGGTTAATCTTAAGGCTATTTATGGCATAATTAGCTATAATAAATCTTTCCCAAACCAAAAGGAGTTCGCCATGTCAAAAAGAAACATTCCAGTTACAATGGGGACACAACATCCAGATAATGCGCATGCAGCATTTTGGGATGTCAACCAAAATCCCTTTATTTCAGCTTATACCGAAACAGTTGAAGCGTTTGAAAATTTTGCTACTCTTGATGTTGATGAATATATGTGGGATTGGGAAGGTAAACACGCTGATGCTGCTGTTATCGATCGTCTTTTTTCAACAAAATATGATTATTTTAAAGAGCATCAATTGGGGCGCGACAAATTTATAACCTTCCGATTCCCTAATATCTGGGAAGAAAAAGGCTATAGTTTAATGCAAGCAATGACTGCTTTTCTTTCCTCAGAAGACTTTGCCCATGACTTACAATTTGCTCAACGTCCTTTGTTTGAAGCGATTTTACCGATGGCCGAACGCGCTGATCAAATTATTGAAATGCAAAAATTATTTGAAAAATTAGCAACCTTTAAAACACAAGTATTTACCGCCCAACGCCAAAACACACCCTATATTGAAATGATTCCTTTATTTGAAGGGTTTGAAACTCAATTACATGCTCCTGAAATTCTCAAACAATATCTTGATCTACATGAGAAACATTTTGGCTTCAAGCCCCCATATCTGCGGGTGTTTTTAGCTGGATCTGATTCAGCACTATCCTCTGGCTTTATGAATGCAATCACTGGTAATAAACTAGCTATTGCGCGCTTATATGAATTTGCTAAAGCTGAAAATATTGATATTTACCCAATTACTGGCATGGGTTCAGCAATCTTTAGAGGTGGCCTAGCCCCTAACCGAATCGAACGCTTTGTGCAAGAATTTGCGGGTGTGCGTACAGTCACTGTTCAATCGGCGTTTAGATATGATTATCCACTAGCAACCGTTCAACAAGCTATTCAGCAATTAAAGACAACCTTACCTCATGTGAAACCACTTGAAATTAGTGCTAACGAACAAGCCATTTTAATTAATGTGGCCAAAAAATCTGCTGAATTTTATCGCCATACCTTGGATAACTTAATTCTTGATATGCAGCCCATCTTTAAGGCCTTTCCAAAGCGGCGTGATCGGCGCCAACATGTTGGCGTATTAGGCTATTCCAGAGAAGTTGATGGGCTAGCACTACCACGAGCCATTAATTTTTCGGGCTCATTTTATGCGATTGGTGTCCCACCAGAATTTATTGGCTTTGGGCGGGCCTTGGCTTCGCTTAATGCCCGTGAACTAGGTGTCTTTGTCCGTCATTATCCCAACATGAAAAAAGATTTTACTGAACTAGCTGCCTACCTAAATCTAGATTCATTAGCCATTTTAGCCGCTAATAACCCGGCTTGGAATGATGTAAAAAAAGATATTGAAACCTTACAAAATATCTTAGCCTTTGAAATTAAGCCCCAAACTCAAGAGCAGGAATTACATTATCAATTAGCCCAACAAATTGTGAATATTAAGGATGGCGCCAGTGTTGCCGTCACTGCATTGATTAATAAACAAGCTCAGCTACGTCATTTTCTGGGTTAGTAGTAAAGCCAATTAGTTTTAAATGTTCGTCACTAAAGTGATTAAGCAATGATTTTCTTGCTAAAAAAGTAAACAGGACTGAATTTTGATAACTTCAGTCCTGTTTATTTTTTTCGCTTCAACCTTAACGAGAAAAGGCAAAAATAAAAGAAGCATTGCCGGATAATTCTTTTATTTGCCCTTCTTGCAACTTGTAAGCTGCTTTTTGCACCCTAACTTTACCAATTGTATGCTGAGAATTAGTAAAAACCAACTTATACTTACCGGGCTTAAATGTATGGTAGACATAAATATTGAAATCATGATTCATATTTAAGTGCCGTTGTTTACTTGTAATATTTGCCACTTGATAAATTAATTTATGGTGATAATACAAATTAAAGCGGATATTTTGATGACCATACGCTAAAATTTGTAATTTTTTGGCACTAACTGGTAACGTTACGCTTTGTACTAAACGTTGCTTTGGTGCGAGCGAAACTGGTTGATAATTGAAACCACCACCACAATTGGCATATTGACCAGTTATTTTAACTAGGGGTTGCTTAAGTTTTTGGGAAGTCGCTATTGACTGTTGATCCCCCAAGAAAGCCATGAGACAACTAGCTAAAAAGGTTACCGCCAACCAGCCCTTTAGCGACCACTTCTTTGTTAACTCGCTTGCCTGTTCAAAACCAGTGGTTACTATGCAAAGTAAGGGAATTAGCATTGCTTCACCATACCGATTATTGGCTTCCCACATTAGGGTATGAAAGACAATTAAGCCCAATATTAGTAGCACCGCTAACAAAGTATGGGCATTTCGTCGGCCAAAGAAAAGGCTCATCATAATAGTATACAAGGCCAGGCCATATAAAATAACCATGCCAAGACGGGTCAAATTAGTAATACCATTATCAACGAATAAACGCCGTTGCAAATACCACTTGGGCGCCTTGACGTAGCCATCAAGATAATTATGATTTAACTTTCCTTGATTTTGTAAGTTCGTTAATTTAGTTACAAATAATTGACTAATTTGTTTTAATGACATCTTTTCTAAACGTGCTTTTATGATTGCCGTATCTTGTTGCTTTTTAGCTGTTAAAGTGGCCTGCCTAGCCGTTAATTGTACATCTGCTTGAGAATAAGTGCCACCGCTTTTTAGATTAAGTCCCATCATCATCCAGTGTTGAATTGGAAACTCATAGCGCTCAACTGGTTCAAAATTAACTGCTTGATCAATCAATTTATTAACGGGAAATGCACAAATGACTGCAACACTAATGGTCACCACGAGTAGCCCACTTTTTTTAGGCACCTGATCCTTTGCTTGACACATCACTAACCAAATCAGTAAAGCTGGAATGACAACAATAAAATTAGGCTTAATTAGTTGCGTAATCAACGCACTACTACCCGCTAATAATAGCACCAACCCTTGTATTAATGGTTTTTTAGTGTTGTTAAGTAATAAAGCACTTAAAGTTACTATCCCAAAACCTAGCATAATCCAAATGTCTGAATAAAATACTAGCAAATTATAGGTATAAAAAAACGGGATAATTAAGGTCCATATTAAGGTCATTAATACTGTACTTAACTTTTTCGTTATTAAATACGTGTTTACTAACATCACCAATATTACTAGTTGCACTAACGCTAATTGCCAGAGACGAACCTGTAAAATTGGGCTAACTGGTAAAAAATGCGTTATTTTTAAAAGTTGCGCCAAAATAACCGTTATATTGACATTGTTGGTGGCCCTTGAAAAATAAATGGGCCATTGCAATTGGTGCTGACTAAGGCTAATTGCTGTATTAATCACTCGAAATGGATCCCGGACAAATGAAGGTGTGAAATTTTTGATGATTAATAATTGAATCCCTACTATGCTAAGATACACCGTAATAATTAATAGCCAAAGCATTTTATGCGACATTTGATTGAAAACCCGATTTAACAATAACCCCCCTAATACTAGTAGTACTGCTAGCATGCCCATTAGCACGATTGCCATGATTGGTTGCAATGCATAATTAGTTGCGCCTGCTAGGTTTGTTTTTAAACCAATTATTAGCATGCCAAGCCCCACTAACATAATTAGTAAACGTCCACCTTTAACTAACATATCGATCCCCCCCTAAATGGTATATCCATTATATCCGACATTTAATATTGTATTATCATTAAGAATACATTCCTAAGTCATAATTTAATTTTTAATAAACACCTAGCGAGCATTGTTATATCAATTTGTTGAAAAAAATTCATCAAAACAATGAATTTGTGTATCTTGATTCATCTAAATTAAAATAGTAAGCTAATGTCAATAACTAAAATCGATGATAACGAGGACCGTCCACTTATGAATACTTCACCTATCAATAACCAATTTGCTAATCGCATTGCTAATAGTGATCCATCAGGTTTGGCAGACCTCTTTATGGCTAGTTCAGACCCTAAAAACATCTCATTTGCTGGTGGTTATCCAGATACTAGTCTGTTTCCTGAGACTGACTTGGCGACTTCTTTTAGTCAGGCCATCGCTAATCAACATCAAGCAATCTTTCAATACACTGATGCCAAGGGACCTTTAAAACTGCGTGAACAATTAATTACGCGCCATAACTTTAACAATAACGGCCAATTTGATCCTGCAAACATTCTAGTTACTCAAGGTGGGCAACAAGCAATTGATTTAATTAGCCGCCTATTCCTTAATACTCAAACGGGTTTGGCTCTTGAAGCACCAACTTATATGGGAGCAATTGCCGCTTTTCAGGCTTATGAACCAACATTTTACGAGATTCCCATGGAAGAAGATGGTCTTAACTTAACGATATTTGAAAATGAACTTAAAAAGAGCCAAGCTACAAGCCAAAAAATTAAACTTTTATACACAATTCCAGATTTTCAAAATCCCACGGGGATTACCATGAGTACCCCTAAGCGACAACGTCTTGCCCAGCTAGCTAAGGAATACAATTTTTATATCATCGAAGACTCACCTTATCGTGAATTGCGTTACCACGGTGAACCACAACCAACTATCCAGAGTTTTGACACTGATGATCGTGTATTATTTGTTTCGAGCTTTTCTAAAATTCTATCACCGGGGCTAAGAATTGGTTATGTTGTCGGTTCTAGTAAGCTAATTACTCAATTAGCTGGTTTAAAAGCAGCTGTTGATGTCCAATCACCCACCTTGACCCTTGAAGCCTTAAGCTATTATTTGGAACATTTTAACTTAGACGCTCATATTAACCAACTTAAAGTACGCTACCAAGCAAAGTTAGCGGCAATGCTCACTGCTTTGACAATTCACATGCCCAGTAATCTTAAATTTACTAAACCTAGTGGTGGTTTTTTCATCTGGCTAGAACATCAAGATGCGTTTGATATGAATGACTTTATGCAGCAAATTTGTCTCCCTCAAGCCCACATTGTCTTTGTGCCTAGTAATGGGCAATACCCAGTTTCAAATGTTACCAATGGGGCACGCCTTAATTTCTCTAATGTTAGTATTTTGCAAATTCAATTAGGGATTGAAAAGTTAGCTCACCTTCTAACTACCGAAAATTAAATCTGCCGTAACTAATTCGTAATTTTTCAAGCACAAATAAAGGTGCGGACTTATCCTTAGTCCACACCTTTATTGTGATTTAAAAGCCTACTTATTTTTTAAGTCTTCAATTGAATTAATATTTTTCATATAGGTTGGTACCGCTAAGCCTGTTCTAGCACCATGTAAATTGGCCCGCACATCTACATATTTACCTTTATATTGTTTAGCGTAAATCGCATGTGTATTTGGGAGCCAAGCACTTAATGAGATATCAGCGGCCTTAGTGGCAACGGCTGCCCACATTGGTTGGGCTTCCATTGCTTGAATAGTCACCTGATAGCCTCGTTTGTCCAAAATACGTTTAACCAAATTAGTTGAAGCAATTTCAGAATCCCAAGCTACATAAGCAATTGTGACCTTTTGGCCGTGTCCCTTAGCGACGCCTTTTAGCCATTGCTTAACTTGCTGTGGATGTTTATCAATATATGCTTGGGCTGCTTTAGCCGGATCAATCCCATTGTTGACTTTTAGCATAATGCCTGACATTTCAGTTGGTGTCCAATTAAAATTTTGTAAAAACTTATATACCGCCGGATTACTTTGTTTAAACCCAATGCGCGTTATTGTATCGATATTTTCCGTTTTACCGTACACATTTTTAGGATCTTTTAAGAATTTAAGTTTATACTTAGTAAACATCCAATGGGGTTGCCAACCAGTAATAACAATCGGTTGCTTATACTGAATTGCTTTATTTAAAGCACTTGTCATTGCCGCCGTTGAACTTGTTTGTAGTTGCCAATTAGCCGTTTTCAAGCCGTACACCTGTAATGCCGTCTGGGTATTTCCCATAATTCCTGCCCCAGCATCGATCCCGGTAATTGTATAATTAAGTTGCGGCCCTAGCTTTTGTTGCGCATCATAAGCCTTCAGTTGGCTCGCACAACCACTTAAAAGGAGCACTAATCCAAGTATCGGTACCAGTAGGGAACTTAAGCGTAAGTGTTTGCTTATTTTTTGCATCGCTTCTTCCCCCTTACCTACTTCTTTAATGATTGCGTTATCCGATCAAGAATAATTGCCAAAATAACGATTGAAAGACCCGCGGTAAATCCAGCCCCGGCGTCATTTCGACCAACCGCAAAGTAAACTTGTGTTCCTAAGCCCAATGTACCAATCATTGAGGCAATTACAACCATTGATAAAGCTAACATTAAAGATTGGTTAATCCCGGCCATCATCGTTGACTGGGCTAATGGTAATTGCACCTTAAATAATTTTTGCCAACTGGTTGAACCATATGAATCAGCAGCTTCAATTAAATCGACTGGGACTTGCCTAATTCCTAGGTTCGTCATTCTTACTGTTGGTGGCATGGCGAAAATTACTGACGCAATAACTCCCGGTACGGTCCCAATACCAAAAAACGCCACCGCGGGAATCAAGTACACAAAGGCTGGCATGGTCTGCATAAAATCAAGGACCGGTTGCATAACCATATTAACCCACTGGGTCTTTGCCATCCAAATTCCCAGTGGAATACCAATGACATAGACAATTAGACATGAGGTCAAAACTAGCGTTAGCGTTTGTGTCATATCACGCCAATATCCCATATTCCATATGAAAAGTAATCCCAATAATTCAAAAATTAAAAGACCCCATTTTTTATCATTACGTTTAACATAAAATGTTAAGCCTAAAATCAAAACAAAGAATAACCAAATTGGAATTAGGTCAAAGACCCATTGAAACATATTGGCAATAGCACCAATAAAATTGGTCACTCCATTAAAAAAGCCCGTAAAGCCTGATAACCATTTAACAAAATCATTTATCCAATCGGCTACCGGTAGTTTTGCGATTAAAATATCCATTATTCAGTCACCCCATCCCCAGCTAAAGCACCTAACACAGCCCCTCTGACAATAATCCCCAACAAATGTTCCCGCTCATCAAGAACTGCAAACGGAATTGGCGTTGTTGAAATCTCTGACATTAATTCTTTGATTGGTGTGTCAGGATTCGTTGTTGGCACATCTTTTTGCAAAACCTGACCTAAATCTTTTTGCTGTTTTCTAACCAATTCAATGACATCCCGAGCATCGGCCATCCCAATAAAGCGTTGTTGATTGTCAATGACATAAATCGATGAGGTATTATTTTCGCGCATTTCTCTTAAAGCCGTCCGTGGCCCTGACTTTTCAATGTTCACCATGGCAGGCTTTATCATTACATTAGCAGCTGTTAACACCCGTGAGCGATCAACATCTTCAATAAAACGCTCCACATAATCATCAGCCGGTTGTGTTAAAATCTCCTCAGGCGTTCCAGTTTGAATCACTTGCCCATCACGCATAATCATAATATGATCACCTAATTTTAATGCTTCATTTAAATCATGACTAATAAAAATAATTGTCTTATGTAGTTCACTTTGAATGCGTAATAGCTCATCTTGCATTTCTTTCCGATTCAAGGGGTCTAGTGCTGAAAAAGCTTCATCCATCAGCAAAATATCCGTATCACTAGCCAACGCTCTCGCTAAGCCAACTCTTTGTTGCATACCACCAGATAATTGATTAGGATATTGGTCATCATATCCCTTTAGCCCCACCAATTCTAATGCTTCATGCGCTCGTGCTTCTCTTTGGGCCTTATCTTTACCTTTAATTTCCAAGCCAAAGGCAACATTTTGAATAATCGTATAATTTGGAAATAGCGCAAAGTTTTGAAAAACCATACTCATTTTTTTACGCCGTAAAGCAATCATTTCTTGCTTATTTAACTTGGTTAAGTCTTGACCGTCAATCAAGATTTGACCATCAGTTGCTGGTATTAACTGATTAATCATTCTAATCAGTGTTGATTTACCACTCCCTGATAACCCCATAATCACAAAAATTTCACCTTGTTTAATCGTAAAGCTTGCGCGATCAACGCCTACCGTCGCCCCAGTTTGAGCAAGAATATCTTCTTTACTTTTATTTTCACGTACCAATTTTTTGGCCTTTGCTAGCTGTTTGCCAAAAATTTTAGTCACGTTTTTTACTTCTACCTCAATTGTCATTAAAGCCCCCCTTGTTGAAAAATTACTCATACCTATCTATCTATGATAAACATATAATTATAATCCTTGTCAAATAAGTTATCATTGAGTAACACGGTCTACTTAGCTAGATATAGCCGATTATAGCTAATTTAAATTTTTTCAGATTTTTCAAATTAAGTAACTGCTTATACTTAATTTAATTTTACCATTTTATTAATTAATTTAGTAATTATTAAATCGTAAGCGTTTTCATTGGATTTTCATTTTGTTTGGTTTATGATCATTTTAAGTTAATAATTAAACTTGCTAATAACGAGGTCTTTTATGCCAACAATTTATGATTTTACCTTAACTGAAATGGATGGCTCCCCAATTTCACTCTTCGATTATAAAAATAAAGTTTTATTAATTGTTAATACCGCTAGTAAATGTGGGCTTGCTCCACAACTCTCCGATTTACAAGCGTTGTATCAAACCTATCATGAGCAAGGGTTAGTCATAATTGGCTGTGCTTCTAATCAGTTTCATCAAGAACTAACTAATTCTGCCGAAATAAAAAATTATTGCCAACTTCATTTTGGGGTAACCTTTCCAATTACTAAACCGCTTTTAGTCAACGGTGAAAATGCTGATCCATTATTCACATACTTGAAAACACAGTCGCAAACAGGGCCCATCAAATGGAATTACACCAAATTTTTAATTGCCCGAGATGGTACCATCTTACATCGCTATGCACCAATTACTAAACCCGCTAAAATGGAGAAACTAATTATCGCTGCGCTTAGTGAAACCTGAGGGTTTATCTTACTAAAACGTCCTAGTGCAAATAGCCGAATGCCATTTTTAAATGACATTCGGTTATTTATCTCTTGTTAGAATTCCTTGGCACAAACACCATTTAACCAATTCCCATATTTAAGACCGTAACAATTGCTGCAAGTAAGATGACTAATACCCCATCGCGACTTGAGTTCTTTTTTAGGTGCATATATGGCAATAAATTCACAAATAATCGCATTTGGTAAGAAGAAAAATGATACTGGGGCCCCGATTCCCTCAATGTCGATACCAACTTGCTTGGCTAAGCGACTAGCACGAAAAGTATGGTAATTACTAGTAACAAAGATTATATTAGCTGTTTTGGGGGCCATTTCATCAATAATAACTTTCGAAAATTGCATATTTTCGTAGGTGTTTTTTGATTTATCCTCAGCAATTGCATCTGTTTGCGCGACACCATGCGTCACGGCATACTTTAACATCGCTTGCCCCTCTGGGATTTTTTCATCCCCTCCTTGCCCCCCTGATAAAATTATCTTAGGCGCTGTTTCGCCACGCTCCTTTTGCGTATCATAAATATCAATAGCTTTGTTAATGCGTTGTCTTAATAGTGGTGGCACCTTTGTGCCGCCAATTAAGCCACTACCCAACACAATAATAAAATCAACATGTTGGTTGATGCGACTTTTTTGATATAAAGCCAGCACAACTAAAAAGTTTAAAAACAATAGCATTGCATAACCCAATAACATAATGACAGTCGTTGTTAAAAAGGTGACCATCGTCCCCAAAAAGTAACGATTGGTTACGACTCTGACAATGGGCAATAGTATAACAAAGATTGCTAATAAGGTTAATGAATTCCCTAAGTTATGGCTTTCTTTACGCCAAACAACCTATGCATTCCATAATAATAGCAATTGGTATGCAAAAAACAACATCACAATAAAACTTAAAACCGAAATCAATGGCATCCATAAAAATTTCGTGATTAATGGATTTTTGACATTAAGAATAAGCCAATATAAATATCCTAAACTACCAGCAAACAATCCTAAAAAAACAAAAGCCAAAAACTAAATTCAATTTATGTTTTTGCCAAAGTTGAATGGTTACCCACCATAGCAAGCTTAATAATAGTAATGCTCCAATAAACAATAAGATTTTCGTCATATAATAGCCTCAATTTTTTATTTTCTAACACTATTAGAGCAAAAATTGGATGTTAATAATTTAGTTTAATAATTTGATTTGCCGTACTTTTCTGTATTACAATTAGTAAATAAATTCTAATTATAAAGGACTAGTTGATATTTATGAGATTATGGCATGAAGCACTTATTACAAAGTTACCGCGCCAACAGTTACTTGGTCAACATCGTGAACTAGCTGCTTTACGTGGCAACGGTTGGGCTAAAAACCACGCTACGGTAAATTATGTCTTTTTGCATTCACCATATAAATTGTTCCAATTTCATTTACTTGTTTTAGCGGAAATGCAAAAACGTGGTTATCGACCAGATCAGCATTGGTATGATCCCCTTTACCGTGGTAAAACATGTTTACCATATACCACCTTACCTGCAGTACCGTTAACTACCCCTATTTATCCTGAACATAATCAAAATTATTTACAAGTATGTCTTGATAACTTAGCTAACAAGGATATCTATCTATAATTTCCGTTAGCTCCCTTTAGGCGGCTTTTTTAATTACCAAAATTAGTATTTATGTTGGTTAGCCTTATTTTGTTTATGCTCATATGAGGTTTTAACAAATTTATGCATACTTTCAATAAAAAAAGTAAGCATAAATATTGCCACATAAATGGTGGCAACTAAGGCAATTACGTGGTTAAAAAGCCCCGTCATAACTGTAATCAAAATAACTAAAAGAACTGGCCAAAAAAGTAAGTATAGCCCTCGAAAGAATTTTGAATATTGCTGTAAAGCTGATTTTTTCCAATAATCGTTAAATTTCATGTTACTAATTTAAATTGCTCCTTTTAAATTTAATTAAAACATTATCACACTTTTAGGAACTATGGGTACTATTATTATTTAATAACTAGCACTTTTTAAAGTTACTAGATAAGTATTCAAGATATCCTAGCCTTATTTTTAGTAACATTGATACTTTAAATTAATATTTTTAGTGTTTATATGATATGCTAATTATAAATTAGTGGGGGACTGATAATGAACTTAAACGCAAAAAAATTAGCTAAACTTGATAATAAATTACTTAAAAAGGCCAATTTAACCGGTATTACTAACACCAGCGCCTTAAAAGCAGTGCATACCGCGGCTATTGCTGCTGCGGGGGTGGCAGCTAGTCCAATTCCCTTTACCGATGCTACTTTATTAGTACCAATTCAGAGTGCCATGATCGCGGCTATTTATCGGGCTTATGGTAATCGAATCTCCGATGGTGCAATTAAAGGGGTCTTAACCGCAATTGCCACTACTTCAGTTGCCCGGTCAGTCGCCGGTAATATTATTAAAATTATTCCCGGGGTTGGCACCGTCTTAGGGGCAACCATGAATGCCTCTGTTGCCGTTGCTTTTACCGAGCTAATGGGGCTTTCAATTGCGGCTGCTTTTGAAAATGACGAAATTGATAATACTAACGACTTATTAAATACCATTAGTAAAGCAACTGGTTTTTTCAAAAAATAAATTTTACCATATCGATAATTCACTTCAAATGATATAACAAAGGTAGCAGTGCTAAAATAACTTAATTTAAGTTATTTTAGCACTGCTACCTTTGTTGTAAATTTTTTTAAACGGCACATAATCGCTAAATGGGTAAATATATCTTATCCTTTTAAAGGTACTTCCTATTAACGCTGATTTTGATGAGACACCAATTCTAATAATCGAATTCATTCTACGTTAATTAAAAAAAGCTTTCACAAATAAATCGATTGCCAAACCAAATGCACCAAATGCAATTACAATTTGTAATAAACGTGCAGGAACTAATCTCACAATATATGGTCCAATATAGCCACCAATCAATAACCCGATCCCCATTGCAACCGCAACTTGCCAATTGATATGCGCCGTAAAGGTATAGATTGTCGTTGATACAATATTACAAGCACCAAGTACAACATTTTTAATGGCATTATACACTGGAAATTCATTCTTAGCCTCAAACGCTAACAATGCTAGCATAAGTACACCAGCTGCTGCACCAAAATACCCCCCATACGCACCGATACAAAAAATCCCCACATTAAACAGTATTTGGGTCCTTTTAGTCATCGGTATTGCGTTTTGGGCATTATGCACAACACCGTTAATCTTAACTGGTGGTACAATTTTCTGTCGGGCTTTCAAAAGCAGTAAAATCCCAGCTACAAAAATTAAAAACGGTACTACATGTTCAAAGACACTAGCTGGTGCGACTAATAATAAGACACACCCGAGTAAACTTCCCATGACAGCAATTACTAAAATTTTTAATAATTCGTCACCATGCCCCCGTAATTCTTTTTTTGATGCAAGCCCTGAGCCAATACCAGTCATCACTAACGCTGTAGTATTCGTTACATTCGCTACAATTGGTGGCAAACCTAATGCTAATAATGCTGGATATGAAACTAGTGAAGCTAGGCCAGTAACTGTACTCAAAATGCCGGCCAATATCCCCACGGGAATAAGGATAATAACTTGTTGTATAAAATGTGCCATAAATTCCCCTAACTCTTTTCATAATGCTTTTTTATTGTAAGCCTAACTTAATCTCCTTAACAAGATAAAACATGAAAAAATATTGTAACTAATTATTCAAAAAAACATTTTTTGTCGTAAATTACAAAAAGCAACTAACCCATATTTTGAATTAATTGCTTATCACTTATTTACTTTTTAGACTATCAGTATCATGTAACAAAGCGTCTTTTCTTTTAAGCGAAACTAAAAGTACAACTAAATAAGCTATGTTACTTGCTTTATAGGAGTACCTTAATTATTTTCAGCTAGCAAAGCTTCCAATTCATTTAAGCGTTGTTCAAATACTGCAAATGCTTCGTCTAAATAATCCGGTGCCGTCATATCAACACCTGCTTGTTTCATCACATTAATTGGAAAATCTGAATTACCCGCTTTTAAATATGTCTTATAAGCATCAACAGCTCCTGGTACACCAGTTGTAATATTATGAGCTAATGTCGTTGCAGCTGACATTCCCGTGGCATATTGGTAAACATAGTAATTGTAGTAAAAATGCGGAATGCGCGACCATTCTAACGCAATCTCAGGATCAGCCACTAATGTCGTACCATAATATCTTTGATTTAAATCAGCATAAAAATCACTCATAGCATCAGCTGTTAGTGCTTCTCCATTAGCATCTTGTTCATGAATCCAATGTTCAAATTCTGCAAACTGAGTTTGGCGGAAAACAGTACCTTTAAACCCATCTAAATAATGATTTAAAATATAAGCCCGCACTTTAGGATCAGTTTGTGTTTTTAATAAATAATCCGTTAAAATGTTTTCATTACTGGTTGATGCAATCTCAGCTAAAAAGATCGTATAATCACCATACTGATATGGTTGATTATGTCTAGTTAAGTATGAATGTACTGAGTGGCCCATTTCATGAACTAACGTAAACAAATTATCTAAATTATCTTGCCAATTAAGTAAAATATACGGATTGGTATCATAAGCCCCACCTGAATAGGCCCCCGAACGTTTTCCTTTATTTTCAGTTACATCAATCCATCGATTATCAAAGGCTTCTTGCACAATTGCTAAATAATCATCACCTAGTGGTTTTAATGCCTTTAAGGCTTCTGCTTGCGCCGCTTGATAGTCAAAAGTTAATGATGCTTCACCAGTAATTGGTGTATATAAGTCATAACTATGTAATTCTTCAACCCCTAATAATTTTTTCCGCAACGTTACATAGCGATGGAGCAATGGTAAATGTTGATTAACTTGTGCTACTAATGTGTCATAAACTGCTTCTGGAATGTTATTACCGGCTAAAGCAGATTCTCGGGCTGAGTTGTAATTGTGTACGCGCGCTAAATAATTATGACCATGCACATGTTGTGATAATGTCGAAGCAAAGGTATGTTGGAATTGTTCATAACTAGCATATAAAGTTTCAAATGCTTGCTTACGAACTGCCCGATTTGTTGACTCTAAGTGCCGAGCATATACTCCATTTGATAGTTGAATATCATTCCCATCTTCATCTTGAACGACACCAAATTTTAAATCAGCATTATCTAAGACTCCAAATGTATTTTCAGATGCGGAAAAAATATCGCTGGCTCCAGCAAGTAGTTTTTCTTCATTTGGCGATAAAACATGCCCGCGTGCTTTGGTAATATTAGCAAAGAACATCGTATATTCCGCTAATTCTTGATCACTGGCTAAAAAACTTGCTAATTGTTTTTCATCAATTGCAATTACTTCTGGTTCAAAAAAGGCAATTGCCGCACTCGCTTGAGCCCATAGCGCACCAGCTTTAGTACTATAACCTAAGTATTTAGCATTGGCGGTGTCTTGATCTGATTTCATCGAGGCATACACATAGATTTTTTCAATTTCTCGTGTTATTTCTAAAATAACCTTAGTAGCTGCTAATAAAGTTTTGGCATCATCAGCTAAATGGCCGATAAATGGTTCGGTAGTAACTAATTCAGCTTTAATTTTTTTAACAGCTTCTTCCCAAGCATTATCATCAACAAAAATTTTTGCTAAATCCCATGTTTGCGCGGTTGGCACTTCATCACGTGTAGGTAGTTGCTTAACTTCTGACATATTATTCCTCCAAAATATTGATAATATCTATCTTACCACAAAAACACTCTCATCAAGATTTAATTTTTATATGATTGATATTTCTTATCTAAATTTTTAAACCATTGCGGTTTAGCTATATATTCAACATGCGTCGTGTTAACCGGTCTTAAAACGCCAACTACCACTAAATCAGTTATCATCTGATCCATTAACCTCATTTGACTAGCTACAAGTAGGTCAGGGCGCATTGGCCACCAATCAACAGGCCGTAGCCATCTTTTTTTTAACTCCATCAGGGAAATAACTTCTCCAATTTGATACTGCTGTAAATTTAAAATATTTTGACAACGCCATTCAGCTTGTAAACACTTCAGTCCCAATGGCATTTTGACTGTCGCATGAACAAGCCACGGCGCACCAACTAATTGACAACCGTCACGATAAGCCCACCTTTTAACTGTCTTTTGTTGTGATCCGCGATAAATATACTGTGCCCATTTCAAAGCATGTCTAGCTCGTAAGGTTGCATTGATTTGTAAATTAACCTTTAACTGTTTGATAGCCATTAATGCTTGATAATATTGTTCGTATGTTTGCACTTGCCGTGTAATAAGCAATATTTTTTGAAAATCACATTTTGCTAAACCAGCGATAATTTTTAAATACTTTAGCCTAATATCCCACGCTAAAACAATCACTTTATGATTCACTAATGTACCAAATTTAGTTAAGACACTTTCTTTATTTAACTGATTAAAGTAGCGTTGCCCTAAAATCCAAATAACTGATATCCCTAGTTGTTGATAGCCACTCGTACGCTCCATTAATTTAGTCAAGCTGATTGGACTACATTGAAATTCAATCGCAATTTTGCGTTCTTTATTTTGTAATAGCAAATCAGCACGTTGTTTAATTTGTGGAAAGTAAACTTCTAAACTAGTTTGATAATGATCTTTAAAAAATTCAACTAATTGTAATTTACCTTTTAAATGTTCAACTGTTTCGCCTTCGCTAACATTAGCTTCTAGACAGGCTTTTTGATAATGTGCAAAATGAGCAACTTTATAAAGACCAACCCGCTTTATCACTGGTTGTTGACAAATTGGACAAAAATAAGGGCCCGTGGTCAATATTTGACTAGCAGCTATTAAGGTATTCAATTGATCATAAGCCATTAACAAATTAGTGATACCCCCTTCTAATCTATACTTTTAAAATACGCATTAAGCGGATATTACGGCATCAAAAAAGCAGCCACCTTATAAATATGGTGGCTGCCGGTTTGCACTTATAAACTAGTAATATGCTTTATTTAAAATAGTATCGTGCTAACTCAATTGCAACATCTTTCATGACCAATTGCCCATGCTCATGTAAAATATTAGCAGATGCCATTTTAACTAATTGACTATATTCCAATGTATGTTCAACAACATGTGAAATTGCATCATCAATTACTGTAATATCTTTAAATTCTAATACTAAGTAGTATTCATCCTCATAGGTATATAAATGACTTAACCCATTGATAAAGACTAAATCTTGTGCTAATTGGACAAAATTTTCAAAGCTTGCAAATTTAAAAACTGGCAAATAGTCATGTAATTCATGCGTTTCTTGCTTAGCGATTACTTTTGAGACTTCTTTTAAACTTTCCTCAAAAGCTGAACTATTATCAGTTTTGGCCAAATGTTCTTTAGCAAACCGATCTAAAAGTTCAGGATCTTCAATCAAATCTTTAAGACTAGCTAAAAAATCTTCTGGCATTAATTTAATATCATAATGCGTGCCATCAGCCATGTCTTTAATTGGATAACCAAAAACATCCTTAAAGTACTCAGCATCTGACATAAATTTTTTAAAAGCATCAGCATCTTCACTATTACTAATATATAATTCGAGTCCTCCATAAGCTGGTGCTAATTGCATTGCACATTGCCCCACAACTTCAAACTCATCATTTACATCAAGTTCATCAATCACTTCGTCAAATATATCTTGTACATCAACATCACCATGAATGACATCCCCTAAAGTAAAACCTAATTTTTTAAAATCATCTTCGGCTAGGCTCACACGAATGACATTATCATTTACTCGTAAACTCTTCATGACCAGCCACATCCTTTCTACTTTAGAGCTATTCCAACATTTTGTTACAACACCCCTATCTACTATATTTTACTAATTTTTTAAAATTTTTCAACGAAAACACAATAAAAAAAGGCTGTCATTTACATAACACCCTCACAGTAATCTTTTCAATCTCTCTTATGCTAGATTATCCATTAACTGCGCGCGCTTTAGTTCGGCTTTTCGAACCTGACGTGGCAGGAATAATCTAATTTCGTCCTCATTGTATCCAACTTGTAAACGACGATCGTCCATCATGATTGGGCGTTTTAAAATTGCGGGCTTCTCTTGAATTAACGCAACTAATTGACCTAGTTTTAAATCATCTAAACGAATATGCATATCAGTGAATACTTTTGAACGGGTAGAAATAATCTCTTCGGTTCCATCTTCGGTTAAGCGTAAGATATCTTTAATCTCATCCTCGGTTAAAGGTTGTTTGAAAATATTGCGTTCCGTAAATGGAATGTTATTCTCTTCAAGCCATTTGCGTGCTTTCCGACATGATGTGCAACTTGACGAACTGTATAACGTTACCTTCATAGTGGTTGCCTCCAATTCTTTAACGGTCTTGTTTGCTATTAATTTTATCTAACTATTCTCATTATATACAAGTTGATTATAAAATGTAACCCTTTTTACAAAATTAACTGAAAAAAAGTAAGTTTTTATTATATTTTTATTATTTGACCTTGATGGACGCGTTGCACATTAACCTTCTGGCCAGCCGCTTGTTGGGCTTGCGTTACCAACGTTGTTAATAACCCAGTTTGTGGCAAATGCGTTAACCAAAGATTTGGAACTTTCGCCATTTTAGCTAATTCGCCAGCCTCAGGTGCTGTTAGATGCCATCTTTGCCCAGTTTTATCCGCATAAAAATTGGTATCAGCTAGGAGGACCTCTGCCCCTTGAATAAATTCCGGTAAATCGGCACAAACAGTAGTATCAGCCGTATAGACAAATTCCTTATCACTGTCATCCTCTTTAAAGCGCATCGCAGATGTAGCTACAGGATGGTTAGTTTGAAAAAACGAAATCGTAAACGGCCCAATTTTCAGTTTTTTTTCAACTTGATAAGGATGTTTCTCTGTCGCGTTTGGCCAATCCAATTGGTTAAAATGGGGCTCATCTAATGGTGACCCATAAATTGGTAGCATTGGTTGCGCCTTATTTCCTGGTGCTAGTTGCCAATAGTGTTGAAGTACTCCAATATCCGCAATATGATCAGCGTGATAGTGTGATAAAATAACCGCATTTAATTTTAACGGATCTAAAATTCGTTCTAGGGCCATTAAAGCCCCACTACCACAATCAATTAATAATTGATAACCATTAGTAGCAGTTAATAAAAAACTGCTTGTCCCAATCCCTTTGGCTGGATAGCCACCGTAATAACCTAAAACTGTTAATTTCATAAAAATTCCCCTCTTGAATACTTTTTACTTTATTTTAGTCTATACTTATGTTGAACACAAATTACACTGGAGGTAGCATTATGTTACGAAAACTTAACTTAACTTATGGTTCAAAACAAATTTTAGCTGACCTACGCTCGGCATATCCGGAACGTGAGTTTATCGTTTTATCGCCTAGTTCTTCGACCAATGACAGTTTACAAATGCTTGATTTATCCGAACAAGAAAATATTTTTAAATCTGGCGTAACGTATAACGTTATTAATTATCATGGTAAACCTAATTGGCATGGCTTTTTTAATTATTCCTTTTTAACTGTTTATCCTGAAAATTTAGAATTATTTGAAGCCCGTTTAAATCGTTGGTTTAACCAACCCTTAGTTACTGGCTTAACAGCAATTATCGTTATGCGTAAACACGCAACTGGTGATAATAATTTAACCATTTTAACAGTTTGGTCCGATGCCCTCACTTGGCAACGTTGGAAAAAATCTGATAATTATTTTTTCAAAGATTATGAACAAAATGCCTATAATAATCTTCATGAAGCTAATTTTGAATTTCGCCAACACTTTGCTAGCTCCAAGTAAGTATACCAAATTAGTTTAAATGATTTTAAAAAGATACCACTTAAATTATGAAACTTGTATGCTTAATATTACCAAATTGGTAGCTTAATTATTAAAAAGCTAGACTGAACAATTTAATCACAATTGTTTAGCCTAGCTTTTTTTACTTAATTATTCTGTACTCAAGCATGTTGGCCCAATAAAATACCAACAGACTGTTGTAATTCCTCAACTCTAACTTCGATTGTCTCCGCCGTTTTGCGTAATTTAACTTCAACAATCCCTTCACTTGCTTTTTTACCAACTGTGATTCTGATTGGTAAACCAATTAAATCAGCATCAGCAAATTTAACACCCGGACGTTCTTTACGGTCATCTACCAATACTTCAAATCCTGCAGCTCCTAGATTAGCTTCAACTTGAGCTGTTACTTGTTTTTGAGCATCATCATTAAGGTTGATGGGGATGATATGAATATCATATGGTGCGATTGCTTGTGGCCAAACTAAGCCGTTTTCATCTGCTTGTTGCTCTGCAATTGCTGAAAGTAACCGTGAAACGCCAATACCATACGAGCCCATAATAATATCTTTTTGCCGACCATTTTCATCAAGAACTTGGGCGCCTAAAGCTTTTGAATATCTTGTTCCTAATTTAAAGATATGACCAATTTCAATTCCCTTAGTGAATACTAGCTGGCCTTCGCCTTGTGGATCCCGACTCCCTTCTTTAGCGACCCGAATATCGGCTAATGCGGTTGCTTTGAAATCACGATCTAAATTAATATTCGTTAAATGGTACCCATCTGCATTCGCACCAACGGTAAAGTTAACCATGTTTTGGATATTTTCATCCGCAATAATTTTAATATCCGCTGTTACACCTACCGGTCCTAGTGAGCCAAAGCTAGCCCCTAAGAATTTTTTAGTGTCCGCTTCTGTTGCCAATGCTAAATTATCAACTTCTAAAAAGTTTTTTAACTTTACATCGTTAACTTCATAGTCTCCACGGACCAAGGCAATCACAGGGGCTTCATCCGCCATAAAGACCACCGTCTTAACTAATTTAGTTGCATCAACTTTCAAGAATGCTGCTAACTCCTCAATAGTGTGGACATTAGGTGTGGCAATTTTAGTCATTTCATTTTGAACATCAAAATTACGATTAACTTGGAAAAAATCTTTAGCCATTTCTAAGTTAGCTGCGTAATCATTTTTATCTGAATAGGCAATTATGTCTTCTCCGGCAGCGGCAACTGCTGAAAATTCTTTTGAATCTTTACCACCCATGGCACCACCATCACCAACAATTACACGGTAATCTAGGCCAACCCGATTAAAAATATTAATATATGCTTTTTCCATATCACGATAGGCTTTATCTAACCCAGCTTCATCACTTGAAAATGAATATGCATCTTTCATGATAAATTCGCGGCCACGTAATAGCCCAGAACGAGGCCGACTTTCATCCCGGTATTTAGGTTGAATTTGATATAAAGATAATGGAAGTCGCTTATAAGATTTAACATCATCACGAATTAATTGAGTCATTGTTTCTTCATGAGTTGGTCCTAAGATAAAATCTCTTTCATGGCGATCTTGTAGTTTAAATAAGTTAGCCCCATACGTATCATATCGCCCTGATTCTCGCCATAAATCAGCTGGTAACACGACTGGTGTCAACATCTCAACTGCATCGATTTTTTCCATTTCTTCACGAATAATCGTGTTAATCTTATTGATTACGCGTTGAGCTAATGGTAAGTACGCATACATTCCTGCGGTCACTTGCCGAATATAACCCGCTCTTAACATCATTTGGTGTGATACAACTTCTGCATCAGCCGGTGTTTCTTTAACAGTTGGAATGAATACCTTTGACTGTTTCATAAATATCTCCCTAATATTATATTATTTTATAAAATAACGATAAATATCATTAAATGTTACCGCAAGCATTAAAAGCATTAAAAATACAAACCCAGCAATTTGCACCGCATTTTCACTTTTTTCAGATAACTTCTTTCGCCGTACTGCTTCAACTAGATTTAATAATAATTTACCACCATCTAGTGCCGGAATTGGCAAAAGATTAACAATTCCTAAGTTAACACTTAAGAAAGCCATAAACGTTAATACGGAAACAACACCATTTTGCGCAGCCTGTTCAGTATTAGCAAAAATGGCCACTGGTCCTCCCAATTTATTCAGTGTAAAACCACCCGTAAATAAATTAGCTAAGGCATGCCAAATGCGTTCAATCATCGCCCAAGTACCCGTAAAGCCATACATAATCCGACTGGCCAAGTCGTATTTAATTTGATATGAAACCCCAATTAAGCCAATTGTTTGACCACTAACTGTTACTTTTTTAGGAACGACCGTAATGGTTTTGACGCTAGCCCCACGTTTATAAGTAACAGCTACTTTTTGTCCTGCCGAACTTTGAATTTTAGTAGCCATTGATGTCCAATCGGTTACTTTTTTATGATCAAGTGCTAAAATTTGATCCCCCGCTTTTAAGCCAGCTTTTTGCGCAACTGAGTTATCTGAGACAACCCCTAACTTATTATTTTGTGCGGGCACACCACCTTGTAAAAGACCGACCAGTGCAAAGACAACGACCGCTAAAATAAAGTTATTTAACGGACCTGCAAAACTAACCAACGCTCGTTGCCACAATTTAGCTGATTCAAAATGGACATCCCGTGGTGCAATCTGCACTTCAATCCCATCTTGTTCAATAATGGTTGCATCATGGTTAACGTAAAACCGTTTAAATTGATTTTCATCAGCATTTTCATAACCTTCAATCCACAGTTCATCAACTAGATCAAATTTACTAACTTGAACTGGAATACCTTGAAAAAGCATTTGTTTATCTGATGCGTTTATCCGAACAACTTGGCTATCATCATTTAATTGTAAACTAACCATCTTTCCTGGTTGTAAATCGTCAACATCTTCTTGCGCACCAGCCATCCGGACATAACCACCAACTGGTAGCAACCGTAATGTATAACTAGTATTATTTTTACGAAAAGCTAAGATTTTAGGCCCCATTCCGATTGAAAATTCACGAACTAGAATTCCTGATTTTTTTGCAAAATAAAAATGACCAAATTCATGAACAATAACCAATATCCCAAATACAATAATAAAGGTTGCAATTGTTATTAACAAATTGTGCAAATATTTATCCTCACTTTTCTAATTTATTACGCCCAGTAAATATAAAACTGGTAGTACTAATAAGAGACTATCAAACCGGTCCAATATACCACCATGCCCTGGTAAAATTTTACCTGAATCCTTTACATTATAATAGCGTTTTAACGCTGATTCAATCAAGTCACCAAATTGTCCCGCGCACGATGCAATCAATGAAATAACAATCATAATTGACCAACTATACGTCTGTGGAAAAAATAAAAGATAAATTGCCGAAACAATTACTGAAACAACTGTTCCGCCAATTGACCCTTCCCAAGTTTTATTGGGACTAATGCGTGGGGCCAACTTATGCTTACCAATTTGTCGGCCGACTAAATAGGCACCTGAGTCCGTTATCCAGACAATTAATAACGCATAAAAAAGGGTTGCTAAACCGTTATTCATATTTCTCGCGCTCATAAAGAAATGGAACCCAAAGCCGACGTAAAAGACCGTCAGTACCATAATCGCCGCATCATCAAACGTAAAATGATTTTTACTAATTACCGTGTGTAAAAGCATCAAAATAATGAAGAGATACATCAAATTATTTTGGCTTAAAATTTTAATCGTATTATTTTGCCACCAACTAGTTGGTAGAACTGCGATTATCACTGCAATATTACTAATAATCGCTTCAAATGAAATTAATAGTTTTTTTCGCATGATTAAAATTTCATCAACCGCTACAATCGCCATAAAGGCAATCAAAATTTGTAATGGTAAACCACCTAATATTAATAATGGGATAAAAACAGCTAAGGCAACAATCGCCGTTAACACTCTAGTTTTCATTGTTTTTTATTTTCTCCACTTCTACTTATTTAAACCGCCAAAACGACGATCCCGTTTTTGATAAAGGAACAACGCATGTTTAAAAATAGTAGCATCAACTGCTGGCCAATGCTCATCAATAAACACAAACTCACTATAGGCGATTTGCCAAAGTAAAAAATTACTAATACGTTGCTCGCCACTGGTTCGAATAATTACATCTGGATCAGCAAGCTCATTAAGCTGTTTTGTCATCAAGTGCTCACTGATTAATGTTTCATCAATCGCCTCAATTGTTAAATTGTTAGTAACCACTTCTTGACTAATCGCTTGTACTGCACTCACGATTTCTGCTCGGCTACCATAATTTAAAGCAAAATTTAAAACCATGCCCGTATTATTTTTAGTCTGCTCAATTGCATTATTCACGGCTTTTTGTGTTTTTGCTGGTAATTGATCCGTATAGCCAATCACCTGAACTTGAATATTATTAGCAATGAGCTCTGGTACAAATGTATCAAAAAAAGTTACAGGTAAACCCATTAAATAATTAACTTCCTGATCTGGCCGTTTCCAATTCTCAGTTGAAAAAGCATACAGTGTTAAAACTTGAATACCTAAATCATTAGCAACCATCGTTATTTTTTTAACAGTGTTCATTCCTTCTTTATGACCAGCGATGCGTGGTAAATGTCTTTGTTGAGCCCAACGCCCATTACCATCCATAATTATTGCCACATGCTTTGGTATACGTTGCAAGTCTAATGTTTCATTGCTATCTATCGTGGGTTGTTTTTTTCCTTTAAATCCAAACACGGTTCACCTCCATTGTTACTCAATCTTAAATTTTACCATACCTACTATAATTAAGCATACCTATGATAAATAAACTAAACTTTTTATAAAAAAAAGGCCGCTAAAACTAGCATTGGCCTTCTCACATATAACCTAAAACATTTTTTAATCAATCATCATCATCACTAGTACTAGTTGCTTGACTACTTGAGCCACTTGAGCCACTTGAACTACTTTGACTACTATCGGTACTGGAAGCATTTTTAGAGTCTTCACTACTCTCTTGCTTTTGAGAATTCGTAGCACTACTTGAACTTGTAGTTGTATCCGCTAATGTAATCGTTAAAGTACTACCTAGACTGATTTGCGTATTTTTGCTAGGGCTTTGTTTAACAACCTCATTATTATCATCACTGTTGTCATTTTCAATTTTTAAATTGATGGAATTACTACTTGCCCAGGCTTTAACCTTCGCCCGCGTTGCACCAATAAAGTTCGGAATCGTTATCTTTTTAGGTCCTTTAGATAAAGTTACCCGCATAGTATCACCTTCCTCGACCGTTTGCCCACTCACAACACTTTGTTCAACAATTTTACCTTTAGCGACTTTAGTTGAATAAGTACTATTAGGCTGCAAAATTTTAATATTATTGTTATTTGCCCAATTATAAAATTTTGCAGGACTTGCATTTGTAAAATCTGGTACCGTTATTTTATTTGGCCCCGCACTCACATTAAACGTCACCGTCGTCGTTGTGGGATCTACTTTAGTCTCCGCATTGATATTTTGACTAATAATTTCGCCAACCGGAATTTCATTTGAGGTAACACGTTTCGCTTTGGTAGTAAAACCCTTTGTTTTGAGCGTTGTGGCTACTTCAGTATATTCTTCACCAGTATAGTCACCAAGCCGAATTAGTTTACGGCCACTAGAAATTACTAAATCAACCGTTGTCCCTTTTTTAACCTGCTTATTGTAGCCTGGAGTTGCCGAAATAACATTGCCACTATTTATTTTTTGGGAGGATGTTTTAGTAATTGTGCCTACCTTTAAGTCATTATCTTGAATTAGCTTAACCGCATTAGCTTGACTTTTATTTACTAAATTTGGTACCTCAACGGTCTTATTTTCAAATGCAAATATACCTACGCCAACTAATAATGCCATCATTAGACTACCCAACATCAACCACAGCTTGCGATGCTTTTTCTTGATTGGTTTTTGCATAACCTCTTCAACCGGGTCATTCGCATTATCTACAAAATCTTCATCATACTCTGACTGTAAGTCAGCTAATGGAATAATTTTCGTGGCTTCATCATCAATTCGCCCTGGTATAAAGCGTGGTTCACTTGCTCGTTGTGGTGCTAAGACACTACTAAGGTCAGTCGCCATTTCAGCCACTGAAGTATATCTTAATGTTGGATCTTTAGCGGTTGCTCGTAATACAACGTTTTCCATTGGTTGTGGAATTTTTGAATCTAATTCTTTTAAATCTGGAATTTCTGATTGTGAATGTTGCAACGCAATTGCGACAGCATTATCCCCTTCAAAAGGGACATGCCCCACCAGCATTTCAAACAAAATAATACCTAACGAATACACATCAGAACGATCGGTTGCCATCCCTCCACGCGTTTGTTCAGGTGATAAATAATGAACTGAGCCTAAAATAGTATTAGTTTGTGTCATTGATACGGCATCATTAGTTAATGCTATTCCAAAATCTGAAATTTTAGCAACTTCATGCTTATCAATTAAAATATTTTGTGGCTTTAAATCCCGATGAATAATCCCTGCCTGATGTGCCGTAGCAACCGCTGAGAGAATTTGTTCCATAATCTTTATTACTTTTTCGTATGGAATTGGGAAAGTCTCTTTAATGTAACTCTTTAAATCCATACCATCAATATATTCCATGACAAGGTATTGCATGCCCTGATCTTCACCATAATCATATAAAGAAACAATATTTGGATGCACTAATTCAGTAGCAGCCACCGCTTCCCGATAAAAACGCTGTGATGTGCGCACATCACTAGCCATATCAATGCGTAAAATTTTTAGCGATACATCCCGATCTAAAATTAGATCATGGGCTAAATAAACATTAGCCATGCCACCTTCACCTAATGGTCGCTTTATTTGATACCGACCACCAATAATTTGATTAGGCATCATAGTTCTTTACCTCGAGTTCACGTTCTAATAAAAGAACCGTAATATTATCACGGCCACCTGCTTTATTTGCTTTTTTTACTAAGTTTTTTACTTTCTTATCTAACGTTAGTTCTGCCGATAAGATATCTTTTATTTCTGAATCTGTAACAAAATTTGTTAGTCCATCCGTTGATAACATAATGATGTCCCCCGGTTTTATCATGTATGTATATGTGTCCAATAGTGCTTCGTCGTTAACCCCCAACCAACGAGTAATAATATTTTTATCCGGATGTAGTTGTGCATCTTCCGGTTTAATTTTACCATTTTTAACTAATTCATTAACTAAAGAATGATCTGTCGTTATTTGTGTTAATTCTTGTTTATGTAGAACATAGCCCCGCGAGTCACCAATGTTAGCCATTAGTAGCTGATCATCAAAGATCATGGTTGCTACTAACGTTGTGGCCATGCCTTGCAAGTCCCTAAAGCGTTGTGAAGCTGCTAAAATCGCTGCATTTTCATTCTTCACTTGCCCAAGTAACCACTCCTTCGCTCTTTTTGGAGTACTAATGTCATCTAGTTCCCATTGATTACCAAGATGTAAAACCGCCATTGTTGATGCGACATCCCCCGCTGCTTGGCCACCAACTCCATCTGCAACCATCGCAAATGTGTATCCCTTTTTATTTTTAAAAGTCCCTACGTAATCTTGATTAGATTGCCGTCTTAACCCTATATCCGTTTGAAATGCTACTTTCATTGATATTAACTCCTTAGAAACTACGCCATTAGCCAATTATACCTAAAAAGCATCGTTTGGTAAAATTACCTAAGAAAAATTTAATCAGTTTCCAATCTAAGTGAAATTCTGATTTTCGCTATTATTTAATAATTATTTTTCATAAAAAGCCAGACTAACTAATATTCGCTGTTAAAAGATTAATTGCAGATTAAAACGACAATTATTTTTTTAATTTTTACATTTATATAATTACATATGATCGCGTTGGTTTCAACACTTATTATTACGAATGAATTAATCGCTCATCTATTATATACGTAATCTATAATACTTATGACCACACGATTTAAACATCGGTGCTGTGCTATTCACTACTAGTTGATACTGTTGCTCCTCTATATAGACACTTTGCTTAGCCTCACTACGAAAAAAGGGCTGAATTAGCGAAATTCAGTCCTTCTTCATATGCTATCTGCTTAGCATGCACCTAGCTTTAGGTACATAACACCGCTATTTATTTGTCTGTTTTTTCTGAATCATCTTGATTATGGTTTAAAGTTTCTAACTTATCCCAAAATTCATTAGTTGCCGCTGGTGCTTCATCAACAACTTGGTCTTTTGAATCCTGCTTCTGAAGTGCAGTTTCACTAATATCTAAGGCAATATCGTTTACTTCAGTGCTGCCTACTTGGTTAGTCTGTTCCGTCACTTCACTTGTTTTTTTACTTAACTTTTCTTTGACATCCTCAACTTTAGTTTGAGCCTTGCTTGCAAAAGCCTGGGCTTTATTTGCCACCGTTTGGGCCTTATCAGTTAAATCAGCATAATGTTGGTTATTTTCCTTTAATTCACCATGGCGATCTTCAACTGCGTCAGCTGCAAAGAAGGCATAATCCACTGCTAAATCACGTAAACTTGCTTGTTTTTCTGCCAATTGCTTTTTTAAAGCTGCCTTTTTTTCCGGTGATAATGCTTTATAGGCCGCCATTGCAGCCACACCACTTACAGCTATTCCTGCTAGAAAACTCATTGCTTTTGCCATCTTTTTTACCTCCAAGGTTATCTTAATTTATTTAGTTTTATTTTTTTTATTCGCACGATGCCGCTTAAACGAATTCCAAGCTGGTTTACCAAGCATCGTTACCAACCCTAACCGACTAAAGCCCCTAACATTTCGCGTGGTTTTCCCAACATGATTTGTTAAATTCTTGGCAGCACCATTTAATTCGGATACCGAAAGGCCTAAATCAGCAACTGCTTGAAAAGCTGGATCAACTGTTTTTACTTTCTCATCGACATCGGCTAATAACACATTAGCATTGGCTAACACTTCTTCTACTTCATGTGAAATTTGATCAATATCATTAGTAATAATCCCTAAGCTTTTCGTTAATCTAACTAAGAAAATACTAATCACCACTACTAACGCTACAAAAGCTAATGCTGCTATTAAACCCGCAATCTGTCCACCACTCATCACTGATCCTCCCAATATCTTATTATAAGAAGTTTAACATTGAACTTTAAGTGTTTCAAATATAAATCATAAAGTTTATCCCAAACTTTATCTAATCTAAAATTCAAGCTATAATATGCTTTGATAGCCATACTTAATTTGTTTATCCTCAGCTAGGTTTTTCCGTCATTAGTACTATTTTACTTTATTTTTTATAATTAGTACAAGCAACCACTCGATAATCTGCAAATAAATATGCTATCTGCAATAATTTTAGAAAAGTACAGGTATGAACATGTTTGTCATTTATGGAACTAAGCTTTTAACAAATCATCTAAAAACCCCAAAAGATGCTGCCATCCCAGCTAATACTACTAATATTATCAGTTGGCATGCTGATTTTTTTACGCAAAACAATACTTATTATTACATCCTAGTTAATGATAATAATCAGGCTGAAACAATTGCTATTTCTAATGATACTCCGTTGTCAAATAGCCAATTAGCACAAACAGCAGCTACTAGAATTGCCCGTTTTTATGTTCAAACTAGTAATAAAGAAGCCTTTGATTTTTTCCAAGCACATGCACAAGAAATTTTAATTTTAGCAGATACTAATCAAGCAAATTTTGAAATTATGCAAGCTAAAAAGAAAACTGTTCGCGCCCAATTACGTCAGCAACACAAACAAACTGCACACCCAACGCCTACCCAAAAACAAATTGTAACTAGTAAAGTTGATAAGAACGCCCGTAAATTTTACGGAGGTCTTTTAACCCACGCCGTTCATAAAAATACAAAGGGGAAATAATAAATCCTAAAAGTCAAAAACATGGTCCTTGCTCACAACTTCAGGATCATGTTTTTTTATGATTATTCTTTTATTTAACCAAAAAGCGTAGGCCCTTTGGATAAAAATTTTTAAGCGTTTGGCCAACCACCTTCGCAAAACCAAAACCATTACCATTAACAACAACTTGGTACCAACCATTACCTGTCACAGGCGCTGATGTTAGGGTCAGTGTTTCACCATGCACATACTGCCGCCACTGTTCTTCAGTAATTTCAATTTGTTTTTTAGTCTCTAAGGGCGTTAACGCTAATCCTAAAGCAAAACTTGGCTCAAACCGATTCTTTTTAAAGGTGCCCATGTGTACCCCAGCACGCATAATAGTTAATCTTTTCAAATCAATCATCATTTTAGGTACACAATATAACTGATCCCCGAATGTGACCAAAACACCTGGTAAATCGGTTAATATATTGTCAGTGGCAAATATTTGCCACAGTTTTTGTTGCTCACATGTCAAATTGCTTGTCACTAACTTAGGCGTAGTTTGCATAACTGGTTTGTGCCATTTTAACTTAGCAATAAAATGGCCTTCACCCGCAAAATGATGGGGGAATAGGCGCGCTGTTTTACTTAATTCAGGATTATTGTCCGCCCACGCTGGTTGGCCATCATCAACATTAGCTGGTTTATCAATTGGTAGTAATTCTAATGCCGGATAAGTTTTTAGCAGCCACGCGATAATTTGTTCATTTTCTTCGGGCGCAAAAGTACATGTCGAGTAAATTAATTCCGCTTCTGGCGCTAACATTTTAACTGCTGCAGCTAAAATTTCCCGTTGTAACCGCGCGCACTCTTTTGGATAATCTTGATGCCAATACTGCATGGCATCAGGATCCTTTCGAAACATTCCCTCCCCTGAACATGGTGCATCAACCACAATGCGATCAAAGAAATTAGGAAAGAGTGGTGCCAATTTCTGGGGACTTTCATTGGTTACGACTACATTTCTTAGACCAAACCGTTCGACATTTTCCGCAAGAATCACTGCTCGCTTTTTAAAGATTTCATTTGATACTAATAAGCCTGAATTGCCTAAATAACTGGCTAAATGCGTTGTCTTGCCACCTGGGGCTGCTGATAAATCAAGGACTTTTTCTCCTGGCTTAGGTCGAGCAACTTCACCCACTAACATGGCACTAGGCTCTTGGGAATAAACTAGCCCCGTTGTGTGATCAATCGAATGCCCCTTTACTTTGCCATAGTACCCAAATGGTACATAATCAATTGAGGCTGTGCGGTCAGTATCCGCTAATTGCTGATTTATTTTAAGAGGATTAATCCGATAGCCTTTTTTGATTGGTTCATCAAACGCCGCAAAAAAAGCAGCCGCTTGTGTTCCTAATAACTTTTGATACTTACTAACAAAATCTTTTGGTAAATCCATTTTAACTTCTGCTCCTAATTTTTATTGATATAAAGATATCCAATACTATTTTATAAATATTCATTAATTAGCCCATTTTAGCGTTAAACAGCTTCTACAGCTTATTTCGCTAACAATTAATTTATGTTATATTTTAAAAAACTTGATATACAAGCGCAATAAATTGGCGTATGATTAAAACTAATTAAATTTTTTTAATGAAAGAGGGCTCAATATGCACCCAGCGATTAAATTTCTTAGTAACCTTATTGATATTAATACTGCCAATGATAATGAAAATGAATTAGCGCAATTAATCGCTGATCAGCTAACACATCATAATATTTCGAGTAAACTTGTTAGTTACTCCAAAAATCGTAGTAGCTTAATTGCTGAGATTGGCCAAGGAGAAACCGTTGTCGGGCTAACTGGTCATTTAGATACCGTTTTACCTGGTGATCCAGCAAAATGGCAATACCTTCCTTACAAAGCAACTATTGTTGATAATCGCTTGTATGGGCGTGGCGCTGCTGACATGAAATCAGGAATCGCTGCCCTTGTATTTGCGTTTATTAATTTAGCCAAATCAGCGGATACATTAAATGGCCGTGTGCGCCTAATGTTAACCGTTGGTGAAGAAAATGGTGCGCAAGGCGCTCACCAACTCACTCAACTACATTACGCTGATGATCTAACAGCACTAATCGTCGCTGAACCGACTGATGCTCATATTATTTATGCCCATAATGGCTCATTAAATTATACAGTGACCGCTGAAGGTAAACAAGTCCATTCATCAATGCCAGCAGCCGGTATCAATGCTATTGATGGTTTAGTTGCTTTTTATAATGAAGAAAAAACACTCTTCGATCAAGCACCGGTTCATTCGACCCTAGGACCAGTTGTACACTCAATTACGGTGATTGCTAGTGGCCATCAGGTTAATTCAATCCCTGGTGAAGGGTTCTTACGTGGTAACATACGCCCCATTCCTAATTTTTATAATGATGCCGTTACCCTCAAATTACAAACTTTACTTGCCAATTTAAATCAACAAACCAATGCTCAGCTCACCTTAACCATCGATAATAGCTTTTGGCCCGTAGAAAGTGATCCCAACGGTTCACTCGTTGCAGCTGCCAAACTTGCGTACCAAAATAACTTCAAGCAAGAACCAACCCTAGGAGTTATTCATGGTGCCACTGATGCTTCTGAATTTGTTAAAGGCCTTCATCAGTTTGAAACAATTGTTATGGGACCGGGGCCTTGGGAAAAAGCCCATATGGTTGATGAATATGTTGAAACTGATCAAGTTATTACGATGATCAAAACCTATGACGATTTAGTAACTACTTATTTACAATAATAACTAAAAAGCATGGTAATTCCTAAAAAATAACCATGCTTTTTTACTATTTTATTTGTTTTTGCTTAACGCTTAGCTTTCTTTACTAGCCAAAGCTTGTTTAACCTGTTCTAAATTAGGAATTGAAGGTAATGCCCCGGGCCCTTGCACGGTGATTGAAGATGCCCGATTTGAAAAACGAATGGCTTCAATGACATTGCTTAAATCTAATTCTAATTGTGATGCCAATGTGCCAATAAAGGTATCACCTGCAGCTGTCGTATCGACTGCATCTACTTTAAACGCTGGGACAAAACCGGCACCATTAATCGTACTATAATATGCTCCACGTGCCCCCACGGTAATAATTAAGTTTTGCACCCCTAGTTCACGGAATTTACGGGCATTTTCTTCCATTGAAGCATCATCACTTACTGCTATCCCCGTAATAATTTCTGCTTCCGTTTCATTTGGAATAATTAAATCGGTTAATTCTAATAATTCGGTTGGAATCCCTTGTTTAGCTGGTGCGGGATTTAAAATCGTAAAAACACCATTTTGCTTAGCAATCTCAAAAGCCTTTAACGTAACTTCTAAAGGTGTTTCAAATTGCGCAACTAACACGTCGGCAGCTGCAATTGCTTCACTAGCATTCTGAGCATCACTAACAGTTAGGGCCTGATTAGCTCCTCCATGAATCAAAATAGTATTATTACCATCTTCTTCAAGCAAAATGTACGCTGAACCGGTCCCAATATTTGCTAATTTCTGCACATGATTACTATCCACTACATTGGCTTGTAACGCAGCTAACATCATTTCACCATTTTGATCTTGACCAACGGCCCCAACAAATTTAGTTTGGGCACCCATGCGGGCAGCCGCTACAGCTTGATTAGCACCCTTACCACCTGGGGCAGTACTAGCATTGTTCATAGCCATCGTTTCCCCTTGCTTAGGTAAACGTGAAATATGTAAAATTGTATCTGCATTTAAACTCCCTAGTACTGTAATTTTACGTGTCATTTAATTTGACCTCCCAATTTTGCATTTTAAATATATAATCATGTAGTTAATTTCGCTCTCTAGCATACCATAGATTACCTATAACACGCTATAGGTAATCTATTGCCTTGTAGTTAACATGGTAGCTTGGACCTCTTTGATTAAAACACTAAAAAGCAACTAACTCGTATGCCGAGTTAGTTGCTTGTCGATTAACCTTAGTGATTTACCCCCGTCCCTCTTAACCGGTGGGTGTTCATTTCAATTTTAAGTTTGGAAAACTTTTTACTAGCTCATGTAATTGCATCTAAACGTACCCTAATCGGTTACGAGCGCGTTAATTTGTTCTTCAAAAGCTTGTTGTAGAAAATCTTGCTTTAAAGCTAATTCAACTAAGCCAAATTTAATAATCGAATGCCAAGCATGTTTAAAACTAGCTTGATCACCCTGTAAATAACAATTCCACAACATACTTTTAATTCCTAAATAATGAGCATTTAAGTCTCGTTTAGGCATCTTGGCCAACTTTGTTAATTCGCTCTCTTCTAAAACAACTAAATGCGTCCATTGCTCAACTTGCGCAATCCATAAAAACAAATTCAAGGTTTGGACATAGTTGTTAATAGTTGTTGCATTAATAGCCATTGCCGGCATATTTTGCCACCCCTTAAACCAACCTAGTTGATCAGCCAATAATCCTAATTGTACATCTAAATTAACATACACCGTTTTACGCCAATCAGCTGGTTTTTGCCGAAAATTGCGGTTAAGAGATATTGTCTGTTTTGCTTCCCGAGAAAGGCGCAATAATTTAGCAGTGTCAAGCATAACCCTAACCTTCCTCACTATAATGTGGCTGTAAAACTTCAACCTGGACGCGATTTGCCTCTACGTGATTAGGCTTAGCACCAAACACACGTTGATTTGCTTGAATTTCTAAGCTAGCTAAATCGGTTTGATACCATTGATAGATGAAATCATAATTCATCAACACATCAAACCATGATTGGCGCTCATTCGCATCAATTACCGTTAAATACCAAAATGGCTGATTATCATTACCAATATTTTGAAGCAAGTTAACGATGATATTGCCTGGTAAAGCTAATTTAGCTCCATACCCATCAGTCGCATTTTGCATGATAATTTCATCTTTAGCCGATAACACAAATAGTTTATCTAATAGTTCTGGCGCCAAATTAGCCTCTTTAAATTCAAACTGATAGGTATTTGCAACTGTTAAGATATTATAATCAACTGTGAACGCAAAATCACTACTTAATGCTGCCGCAAAATCCATCATCACATGAATCGCTGTCATTCGTGCATCAGCACTAATAATTGCTCTCAACTCGGTCCCAAATAACTCTACTAAATCATGGCTATTAAAAAATAATTCTTTTTTTGCAAGGTTAAGATAAAACAAGCGCCGTTTAGTTTCAATTTCCGTAAAGAAAGCCCCACCGTTATATGATGTGTCTAATTCAAATTGAAAACGGGCCCGCACCCCACTCCCAGCTAAAAACAAACCTAATTCTTGATGATCAGTGGCGCTAGCTAAACTAAAATTACTATTTTGGTGTAATTCTAGTAACCGAGTCATAAACAAAAGATACCAATCGTTTTTTTGATATTGGTTAGGAAACTGAACTTGCTTGGTATTCAAATCAAAATTAATTAATTGAAGCACTGCCGTTAATAATTGATTAGCATCATTAGTTAATAGTAATTGATCAACTAATTCCGTAAACTGATAGCCATTTGCAAGGCCAGCTTTGAGTTCATCATTATAACCAATTAAACTTTTACTTGGTAAAACACCTACTGGTAAGTCTGAAACTGTCATATTATGCTTCCTCCCCAGTATTATTTATTAAAAATGTTATATAACTTTGATACAATGCTTGCGCTTGCTGTTCAAATACCGTAAACGTTTGAAACTGCTGTTCAATACTCTTTTGTTCATACATCAAAATCGTATCTTCTTTTGATAATGCTAAAATTTTATCATTATTAACTTGAATTTTTTGATGTGCTTGCCCTGCTTTTTCGTCATCAGCTTGAAGCTGTGCCAACTGTTCAACAAGCTCTTCACGTTGCTCGCGCGCTTTTGTACCGTTAAATAAACCCGTCCGCATATTATTGGTTTCATCTAACTCAACTCGGAGCTGTTCTTTAGCTGATTCACGTTGGGCTTGTGTATCAATTAATTTTTGTAACTTTTCATTTTCATCAGTTAAAATCGCAATATTATCACTGTTAAAGCGGATACCATTTTTTGACAATTCGACTGATTTTTCTAATTTACTATACTCAACATCATCAAATTCAAAAGCTAATTCAAGCACATTTAACGTCCCAAACCGCCGTCGATCCCACCAATTACCAAAGTAGATTTCGTACTCCCCATTAACAATTTCTTTATAATAAAAGAACGGAAAAGCCTTCGCCAAATAGGTAATTAATTCTTGGGCTAAAAAATGACTTAATTCAGCTCTTAAATTGATTACCATTGCAGATAATTGATTATCATCAGGGTTATCAATTCGATTTTCGACAACTTCTTGATAACGTTTTTGATCAAGCAAACTATACAGTAAGCGATCATCGTGCTCTTGAATGGCTGTTTTAACTGCTGTTAAATAGTTTAGTTTGTCATCCAATTTTTCAAGTAATATTGGATGGACAATTGGTCCTTGCGTTGCTAAATATTCATTAGTTGTCATTAAACATCACGCCCCATTTTTTTAATAACTTCATTGATTAATTGAATATTTTATCTCAATTAATTCATATATTAATCATACCGCAAATTTTAATTAAAATAACCTTTCAGGTCATTTTTTTACCGATTTAATCCAAAATATCTTTTTTATCTTAATAAGAGCACCTCATTAGTAATTTAATAATGCCACGTAACAAAAAAGCATGCTAATTTACTAATTAACATGCCTTTGCGTATTACTATTTGGCGTCCCTAGGTGGGATGTTATGCCATAAAGCACTTTTATTTGCATTTAAAGATAATGACCTTAATTACGGCTCAACTCATTATTAAACTAGTTTTTAGTTTTTTTAGCAGCTTCGGCAATTGCGTCTGTCCCTGGTTCAATAACCACGTCACCCGCTTCAATTTCTTCTAATGCTTGACCAATCGTTTTAACGGACGTAAATTCTTCTAAAGTAGGTGTTGCGCCTGCTTCTAACTCATGCGCTCGTTTTGAAGCCAATGAGATTAGTTTATAACGTGAATCAACATTTTCTAATAACTTATCAACTGATGGATATAAAATCATTTCCCTAGTTCTCCAATCATTTCTGTGTATTCTGGCATTACTCGGATAACCCGTAATCGTTCGGCCCGAATAATATCTTTGATACGATCAACTGCCAAATTAACTTCATCATTTACAACGGCATAATCGTAATTTTCCATCATTTTGATTTCAGTGATTGCCGTTTCAATTCGTTTATCGATTACATCTAATGAGTCGGTCCCGCGACCAACCAAGCGACTTTTAAGTTCTTTTAAGTCCGGCGGAGTTAAAAAGATATAAACCCCTGTAGGCATTTTTTCCCGAACTTGCATTGCCCCTTGAACTTCAATCTCTAAGAAGACATCATGGCCTTCATCCAAAGTTTGGTTGATATATTTTAATGGTGTCCCATAATAATTATCAACATATTGGGCATACTCAAGCATCCCATCGTTAGCAATCTCAGTTTCAAATTCTGCTCTGGTTACAAAATGGTAATCCACTCCATTAACCTCTCCTTCACGCGGTTGCCGTGTTGTCATTGATACTGAATAGACAAAGTCGTTCCCACCTTGTTCAAAAATTGCTTTTCGTACTGTTCCTTTACCAACACCTGATGGCCCAGAGAGCACGATGAGCATACCGCGTTTTGCCATGACGCAATTCCTCCATCTGATATTCTAAATATATTAAAATATCATAGCATACATTTCATCAATTTGCTATGTCAAACTTTTAAGGTAGCTAAAATTTCATCAATTTGGCGATAGGTTGCGGCTATATCGCCACTATTATCTATTACAAAGTCAGCCAATTTTATTTTTTGTGTTAATGGCATTTGCGTAGCAATCCGGGCTAGGGCCGCCGGTTTGGCTAAGTGATTACGTTGCATGAGTCGTTGGATTTGTAGTGACTTTGAAATTGCCACCACCACCACCCAATCAACCGTTTTAGCGTAACCTGCTTCGAATAAAGTTGGCGCATCTAGCACGACAAGTGGTACATTTTGTTGACGCCAATGTGCCAAATTAGTCTTAATAGTCTGCGCAATATACGGGGCCATGATTTTATTCAGTTTAACCAAACATTTAGGATCTGCAAATACAATTTCACCTAATCTCTTCCGCTCTAAAACACCCTGCTCGTTAAAAACGGCCGTTCCAAAGGTTGCGCTAAGCTGTGCTAATAGTTCCTGATTATTAGTGATTAGCTCATGCACTAGCACATCTGCGTCCACAACGGGAATTTTTTTAGTCTTTAAATAATTACTGACAGTTGATTTTCCTGTCGCAATCCCACCTGTTAAACCTAAAATCTTCATGCTAATCTCCTAATGTAACACTTGGCACACCGGACAATAGGTTGTCCCACGTTGGGCAACTTTCATTTTTAATAACGGTGTTTGGCATCGTTTACATGGCTGCCCTTTACGGCCATAAACATCTAATTGATCTTGAAAAGAGCCGGCCTCACCAAACGCATTCGTGTATGAATGTACCGTTGTTCCATGTTGTTCAGTTGCGATTGCTAGTTCATTAATAATATTTTCTCGTAATTGCTTAATTTCTAAATCACTAAGCGTGTTAACTGGTTGTTCTGGATGAATTTTAGTTTGCCACAACACTTCATCTGTATAAATATTACCTAAGCCCGCAATATTGGCTTGATCTAATAAAAACGGTTTAATTATTTTATGACTTTTGCTCATTATTTTTTGCATATATTCAAATGTTAATGTCGTTGTAGTTGGTTCCGGCCCCATTTTTTTAATTCCGGGCACTAATTCATTTTCTAAGCCAGTCTCAATGACTTGCATTCGACCAAATTTTCGCGTATCTATATACCATAAATCAGTTGCGTGGTTCAAATGAAAGACGACACACACATGTTTTTCTAGGGGTGTTGTTGCTGGCACAGTATAATATTTACCTTCCATTCGTAAATGACTAACTAAGGTTAGATTATCACTTAAGCGAAATAATAAAAATTTACCGCGTCGTTCAATTGTTTCAATTTTTTTACCAGCTAATTTAGCTCGCAATGCGGGCGAATCAGCTATTAACGTTTTGGGCCATATTGTTTCAACACTTTCAATGGTCATATTTTTCACTAAACGGAGTAAACCCCGGTGCACTGTCTCAACTTCAGGTAATTCTGGCATCCTTTTTCTCCTTACTTTGCATCAAACCAAGTGGCTCCAGCATGGCTTTCTACTTTTAACGGTACATCTAACTGCACAGCTGAGTCCATGATTTTAGGTACTAACTCTGTTAAAATTGCTAATTCACTCTTAGGCGCTTCAAAAATCAGTTCATCATGTACTTGTAATAACATTTTGGCCTGTAGGCCACGCTTCGTTAGTTCATTTTGCATATTAATCATAGCAATTTTGATGATATCGGCAGCAGACCCTTGAATTGGCGTGTTCATTGCTGTTCTTTCAGCAAAGCTTCGCAAATTAAAGTTTTTAGCATTAATTTCTGGTAAATACCGGCGCCGTTTGGCAAGTGTTTCGACAAAGCCAGCCTTTTTGGCTTCCTCCACAATATTTTGAATCCATGCTTTAACCCCTGGATATTCCATAAAGTAGGTTTCAATCATCTGTTGAGCTTCTTTTCTAGAAACCCCAATACTTTGACTTAAACCGTAGTCCGAAATACCATAAACAATTCCAAAATTAACCGCTTTTGCTTTACGGCGCATATTGGCATCCACCACTTGATCACTCCTTAAACTAAAGATGCGTTTGGCCGTGGCCGCATGAATATCTTCATTAGCTAAAAAGGCTGCTTGTAAATGTTGATCACCGGTAATATGTGCTAAGACCCGCAATTCAATTTGGGAATAATCTGCCCCAAAGATGATCCAATCGGGATGACTAGGCACAAATGCTTGGCGAATTTGTCGTCCTTCAGCCAAGCGAATAGGAATATTTTGTAAGTTAGGATCGACTGATGATAACCGCCCGGTTTGTGTCAAAGTTTGCTGGAAGCGAGTATGCACTTTGCTATCCGTACTATGTACGACTTTCAATAAACCATCAACGTACGTTTGCTGTAGTTTGGCTACTTGTCGATACTGTAGCACATTTTCGACAATTGGTGCTTGCCCCGCTAATTGTTCTAAAACATCTACTGCTGTTGAATAGCCAGTTTTGGTTTTTTTAATTACGGGTAACCCTAGTTTTTCAAACAAAATAACGCCTAATTGTTTAGGTGACTGGATATTAAATTCTTGACCGGCTTGCTGATAAATCGCTTGTTCATACTCACTAAGTCGTTCTTTCAGCTTACTCCCCTGGGCACTTAAAACATCGGTATCAATGCAAATTCCCGCGATTTCCATCTTAGCTAATACATAGGCCAATGGTAATTCAATTGATTGATAAAGGGCCATTTGTTCTTGTTCAACCAATTTAGCACATAAAGGGTGCGCCAATTGATTTAAGGCGTGAGCTTTTTGCACCAAGTGGTTAAAAAACACGTGATCATCAGTTGGTATTTTAAATTTAGCGCCACGTCCATAAACCGTCTCATCACTACTAACATCATAATATTCATGCTGTTGGGCTAATAAACCCAAGTCATTACTATTTTCATTTGTGTTCAATAAATATGATGCTAATAATAAGTCAAACTTAACACGAGGTAACGTAAGCCCTAATCGCTGCAATAAAACATATAAGGCTTTAACGTTAAAAACATTTAACTGATTGGCTGCTTTAGCTAGTAACGTTTGTATTTGCTCCGTTAGTAATAATTCAATATTACGACTGACAAAATAACCTTGCTTGGCATTACCTAAAACAAATCCGACCATTTCACTTAGATGATAATTAGCACTAGGGGCTTCAATGTATAAGGCAATGTCATTCGTTAATTTGCTAACTTCATTTAAATTATCAACCGTTAATTCCGTAAAAGTTACCGCTTGCTGTTCACTATTAGAGTTGATTGCGTCCATATGGCCCTGGGCCTTTAATTTAGCTAATTGTTGTTTGAAATTTAGCTCCTGATAAAAAGGGACAATTTTTGCATAATTAGGACCTTGATAAGTCAAATCAGCTAACGTAATATCGACTGGGGCATTAGCTCTAATCCGCGCTAAGTCTTGCGACATAAATGCTTGCTCCCGATCGTTGATTAGGTTCTCTTTCATTTTTGATTTTTTTAACTCATCAATATGTTCATACAGATTTTCAAGGGTCTGCCATTCATTTAATAATTTAATAGCCGTTACTGGTCCAATTTTCGTTACACCAGGGTAATTATCAGCAGTATCACCAGTCAATGCCTTCATATCAACAATTTGCGTTGCTGCGAGACCATCATATTTTTCAATAACACTGGTTGGTGTATACGTTTCTAACTCCGTCACGCCCTTTTTAGTAACGAGTACCGTTACTCGATCACTAACTAATTGGACATAATCTTTATCACCCGTAATAATTGTGACTTTAATATCTTCACTTGTTGTCGTGGCCAACTTAGCAATGGTCCCGATAATATCATCGGCTTCATAATCAACTAGCTCATATGACTTTATTCCGTGAAGTTCGACCATTTGGCGTAAATATGGAAATTGTTCACTTAATTCGGGTGGCGTACTTTGACGACTTTCTTTATAATTGTCATATTTTTCTGTTCTAAAAGTCGTCTTCCCAGCATCCCAAGCTACAAGTGCAAGGTCTGGTTGCATTGGATCAATTAGCGAATCTAGAAAATTATTGAACGCTACTAAAGCATTAGTATGTAGCCCCGCTTGGTTTTTCATTCGCTCTAATTGGCTGTGCATCGCGTAAAAGGCTCTAAAAGCTAAACTGTTACCATCAATTAATAATAGTTGTTGGGTTGCCATCATTTTCCTCCTGATGATCTATCACTTTGTTTTTTTCAAAAAAATTTTGGGCACTCGTTGCTAAATCGTGACTCACAACGGCTTTCACTGGCAAATCGACGGGCAACGCTTTTAGCATTGTTTTCCCATATTGTTTATCAAGGATGCGTGTATCTAAAATTACGGCGACGCCTTGGTCAGCTGCACTTCTAATTAAGCGCCCAAATCCTTGCCTTAATTTTAAAATGGCCTTTGGTAAACTTAAATTAAAAAACGGATTACGTTGATGCGCAATTAACCAATCATTTTGCGCCTTTACAACTAACGAATCTGGGGCTTCAAATGGTAGTCTGGTCATAATTAACAATTCTAATTGGGTTAATGGTAAATCAATCCCTTCCCAAAAGCTACCCGCTCCCAATAAAATTGCTTTTGGTTCATCTTTAAATTTGCGCAAAATTTTCGCATCGGACCCGGAAATATTATGTGCTAATATTGCGTACTCATCTAATTGTTCATCCCCTTGCAATAAATGTGTTACTTGCTCTAATTCTTGATTGGAATTAAATAGCACTAATGTTTTTTTATTAGTTGTTAAAACCAGATTGGCAATTTGCCGAGCTAAGTAATCCACATAGAGGAACCGCCCAGCATTTTGGGGATGAGGAGCATCGCTAGCAATCAATAATTGGGCTTGTTTAGCATATTGGAGTGTTGTTGGGAATTTTTTTACTTTGACATTATTTTTAATTAAGTTCAATTGGTCAAATAAATACTGTGAGCGGCTAGAACTAAATAAGGTTGCTCCAATAAATAATGGCGGTTGAAAAAAAGGATAAAGTTGATTACTAAAATAATCATCTGTATTAATTAACGAACAACTCAGCGTTAATTGACCAAGCTTATTTTGCATTCCTAGCCAAAATAAACTCGTATCAGAAAACTCACCGACCTGTTGTTGAATTTTCACCAACTCACAAAAGATTGCTTTAAACTGTTGCCAATTATGCTTAAACTCAAGCATACGATTATAATTCGAAATAACCCAGCGATCATTGCTACTTTGTTGCGTAAATTTACTTTGTAATTGCTCCTCTAATTGGTCAATTTTAGTGACATTTGTATTTAGCTTAGTGATTGTCGTTACATTTTTCGTAAAGAAAATTGATAAGTCTTGCGAACTTAACGAAACCTCAGCTTGCCGTTGAAGTTGCTTAGTCCCCCCCATTTTCAAAACAAATTCACGATATAATAAGCCTTGTAATTTAGTTAAGTCCACTTCAAATTTAGCTAGTAATTGATGTAGATTATTAGTAAGTTGCCATAACTCACCTTGATTAGCAAAAACAGTTGCTAAATCACTATTCGTTTGATTTTTTAGAATATTTTTTACTACGCGCATGGTTTTGAATAACTGTTCAAAATTAAAAATATGTCTTGATGAATTCAAAACCTGGGGCGCTAGTTTTTGGGCCTCATCAACAATCAAATACGGATTATTCGTAAATTCAGCGGCATGTGCTAATAAATATGCATGATTAACAATTAAGATATTCGCTTTTTGAGCTTTTTCGGTTAACCGTAAATGAAAATCATAAGTGCCAAACTGATTTAAGTCACTATTACTTACTTGCGTAATTTCTTGGCGATATTCTGTATCTTGATTACCAATTTTCAATTCATCTAAGTCACCTGTCGTTGTTATCGTTAACCACACTAAAATACGCATCTTTAAAAATTGCACAGCGTAATTATGTTCTTTTATTAGCAAGCTTTGCTTAAATCGGGTTAAGTCTAAATAATGCTGTTTTCCCTTTAAGATCGTGGTTGTGACAGTGCCTGGGATAATTTTATTTAACTGTTGATCAATCGTTTGTTGAACCTGTTGCTGTAAAATCTTAGTTGGGACAGCAACGACAACTTGTTTTTGCCGTAAGTAACTAAATGGTATTAAATAGCCCAGCGTTTTGCCCAAACCAGTCGGCGCTTCAATTACCAACGATTTCGCCTTTTCATGCGTATAGTTGTTGTAAATCAAATTCATTAATTTAGCTTGTTCGCCACGATAAGCCAACACCGAACCAAATAATTTTTCTTTTTGCGTTTGTGTTATTGGGTATTTAGCATTTTTTAGTCGTCGACTAGCATCTTCTGGTAGCCGTTGTAAAGCGAGTCCGTTTACAATGCGTAAATTCCCCGGTAACGTTGGTCGCTGTTCTTTAACTATTGCCGAAGCAGTTACAAAAATTTGTTGCGTCTCACGCGGTAATTGCAAAGGAATTTTATCTAACATATCTAAGGTCATTTGCGGTAACTGTTGCGCTTTTTGCATCAATGCCAAAAATAACTCAGCAGTGGCTCGCGCATCTGAGTCAGCCCGGTGAGGTGCTAAATGTTTGATTTTTAATAACTTAGTCAAATCCACTAAACGATAGCCGAGTGCTGTTGGTAATAAAATTTGCGCTAATGGCACCGTATCGACACCTAAAACATCAATTGGCGCTAGACCGACGCGTTCAAATTCACTATTTAAAAATGGCAAGTCAAAGTTAATGTTATGGGCTACAAACACACAATCTGTTAATTTGTTTTTGAGTGTTGCCGCCACTGCATCAAAAGTGGGGGCATCTTTTAGTTTCTTTGGTGTTAATTTAGTTAACCGTTGGACCGCATCGGGGATAGCATGTTGGGGATTTATATTGGTCGCAAAAGTATGGATGATTTGATTATTTTGAATAAAGACCGCTCCAATTTGCATGATTCGGTCGCCATCTTTACTACTTGTACCTGTTGTTTCAATATCGACAACAGCAAATTTTTGATTTTTTGCAAACACAGTTTACCCTCACAAATCTTCATTTAATCTTCTAACCGTAAAATGGTTCATAGTCTATTTTATCAAAAAAAAGTTAAAACTTCAGTTAAACGTCGCCTATAAGTAGTCAAGTTTTATTGATTGCGGTATGATTATTTAGGATTAATTTTTTAGCTTAATACTTACACCTTAATTTTTATTTGGCTTTAAAATAAATGAAAGAAGAGAGATATGCTTACACAAGGAATTGGTCACAGTCACGCTAAAGCAATTTTAATGGGGGAACATTCGGTCGTTTATGGTGAACCAGCCATCGCTATCCCCCTCACAAACATTGATATGCAAGTTACAATCGAAACACGCAATGATCACCAACAAATCATCAATAGTCGCTATTATCATGGGGCAATGAATGATCTCGCCGGCAACTATGAAGGTATTCGCCAATTAATCATTAGTCTGTTGGCCAAATTTGCAACGCCCAATTTAGGTTTCACTTTAACCTTTAATAGTAAAATTCCCCAAGAACGGGGCATGGGCTCTTCAGCGGCCACATCAATTGCCATTATTAGAGCATTTTATAATTTATTCGAAAAGTCGCTAACCTCAAATAATTTACAAAGATTAGCAGCGATTGAAGAATCAATAACGCACGGTTCGCCTAGCGGTATTGATACGGCTACTGCTAGTTCAAAAGATCCAATCTTTTTCATTAAAAACAAAGAAATTACCCCTTTTAAAATTCATATGCCTGGCTTCTTAGTGATCTCTGATACTGGTATTATGGGGCAAACTGGGTTAGCTGTCAGCGCGGTTAAACGTTTATTTGCTGAAGAGCCCTCACGCACTAGACGCCATATTTCGGATCTTGGACAAGCCGCCATTGAAGCTAAGCAAGCGCTAGAACATGGTGATTTAAACATGCTTGGGCACCTAATGAACACTGCACATGATCATTTACGCTCCCTTGGAGTATCACATCCACACTTAGAAAAACTAGTTAAAACTGCCCTCTTAAATCATGCCCTCGGTGCTAAGTTAACTGGCTCTGGTATCGGTGGTAGTATTATTGCTTTGGCTGGAAATTTACATGATGCTAACACAATTGCCCAAGCCCTTAGTAAAGCCGGGGCAACGGAATACTGGATTAGCCCACTTGAAGCTAATTAACATAGAATGGAGTAATCAACATGCAAAGTACTAGCTCTGCACGCGCACATACTAATATTGCCTTAATTAAATATTGGGGTAAAAAAAATCAAGAACTTATCATTCCTACCACCAGTAGTTTATCATTAACTTTAGATAGATTTTATACTGATACAAAAGTTACTTTTGATGATAAGCTCACCGCAGATACTTTTTACCTAAACCACCAGCAAATGGTTGGCCCGATTGCCGATAAAACCTTTGCTTTTTTAAAGCTAATTCGCCAACAAGCCCAAATTGATACTTTTGCAACAATTGAAAGTATTAACCACGTCCCAACTGCCGCAGGCTTAGCTTCATCAGCGAGTGCTTTTGCGGCTTTAGCTGGGGCTGGTAGTAAGGCAGCTGGCCTAACACTTACTAAACAAGCACTATCAAGATTAGCCCGTCGTGGTTCTGGTTCGGCTGCACGCTCGATTTTTGGCGGTTTTAGTGAATGGCACGCCGGCGATAACGACTTAAATTCTTTCGCCCATCCAATTCAAGAAAATGTTACAATGGATATTCAGATGATTACTGTCGTCGTTGATGCGCACGAAAAAAAGATTACAAGTCGGATGGGGATGCAACACGCTCTTTTAACCTCACCCTTCTATCAAACCTGGGTTAATGAAGCGGCCAAAGATTTAGTGGCCATGAAGGCCGCAATTGTTTCTAATGACTTTAAAGCACTTGGTACCTTGGCTGAAAATAATGCTTTGCAAATGCATAGTCTTAATTTGTCAGCCAAACCGGGTTTTACGTATTTTAATGGTAGTACCCTTGAAATCTTAGATCTTGTTCAGAATTTACGTAAACAGCAAATTTTAGCCTTTGCAACAATGGATGCGGGGCCTAATGTTAAAATTATCGCTCAATCAAAAGATACTGCCACCATTATTGATATACTCAAACAAGCTTTTCCACATGTTCAAGTGGAGATTGCTAAACCTGGTCATGGTCTTATTTATTTAGATTAAGGAATTATTTATGCAAATCAAAGTACCTGGAAAATTATATATCAGCGGTGAATATGCCGTTGTTGAAAATGGTCAATCTGCTATTTTAGTAGCTATTGACCGTTTTGTGTTCGCTGACATTACCGCCAACCTAGTTGGTGAAATTCACTCAACACAAGCACCAACTGAAATTACTACCTGGACCTTAAGTGATAATGAAATTATCCTGCAAGAAACACCGTCCTTAACGCTCATTAATGCCGCTTTAAAAGTTACTTACAATTATTTTAGACTACATAATTGGCCCTTCCAACCTTTTAAACTATTGATTGATAGTCAACTTGATGCTGATGATGGTACTAAATATGGTTTAGGTAGTTCCGCAGCGGTTTGCGTAAGTGTTGTGAAAGCAATTTTAGCTTTTCATTTTCGCCACCTACCGACTCAAACGATTTATAAATTAGCTAGTCTCGCTCACTTTACCATCCAAAAAAACGGCTCACTTGGCGATGTGGCTGCTAGTGTTTATACTGGTTGGATTTCATACAATTCACCTAATCGGACTTGGTTATCTGCACAAACGGCTGATCTCCTTGATGCTACTTTGGTTGATCAGAGTTGGCCTGATTTAAATATTCAATCGATTCCAGCACCTAACGCGCTTAGTTTACTTGTTGGTTGGACTGGTTCACCTGCAAAAACAGGAGATATTTTAAAAAAAATTGATCGCCAAAAACATCCGGCCATCTACCAAGATTTCTTAATTGCCTCTAATGCTGCCGTTTCAATGATTATTAATGGTTTATTAACCAACAACTACGATGATGTTGTACGAGGAATTGCCTTAAACCGCGAATTTTTACTATCATTAAGTCAAGCAGCAAACCTTCAAATAGAAACACCCTTATTACGTACCCTCATTGAAATTGCAAATAATCTGGGTGGGGCCGCCAAAACGTCTGGCGCTGGTTTTGGTGATAGTGGGATTGCTTTAGTTGATGAACATACCAACGTTGATCAAATTTTAATTAGCTGGCAAGCCGCTGGTATTATCCCTCTATCCGTTAAACCTTATCACGAATCAATTGCCATTTTGGCAGAAAGTGAGGAATAGTATGGAGTCAGCACATGCTCACCGTAAGGATGAACATCTAGCAATTGCTGAGAGCCAATATCGACAACGGCTAGCTAATGATGCTTTTCAAGCAATGCGCTTAGTTCATCACGGTTTACCAGAATTAGCAATTACGGATGTTTCCCTTAAAACCCATGTCTTAGATACGGAGTGGCAACATCCCTTTTATATTGAAGCAATGACTGGTGGTTCTAATAAAACAACCGCCATTAATCAGCAGTTAGCTGAAATCGCGCAAGCAACGAATTTAGCAATGGCCGTGGGCTCTGAATCAATTGTCTTAAAAGATCCCACTAGCCAAAAATCCTTTACAATCGTTCGTAAAAGTAATCCACATGGCTTTATTATGGCTAACCTAGGCGCTAGTCATTCCGTTGAAAATGCTCAACGAGTTGTTGACTTAATTAACGCAAATGCTCTGGAAATTCATATTAATTCAGCCCAGGAAATAGTTATGCCTGAAGGTGATCGTGACTTTCACTGGCTTAAAAACATTGAGGCCATTGTTAACCATCTGTCTGTTCCCGTAATTGTCAAAGAAGTTGGCTTCGGTATCAGCAAAAAAACGATTCAGCAGCTCCAAAATATCGGTGTTAAACACATCAACGTTGGTGGTCGCGGCGGCACTAATTTTGCCACCATTGAGGATCGCCGTAATCATGCCATCGATTATGCTTTTTTAGCTGATTGGGGCCAAACCACCTTAGAGTCCTTAATCGAAACTCAAATTGCTAATTCGCAAAAAATTGAGGTATTAGCAACTGGTGGCATTAATTCACCACTTGATATCTTAAAAGCACAAGTGATGGGGGCCAAAGCCGTTGGGATTGCTGGTCATTTCTTGCATACCCTCTTAACCGAAAAACAAGCGGGGCTCCATCAAGAAATCTTAAACTGGCAATATCAATTACAGCAACTTTTTGCATTGGTTGGTGCTAAAGATCAACATGCATTAACTACTGTTGATTATATTTTAAGCCCCACACTACTTAATTATTATCAACAACGACAGACACAAAATTTTAAATGAATTTAGCAACAAAATACTAAAAAGCTAAAGTTGACGTAAACCCCCGGTATTGGATTAAAATCCAATATCGGGGGTTTTTCCAAAGTTGACAACCACCTACAATGGCTATTTACCCTTGTATTTCTTGCAAAGTACCTGATTATATTAATTAATGGCTGATGCAAATGTACAAAAAAGACTAGGATAAAAATCCTAGCCTCTCTTCGCTTAAACTAATTTTTGAATACTAATTTTCAACTAAATCTAAATTAACAATTTTAATAAATGAAAGGAATGAGCCAAAGCATTCTGCAAGGAAAGCAACACTTGAACTATCAATCAAATTATCATTTTCATCGAATTTTTCACGTACATTAGATAGCATACACTCATGACCTGGCATAATTTGAGCATTAACACCGGGGGCATCTAAAATTTGCCGCAAATTAATTTGTACCCGTACTGAACCTTGAACACCATATGATGCACCAACAATCATAATTGGTTTATTTTCAAAAGGATGTTCAACACTTGATAACCATTCCAAAACACTCTTTAGACTAGCTGGAACCGCATGATCATATTCTGGGACCCCAAAGATTACCCCATCAGCTTGCATAATTTTCTCTGCTAAAACGTGTACACATTTTGGTGAATTTTGCATATCGTCTTCATTAAACAATGGAATATCTTTAATTTCAATAACTTCCACTTTGGGCATAGCCTTGGTAGTCTTTAATGGTTTGTGCTAATTGTTTATCATTAATCCCAGCAATTGCAGCTACTTCCTTAAGTGAACCTTTAGCAAACACCGGCCGTTTAGCTGGCTCTTCAAAGAAAGCTGCGACTTCCACTTCAGAAAAATTATGTTGCACCAACAATGCATAGAATTCTTGCCATGTTCGTTTATCCATTACTAGATAAGCAACCTTACCAGTTTGTTGTAAAATTACATCTCTAAAAGTTGTATAAACATCTAATTCATTAATGATCCGTTTACCTTCAACATTAACATAAATTCCACCCAAGTCAGTTGCCTTCTTAGATGCATATGTTGTTAATTTAGCAATTCCGGGCTCAACTTCAACACCGTGCGGATAAATTTTATACCAACCTAAATCATGAGTTGATAAATTAAGTTCTTCAGTAAAGCTATACGCATCCCCAGTTGAAGTCATCGGATCGTAGTAATCAATCCCTTCACTTTCACTACCACGCATTTTAGCATTGGCCCCATGGCCCCCAGTTACTAACACAATTGAACGACAGTTAATATCTAAAGTTGCCGTTTTTGTCTCTGCAATTAGGCCAATAATTGTCCCTTGTTCATCGCGTTTAATTTTTTCAACCCGCGCTCCAAGACGAATCTCACCACCTTTAGCGGTAAAGGCCTGACTAACTTTTTCAATAAATTCATAACTACTTGCACTTGGCAATTCGACTTGCCGAGCAATACTATGTTCTGGGGTTTGGGTTTGTGCTTTTTGATAGTGTAAATCAGCAAAATCACTAATAAAATCAATTGCTGAGCCAATATTTGCCGTCATTAATTGGGTTAATTCAGGATAATTCGTCCCTTTACTTTCGCGAGTTACATCAGCTGCAAGCTGCGCGGCTGTATCGGTATTAGCACCAAAAATATTATCCGCTACTTTTGACCCAGTTGCGACAACATTGGAACCATTTAAAATGGTAGCTCCGCTTTTAATTAATAATTTAACTAATATTTCACATATAAAATTATTGATAATAATTTCACAATCATTTTACATTTATATTATATGGAAATTATGCTAATATATCTAATTGAATATTTATATTCTATTCATAGATAGTTTCTATATATTTAACAACAATTAGGAGTTCGCTTATGAATGTTAATCATCTACGCTACTTTGTTCGCCTAGCCGCTTTGCAAAATTATACACAAGCCGCCAAATCATTGCATATTACGCAACCAACGTTAACCAGTGCAATCCACACGCTAGAAAAAGAATTAAATACTCAATTTTTTTATAAAACTGGTCGTAATGTCAAATTAACCTTAAATGGGGAGTTATTCGCCCAAAAAGTAACTCAATCACTGACAATTTTAGATGCCGGCATTGCTAGTTTATATCCTAATAATACGCATCAGGACCAAATTACATTGGTAACGATTCCAGCTTTAAATGCCGTTTGGCTGCCTAAGATGATCAGTGAGTTCAAAAATACTTCAGCTGGTAAAAATGTGGCTTTTTCCTTCATCAGTGATACGACCTTATCGCTAAACTTATTAAACAATCTCCGTGATAATCAATATGATATTTGCTTTGCTTCCAAAATTAACGGTTATCCTGATATCAACTTTACACCAATTGCGCAAGAAGAATTAGTTGTTATTACCCCACTAGGGCATCCTTTAAGCACAGCAACGAGTTTAACAATTGAAGATTTATTACCATACGACCAAGTAAGTTATTCCAAACGTAGCGGCCTTGCTCCTATTATTGCAAGTCTCTATCAAGAATACGGCTGGCAACCAAAAAGTAAATATCAGGTTGATGATGATTTAGCAGTTGCTGGCTTAGTAGCTAACAATTTAGGTGTGGCAATTGTGCCTAAACGACTTGCTCTAGCCACCCAAAAGTTATGTATTGTTCCTTTAGTCACTAATGGCCCTAGACGCCTCATTTACCTTTGTACCTCAAAACGGCATACCCTAAATACAGCAGCCAACGCCTTTATTCAGTTCATTAGTGAAAAAGAAATTGCAATTTTACAATAATGTTTGTTTTTACGCTGTAGATTAAGTAGGATAGGTATGTATATACTTTAAGATAAGAGGTTTTAAGATGAATGCCAAAGTTATTTATGCTACAATTACCGGTAATAATGAAAAATTAGCTGATTTAATTATTGAACGTTTAAGCCGTAACCATATAGCCACCGTTAAAGAAGAAATATCATTAAGTGATCCTGAAACATTACTAAATTTTGATTTAATCATCCTTGTTCCTTACACCTATGATTTAGGAGCTTTACCGGATGAAGGTCTTGATTTTTATGATGACTTGGCAACGTTAGATCTAACCGGTATTAAATATGCTGTTGCTGGATCAGGTGATGACTTTTATGGCAGTGATTTTTGTAAAGCCGTCGATATTTTTGATCTCGCCTTTCAAGCAACAAATGCAACTAAAGCAACGGCTAACTTAAAAATAAATTTGTGGCCTGAAGCAACGGACCTACCGCTCATCGATCAATTTGTTGCTGACATCCTTAAATAGCATTGGCCATAATTAATAAAATCAGTCTGCTAATTATTATCAATAACTATGCAAAAAGAGCCGAATTTTTACCTTCGGCTCTTTTTGCATAGTTATTGATCGTCCACCTAGCTACTTTGCCCCGTTTATTAGCTAAGTATACGCTAAAAATTTTTGATCCTAATTACTTACTTTAGTACTTAATTTAATATTAAATAACCTATCAACCTCAGCGACTGGCATGGCTTGACCTGTATAAAGCTTAAAGTTGGCAACGCCTTGCCATAGCATCATGCCATCACCATTAATCGTCTTAGTAACGCCCGCTGCTTTTGCCTCCCGGAGCATTCGTGCTTGACCAGGATTATAAACAGTGTCAGCGACCACTAGATCCGGTCTAAACATTGTTGGGTCTTTGATATTGATACCATCAATATCTGGTGCCATGCCGACACCCGTACTATTAATTAAAACTTGTGATTTTGCAATTGCTGCGCTTAAAGCTGCTTGATCTGCTAAATCTGTAACTGTTATATGGCACGTAGGGACTTCTTACATTACCCGTTTAGCTAATGCTTCTGCCGGTGCATAAAAATCATCTTGACGGTTAAAAATCATTAACTATTTAACGCCATCTAATGCTAGTTGTGCTGTGATCGCTGAACCTGCACCACCTGAACCTAATAAAGTAATTGTTTTATCGACAACTGAAACATCATTATTAGCTAAATTTTTAACGAATCCTTCACCATCAGTATTGTAGCCAGTAATGACCGTATTAATCGCCCCAACTAACCGGGCTGCTGGTGTTAGTTTATCGACTAACTCAACGGCCGCTTTTTTATTAGGCATTGTTACATTCCCACCACGTACGTTTAACGTTCGCATTGATTCAAGTGCCTTGGCGATACCATCTTTTTTAACATCAAACGCCATATAAATGTAATTAATGCCCATTTTATCAAAACAATAGTTATACATTTTTGGTGAGTTGGTGTGGCCAATTGGTGAGCCAAATAAAGTCAATAAACGAGTTCTTCCATCTAATTCGTTACTCATAATTAATTACCAAATCCTTTCAATACTACGTTTTTTAATTTGATAAAATATTCACAAATCATTTCATCGCTTTCATTATAGTAATTTTGATTGCTAATATCTAATTGATAATTAAAATTTTAGCTATTAAATTTTCCTATTATTAACCTTTACCTAAGTAGTACCACGCCTAATTAATTTTCATTCTTAACACCGTATATTATCATTGGTATTTACTTTATGCTGTAATAACTAATGATTTTCAATCATAGCGAGTATAAATAATGATGGAAATATATTCTTAATAAAGTGCATCGTATTTTTAAGTAAATAAAAAGTACCGGTTGTTGAGTAGGCTAATATCATTTTTATGGTGGTACTAATAGATCTTTTAAATGTTTCTCTCAGCATTTAGCCCCCTTAAAAAAGTTAACTATGCTAGTAACATCCTCCTATTGTTCATCTGTTACACAATTATCCTCTAGCGAAGAATAAATATTATGTTGGTTACTATCATGAAGTCTGGGTTGAACACTAAAACTAATTACATTATTGCTAGCTGTCAAAACAATTACTTTAATTGTTGCCGGAAAAATTAAGCCGATTAAAATTAAAGATATGCTTGGTAAAGTTAGCAGACACTTATTTTTTACGTTAACAACATATTACAACTAATGGTAAAAAAATTAATTAGTCTATCAGTACCATTTGACAAAGCGCCAAAAAGGTTAGCACTACTGTATCGCTAGCGCTAACCTTCTTATCATTTATAATTTAATTGCTGACGTCTTTTAAAACGTTAATGGTGATAATGTTATTATGTAGTTTTACATTGGCATCCATTTATTTAAAAAATAATTTTATCAACGATCCACTAAACCGATTGATTTCTATGTTTTTAATAAAACGATCAACATTTTAATAATTGCTGTTAACCATGTTGTTTTGTTAGCCGCCCAACCCAAGCTTTTAAACGCGATTCACCATTTGCTGGTCGTACTTTAACTTTACCTTTTTTGCTAGCTTGTTTGGCATACCCTAACGCATCTGCATATTTTTGTAATTTTCCTAATTCAAATTCATCACCATTATTAATAGCAATGATTGAATAAAAATATAATTCAGCAGGTCTAACAAATTTTTCACTATTTTCAAAAATAGTACTTGAAACTAAGGTTATTTTTTTTAAGGTATATTCATCGGAACTTGTCACCCGTACGCGGCCACCTTCATCTTTATATCGTCGCTTGTAGGTACCAACATAACCTTTTAATCTAATTTTTGATCCGCGTTGTAATTTCATACCAACTAAATAATGATAAAATTCTGGATTAGTTTTTAACCATAAATGGTTTGCAATAAACCTCCCTTCTAAATCATGTACATCTTCAATTAAAATTCTTTTTTGCTTATCGATTACCCGATAAACACCAGTAACTTCTAGCTCTTCGCCATATAGTTCTGATAAGTATAGTCTAACCTTGTATTTTTCACGCGTTACGACCACTTGCTTCGTTCTCCTTTTTTAGCCTATCCCTCTATTCTAATGGTGATTCATAAAATTTGAAAGAAATATTTGCGCAATCGAAAAATAAATTAATACTGATGTTAAATCGGATAGCGTTGAAATAAATGGTCCCGATGCTACGGCTGGATCAACCCCAATTTTATTCATTCCAAGTGGAATCAAGGCCCCAGCCACATTAGCCACAGTAATGGCTGCCATCATTGATATTCCAATAATAAAGCCTAATAGCCAATTAGCTTGCCAAATACCAACAATTATAAAAATTGTCAAACCGGTAATTGTCCCTATTAAAAGACCAATTAAAATTTCAGTAAAAATCATTTTTAACATTGATTTTTCTTCATCTAATGCAATGCCTCGTACTGCCACGGCTAATGATTGAGTACCAGCATTTCCGGCAGTCCCTGTAATTAATGATATAAAAACTGCTAAAACGGATGCTTTTGCCACCAAAGTTTCATAGTGCGAAATTAACGATGCAGTGGACATTCCTAAAAATAAAAGGGTGATTAACCATGGGAGCCGCTTTGCTGCTGCTAAGAAAGGATTAATTGTCCCTTGATCAACGTTAACCCCCGCCAAACCTGAGTAATCGCTGATAGCTTCCTCGTCCATTACATCCACAATATCATCAATAGTAATAATCCCAATCATATGATTAAATACATCAGTTACGGGTAAAGCTAGGAAATCATAGTCCCGCATCATTTTAGCAACATCTTCTTGATCATCAGCTGGATGCACACTTATAATTCGTGTATTCGTAATGGTCTTCAAAAGATAATCATCCGGGTTAGTTAATAAATCTCTTAACGAAACAACCCCTACTAGTTTTTCAGTATCATCAACCACATAAACATAATAAATTGTTTCGGCATTATTAGCTTCTTGTTTAACTCGTTGTAGTGCTTCACCGATAGTACAATCAGGTTCAATTGCTAAATATTCTGTCGCTAATAACGCTCCTGCTGTTTGATCTTCATAGTTAATTAACTGTCGTAGCTCTTCAGCATCATCTTTGGGCATTAAGCTTAAATAAGTCGCTAATTCTTCAATTTCCATCACACTTAAAATATCAGCAACATTATCTGTATACATTAAATTTAAAATATGTGAAGCCCGTTTAGGTGACAACTCTTCTAACAGTCCAATAATTTTTTTAGGTTCTTCATCAATATCATCGAAGACATCTGCCAATTCCTGATCGGATAAAATTTTAATTAAAGCATGGCGATGCGTTGCATTTAAATTGACAAATATAGTTGCTTGTTCAAAATCATGCAACGTTAAGAAAATCTTTTTAGCGTCATCTAATTGGTTTTCATCAATTAAAAACTGCATGTGTTTTAATTGATCAAGTACTTCATCCCGAATGTCATCCATTACCCATTAATCCCCATTTTTAATTATTTTTTGCATATCCATTGGTAGGGGCAATTTTAATTCGAGGATCTTATTAGTAAAAGGATCCACAAATTTCAAATAATAAGCATGTAAAGCTTGCCGTGTAATCCCTTGATCCATCGGCCCATCATAGATTTCATCTCCCAATAATGCATGTCCAATATATTTAAAATGCACTCTAATTTGATGGGTCCGCCCAGTATGTAGTTGTACTTTTACCCACGTAAAATTATCTTTTCTTTTCTTAAGCCAGTACTCGGTTTGTGATGGCCGTCCATCACTACGAACCTCACGCCGGATAAAATCATCATCAACTCGTCCAATTGGCGCATCAATTAGGGCATGTTCACTGGTTAATTGACCAGCAACAAGGGCATAATAGCGCTTTTCTAAGGCATGTGCTTGCAATAACTTATCCATCATTGCATGAGCAAAACGGTGCTTTGCTATCAATACTAACCCCGAAGTAAAGCGATCAAGCCGTGTTACAATATGGGGTACTAAATCAGTCGCCCCTTGCCGCTTTAAATGGCCTTTTACCCGATTAACTAATGTGTCTTCGCGGTCTGCTTTACCGGGCACTGTAGTTAGGCCTGCTGGTTTATTAACAATTAAAAAATTAGTATCTTCATAAACAATTTCTAATTCACCATAACTAGTAGCAACTACATCGTTATCTACTTCTGGTGGCATCAATACAGTCACCGTATCACCCATTTTAATGTGATCAACTGTACGACCATGAACGCCATTAACCAATATATCGCCACCATTGTGCTTAATTAAAGTAAACATTCGATGTGAGACCCCATGTCCAATTAAAAAGGCCTTAACCCTTTGTTCTTGGGGTGTCTCTTTTAGCCATGTAAATTCCATATAACTTTATCCTATTCAACTTTTTTATTCTTGTAATTTGCCAATAAATGATTCATTAACGCGGTGCCAAAAATGCATATGCCGATATTTGGCAAAAGCAATTTTTTCTGGTGCCACATGATAAATAATTTCACTAATTGGCCGCCCAGCGATAACACATTGATCATATGTTAACACTAGATTAACTGAATCAGCGGGAACAATTCTGATAGTATCATCAGGATCAATGATTAATGGTGACCCCAACGTTCTGAATACCCGATTATTAATTGAGGCTAATTCTGCTAATTGAATTGCTTCTAAATTGGGATGAATGACTGCTCCCCCAATCGCTTTATTGTATGCTGTCGATCCAGTCGGGGTACTAATTGCTAGCCCATCTCCTCTAAAACGTTCAAACCAATCGCCACTTAAATACACATCAGCCACCATTGTCCCAGACATTTTTTTAATCGTTGCTTCATTTAATGATAACGTCCGCATCACAGACCCATCAACAAATTTTACGACTGCTTCTAGCAAGGGATAGGTAACATATTGGCCTGTATCCTGCAGAATCGAGGCTATTAGCTCTTTAATTTCATACTCGCGCCAATCAGTATAAAAGCCTAGGTGACCGGTGTGAAGACCGACAAATCTAATTTTACTTAATTGATTACGATACTTTTGAAACGCCCCAAGTAAGGTCCCATCACCTCCGATACTAATTAAGATATCAGGCTCTTCATGGTCAATATCAATTGCTTGTTTACCTAGTTCTTCTAATAAATGATGTTTAACGCGTTGAGAATGTTCACTTGCATTTGCATATAATCCGACTTTCATCTTATCTCTTCCTATTTGGCAGTTTCATCAGTTAACTGTACTTCATTAATTTCGGAGCGAATTGCAGACATTTCCTGATCAATTGAGTATGCTGTGTCTGCAGCTTGCTTTAATCTTGCACTTACATCAGCAGGAAAAACACCACTATGTTTATAATTTAACGAATGTTCAATTGTCGCCCAAAAATTCATAGCCATTGTTCTGATTTGAATTTCGGCTAAAATTTTCTTTTCACCAGTCACTAATTGTACTGGATATTCAATCACAATATGATACGATCGATAGCCCGAAGGCTTCGCATTAATGACATAGTCACGTTCTTCTAAAATTTTCATATCAGTTCTTTTTCGTAATATATCGACAATCTGATATATATCATCAACAAATTGTGTCATAATTCTAATTCCAGCAATATCTTGTAGGTCTTGCTCAATGCGACTTTCAGAAATATGCCGCCGAATTAATTTTTCTTGAATACTTTCAGCTGGTTTAACCCGGCCAGTCACAAATTCAATGGGGGTTTGCTGATTTTCTTGATCAAATTGTGGGCGCATACCGCGCAATTTAACTTTTAATTCAGCAACTGCTTGCTCATATGGTAATAAAAAATTTTCCCAATCTTCAATCATCACATTCCTCCTTAAGCTTTATCTATAAATAAGCTCATTTCTAAATTATACCACTTTGTCAGTGTAAAATTAGCAAGAAGCGATTTAGAAACTATCAATTTTATAAGTTCTTATAACATGCAACTTTTTTATTTTTGATAAGACAAAATACTAGCCGATTTACTAGTTCAATGCTAAACTATATTTTGGATTACCGACTTAAACAGATTTAATTAATCTGTTGTCTACCAATGTAACATTGGGATTACAAACTAACAGAAGGAGGCATTAAGGCTGTGCTAGAAGTCTTTCAATTTATCAATCCTTTGCAATTAGAGAGTTTAGAAGCTGAACAAAAGATGATAAAAATACTTTCAAAATTTGACACTAAAGTTTGTTATAAATATATTCCGTTGCTTAATCTAAAAACCTATGCCAAAATTGCTGATAAACTTACTACAACTTCTCAATTTTCTGATCCAAATTATCTAATGCAGCTAGCGTTTCAAATGAGTATTGATCATGAAGCAATCGCTATTCAAGGTCGTAAAGTGGCGCGCATTTTTCTACGTACACTCCAAAGTGCCGTTATTACGCAGCATTGTGTGTATTCAGAAAGTTTAATTACTGAAATTGCTAACACACTCGGTGTCGATGTTAATAATTTTTTACATGAACGGCAACTTGCTAAGACAAAACAACGCTTGACTCAAAATCAACGATTAGCTTTGGAGTTTGCGATCACTAATACTCCTTGTGTTGTTGTTTTGGATACCAAAAAGGAATATGCCTATGTCATGGAACACTTTAATAGGGATGCTTTATTATCGTTTGTGGAAGCCCATCATCATCATTTACCTTACTCTTTGCAAAGAACCTTACATGCAATTGATGGCTGATTAAAGCCACACTTATTTTTTATTGATGATCCATTAATATTAAAGTTGACGAAGATTATAGCGGATCTTCCAATTTTTGAAAGCGGATCAAATAAATTTTGTAATTCCATAGTTAGCTTAAATGCTAATTAATAAAAGCACCAGTGTAGGCTAATTCCTTCACACTGGTGCTTTTTAATATTATTTGGGTAATTACGCCTTGCTCAACTAAAACCTGTTTTTACTTTTTACTTTTGAAATATAGTTTACCATAAATTAGTAATCCTAAACAAAAAACACTAAAACAGCCTAACCATAATAAAAAGGCTTGCGCAAAAAAACTTTCGGGCAATGCATTAATAATTGGATCCTGTTGAGGATAAAACTCCCAATCATTGTTGCGAAAAAGAACTTTGTGAAACACAATAAAGAATTGATTAAAATTCAAAAACATCATTATTAAGATAAACCCCAACACTGTTAGTGTTCCTTGCATGATGCTAATTAATCGCCATTGCTGTTCATGCTTTTTCAACCAATTTAACCACTTTATAGCTGGATAACTAGTCCCAATCAACATAATATAGTTAATCATAAATAATTGTTTAACATTGCTAAAATGCACTAAGGCACTTGGTGAGTCAGTAAAGTCTGGCATTTTTAATGTTGTCACCCATGGATAATTTAAATAGGCAAGCAAAGCATGATAGTTTTGCAACATGGCCTTTGCGGATAAATTAACTAATGGTAAGAAGTCACCATAGTAAACATTTAATGCATATAACCACGTACTATTTATCGTAATGGTAATACTTAAGGTTAATAAAAAAATTAATAGCATCAGCCATACCATAGTTCGTTTAAATTTGCCATTCATCAAGATTCTTAACCTCATGCGTCGGTTGCTGCACTTGTTTTGCAACATCACTAATCGTTGAAATACCAGTATATGTTAGTAAGGTTGGTATGCCGGCTCTTATTCCTGCTAAAATATCGGTATGATAATTATCGCCTACCATCACAACTTCATTGTGCTTTAAGCCCATTTTTTTAAGCGCATAATCCATAATAATTGTGCTTGGTTTCCCAATTTCAAGTGGTTTAACTCCTGTTGCATAAGTCACTAATGCATTTAATGAGCCAGCCCCTGGAACATTACCACGTTCATTTGGAATATTAGTATCTAAGTTTGTTGCGATGTACTGCGCCCCATTTTGAATTGCTAGCGTTGCCGTTTCAAACATTGCATACGTTGCTTGCATGTCCATGCCCACAATCACATAGGTTGGTTGTTTGGCCGTTAATGTGTAGCCAGCGGCTTGCAAGGCTGTCTTTAAACCAGCTTCTCCAATCGCATATGCCTTTTTAACTGTACTATCCGTACTAATACTCTCTAGATAATCAACGGTTGCTAATGCTGATGAATAAACTTGCTCAGCGGTTGCTTTAATATCATGATTGACTGTTAAATTTTGGGCAACCTGTTGTGGTGTCTTCGTTGAATTATTTGTTAAAAATAAATATGGGATATTTGCCTTTTGTAAGCGTTCAATAAACCGTTTGCCACTCGCCATTTTATTTTTACCTTGATAAATTGTACCATCTAAATCAATTAAATATCCTTGATAACTTGTCATTCGTAGTTCCTATCTCAATCTTCTTTTTGTTTAATAGTAAAATGGCGCTTATGATGATTATGCCTTTTTTGAGTTATCGCAACACTATTATTACTTACCGTTTGTTTCATATCATTAACTTCAGTACGAACTTCTTTAATATTTGCTTGTGCTTGTCGCTGCCGCTTATTACGGCTATAATTGTTGGTTCGTTTAGCCGTTGGTGTACTACCTTTTTCAGGTACTTTATTAGCTGCTTTATTTTTTCTGCTATTTCCTGTTTGCTGCTTATCAGTTGCTTTATTATTTTTTTCGGCGTACTTAGTGCTAGTACTACTTGGCCGCCGATTTCTTTTTTTCGTCCGATTTGTAACTGGCTCTCTGCGATTAGCACTCACCATTTTAGGATTTAAATTTTGTAAAACAAAATAGGGTGCCCCAAAGTTAACATATTCAAACAAATAATCTTCTAACGTTGCAATCGTTTGGTTAGCATTAACATTGGGGCGATCAACTGTATAAAAGCCCTTTAATCGGAGTTGATCAGCAGCAATATCCCCTACAATATAATCGTATTTTATTAAAATATCACTAAAACGGGCCTTCAACTTTAAATCATCAAATGCATCCCGATAATTATCAAGTAATTTATATGGGTGATCATTTATCATTAATTGACTTTCTGGTAAATGCACCAATTTAGTTTCTGCCGCACGCTCAATAATTTGCGCGTCGGTCTTATTTTTCATTGTCTCACGATCCATGCTTATTCCTTTTAATTAAGCGGATAAGTTTGCATTAAATAATCCGCCAATTCCTCACGTAAAATTTTTTCCATAATTATCCGATTCTTACCAGCAATTTCAATGCTTGGTAAAAAAGGTAAAAATTTATAATAGTCTAAACTAGCTATTTGATATCGTTTTTGTTCATCAATTAGCTCATTGTCATAATACCATTGTTTTAATTTAAGATCATAATGAATACCATCGAACACAATATCACCTAATGCCTTACCACGGAAGCCTAACCCCACCATTTTGAATCCACGCATAAACATCTGGTTTTTGTGCATTTCCTTTAATAACCTGATTAAATTTTGCCCATCTAACTCGGTCACCATCGGATACATATGATGTGGTAAGAGCTTTAATAGATCATTTTTATTAATATACCCCACCGGTAAATCAGTTAGAAAGAGACCAGTTGATAAAAAAGCCGCTGGAGTATTGGTTCGCGCCTTAAGCATATTTAAGGTTTCTTGCATTAACGTCCCATCATTTCGACGTAATGGTTCTTTTAATTTAGCAATTTTACTAGCAGTTAATTGTTGCTCACCTACAGTAAAATAACCGGCAATTTCAACATCATCAGCAGCAATTTTGGGCAATTCATCGGTTATAGTTACTCGCGCTATTTTTTTTACTATCTTATGGTTTTCGATAAATAAATTAATTTTGCCAATCCACCGTCCCCACTTACCAGCAGCGGCTAATAATGTGTTATTAATTACTTCACCATGTTCTAATAGATGGTGGGTATGGGCTCCTAAAATGACATCAACTGCTGGATAAGCTTTCGCAATTTGTCGATCTGTATCAATTCCTAAATGTGATAATAAAATAATAATATCCGCCTGTTTGGTAGCTGTTTTAATCAAATCGGTTAATAGCGACCAAATATCGGTGACCGTCCAATTCCTTAACGGATACGAATCAGGAAAAGGAGCGGTCAAACCTATAACAGCGATTTTAGTCCCATCTTGCGCTGTTTGATAACTAATCGGTGTCGCCCAACTAGGTCGGACACCAGTTTTTTTATCAAAAATATTAGCGCATATAACGGGAAACTCAGCAGTATCATATAGTTTATTTAACGCAGTTTGGGGCAGGCTTAATCCTTCATTATTTCCGATTGTAACCCCATCATAATGTGCTTGATTTAACAAAGCAATATTAGCTGTCCCCAAGGTTGCTTCGGTCAACGGATTTACTCGATCTAGTGCATCACCAATATCAAAAGTGAATACATCATTATTTGCCGTTTTTAAATTTTGTTGTTGCGCATTTAAATAACGTCTTATCTTCGGCCAATTTTCTAAATGTGAATGCAAATCATTGGTATGGATCAATGTAATAATGCTTTCTTTTGCCATTTTGGCCTCCCTCACTCGTACTTTAGTCTTCATTATAACAGAGTATTTACACAATTTAGAAATTTGCTAAAATTCACTTACAAAATTAAGAGCTTTCTTTTTAGCAAAAAATAGCATATTATTAAATAGTTGTTAACCACAACAAGTTTTACAGGGTAGATTCTAGTGCGTTAAGTGTTATGGAAACGGGATGTGAGCCATAAACGAAAAATAATTATTATAAGCCTCTACTATTTTCCATATTCAGTAGTCTGTTAGTAATTATTTGCGGTGCTAGTAATCGCATTCACTGTTACAGTGAAACCCTCCAAATATAAGGAGGTTTTCTTAATGAAAACATTATCGTGGGGATATCCGAAATTATCCGTTAAAAGCATGGCTCTTTTGGGGCTATTAACTGCTTTACAATTAGTTTTAAGCCGTTTTTCTTTTGGACCTGACTTTTTGAAGTTTAGTGTCACCTTTATTGTCGTCGTGTTGATTGGTAAATGGTTTGGCCCAGTTTGGGGAAGTATCATGGCTGTCTTTACTGATTATATTAACACGTTACTGAGTGGGTATCCTTATTTTATTGGCTTTGCCTTATCAGCTATTACTGGGGTCTTCATTTATGGAATTTTCTTTTATAATCGGCCAAAAATCAATTTAGTGCGGGTGATTATTGCTGTCTCATTAGTCCTCATTATCGTTAATATTTTCATGAATACAACATGGGTTATCATAACATATAATTATCATGGAATGGCTGCCATTAAGTTAATCGAGCTTAGAGCTATCAAGCAATTAATCATGGCTCCCTTACAAATTATCCTGACCTATTTAATCCTTAATAATCAAGCCTTAGAACGCTTGCGCTTAAATATTTTAACTTATTAAATTTTCATAAATTACTGTAAATAAAAAAGAGCATTGGAGTAAAACAGGCTCTTTGTCAAATGGTACTGATAGACTAAACAATTAAATTAATTTATTAAGCAACTAATTCATAATTTGAATTAGTTGTTTTTTTGTAATTTATCGCAAAATATGAATTTTTAAAGCTAATTAAAATACGCTGTCTGAAGTTTTCAAAATTTCTAAAACCGTATG
>NZ_JAFBDN010000006.1 GCF_016908275.1 Periweissella beninensis | reverse complement strand
TCGCAAATTTGTATATCTTAGGTACAAATCCTAAGACCCTTACACATTTGATTGTCAAAACTTTATTCAGTTTTCAAAGATCTACTTGGTTGTTGCTAAGTAACAACAGATATTAACTATACAGTAGTCATTAATTTAAGTCAACATCTTTTTTAAAGATTTAAATTAAACATCAATCACTTATCACTCACAAACAACTTATATAGCATACCAAGAAAGTTAATTTGTGTCAATAATTTTTTTATTTAAATAATTAACTATGCAACCTATACATTCTGCAAACAACTTATACATCATATCAACTCACAGAAAATAATACAAGTACTATTTTAACAAATATTTATAATAATTTTGGTGCTGCATTCATATCTACTGTTTCTAGTAAGGTATGGATATTAGATGCTTCTACAAATTTAAAATTATTATCAGCTAGTTCAATCAAATTAAAATTAACAACCTTGAAAACATATAATGAACACATCTCTTTTTGAATTTTAACACTAGTTAATTCATCTAATCTTAAATTATCAATATCAAAATAAGGCTTAAGTGCTTGAATGATTGTACCTAATGCTGTCTCATTCCGATGCTTATGCATTTTTGCTGAAAAAAAATTAACTTGTTCATTATTTTTAACTACTAAATAAGAAGGCATTCCCTCTCTAACAACCACAATTGTTCCTGCAACTAATGTCATATACTCTCTCCAAAATATGCCAATATATTTTATTAATTTATTGTTCTTTTTAATCCTTCATCAATCCATGTATCAAGTCTAGTAGCAATTGGGCTAAAACCAATTGTAATATTCCGACTTGTCCAATAGTGCTTGTGAATTCGACTTTCATCCATTCGCTTAGCACTTATAGAATTCTTAGTTTGCAAACTTCTAAGTGATAAACTTATTTTTTTTGTAAACTCATCAATATCTAATACTAGAACATCAACCGTTTGACCAATGGTTAAAATTTTATCAATATCACCGACATACCCATATTTACACTCTGAAATGTGAATTAGTCCTTGGTGTTTATCGTCCAAACTAACAAAAGCACCATATGGTTGAATACCCGTTATTTTACCACGAACTTGCATTCCAATTTTATATTGTACCATTCAAATCATATTTCCCTTCTATAAATTAGTTATTATTTTTTAACTTTCAAACTTTAATACATATAAAAGTATACACATTAATTAAAAAAAGAACCATCATTAAATTTACCTTAAGCACTATCTATAGCGTCCGATAATGATAAATTATAATATTAGTTCTTTTTTAAATTTAAATTTTATTTAATCAATAATCGTTATATTATTAATCACAACATCTTTAAGTGGTTTATCCGAAGCATCAGTCGCCACTTCAGCAATTTCGTTTACTTTTTCCATTCCGGCAATAACATGTCCGAATACAGTATGCCGATGGTCTAGCCAAGGTGTCCCCCCCTTAGTTTGATATGCATCAATAATTTCCTGTGGATAACCAGCTGCTTGCATTTGTGACGCAAATCCATCTGGTAATTGACTTGCTTGAACAATAAAGAATTGTGATCCGTTTGTCATTGGACCACCATTTGCCATCGATAATGAACCATTTAAGTTAAACAAATCATCTGAAAATTCATCTTCAAACGTTTTACCCCAAATAGACTCACCTCCAAACCCAGTTCCTTGAGGATCACCACCTTGAATCATAAAATCACGAATTACACGATGAAAGATCACTCCATCAAAATAACCATCTCTAGCATGAGTGATAAAATTTTCTACAGCTTTTGGTGCTTGAGTTGGAAATAATAAAACTTCAATATCACCATGATTAGTGTGAAAAGTAGCCTTTGGCCCTACTTGTTGAGCTGGTTGTAATTGCGGAAAATCCATATTTTTTTACCTCGATCTTCATATCTATATTCATTAGAATTATTTAAATAATTCTATGATATAGTTAAGTGTACCAAATTGTAGCAAAAAAATCTGTTAAACTAAATACTGTTAAAAAAATATTTTAAGGACATATATAATTTATGAGTTTTTTAATTGACTTTATTCTACACATTGATGATCATATCGTTCAACTAGTAACCCAATTTGGTAGTTGGACTTACATCATTTTATTTTTTATCATCTTTATCGAAACTGGAATCGTTATTATGCCTTTCTTACCTGGGGATTCTCTTTTATTTGCTGCTGGTGCTATCAGTGCGAATGCAGCATACGGCTTAGATCCTTGGTTATTTGCTCTACTATTTTGGCTCGCTGCATTAACCGGGGATTCTCTTAACTTCCTTATTGGGCGTTCCATTGGTCCTAAATTAATTCATAATAGATACATCGGGCGTTTTATTAAACAAAGTTCTCTAGATGATGCCCAAGCTTTTTTTGATAAACATGGTGCCATGGCTATTATCTTAGCGCGTTATATGCCAATTATCAGAACTTTTGCACCATTTGTCGCAGCTACATCAGGGTTAACATATCATCGTTTTATAAAATACTCTGTTATAGGCGCTACATCTTGGACATTAATTGCCACGGGAGCAGGGTATTTCTTTGGTAATATCCCCTTTATTAAAGCTCACTTTTCGGGTGTACTATTAGGTATCATTGGTGTAACATTATTGCCAATAATAATTAGTACTATCAAATCAAAATTACAAAAATAAAGAATACAATGTCTATTTTAGATCAAACAATCATTACCCACAACTAAGCAATTGCACCATAAAATTATTATGCCAGGCTCATAATTAAATGAAAAATCCAACTAAAAATGATAATCATTTTTAGTTGGATTTTTTAGCTAAAAAAAAGTGAATAAATTAAGACCTAATCCTTAGCCATATTTTTTCTAAACGTATTAGTTTTAACTAAACTTTTTATATAATCACGAATTTTGTCATTTTTTGCTCACAGATACATTCGGTTACTTCTATTTTTTGCACCCGGGCCAATGGCTTAGCTACATTTTCTTTAAGGCCATTTATTAATCTACCAATTTGCTTTGCATCCCCCAGTGCAATTATACTAACCGAACCATCAGGCAAATTGGTAACATATCCAAACACACCAATTTTATCAGCTAATTTTTTAGTCGCCCACCTAAAACCAACACCTTGTACGCGGCCCCATACTTGAATTTTGGTACCACTTTTTAACATATTATTTATCCTTTTTTAAAATTGGTAAAGTTATTCTAAAAATCGAACCATGGCCAATCGAACTTTCCAAAGTAATTTTACCACCATACCCCTCAATTAATTTCTGCGCAATACTCAATCCTAACCCATTCCCTCCTTTTTCGCGTGATCTTGCCTTATCAACACGGTAAAATCGGTCAAAAACATGGCGCGCATCTTCTTCTTCGATTCCTTCACCAAAGTCTTGAACAGCTATTTGGACTTCTTTAGCATTACCTGACATTGAAAAATGTATTTCTTTACGGTTATTTGAGTATTTAACCGCGTTATCAGATAAGATAATCATAATTTGTTCTAAATGATTTCGATATATTGAAATTAAAGTTTGCTTATAGATATCATCCTCTAGACTAAATTTAAACTCTGGATGAATCATTTTAAAATTATCATAAACTTGATAAATTACATCTTGAACATCGGTTTCTTCATGTCTGAAATTAATTTCAACTTGATCTGCACGTGTTAAGTCTAGCATTTCTTGTACTAATGTTTCCATGCGCTTCATTTCATCCAAAGATGCCTTGATTGAATCATTTAATACTTCAGGATCATCTTTCCCCCAACGATTTAATAATTCCATATGACCTTTCACTATCGCCACCGGAGTCCTTAGTTCATGCGACACATCCTCAACAAACCGTGACTGTTGATCAATAAAACGTTGCATTCGATCAAGCATTTCATTTAAGATGTAGGCCAAATCTGTTAATTCATCATTTCGCTCTAATTTTTCCACTCTTTGTCGTGTTTGTGGATCTTTTTCAACTTCAGCAATTGTTTTTGCAATATTTTCCATTGGTCGCAATAGCCAATCCGCCAATAAGTAACCCCATAATGAAATTGCCATTAAACATAATAACAGGAGAACAAACATAATTTTAACAAGTTTTATATACATTGCATGATAAGCACTTAAGCTATTCACAACTTGAATGTAACCAATAATTTTACCAGAAGTTTCTGAATAAATTGCCTTTCTACCAACCAATATAGTTGTTCCATTAATCCGAAGGAGCTTCTGCCCGATAAATTTAGCACGTCCTTGCATTGAAACTTGATTATTTCTAGTTGTCAATAATTGAACCCCTTTGCGGTCAAAGATTGTTAGGGTTAAATTTTTACTAGCCACATTTGCGATTAAATCATCATTAATTATTGCTTTAACTTGATCATTTCCAGGTTGTAAATTAGGTTCCACCAGGCCTAATGTTAAATTTTCTGCATCAATTTTAGCAAATCTTTGACTTACTGACGTTAGCGCAGTTGTTATTTCCCGTTTTTGCCTGTTTAAATCATTTTGTGTAAATGCTCTAAACATTAACAAACCAAAAATTAAAAAAACAACAAAAACTCCAATACTTGTTCCTAAAGCCCACTTCCATTTTAATGAGAATCGTCGATATTGTTTCCCTTTTTTATTTTCTTCCATTTATCTACCAAAAAAGGCAAGACCTAGTCCATCTTGCCTTATCCCATACTCAAAAATTAATTTGAACTACGCATTACATAACCCGTACCGCGAATTGTTTGAATATACGAACGTGCACTTTCTGGATCATCTATTTTATTACGTAAGTAACGAACATATACATCCACAACATTCGTTTCAACTTCAGATTCATAACCCCAAACCCGTTTTAATAAATCATCACGTGCTTGCACGACATTAACATTTTCCATCAGTGTTAATAACAATTCATATTCACGCTTAGTTAAGTTAATCACTTCATCACCACGGCGTACAATTCTATTTTCTTTTTCAATTACTAAATCCTTAAATTTAACCGTTGATTGGTGAGGTGCATGCGCTTCCGTTTCAATATTAATCCGTCGTAACAATGCCCGTACTCGTGCTAACAATTCTTCAATCGCAAATGGTTTCACCACATAGTCATCTGCTCCATAATCAAGACCAGAAACGCGGTCAATCACCGAATCTCTTGCTGTCATCATAATGATTGGTGTATTTTTAGCTTCACGTAACCGCCGCGCTACTTCTAAACCACTCAATTCAGGCAACATTAAATCTAGTAAAATAACATCATAATCATTATTTAAAGCAGCTTCTAGGCCTGCTCGTCCATTATCACGAACATCTGTTTCATAATTTTCATGTTGTAATTCTAATTCGACGAAATGTGCCAAATTTTTTTCGTCTTCAATGACCAAAATTTTATTCATAAAAATCTCCTTATCCCTCATAATTAGTCTTCTAATTTTAACATTTTCTTCTCACAATTGATATATTTATTTATTAAATCAACATTAATTGGAGTTTTATTAGAAATAAACAGTTCTTAATTACGCTACTATTCAATCGCTGAATAGCTCATTTTTTAATTTTATAATTATTCTTTTAAATTCTTTTCAAAGAGACGCTTGCTTATTCGAACGTTTGTTCGTATAATATTTCATGTACCTAATACTAAAACAGGGAGATTTTTATGCAAAATTACTTATCGATACCGCACCATCACATTTTTACTAAAATAATCAATTTTTTTGTTAAAAAAAATGCTAAGCAGCGACCTCAAATGAATAGTAAACATATAATCAACACCCTTACGTATGCGTTACGTCACAATTCATCAGTCATCATTCAAATAAATAGTAATTTTCATTCTGAAAATTTCATTGAACTCACAGGCTATCTTCTACAAACCAACGATGACCGGCTTTTTATCGTCAATGATATTTCACCGTTTGTTACTGAAGTGAATCCTACCCTAATTCACCACGTCTTGTTCACTTAATTAAAGTTAAGTATTGACCATATCCATTTGCTTGCATTTTATCCTTTGGAATAAATTTTAATGCCGCTGAATTAATACAGTATCTTAGCCCACCGAGCTCGATAGGCCCATCAGTAAAAACATGGCCTAAATGACTATTTGCTTGACTACTAGTAACTTCTGTTCTCTCCATTCCAAACGAGCGATCACGGTGTTCATTAATATTTTGCCGAGTGATAGGCTTACTAAAAGCCGGCCATCCACAACCTGAATCATATTTATCCGTAGAAACAAATAAAGGTTGGCCACCTACAATATCAACATAGATTCCGGCTTCAAAATGATTATCATATTTATTTTTGAAGGGAGCCTCGGTCCCTTTATTTTGTGTTACATCATAGCTTAATTTATCTAGTTTGCTTAATAATTCTTTTTTATTTTCCATTATTAGGTACCTCCTGAAAATATTTAGTAACAAATTCGACACTATCATCTATAAGCATATTGGTGCCACTTAATTGCCATGTGTTAAATGGTGGTTTGATTCCTAATTTCATGTTAGTAGCTAAAGTATAGTTGGCATATTTTTTACTATACACAATTCCTAAGTTGCTTTTTAATTCTTCTTGATAATCATCTATATTTGCATCGTTATTAACCATAATTATTCTATAATTAATACCCATTGAACACGCAATTGCATGGTTAGTATACGGCCCACTTCCATCATCAAGGTCTAATAAAATTTTAGCATTTTTGACAACATATTCTTGTAGTCTTTTTATTATTCCATCATCAAAATTTAGTTGCATTGTAATTTCCTCCATATTCTAATTTTTTAATTATAATTGATTACTATTGAAATTTACTAACATTATGTTTCTAAAGTCGATGCCTAAATGGTTTATCGTACTTATTTACTATTTAAATAAGTTTTAACTAATAATTATTAGTATTAAATACTAAAAAGCAACTAACTCAAATTTAAGTTAATTGCTTTTTAATATTTAATACTATTTTAATTTACTGTTTAGTCGATTAACACTAATTGAAAAATATTTTTTTCTTAGGAAATGGAACTCACCTTTTAGTTCTAGCGGTGTCATAGAACACGAAACTAAAATGATTAGTTTTCACGTGAATAACTTGCCACATCATCCAAGATTAAATCATAAAAATCACGAGCTTGCATTGAAGTTGTTTTTTCTTCACCGTAACGCCGAACCGTAACAGTTTCTTCTTCAACCTCCTTATCACCCACAACTAAGGTATACGGAACCTTACTTGTTTGTGCATCACGAATTAAGTAACCCATTTTTTCATTACGTGTATCAACATTTGCGCGAAGGCTCATGGCTTGTAATTTATGCGCTACTTTTTTGGCATATTCACCATGAGCTTCTTCATTAACTGGAATAATCACAACTTGTTTTGGTGCAAGCCACGTTGGGAAAGCGCCCTTGTATAACTCAGTTAAATATGCCGTAAAGCGTTCCATCGTAGAAATCAAACCACGGTGAATCATAACTGGGCGGTGTGTATTTTGACCGTCCTCACCAACATACGTTAAATTAAAACGCTCTGGTAATAAGAAATCTAACTGAATTGTTGATAATGTTTCTTCACCACCAAGTGCAGTTTTAATTTGCACATCTAGTTTTGGACCATAAAAGGCTGCTTCACCTTCTGCTTCAAAGTATTCCAATGATAGGTCATCCATTGCTGTTTTAAGCATTTTTTGACTTTTTTCCCACATGTCATCATCTTGGAAGTATTTTTCAGTATTTTCAGGATCCCGATATGAAAGCCGGAAGCGATAATCAGTGATATTGAAATCTGCATAAACTTCAACCATTAACTTCAAGATTGATTTAAATTCTTCTTCAACTTGGTCTAAAGCTACAAAGGTATGGCCATCATTTAGTGACATTTCGCGTACACGCGCAAGTCCTGTTAAAGCACCTGATTTTTCATACCTGTGCATCATCCCGATTTCCGCAATTCTGATTGGTAATTCACGATATGAATGAACATGATGATTATAAACTTGAATATGTGATGGACAATTCATTGGCCGTAGTTCAAGAAATTCGCCATCGCCCATATCCATCGGTGGGAACATGTCATCATGATAGTGATCCCAATGTCCTGATTGCTTGTAAAGATTTAAATTAGACATTATTGGTGTATATACATGTTGATAACCATGTTGTAGTTCTTTATCTACGATATAGCGTTCTAACGTACGTCGAATCGTCGCGCCATTTGGCATCCAAACTGGTAATCCCGCACCTACTTCAGGAGACGTAAAAAATAAATCTAAATCTTTACCAATTTTACGATGGTCACGTTCTTTAGCCTCTTCACGTCGTGTGATTTCAGCATCAACATCGGCTTGTTTCCAAAAAGCAGTTCCATAAATACGTTGCATCATCGGATTTGAAGATTTTCCTCGCCAATATGCTCCAGCAACTGATGTTAATTTAAAGTTTTTAATCACACCTGTTGATACAACATGGCCCCCACGACATAAGTCAGTGAACTCGCCTTGTGAGTATGCAGTAATTACTTCATCTTCTGGCAAATCATTAATTAATTCTACCTTGTAGGGATCATCTTTGAAAAATTCAAGTGCCTGAGCACGTGACATGGCTTGTCCTTCAATTGGTAAATCTTCTTTAACAATTTTTTTCATTTCTGCTTCAATAGCAGGAAATTCATCAACTGAAATCTGACCAGCTGGTCGATCAGTATCGTAGTAAAAACCGTTAGCCACCGCTGGACCAACTCCAAAATGGGTATCAGGATGTAATCTCTTAATTGCTTGTGCTAATAAATGTGCGGCGGAATGCCGTAAAATTGCTAATGATTCTTCTGAATCTTTAGTAATAATTTCTAATTTCCCATCGCTATCAATTGCTTCATTTAAACCAACATATTTATCATTAAACTTACCAGCTATTGCTTTCTTTGCTAATGATGTTGAAATTCCCTTCGCAATTTCATTTGTTGTAATCCCAGCTGAAAAATCTTTAATCGAACCATCGGGAAATGTTACCTTAATATCAGTCATGCGTTGCAACCTCCAAATATTTTCAATAATAATATCATTACCCGTTAAATAAAAAAGTCCTTTGTTGCTAATTACTAGCAACAAAGGACGTTGAATTCAACGTGGTACCACCTTACTTCGCACTGTTTACTATTAGTGCCTCAATGTTTGATAACGGAAACTACCGGATATAGTTTTGCTACATCATTTCACAAGTAGTCAAACATTAAATTATTTTTAACGACTCACAGCAAATTATCGCATTCTCTGAAAAAATAATAAGTTAATGTCGGTGTCTTGATCATTAATTATGTTTACATTAAATCACTTTTAACTAAAATGTGCAATAGACTTATTAAATAAATTATTTTTCTAAGTTCTTAACAACTTGTTTAACAACAGCCATATCACCTATATAAGGTGTATCAACCCCATTAATCTTTTGATAAGGATCAAGACCCTTACCTAAAACTGCAACAACATCTGTTGCGGTACTCATAGAAATCGCTTTAAAAATTGCTTGTGGTCGATCCATCTCATAGTTAATCGTAACCACATTTAAATCAGTTGCTTCTGCTATTTCATTAGCGATTATTTGTGGATCTTCATATTGTGGATCATCAGCTGTTAACCAAATAACATCTGCTTTTTCTTCAGTAAATGCTTGTCCAAAACCACTACGCCGGGATTCACCCTTATTACCAGGCGCGCCCAAAACAATAATAACTCGCCCTTGGGGATGCTGAGTATGTAAAAAATGTAATAGTGCTTTAACTGACACATAATTATGAGCATAATCAACATAAATCATTCCATGTTTTTTGGAAGAAAATGATTCCATCCGACCTGGGACTCGCACCTGTTCTAAACCGTTAACCATTGCTTGATGGGGTGCCTTCGCTAAACCAGTTGCTAGTAAAACACTAGCCGCATTGCTCTCATTGTAGTCACCAGGTACATTTAAACGATATTGTCCACTAACAGCTAATTCCTTAACTTTATTATTTTTAGCAGTTACTATTAATTTACTCATATTTAAATCAGCTTGACCGCTGAAACTCAAATCTAATAATTGTTGATTTTGACTATTATCCCGACCATATATATATATATCCTTGGATTCGTGTGTTCTTTTTGCACGCTCGTATATATCAGTAAAACATTCACTTTCATTATTAATGATAATTTTTTTACTATTATCAATAAGCATTAATTTATGTGCAAGGTAATCAGCAAACGTAGGATGTTCTAGGGGACCTATATGATCTGGCGAAATATTCAAAAAAATGCCAACATCATACTTTAAATTATAAACTCGATTTTTTTTATAGGCTTGTGACGAAACCTCCATCACTAAATGGGTCATTTTATTTTTGACAGCAACATGCATATCGTGAAATAAATCCAGTGATTCGGGTGTTGAAAGATCCGATTTAAATTGTTCTTTTGGTCCTAAAATTCGGTCAATTGTGGAGAATAAGGCCGTATGATTAGCAGTTGCAATTTGCAAAATTTCATGAGTAAAATAAGCTGCTGTTGTTTTTCCTTTTGTACCAGTAAAACCGATGATAAATAATTTATCCTGTGGATTATCATAAAACTCTGCTGCCAAAAGAGCCATTGCCTTTTGTACATCAGTTACAATTAAACTTGGAATTGTATTTCCTTCACTATATTCCCTTTCTGCCACATAAGCTCTGGCTCCGTTCATAATTGCATCTGTCAAAAAGGCCACTTTAAAATTGCCCTTAGCAAAAAATAAAGTATCCGTGGCAACCTTACGTGAATCATAAGTTACTGCCTCAAAATCATTTTTAACGTCACCATTAATTTTCATTAATAATCCATGCTCTTTTAATAGAGCTATACTTTTTTGCCAACTGATGGCCATTAAACTAGTTCCTCCACATCTTTAAAATTCAATTCCTTTAACGGCACGCAATGTATAAAATGAACCTGTAATAATTATCATTGTTTCACTTGATTCTCTTATTTGCCGTGCCAAAGTTATCGCTGCTGTTGGATCATCAGCCACAGCAACCTCAACATTTGTATCCATCTCTAAAATTTGCGCTGCTAATTCATCAGCACTCAATGCACGACTAGGATTAGCTGGGGTCACAGCTATAATACGATCAACTTGAGGTAATAAATCTTCAATCATCGCTAAATAATTTTTATCCCTTAAAATACCTAAAATAACAGTTGGTTTAAACGGTAGTTTCCAAGCATGCATTGCTGCTAACAACGCACTAATGCCATCAGGATTATGCGCTGCATCTCGTAAAATATTATGTTTAGCATCATATTCCATGCGTCCAGGTAAATTAGCAACACTTAGCCCTTGAATAATTGCTCGTTGCGAAATTTGATACCCTAAGGTCCTAAGCGCATCAACGGCTTGCAGTGCTGTATTTAAATTTAAAACCTGATATTGACCTGCTAAGCCTAAAAACAACTCATATTCACCATTAATACGGACTTTTGTTCCTGTTGGTGCAGAACTCAATGTAGTGATTACCGGTGATTTGCCAGCATACCACGTAGCGCCAACTTTAGTTGCTTTAGCTTGCAGAATTTGTTTTACTTCACTTAACTGGCCATTATATGAAATGACAGTGGCCCCTTTTTTTATAATATCAGCTTTTATGGCGGTTATTTTAGATAGTGAGTCTCCTAAAATCTGTTGGTGATCATAAGAAATTTTAGTAAAAATAGTCAATAAAGCATTGCTAATAACGTTAGTTGCATCTTGCTGTCCCCCTAAGCCAACTTCCAAAATAACAAAATCAGCCTTTTTATCAGCAAAATACACTAGACCAACTAAGGTCCACCATTCAAAATAGGAAACATCTGTTAGTTTTTTACCATGTTTTTGAATAATTTTATAAATTTTTTGAAAATATTTTAGAAAATCAGCTTCGGTAATTTGTTCATCATTGTATAGTATCTGTTCTCGATTTGTATAAACAGCTGGACTAGAAAAATGGCCAACATTATATCCTTGAGCGATTAAAACCTCGTTGAGCATTTCTCCTGTTGAACCTTTGCCATTTGTCCCCGCTATATGAATTATTTTTAATTGCTTATCTGGATTCTCTAACCAACTCATTATCTCCTTCAATAATGGTAATCGATTTTCATGTACAACTTTCCATGACTTATCAAACTTTTTAATTGTTTTCAAATATTCTTCATGTACTGTCATTTCCTAAATCTCCATCTAGTCATTTTCAATAATCCCTATTAAATTTAAATTTTAATGTATTCAAATTTTTTATTTTATATCGATGCATCATCTATCATACCGCGTATTTTAAAAATATACAAAGACCAGTTCATTAAAATAATAATGAGTAATTTTAATATCATATCCAATTTAAAACAGCTAAAATAAGCTAAAATAAGCTAAAAATAGAAAGTGGTTAAGTAAAACAGTTTCAAGAAAATTGTTTTACTTAACCACGGGTCTAGACTTTTTGGTACTGATAGACATGACGTCGTCATGTTAGTCGGTATCTTTTTTCTTGCATTTTGTAAAAAAAGAGATAACCCACCACCACCGAGCAGAAAGGAAATCTCCATGGATAATTATCTCAAAATATCACTCGCATTAAAAGACCCAAATTTAAAAATCGATAATACTTTCAAAAACCCTAATGAAATTGTTAATAGTTTTGAATACGGATTTTCTAATGGTCCTGTAGAAGGAATCAACAATAAAATAAAAGTTATTAGTCGTATTGCATACGGTTTTATAAATTTTGAAAACTTCAGACAACGTATTTTAATTAGCTTTAAAAATTCATATTTTGCGATAAATTACAAAAAAACAACTAATTCAAATTACGAATTAGTTGCTTAATAAATTAATTTAATTACTTAGTCTATCAGTACCATTTGCCAAAGAGTCTTAACCACTAAGCTTTTTAATTATTAATCTGTAAAATGGCCTAAAAATTTATAGATAGGACCTTTTACTTTAAATTTTTGTTCATACTCTGTTTCAATATTAATTGCTAAGTTTTCAGGATCCTCATTGTGCATATCTAGCCAAACTTTATCAAAAGTAAGCCCATAATTAGCAAAACTACCTAATGAATATTCAAATAATTTACGATTATCTGTTTTAAATTCAAGTTCTCCATCAACTGGTAAAACATTTTGATAACTTTTCAAAAATGATTTATAAGTTAAGCGTCGTTTTTCATGGCCTGTTTTGGGCCATGGATCAGAAAAATTAAGGTATACCTTACTAACTTCACTTGGGGCAAAATACGTGTCAACACCAGCACCATCCCCATAAATAAATTTTAAATTAGGTAATGGAGCAATATCATCAACTGCTTTACGACCCGCAACGGCAACAGCACCCTCTTGTATTTCCATTCCGATGAAATTAACTTCCGGATATTGTTTAGCCATCCCAATAATAAATTGCCCTTTACCAGTCCCAATTTCAATGTAAATTGGTTGATCTTTAGCAAAGACTGATTGCCATTGGCCTTTTAATGCAACTGCTTTGTCTTGTGTAATTACTAGTTCATTGTGCGCTACTAACCAGTCAGCAGCCCATGCTTTGCGTCTTAATCGCATAAAAATTTAAATCCTATTCTTTACTTTTTTTTATTCTTTTAGGTACTATTAAATAACAAAATACATATATTTCAACTAATAATAATCCTAACGTAACTAGGACAACTTGTAAATCAAATTCACCAATTGCATTCACAATTACCATAATAAATCCCAGTATCATTAAAATACGGACTAAAACTGTTACAAAATTTTTTCGTTTCATTTTATTATTCACTGGATACAAGTGCGTAAAGGCAATATCATCATATCGTTCATACAATGGTAACAATTGAAAAGCAATTAAGTAAACAATTAATGCTAAAATAAGTGGTGTTATTACAGTGTTATGAACAAAGTATGCCACAATTGCACCAATTATTGTTAGTCTTATTAATAAGCCAAAATACTCATCATTTCTTAAAAGGCCTCGCCAATACAAGTTAGTATACAAATTATTATGATTTTTAGGTATATGATTAAAAAACCAGTTTAACCAAGCTCTTAATCGTGTTTTACCTTTAATCTTCGGTACATCAGTAAATAAATTAAAAAACCGATAAATAGTTAACTGACGGCTAGTTTCATCATCTATCGCGGATTGCCAATTAAATATGCCTTGCCAGAACTTGTCCCGAACCGACATCCTACCAATTGCTGCCAATACAACAAATACAAATGCCCAAGCCATATCTAATCTAACACCAAATAATGCAAAAGTAATTAAAGGTAAAACAACTCTTAACCAAATCAAGCTATGTTTACTATAGTAACTTTGCATCTGATCGTAAAGAATTAAGCTTTTAAACACTACAAATGTTGGATATAGCCATAATGACTGAACAATTGAAGCTTGAAATGCCACTTGAATAAACGGCAATAAGATTGTTACTCCTATAAGTTGGATCGCTTGTGCAATCCACATACTATGCCAAAAGCCTTGTTTTAGGTAGGTTTCCATATTTACTTCTTGCGGCATTAAAAAAATTTTATCTGCTGGCTTAAATAAGGTTGCTAGTCGTCCCATTTGCAATAAACCAATCATTAAAACCATCGCAATTATTTTTTCCCACCATGCAAAAGTTAAACTTTTTAAAAAACCAGCATACCAATAGCCTAATCCACCCATCAAAAACATAATCGCAATAGTAAATTGATCATTTAAGACTAATTTTAAATATCGTGACATTTGGCTAAAATTATCTCTTTGCCGTTGCTTAAATAATTCATTCATAACCAATTAACCTTCCTTCGCTAAGGTCAAATAAATATCATTAAGTGAATCACCAGCATCGGGGAAATCTTGCTTTAATGTTGCTAATCCACCCATTGTTTTAACTTCACCATTGTGTAACAAAACAAATTTATCCGCAAATTTTTCAGCAGTATCTAACACATGAGTTGACATCAACACAGCAGCACCATTAAGTTTTGTTTCGGTAATTAACGCTAATAAATCATGCACAGCTACCGGATCAAGACCAATAAATGGCTCATCAATTATAAAGACCTTTGCTTCAGTCATAAAAGCATTTACTAACATGACTTTTTGCTTCATACCTTTCGAAAAATTAGCTGGAAACCAATCTAATTTATTATCTAGTCTGAAAAGTTTTAGCAATCGTTGTGCTTTCTTCCATGTTTTATTTTCATCTAATTGATAAGCCATCATCGTTAATTCTAAGTGTTCTTTCAGTGTTAACTCATCATATAAAATTGGTTGTTCTGGAATGTATGCAATTTTTTCTTTATAAACTGTTGGATTAGCTAGTAGTGAAATTCCATCTATTGTAATATCACCATGTTGTGGTGTCAATAATCCAATTATATGATTAATAGTAGTTGATTTTCCTGCACCATTTAAACCGATTAAAGCAACTAATTCACCATCACCGACTTCAAAACTAACATCTTTGACCACAGGAACTTGTGAATAACCACCCACTAAGTGACTAATTGTTAATGTCATGTTCCAAAAACCTTTCATTTTTATTTTCAATCAATAATCTATCATTTTAGTATACCATATCAACCACAATCAACAAATTAAGCTAATAATATTCTTTGTTACTAACATATTCATCAAAAATAGTTTAAAATTAAGGTTAGGTATTTAATAAACACGAAGTGAGGTATTTTTATGAATGACTGTATTTTTTGCAAAATTATTAGTGGTGACATTCCTAGCTATGTAGTGTACGAAGACGATGATGTTAAAGCCTTTTTAGATATTACCCAAGCCACCCCCGGTCATACGCTATTAGTTCCAAAACAACATGTTACTGATATTTTTGAATATGATGAACTACTTGCTACTAAAGTATTTAGTAAATTACCGATTTTAGCCCGTGCCATTAAAGCCATTAATCCCGAAATTAAGGGTATGAATATCATTAATAACAATGGTAGAGTTGCTTATCAATCAGTTTTCCATTCACATGTCCACTTGATTCCTCGCTATAGTTCGAGTGATGAATTTAAATATACGTTTGGTGATAACACTGCATTATATAGTGATAAACAATATAAAGACGTACAAAAGGCCATTCGTACCCAATTAGAATAATAGGTTTACGTCCTCTAAGGATAGGAGGTTATTATGCCACTTACTACTAATAAATTTTTTCAATCAATGAAAACAACCCTAACAGAAACACAAAGGGTTATCACGCTTACTAAGCAATTGGAACACCAAATAAAACAGCTAAAGCATGTCTCTAAAACTATTAATGATACTTCCGTCGACATTAATCACGCTGTGAATAAATTCAAATTAAAAAATGAATCACATTTTAGCAAAATAACATATCATTTGGACCATATTCAAGACGAATTAAAAAAATTGAAACACTAATTTTTAATTTAGCTGATATATAAAAAGCCTAAGGTACCCAATTTTTAAAATCGGTATTCCCTAGGCTTTTTATATATCAGCTAATGTCTTCTGTCGTTTGTCCTCTCACCTTTTATTTACTTGATGAAGAACTTGAACTTGATGATAAGTATTGTGACAATACATTAGACAAGTCACTATCCTTAATTTGAGGATCAGCCTTCTTCAATACTTTAGTAATAACAGCTGAAACCTTAGTTGAGTTATTCATATCAGTGGCATAAATTTGTTCTTTAAGCGTCTTTTTAACAGCCGCTGTGATTGTCTTTGGTTTAGTTGTCCGATTGTCCATGTAAATTACAAAATAACCATATGAACTAGAATGTACTGGTGTCTTAGTATATTCTCCCTTAGCCAACTTAAATGATGCTGCTTTGAAAGTACTATCCGTACTAGTATCAGTATTATCAAAGGCAGTATATAGACCACCATTACTTGCTGTCGACGAATCAGTTGAATACTTTTTAGCTAATTTAATGAAACTAGCTTTTTTATTTGATGCTTTATTCAACTGAGAAATAACTTTTTGAGCAGTCTTTTTACCAGCAGTAGAATTCTTTAATAAGATATAACGTACCGTTACTTTTGGTTGATAGCTCTTAAATTGTGTTTCTAACTCTTTTTGTGTAATCTTAGTAGTAGCTTTCATTGCTACTGCAAGTAATTTTTGAGTCCGAATATTTTGTTTTAAACCAGATGCAGTTAATCCTGATGATGTTAATTGTGTTGAAAACTGACTACCGTATTGTTTTTTATATGCATTAAATTGCTTATTAACTTCTTTGGTTGTAACCTTATCACCATATTGTGCTTCCAAAGCATTATTAATAATCATATTAGAAAGTACTTGTTTTCCGGAATCAGTGCTTTTTAAACTTGAATAATATTGGCTTTGGGTTATTTTTTTACCCCCATCAATTGTTGCAACAGTCTTGTCACCACAAGCTGCTAATAAAGTAGCTGTCAATACTGCTGCCACACCTAAAACTGCTTTTTTCATCTTCATTTAAATCATACATCCTTCTTTTGAAATTATTTCAATATGTATTAAATATAACATATTCATCGCTTAGATACGATTGTAACCACTAAAAATTAATTGAAAATTAAATCATTGCTTAACACGGTGCCGTTTTATGTCGCGTTGCATTACCAAAACTGTTATTGGTACAGCTAAAGTAACTGCAATCATTGATATTAGTAACATTAACACTTCACCTACAAATATTTTTGTATTAATTAACAACTCAAGTGAGTAATTTAATTTAATAAACCAAATTGTCAATCCTAAATTACTACCAATAAACCCAAAAAAAATGGTATTAATTGCCGTTGAAATAATTTGTTGTCCAATATGCATACCATGCCCAAATAATTCTTTTATAGGTAACATAGGTATGTCAGCCAATATTTCCTGCATTCCAGCGGCAACGGCCATGGTTGCTTCAGCAATAGCACCTAAGGTTGCTAAAATTGTTACCACCATTGTAATTTTAATAAAACTAATGCCAATAGTTAACGATAGCCCTTCCAATTCTTCTGAATTTTCATTAGAAAAGCCTTGTACATTAGCCAAGATATCTAAAGGCAGTATCAATATGATCAATATAATTAAAACACTAAAACTAGCTAAAAAAGCAACACGTGTTACTTGGTCATTATCATCACTTAAAAAAATAGTGGTTGCTAAAATAATTAAACCAAAAACTGCAATAATGATAACTGGTTCAAAATCCCAAGCAATTAACGTTATTATCAAAAACAGCCAGACAAAATTGCCTAATAAACTAAAAATAGCCTGAATCCCTTTTTTACCACCTACTATAAGTAGCATTAATGCTAAAACAATAAATAAGGCTGTTAAACTAGTCATTAATTACTCCCTTACTCTGATGTAACAGAGCCATTAAGCCACTTGCAATTGGTACTGTTAGTACAATACCAATTCCGGCAATAATTGTTTGGGCTAATCCTAACACCATATTCATTTCTAATGTGTAGCCCCAACTATTGCCATTTCTTAAATACAGTATACTCATTGGCAATGCCTCCGCAATAAAAATTAAAAATAACACACTTGTCAATGCTCCCATAATTGTCTGACCTACTCTTTGCCCAGCTTTATACAAGGACCATCGGCTTAGATTAGGATGTGCTATCAACATCTCATATTGCGTCGCAATAATGTCGGTTGCTTCATCCATAATTGCACCTAGCGCAGCAATAATTGTTTCTGCGATAAAAAGTGGTTGTGGTAATTGAGTGATATAATCCATTAAATCAAATTGTAGTCCTTTTTGATGAGTCAGTATTAAAATAATGCTTGCAATACTGATGGCAACAGTGACACTACCGATTGATGCTAAAAATGTAATTAGCATTTGCCGATTAAATCCTAACGCTAAACTTAGGGTGATTAATGCCATAACTACTGCTAAAGTACCAAACAAAATTATTACATTAATGTTTTTGATATTTAAATCTAGCCAAATTGTCACAAGTAATAAACTAATATTTATTATTACACTGATAATTGTGAAAACCCCTGCTTGTTTCATAAAAATTATCAATAAACTAATCGTCAACCACACCATAAATGCTAAAATAGTATCTCTTTTCTGTCCTGTAATCATATAGCTATTTTGATGATGACTTAAAAAAACTTGACTCTTTGGTTCATATTTTTCATCCATTGCACAACTTAAAGTATATTGATTTGTTAAAGTAATTGTTTTACCTGCCGCTTTTGTATTTAAGATTTTTACTCTTATCGTTTGCGTATATAGTTTATCTTTATTTCTGAATTGATCAGTTTCGTTAATACTTTTAGTTGTTTCAATACTAATTACTTCTCCGATTGGATGATGATATAACTGCGCATCAAATTTAGTTGCAAAGATACTTAACCCTAACAGAAAAATAATACCGTATTGTAATATTATTTTTAAATTTATTAACTTGTTTAAGTTTGTCATAATTTTTTATATCCTTAAATAGCAGAAAAGGAGTTTTGACAACAACTACTTTGTGTCTTAACTCCAATTTTCATTTAATCAATAGTTATTAATTGCCTAATCGCCGATTTTTACCAGTCAAAATTTGTTCTGTAGCTAAAAATTTAATTCTTTGCATTATCCGCTCCGCCTTAACTGGTTCATGTGCTTGCCTAGTTTCGGTTAATTGTTCATCTTGCAACTGCTGCATGTCAAAATTTGCGGTAAAGAAAGTTGGTAATTCATTTTGCATCCGATATTCTAAAATAATGCCTAATACATCATCTCTGATCCACTGACTCATTGACTCAGCACCAATATCATCTAGGATAAGTATTGGCGTTTGCTTAATTCGTTGAATCTGTCCCATCGTATCAAAGTTTTTGTCCCCAATTGAATTACGCATCTCAACTGCAAAGGTTGGAAAATGTACCATGGTTACGTTAATCCCATGATCTGCTAATTCATTTGCTAACGCACCCATTAAATATGTTTTTCCAATTCCATAGTCACCATAAATATAATACGCCCGGTGATATTCATCTGGCGTAGCTAAATAATTAGTAATCCAATCAATTAACTGATTCACTATTAAATTACGTTCAGATGTTACCACTAAACTATCAAATGTAGCTACTTTCACCGCCTTTGGCATATTAATTGCATTTATTCGGGCATTACGGGCAACTAATTTAGCATGTTGTTGCGTTTGCTTACTTGGTTGGTATGCAATATCAATGTAACCACCATTCAAAATTAAGGTCGGCGTATAGCCCGGTGTCATCACATTTTCACCAATTTGTAGGCGGTGATTTTGATTAACAAATTCAAATACCTTACTTGCTGATTTTTCTTTAAAATCAATAGCGAGCTTATCTTGATTTGCTTCAATAAATTTTTGCACCTTAGCATCAGCAAAGGCAGCTTGCACTGCACTAGTTGCTAAGTTTGTCTTTTGAGGATTATTATGTAAATATTTTTCTAACTCTTTACCCATATTTTCCATAATATCAATCTTCCTCTCCCTTCTTGGTTAGCCGTGATGCTTTTAACTTTGCTAGTTTCGCTTGTGTGTGCGCTAAATCATGTTCAGTTAATTTGCTAGCATCAGTACCATTTACCTTATAAACTGGTTTTTTTTCGACCTTCTTAGTTACTTTACTAGGATAACGCTGACTAGCTCCAGATTTTTTACTACGATTGCCTCTCAAATTTTCAATCGCGCCTTGTGCGCTTGTGATGTGATGTTGACTTAGCGTGTTGGCTAATGAGTTAAAGTAAGCGCGTGTAATATTATCTTTTTTTAAACCGATTAAAATATAAAATATTAAAATATTAATTACTTCAATCGGTAGAACATTTAATTCAACCAACTGATTAATTGTTTGTTGCTCGTTACTAGTTACAAAACCATTTTTTTTATTTTTAATGTTTTGCAAAAATTCTAATGGACCGAGTTGTTTCGCAATTTTAATAATATTTTGCGTCTTAGTATCCTGTCTACCCTCTGAATTTACCTCAGGCTCAGTGCTGACTAGCTTATTTTTTTGTAGCAAACCTTGTTGTGTATTTTGAAAATTTTTTGCAATTTCAAATTTCAACTTTTCAATATCAATTGTTTTAGTATCTAATTGAAATGCATAGCGAATGTATTCAGCTATTTTTAACTCATTAAGTTGATATAATTTATGTTGAATGTATAATGCATTTCGATAACGATTAAGTTCATCATAACTAATGCCAATACTTTTAATACTGTCAAACAATAGATTAAAATCAAAACTGTCTTCGGTTAACTTAATTGAACTACTCGTATCTTTAACTGTGGTCGTTTCCAATAATGGTAACGCAAAATCTTCAATATCGTGAAAGGCTTGTCGGCTTGGCGTAAAGACATCCATAATTTTTTTAGTTATATTTTCACCAGTAAAGTCAACCAATTTTCTTAACGTAAATTTTTTTCTAAGCCGTTGATATAGTTCTTGGCCAACACTATCTAGCAATAATGCACTCATCAAATCATCATTAAAAAAGGCAGCTGGTTTTAGTGGTGCATTTAATTGATAGACATAAAATTCACCTAATGTATCTGTATTATGCCATGTATCAACTAATCCTACTGCTTCTAACTTTTGACGAGCTATAACTAAATCTCTTGGCCCTAAATTAACCATACTCATTAATGCATTATGTTGCCAACGTTTAGACAGCCTAGGTGGTTCATCAACTAAATTCCATAAAGTATTTAATAATGCTAATGCGTTTGCACCTATAATTGGTTGATACAGTGTTATAAATAACTGCGTATCTAGATTAGTTAACCACGTTGCTTCCGAAATAATAAACCCACTCATTGGGTTAACTACGGGATTATTATTTTCCATATTTATGATTCCTTATCTTCTTTATCAATAACGATATCTTGTAGTTCCTTTAAGAAGATTTCCACACTATCAAAATGCTTGTATACACTTGAAAAACGAATATACGCAATATCATCAATATCACTTAAATATTTTAACGCATATTCACCAATTATTTGACTAGTTACTTCACTTTCGCCTAACTTTCGTAAATCTTTTTCAACTTGACCAACTACTAACATCAAGCGATCACTTTTAATTGGTCGCTTTTCAGCAGCCCGTACCAATCCTCTTAATAATTTATCGCCGTTAAATTCTTCACGTGAGCCATCATTTTTTATTACAAAAAGTGGTGTTGTTTCTAATCGTTCAAAAGTTGTAAAGCGGGTGCCACAATGGGGACATTCTCGCCGTCTACGAATTGCTCGACCATCATCTGCGGGCCGACTATCGACTACTCGGGTATCATTATATTGACAACTTGGACATTGCATTGCGATGAACACCTTTCTAAAATTACTATGCCATTTTTTCTTATTCTATATAGCCTACTATTAGTAATGATTATACCAGAAATTTATATTTCTTAAAATGCTAAAGGTAAGTGTCATCTTACTTTAGTAGTCAAGCATGCTTTATCTCTAAAACTATTTAATTTACCTATAAATATTCATTGTATCAGCTCAAACTTCTTTAATATTTTTTTGTACCTTTAAATAATCCTGTTGCTGATTAATATTATTAGTTTGTTGTAAAATATATTTGGGGATGAATGTTCTTAAATTAGCATTTGCAAATTTTTGATAATGTTCAATTTTTATTTTCTTGCTAACCTTTTTAACATTAGCATATGAAAAACCATTCGTTATGTCTTCTTTAATAGCTAAAAAAGGTGTTGCCTGTTTACTATTAGCAATTAACCAAATATTATTTTTTTGTTTTACATATATCTTTTTATTTTCCGTAATTATTTTTTGAATTTTCAAAGCATTTTTCCGATTAGCTTTGTTGGCATCGCGATAACTTATTAGAATAGCTGCTAATTTTTGCTTTTCCGAAAATCCTTCTGATACTTGCTTAACTTGTTGATCAATTTGTTTTTTTATTAAATTTTGATAATTAATAACTGATAGCACTGCTTGCCCATCACTAATTGACATAACTGCTGATTTTTTATTATTACTATCACTGAGTAAGAGCGTGCGTTCTAAAATATTACCATTAATTTTAAATTTAGGTACTGTTATCAATTGATTTGCTATTGTTTGCTTAGTAACATGTACTTTTTTGCCGGTGTAAGGTAGCCCTTGCGCTAGATCCTTACCATCTTGATTATATAGTGCAACATAACCATTTTGATTATATTTCAACTTTATTTTATCATTAACAATACGCCAGGTTCCTTGAATAACCACACTCACATCATTTGCATTATCAGCATATTGCTGAAAAGTATGATTTTTTTTAAAAGAAATTGACACTGTCCATACAATTGTTTGCTTTTTATTAGCCAGCATATTAGTTTGTTTTGTACTTCCAACAAATGTTTTGCCAATGAAAAAAGGATGCTTACGATCATACTTAGCTTGTTCAATAGAGGCTGGGGTTTGCGGATTAGCAATTTCATACGATGGTGTATTATTTTTATTAACTAATATAAAGGATCCTACACCCACGGCTATTACTGCAATGATTAAACTAATTATTTTTGTTATTGGTTTCATTATCTAATCCTATCGTCGTAAATTTTAAACTGTAGTTGCCACCACTAAAAACAGTGATAGGTCCCTTTAATTAATTTTACCGCATTTTTCTTAAAACTACAGTTACTATTACCAATAACTTTGGTAGGAATATGGCATGTAATTTAAACTTAAACAAATTTTTCATTGTAAAATTACCTTTTTATTTGAATTATCGTAATAATTAGCTATGTAGTGTCACCTAAATGGCCCTTTGAAATTAATGAAAAAATAATTTCAAGGGGCCATTTAGGTGTTATTTATTTTTTATTGTAAATTACGAATTGTCTATAAATTTATAGTGTTTTTAATTTACCACGAAGCTCGGCAATATCTTGATAATTTTTTTCATCCATAATGGCGGCTAATTCATTAGTTAATCGTTCAAAAACTAACGGTCCTTCAACTTGTAACTGTGTTCCAACGGCAATTATATCAGCACCACATAATAAATGAGCAAAAACATCAGCACCAGTCGTAACCCCACCTGTCCCAATTAATTTAATTGCTGGATTGAGGCGCATTCTGAAGGCACGCACATTTGCTAGCGCAGTTGGTAAGATGTAAGCTCCACCAACTCCACCAAAACCATTTTTAGGCTTAATAACAACTGATTCTGTCACAGGATCAACCCAAAGTCCATTTCCTATGGAATTGATACTATTAACATGTGATAGTGGGAACTTATTAAGAATAGCTGCCATTTGATCAAAATGTACTAAATCAAAATATGGTGGTAATTTAACACCAAGCGGTTTTTTAAAAAAACTAAAGACCGCTGTTAAAATTTCTTCAGTAGCTTGAAAATCATACGCTAACTGCGGTTTACCAATCACGTTTGGACAAGATAGATTTAACTCAGTTAAGCCATCAAAAGACGACTCTTGAATTTGCGTCAACATTTTAAGATTTTCGGCAACTGATAATCCTGCAACTGATAAAATAACTGGTTTACTTGGTCTCGTCAAGGCATAATTCAAATAATAATCAAACCCTTGATTAGGTAATCCCATCGAGTTGATTGATCCATGTGCTAAATCGACGTAGCGTGGCCTTGGATTACCAGGCCTAGATGCGAGTGTCGCACTTTTAGTGACTGTGCCCGCTACAAATGTATTAGCTTGTAATTCATCTAAATCATTATTTAATTGGCAATGTACACCTGACGCATTGATAAATAAACCATCAAATTTTACATTTGCAATTTGAGCATCCATTTTAACGACCATTTTTAATTACCACCTTTTTCTTTTTAAGATTGTGTATGCCAAGTTTCCAACATTAATAACTCATCTTTTGTAATAATTTCTCTTTGCTTAGCAACGGTGATTAATTGGTTAAAGTTAGTCAAGGTTGCATATTTAATTTTAGCTTGCTTAAAATTATCATCATTTATTGGTAAATTATAAGAAAAAATTGCCACAACTCCTAACACTTGACCAGTTGCTGCTTTGATATTCTCTGCACTTTTTAAAACTGAACCACCAGTTGACAATAAATCATCAATTAATACAACTTTTTTATTAAAAATATCTAGTCCTTCAATTTTTTGATTGGTCCCATGATCTTTTGGTTTTGAGCGAACATATATCATTGGTAGGTCTAATATATCAGCTACTAAGGCAGCATGGGCAATTCCCGCTGTTGCTACACCACCAATTACTTCAACATCAGGAAATTTTTCACTAATCAATTTTGCTAATCCTTTGGCCACTAATTTTCTTAAGTTTACATTCCCAATTATTAATCTATTGTCCGTATATATTGGACTTTTTATTCCTGAGGCCCACGTGAATGGCTTTTGAGGGCTTAAACATACAGCACCAATATCTAATAAGCCTTGTGCAACTTGCACTCCTACTGCATCCATATCAATTAAACTCCTTATTTATTTCTTGATAAACTTGTTTGGGATTATCACTGTGTGTAATACTTCTACCAACAACTAATCCATTACTTGTCGCTAATTTTGCCATTGCTGGTGTCATAACTCGTTGTTGATCATTACTTATATCACTAGCTAATCTAATTCCTGGTGTTATTACTAGAAAGTCATTACCAAGTAATTGATGAATTTGTTGAGCTTCTTGTGCAGATGCAATAACACCATCGGCAGATGATTCCTTAGCCATTTTTGCTAATCTAAGGACTGATGTAATTAATGATTCATTTGTCGCTTGCACGGTTTGCATTGTCATTTCATCAAACGAAGTTAATTGTGTAATTGCCAATAATTTAGGCCGTGGTACGCCCGTCATTTTTGCACCAGCCGCTAGTCCTTCAAAGGCCGCTTGAATCATTTGTGGTCCACCTAAAGCATGAACGGTAACCACGTCAATTCCTAATTGCCCAATTTGAAAAGCTGCTTTTTTTACTGTTGTTGGAATATCAAACATTTTTACATCCAAAAATATTCGATAACCGGTATCTCGTAATTCTTTAACAAATTGTGGCCCACCATGATAAAACAATTCGATCCCAATTTTTACATATGGTCGTTGTAATCCACTAAACTGAACTAAAAATTCCCGGGTTTTAGTAATATCCTTAAAATCTAGTGCAATGAAAACTGGTTGCATTTTGATACTCCTATCTTTTTATTATAGTGGTCGGATACTAAATGCTTGGGCTTCAAGAACTTGAAGTAAAGCTGCTACTGTATCTAAGGCTGTAAAAAGTGGTACGGCATTTTCAATTGCCATATTTCTAATTTCAATTCCATCATTGTTAGCTCGTTGTGAAGTATCAAGTGTATTTACAATTCCTTGAATATTATGATTTTGAATTGCTGTAATAATATTTTGAGAATTGTCAGTTATTTTTTCAATTGGTTTGACCGCTAAACCTTTACGCTTGAAAAATTTAGCTGTGTTATTTGTAGCAATGATTTCAAACCCCAATGCTACAAAGCGTTGTGCTAATGCTAGGGCCTCTATTTTAGCATCATCAGCCACTGTGAATAATATCGTACCTTGATTTGCAATTTCTATATTAGCGGCAACAAAAGCTTTATAGAGTGCTTTAGCAAAGGTATAATCTGATCCCATAATTTCACCTGTTGATTTCATCTCAGGCCCAAGTGTACTGTCAACCAATGGTAATTTGCTAAAACTAAAAATAGGTGCTTTGACATGGACTAGCAGACTCTCTTGGTAAAGACCTGTCTGATAACCCAAATCTTTTAGCTTTGTATCTAGCATCACTTGCGTTGCTAATTGTGCTAATGGTAATCCCGTAACTTTTGACATAAATGGAACTGTGCGTGATGCTCTTGGATTAACCTCAATAACATAGGCTTTATCCTGATGAATAACAAATTGAATGTTCATTAAACCAATTGTTTTTAAACTTTTAGCTAAAGCAATTGCTGCATCAATAATTTCATTTTTTACTTTTTCTGACATATTTTGTGGTGGATATACTGCCATTGAATCACCTGAATGAATTCCGGCCCGTTCAATATGCTCTAAGATGCCTGGAATAATCACCGTTTGACCGTCTGAAATAACATCAATCTCTGCTTCAGCACCAGTTAAGTATGAATCAATTAATACTGGGTGCTCATTTGAAACTTTAACGGCACGTTGCATATAATTAACTAAATCTTTGTCTGAGGATACGATTTCCATTGCTCTACCACCCAGTACATAAGATGGTCGAATTAAAACGGGATATCCAATTTCATTAGCTGCAACAATTGCATCTGGAATAGTCGTTACCGTTTGACCAACAGGCTGTGGTAAGTTTAATCTTTTAATTATTTGTGTAAATTCAGCCCGATCTTCAGCTGCATTGACATCACTAACCTGGGTCCCTAAAATTTTTACTCCTTGATTTATCAGTGGTTGAGCTAAATTAATTGCCGTTTGACCACCAAATTGAACAATTACACCTAGTGGTTGTTCTAGATCAACCACATTTAAAACATCCTCTAATGTTAATGGTTCAAAATATAATTTGTCAGATATTGAAAAATCTGTTGAAACAGTTTCAGGATTAGAATTCATAATGATTGCTTCATATCCCGCTTGTTGAATTGCTTGCACACAATGTACCGTAGCATAATCAAATTCTACGCCTTGACCAATTCTAATTGGCCCAGACCCTAAAACCAAAATTGCTGGTTTACTGCTAGCAATACTTTCATTCTCTTGTTCATATGTTGCATAATAATATGGTGTAGTTGCCTTAAATTCGGCGGCAGCTGTATCGACCATCTTATATACCGGTATAATATTAGCAGCCTTTCGTTTTTTCCTAATTTCATTAGCATCAGTTTGCCAAATATCTGCAATTGTTGCATCGGCAAATCCATTCTTTTTAGCTTCTTCTAATACTAATAAATCTTGCTTTTCATATAATGTTCGTTCAATTTCAATTATATGTAATAATTTATCTAGGAAAAATTCATTAATTTTGGTTATCTTTTGAATTTCATGAATTGTTTGATTACGTCTTAGCAATTCTGCAATAATAAATAATCTTTCATCAGTTGCTGGCATAAGTTGTCCTAACAACTCTGATGTTGTTTGTTCGCTATACACTGAATTTTTTAAATGTGTCATACCAATTTCTAAAGAACGGACAGCTTTTAAACAGGCCTCTTCAAAATTACGACCAATTGCCATTACTTCGCCGGTAGCTTTCATTTGTGTCCCCAATTCACGGTTAGCTTTAGTAAATTTATCAAATGGCCATCTTGGAATTTTAACAACAATATAATCTAACATTGGCTCAAAAGCGGCTAATGTTTGCTTAGTTACTGGATTTTGAATTTCATCTAGCCTTAAACCGACACTAATTTTAGCGGCTAATTTTGCGATTGGATAGCCGGTCGCCTTTGATGCTAATGCTGATGATCGTGATACTCGTGGATTAACTTCAATAATGTAATATTGCATACTGTTTGGATCTAATGCCATTTGAATATTGACACCACCTTCAATTTTCAATGCACGAATGATCTTTAATGCGACATCTCTTAACATTTGATATTCTCTATCCGTTAATGTTTGCACTGGTGAGACCACAATTGAGTCTCCGGTATGAATACCTACTGGATCAAAATTTTCCATTGAAGCAACAATCATTGCATTATCAGCAGCATCTCGCATTACTTCAAATTCAATTTCCTTATATCCAGCAATTGATTGCTCAATTAAAACTTGAGTTACCGGTGATAATTCTAAACCATTTTTAGTAATTTCAATCAATTCTTCACGATTATGAACAAAACCACCACCAGTTCCTCCCAATGTATATGCTGGTCTAACAACAATTGGATAACCGTGTTCTTCAACAAATTCAAGTGCTGTTTCCAGATTACTAGCAATAATCGAAGGTGGTACTGGTTCATTTAACTCTAACATTAAGTCTTTAAATAATTCTCGATCTTCAGCTTGTTCAATTGCAGTTAATTTTGTTCCGAGCAGTTCAATTGACAGTTCATCTAAGATGTTTTGCTCAGCTAATGCTTTGGCCATGTTTAACCCAGTTTGGCCACCCAATGTTGGTAAGATCGCATCAGGTCGTTCTTTACGTATTATTTTTTCTACAAATTTTAATGTGATTGGTTCAATATATATTTTATCTGCAATGTCTTTATCAGTCATAATTGTTGCAGGATTAGAATTAATTAAAATAACCTCATAACCCTCTTCTTTAAGTGCCAAACAGGCTTGCGTACCAGAATAGTCAAATTCTGCTGCTTGACCAATTATAATTGGCCCTGATCCGATTACTAAAATCTTTTTTATATCTGCTCTCTTTGGCATGTCTATTCCTCATTATTTTTAATCATCGCTATAAAATCATCAAATAAGTATTCAGCATCGTGTGGTCCGGGGGCAGCATCTGGATGAAATTGAACTGAAAAGGCCGAATAATTTTTTAATCGAACACCTTCAATGGTATGATCGTTTATTTCTTGATGTGTTATTTCTAAATTAGTTGCTTTAAGTGACTCCTCATCAACAGCATATCCATGATTTTGTGAGGTAAATGTTGTTTTTTGATGATTTTTATCAAAAACCGCATGATTAAAACCACGATGTCCAAACTTCATTTTATAAGTCTTCGCGCCATTGGCTAGTGCAAATAATTGATGTCCCAAACAAATTCCCATTAGTGGGAACCGGTGTTGCAATTGTTGAATTAATGGCAAAACTTCTGGCCGATCTATTGGATTACCTGGTCCATTTGATAGTAGTATGCCATCAGGTTGAACTTTTAAAATTTCTTCTAAAGTTACTGTTGCTGGAAAAACAATGACTTCAGCCTGTCGCTTAGCCAGGGCTTTTAAAATAGATTGTTTTAATCCAAAATCAATGACTGCCACCCGAACACCTTGATTTGGTGCTTGATAAACATTCTTAGTTGTAACCCTTTGAACTTGATCATGTGGTTGATAATTTGCCAAAATAGCCGTCTCTTTAACTCGCTTAGGATCATCAGTAATAATACCTCGCATTACCCCGTTGTCTCTTAGTTCCTTGGTTAAAGCCCGTGTATCGATATCAGCTAATCCTACTAATTGATGCTCAACTGCATAGTCCGTTAATGTTTTTTGCATATTATAGTTAGTAGGCCGTCTAGCAATTTCCTTCACAATTATAGCTTTTGTTTGCGGCTTTAAACTTTCAAAATCATGCTTATTAATTCCATAATTCCCAATCATTGGGTAAGTAAAAACAATTATTTGTTCACAATAGCTCGGATCGGTTATTGTTTCTTGATAACCCGTCATACCCGTTGTAAAAACAACTTCCCCTATTACATCTGTTTCAGCACCGAAACCATTTCCAGAATATACAGAACCATTTTCTAAAACCAGGTATCGTTTGACCATTTTAGTAATTCTCCTTATAAATAACTTTACCGGCTACCATCGTTAGCATTGTTCTGCCATATACTTGTTGCCCAATAAAAGGTGTATTCTTACCTTTTGAATAAAAATTTTCTTCTCTTATTTCAAATTCTTGATCAGTATCAAAAATTGTAATATCAGCTGGTTTCCCAACTTCAAGTACGCCACTTTCTAAGTTAAAGATTTTAGCCGGCTTATTAGCCATCCACATAATTAGTTGCTCAATTGTAAATATGCCTGTCTTGACAAAAAAGGTATATATTAAACTAAACGCGGTTTCTAATCCGGTAATTCCAAAAGCAGCTGTTACCATTGAACCCGCTTTTTCTGCTTTACTATGGGGCGCATGGTCTGTTGCAATCATATCGATAGTACCGTCTAATAGACCAGCAATAAGGGCCTTACGATCTTCTTCACTCCGCAGTGGCGGATTCATCTTAAACATGGCATTATCATTTTCAATCATATGATCAGCTAATAATAAATGATGCGGTGTCACCTCAGCCGTTACATTAACACCATATTTTTTAGCAATTCTTACTAATTCAACTGATTCTTTAGTTGAAATATGGGCGACATGATAATGAACTTTTGCTTTAGCGGCTAATACTAGATCACGTGCTAGCTGACTAGACTCACTTAGACCTGTCATTCCTGGTAATTTCAATCTATCAGCAGTAGCCCCAGCATTTAAAACGCCACCATGTAATAACGAATCATCCTCAACATGGGCAATAATTGGTTTATTTAAAGTATATGCTGTTTGCATTGCTCGCAACATTGTATCGGCAGTTTGCACGCCATGTCCATCATTAGTAAACCCAACAGCACCAAGCTCTGCTAATTTTCCCAATTCGTTAACTTTTTCATCAAGGAGACCTTTTGAGATTGCTGCATACTGCTTGATATTAACTATGCCATCAGTTATATTTTTATCCATAATATTTTCAAAAGCTTCTGGTGTATCAATCGTTGGTGTTACATTCGGCATTGCAAAAACTGTTGTAAATCCACCATGTGCTGCTGCTTTACTACCACTAGCAACTGTTTCTTTATGTGTTTGCCCTGGTTCTCTAAAATGCACATGTACATCAATTAAACCAGGAGTAACTAACTTATTTTTAGCATCAATAACTACACCATCATGTAACTTAATATTAGGCGCAATTTCTTTAATTTTTCCATCGGCAATTAATATATCAAACATGTCGTGAAAAATTTTAGCATTTTTAATTAGTGTTGGCATAAACTGGTAACTCCTTTATTAATCCTTTTGCATCTAAAATACTAGTGATAATAGCCATTCGTGCATAAACACCATTTTCCATTTGCTTAAAAATTCTTGCCTGGGGTACCTCAACTAATTCTGAAGCAATTTCAACATCACGATTAACTGGAGCTGGATGCATAATAATCGCTCGTTTTTTCATCGTGTGATATCGCTGTAATGTTAACCCAAATTCAGTATGATAATTTTGGGCCGTAAAGCTATCAACTGCTTCATGAGTTAAACGCTCTAGTTGAACTCTAAGAAGCATTAAAACATCAACTTCTTTTATCAAGTCATCTACTGCCATAAATTCACCATAAGCATCAAACTCTTTTGGATACCACTTTTGTGGTCCACCAAACAAAACTCTAACTCCTAATCGATGTAATATTTCAGCATTTGATCTAGCTACTCTTGAATGCGCTAAATCACCTACAATACCAATGGTTAAATTTGCAAAACCATTAAATTCATCATAAATTGTTAATAAATCCAAAAGACTTTGTGAAGGATGCTGACCACTACCATCTCCCCCATTAATCAAACTTGCCGTAATTTTCTTATCATTATTTAAAGAGTGATACCAACCTGTTTCATGATGACGAATAACCATTAAATCAACGCCAATTGCTTGCAATGTTTTTACAGTGTCACTTAGTGTTTCACCTTTTTGAACTGAACTTGTTGTTGGATTTATATCAATTAAGTTTATTCCTAATTTTTTTTCCGCCATCTGAAATGAACTATGGGTGCGCGTACTATTTTCAAAAAACAAATTAGCACTAAACACTGGTCGTTTTAATTGAATTTGTTTACCTTTTCGAAATTCTCTAGCTAAATCTAATAATAGTTGTAATTGATTTAAACTTAAGTCATTAATATTTAAAAAGTTACTGTTATACATGCTTTTTCCCTTTCTACTAAAAAAACTACCTTCTCCAAAAGAGAGGGCAGTCTGTTACAAGCGACGTAGATGCTTTATCAACTAATCGGCCCTCTCTGGAGTCACATTAATTAGTTATAATTTATTAAAAATAAAATACATGTATTTTAAATGCAAAAGAACTCATCAATCCAAAGACCGACGAGTTCTACAAAAAGTTATAATTAGCTACACTTCATCTAGCAAACTAACCTTAAGCGACTCTCTGGTCAACATTTAAAGGATATTTGTACTTTTAAATATTATAGCAATACTTTTTAAAAATAACAATATCTAATATTAATCTTTTTCTATTTCCGTTAAGTTTGTATCAACATCACCTTGCTTAGCTTGCCAACCACCATCTGCAATTAGTTTCAATTTTTCATCAAAAAAAGTAACAATTTTGGCTTTAACAGCATCCACATCATCTCGATAAGTTTTTACACTAGCAATTTTTTTAATGAATAATCCTGATTGAGATACAATAGGATGTTCAATAATTGCAAAAATACTTAATTCATATTCTTGATCTGCCAAAATTATTTTATCAATCGCATTTTGATAACGTAACGGTAAATTTATGATTGACGTTTCAATGCTCAACTTTAATGCATCTTCAGCATTTACTTTAGCCAAAATTTCACCACTAATTAGGCTATCATCATCTAGAGCCTTATCAAACCATGTGAATAATTCGTCAATATTGATGTCTTCAATAACTTGCTGGAAACTCGTTTGAGTTATTACTTTCTTTTTAAGTAACTTTAAAAATTGTTCGCCTTGCATTTTTTATTTATACTCACCTTTAATTATTGTTTATAATAAACCCCTTGTGTTTTACGATACTTGTACGCCGCCCTAATCCAACTAAATATAATAATGATATTTAAAAGACTTATTCCTACTATGATACTACGTTCAAAAAAGGTCTTCATAATATGTTGCATTAATACTTGATAAATTGCTGCCATATCTGTTATTAAGACTAACAACATTGTAAAAGCTTGTAAATAAATTGCCATTGCTTTTTGATAATACATTAAGGCCACTGCAAAAAAATAAATAACACCAACCACAATTACCGAACGCCACGAAGATTCACCACTTTTTAGTGACATAAATAAATTAATTAATACAAACAAAATAAAACTAATATTACCATATGCGACAACAATATTTAATTTGTTACTCATATCTTCTCCAAATTATGCTAGTAAGTCTAATAACTCTTCTTTTGTGATTCCGAGAAAATACTGACTCAAATCAATTTTTGCAAAAATAGTATTTAAGCTTGCTCGATCGTATTTAATTCCCTTAAGTTGCGTTTCAATTTCATGTACATCACTTGGACCAAAGAAATCACCAAAAAAAGTTACATTCTCTATAATACCATCTTTTACATTCAAGCGCGCATCAATTGTACCGGAATTAAAGTGTTGCCGTTTTTGTACGGTAAACGCTGGTGATGATCCATAAACCCAATCCCAATTATTATATACCGTGTCATAGATATCTTGAATTTGTTGTTCTTCCTCTTCAGAAATTTTAACTTCGTGTGTTTTAATTTCAGTTAAATCATCGACTTTAAATAAATTTTTAAGTAGCGTATCTCTAAATTTTGGTACATCAATTAGTTGATACTCTTCATCTAGGTAAGGCTTTAAATTTGTAACCCGTGAACGCACCGACTTAATTCCCTTAGAAGCAATTTTATCAGCCGGAACATTCAACGCTTGTGTTACAACATTTAAATCTACATCTAGCATTAGTGTTCCATGAGCATAAATTTTGCTATCATGCTTAAACATTGCACTCCCAGAAAACTTTTTACCATCAACCAACATATCATTACGGCCAGAAACTTCAGCAGTAGTTGCTCCCATCTTATGCAAAGCATCAACAATCGGGCTGACAAATGTCTTAAAGTCACCAAACTTAGCGTCCTTTGTATCCAAAACAAAACTAAAGCATAGATTACCTAAGTCATGATAAACAGCACCACCACCACTTCGCCGTCGGGTTACCACAATATTATTATCATCAATATACTTTTGATTAATTTCTTCCTGTGTATTTTGATTACGACCAACAATAATACTTGGTTCTTCATAGTAAAATAAAACTAGTGGTTCATCAAAGGTACGATTATACATTAAATATTCTTCAGTGGCTAAATTACGTCGAATATCATGGCTGGGCATTACATAATAATACATAAGCGGTCTCCTAGTTCATCATTTATGATTTGTGGAAATTATTTAACTATTAATACATCGGCTTTAGCCATTCGTGTAACATAGCTTGTTACTGAACCGACAACTAGCCGTTCAACAGCATTCATACCAGTTGTTCCAACAACAATTAACCCAGTTTCGTGATCATTTGGAAATTCTTGTGCAATTACTGTTTTAGGATTACCAAATCGTACGTGAATTTCGACATCAGTTAAACCGGCCCTTTGTGCTTGTTTTTGATAAACGCGTAAGCGAGTTTCTATTTCATCAACCATCTTATAGACAACATCACCTGACACTGCACCACCATAACCGTCAGCAAATTGATTAATCTCCAATACATTCAAAATATCAAGCCGTGTATTATTTCGCTTGGCAACTTGAATGGCTGTTTCTAAAACCTTTTCCGTAATTTTTGAACCATCGACTGGTGCTAAAACATTTTTATATCCTTGCATAATATGTCTCCCCGTAGATTAAATCAAATTATTTACCTTTATTATACACTTATTAATCTATCATGTAAGCGATTACCTAATTTTTTAATTGATTTTGCTTTAAAAGTTAATGGTTGATAATTAAATAATGATATTTGTAACGTTTTTATTCAAAAAAATGCTAGTCTTCACCAAAACTTTAACGTAAAACATCAAGTTAGATAAAATATCTATTAATTGTGTCTTCCATTTTTGGTTACTCTACTAGCATTTTTTATTATTACTGTATTCTTAAAATTTATTACTTGCCATCATCTGAAAATATCACGTGCCCATCCACTAAACTACTAATACGAACCAATGATTCTGTTCGTACATTCGCTTTTTCTAATAATTGCCGCCCTGATTGAAAACTCTTTTCAATTAGGACACCCAAACCAACAGGTATTGCTTGGGCTCTACTAATAATTTTTAATAATCCTTCAGCGGCTTGACCATTCGCTAAAAAGTCATCAATAATTAAAATTCGTTCTCCCGCAGTCAAAAATCTTTGATCAACAATCACTTGAGTATGCTTTTGCGTTGTATATGAAAACAAATCAACTGAATAAACATTTTCTGAAATAGTAAGTGATTTGCGTTTACGCGCAAATACCATTGGAACCCCTAATTCTTTTGCTACCATCAATGCTGGGGCAATCCCAGATGATTCAATTGATAGGACTTTATCAATTGAATCATCTGCAAAACGTAATGCAAACTCTTTTCCAATCGCTTCCATAAGCTTAACATCGATTTGTTGATTTAAAAAAGAATCAACTTTTAATACATTACCAGGTAATACCCGGCCTTCATCTAATATTTTTTGTTTCAATGCTTCCACTTGGCCATTCTCCTATTATGTTAATATCCAATTGCATTTTGGCTCAATACTTTTAATTTAATGCTTTGTCCAAAACACCATTAATGAATTTTCGTGAACGTTCATCACTAAATGTTTTTGCTAAATTTAAGGCTTCATTAACTGCTACTTTAGCAGGGACAATCTCTTGATCAACATAATTTAATTCAAAAAAAGCAATTTCTAAAATGATACGATCACTTTGTGCTAATCTAGCAAATGTCCATCCATCTGCTAAATATTGACTAATTTTAATTTCTAAATCGGCTTTGTGTGCTAAAACACCACTAACTAATGTCTCAAGATAAGTTGGTAACACATCAATGCCATCTTTTTGTTCTAAAATTACATCTTCTAATACATTATCATAAAGGGTACTCATATCAGCTTCTGGATTACCTGCTAAAGCAAATAACGTTTGAAAAGCTTTTTCACGCGTTTGATGTCGAGTTATTGCCACTACTTTTCACCTGCTTCTTCAATATCATCTGGGAACAAATTATTAATGTCAACTTTGCTTTCTTTGGTCATCTTCTCAGGAATTACGCCCTCAACATGCACATTAATTTCAGTAATTGTTAACTCAGTCATTGCACTAATTTGTGATTTAATATGCTCTTGGATATTTAACGCTACTTTAGGAACACTCACACCATAGTTTAAATATACATAGACATCAAAGACCAATGTATCATCATTAACAACTAACTTAACACCTTTACCATGTTCAACACGACCAAACAATTCTGATACTTGGTTGCCAATAGAACCATGCATCCTAAAAACACCGTCTACTTCATTAGCAGCAATTCCTGCAATTACTTCTAAAACATTTGGGTTAACCTCTGTTTTTCCTAAAACTGCATTATCATTGGTAAGTACAATATTTGTCTCTTCTGCCATAGTTCTCCTCCATTGGACTAATTACTAGTCAATAACTATCTACCTAATTATAACAAAAAAGCCGGCTGTATACACAGACGACTTTCATTTAACCTATCATTATTAGGCACGTGATTTGTAAGCACCACCGTCATCAGTATTGATAACAAGTTTGTCGCCTGCATTAATAAAGTCAGGTACTTGAATCACAAGACCTGTTTCCATAGTAGCTGGCTTACCACCACCATTAGCAGTTGCCCCTTTAATTGATGGTTGCGTTTCCTTAACTTCTAAAGTAACGACCTTAGGTACTTCAACGCCTAAAACTTCATTACCATAGGTAGTAACAGTAACTTCCATTCCTTCAAGCATAAACTTCAAAGCATCTTTAATATTTTCTTCTGGTAATGAAAATTGATCATATGTTTCAACATTCATAAAGACATGTTGATCACCTTCAGCATACAAGTAAGTTGCCTTTTGAGTTAAGATTTCTGCTTGTTGCAATTTTTCAGATGTATTACTAAATGTAATTTCATTAACTGCACCAGTGCGTAAATTTTTTAATTTTGAACGCACGAAAGCTGATCCCTTACCAGGTTTAACGTGTTGGAATTCAATAACTCTCCAAATTGCGTTATTATATTCAATTGTCAAACCAGTTTTTAAATCATTGGGTGTAAGTGCCATCTTGATATCTCCTTAAATTAAGTACTTCTTATCCATTTTAGCAGTAACTTTAACGTACGACAAGTTAATTATTAGCTGTTTTCCTTCCCAGCTAACTTATTAGCTTTCCTTTGTGCCCGTCCTTCCATGCGTTGCTCAATACGTCGATCCATTTGATTTTTACGCTTAATAGCTTGGTTAATCTGATGCTTATAACCAGGTTTTATTTTTTTCTTTTTTTTCTTAATTAAACCAATCATCGTTGGATCAAGTTTCTTTTGTGTTTTATTTCGTTTAACTCGTCGTTTCCGGTCAAAGGTGTCCACAAGTTCACCTTTATTAACAGCTTTAGGCTTAAATTGAACTCCTAACTGCTCTAATTGTGCAACCTGTGAATCATCATCTGGTGTATAGAGGGTAATGGCGATTCCACTCATTCCCTTACGACCAGTTCGTCCCACACGGTGAATAAAGAAATCTAAATCATTTGGTATTCCATCATTGATTACATGTGAAACGCCTTCAATATCAATTCCTCGTGCTGCTAAATCAGTTGCTACAACATACTGAAATTCTAAATTTTGCACTTGTTTCATAACACGTTTTCTTTCACGTGGTGCCACACCACCATGAATCATTGCAACTTTGAGATTTTGACTTCTTAAAAAGCGTGTTAACTCTTCAGCACGTTCTTTAGTATTAGCAAAAATCAATGCTAAATATGGTTGCCCAATCGTTAATAAATTAAAAATAACATCATTTTTATTAGATCCCTTTGTTGAAACAAGCCAATTATCAATCGTTGGTGAAATTACCGTCGTAACTGGAATTTCTTCAATGACTGGATTATTTAAATATTTTCGTAAAAATGGTTGTAATTTTTGTGGAATTGTTGCCGAAAACACTAACATCTGTAAATCCGCTGGCATGGTACCAGCCACTACATCAACTTCAGGTAAAAATCCTAAATCCAATGTCATATCAGCTTCATCAACAACAAGGGTTTTTGTTAAATGAATATCTAACACTTGTTGCTTTAATAAATCAGCAATTCTACCAGGCGTCCCAATTACAATCTGTGGTTGATGATTTTGTAATTGTTTGATTTGGCGTTCTTTATCTGTTCCACCAACATAATTACCAATTCTAATTTCACTTTTAAAATGCTTAGCAATTTGTTTAGCAGCACTATAAATTTGTTGAGCTAATTCTCTAGATGGGGTAGTAATGACTGCTTGTACTTGTTCAAGATTTGGCTGCAATTCATTAAAAATTGGTAATAAAAATGTATGTGTTTTACCTGATCCTGTTTGTGATTGACCAACAACTGAACGTCCCTTTAGTACAGTTGGAATTAAGCGTGCCTGTACCGCAGTTGGTGTTTTAAATTTTAATTCATCAAGGGCAGTCATAATTTCTGGTTTTAAATTAAAATCAGTAAATTGTTCTGTCATATTATTATTCCTTTCCATATCCATACGTACTTTTCCGTACTAATCGATCTAATTCATCGATAATATCATTTACTTCGTCTTTATCGCGTGCACGAGCCCCTGATGCTAAGGGATGCCCGCCACCACCATGATTCCTTGCAAGGCCATTAATAATAATTTGTTTTGATCGTAAGCGAACACGATAGGAATGATCATCTTGTTCTTCAAAAATAACCCATGTTTTAACAGTATTAATTCGTCCAGGAAGTGGTATCACAAATGCAGTTCCAGCATCCCCTAAATCAAATGAAGTCACAATTTCGTTGGTAAGTATCATATAAGCCACACCAGAGTCTAAAATATTAACATTTTCTAGAACATACCCTGATAGTTTAGCAGCAGCTTCACTAATACTATCCATTGCTTGATTAACTGCTATCACATCAAAATCATACTTAAATAGTTCAGAAACAACGCGCATCGTCTCACTATCCACTGAATACAGGAAGCGGCCTGTGTCACCAACAATACCAGCGTACAGAACACGGGCTGCATTAGCATTTAATTTAAGTAAACCATTAGACAATTCAACTAACTTATAAATTAAGCTAGATGTAGAACTAGCTCCCGCAATTACCCATTGTAAGTCACCGTATGGTTCATCATTAGGATGATGATCAATTTTAATTAATTCCTTACCTAAATCAAAACGTCGATCATCAATACGTGGGGCATTAGCCGTATCAGTCACAATTACTAGCGCATTTTGATACACGTCATCTGGAATTTCTTCCATACTAGCAATCCATGCCAACCCTGGAACATTTTTCCCCACAATATATATTTTTTTGTGTGGAAAACTAGTTCTCAGGATTTCTGCTAACCCCATTTGTGACCCAAAAGCATCAGGATCAGGTCGTTGATGGCGATGAATAATAATCGTGTCATACGCTTTAATTTTCTCAATAATTTGTGCTTGCACTGTCATGCTACATCTCTCTTCTTTTTATTTGTATTGTGATTCGTCCTACTTATCTATACTGACATTCTAGTATAACGTATTTTAGTCAAAAAGTGGCAAATTAATATTTTCAAAGCTAATTGGTGCTAAATTAGTAAATGTTATTCCTAATAATCTAATTGGCTTCTTTAAGCCACCTAATTCATTAAAAAGTATTAGTACTTCTGCCAAGATTATTGTTTCATCTAGTTTATAAAAATCTGGTTTGGTAACACGTTTCGTGACTGTTTCAAAGTCATGATACCGAATTTTCATAACAATTGTTCTACCATGTTTTTCGTATTGCTTTAGTAAATAAACTAGTTTTGTGACCAATTGGTTTAAAACATCATTAGCTCGTTGCTGACTTGTTATCGCTAGCGTAAATGTTAACTCCTTACCAATTGATTTTCGTTCACGTTGCCACATTACAGGGCGTTCATCAATTCCTCGAACATGTTGATATAATTCATAACCTAAACGCCCAAACTTATTTGTGAGCCAGCCTAACTGTTTATGATATAAATCAGCTCCCGTATAGATTTTCTCCTGATACATACTTAATAATGTTTTTTTACCAACACCTCTAAAATCCTCAATAGGTAATTGTTGCAAAAATTCAATGGCATCGTTTGGATGAATAATTACAGTACCAACAGGCTTATTATATTCTGAAGCTAGTTTAGCAATAAATTTATTATAGCTAATTCCTAAAGAACAAGTTAGTGCTAGTTGTTGCCAAATTTCGTCTTGTAACCTTCTTGCTAAATTAACTTCATTAACGATATCCAACTTATTATTCGTGACGTCTAAGTAAGCTTCATCAAAAGCAATCGGTTCAATCATATCAGTATAATGCTGAAAAATATCATGAACTTGTTGCGATACTTTTTGATATTTTGCAAAATTGGGTGTCAAAAAAATAGCATGTGGTGCCAATTTTTTAGCCTCATTGGCACTCATTGCTGAATGAATACCTAACTCTCGTGCTAAATAATTAGCCGTTGCTACCACCCCATGACCATTGGTTAGTCTTGGATCTTTAGCTAACACTAGTGGTACATTTTTTAAATTTGGATTATCGCGCATTTCTACTTGTGCATAAAATGCATCCATATCAACATGAATTATTTTTCGCATTTTCTCACCCCCCTAGTTTTTATCTAATATGCAAAGAAGCGGCTAATTCTTAAAGAATTAACCACTTCCTCATGTATTACAACCACACTTAAATAACAGCATTACTATCAGTTTCAAAAAATTTAAAGCTATTTTTCCGTATTTTCATCCTTTGGTAACACCGTTTTTGTCTTGTCTATCACATTAGTCTCTGTTGTAGTTGTTGCTTCTTTAGTTGGTTTAACCGCTTGATCAACTCCATCATCAATTACACGCGCAATCGCATCTAAGTCAAATACAAGATAAACACCATCCGCATCTAACGTGAAAGTTTTTTCAGTTTGGTTTACTGAATCCACAACACCATGTAGCCGACCAATCGTCACTACATGTGCTCCTGGTTGAAGTTTACTCATCATACTTTCACGATTAGAACGTTGCTTTTTTTGTGAACGATTCATCATGAAAAACATTACAATCATGATTACAACCAAAAAGATTAAATTAAAATTTCCGCTCATTATTTTTTTCCTTTTCTATTTATTAATTACTATACTACTTTAATTGTACCTTAAAATACTAACTATGTGTCATCTCAACTTAAATAATTTAGCCTAATCTAAAAATTCTTAGCATTACTTGCATTAAAGCCGTATTCACTAAAAACTTTTTCTTTAAATTCCAAAACAGCATCGTGCGCAATTGCTACTCGCAACTCTTCCATCATTTTTAATAAAAAGTATAAATTATGATACGATGCAAAATTTTGTGCTAATAATTCATTTGCATTAAATAAATGTCGAATATATGCTCGCGTATAATTTTGGCAAACATAGCAATCACAGTCTTCATCAAGCGGGGTAAAATCAGCTTTATATTTACCATTTTTGATTACCAATCGACCCTTATGAGTCATTACTGTTCCCTTACGGCCAATTCTAGTTGGTAATACACAATCAAACATATCAATACCACGTATTGCTCCATCAATTAATGAGTCAACTGAGCCAACCCCCATTAAATAACGTGGCTTAGTAGGTGGTAGTAATGGCGTTGTAAAATCTAAAACGCGATTCATTTCAATCTTTGATTCACCAACTGATAGACCACCAACTGCATAGCCCGGAAAGTCTAAACTTACTAAATCATGTGCTGATTGCTTACGTAGTTTTTCAAAACCTGCTCCTTGCACAATACCAAAGAGACCTTGATCATTTGGCCGGCGATGCGCTTTTAACCCACGTTCAGCCCATCTTGATGTCCTTTCAACTGATTTTTTTACATAATCATAGGTTTCAAAATAAGGAATCGCCTCATCTAAGCTCATCATAACATCTGAGCCTAAATTATTTTCAATACTCATTGCTTTTTCAGGTGATAAAAACATCACATCACCATTCAAATGATTTCTAAAAGTTACGCCTTCTTCGGTAAGTTTGCGATTACCTGCTAATGAAAAGACCTGAAAACCACCTGAATCAGTCAGAATTGGCTGATCCCAATTCATAAATTTATGTAAACCACCTGCTTGTGCAATTAATTCATCCCCAGGGCGTAACCACAGATGATACGTATTGCCCAAAATAAATTCCGCACCCATTTCTTTCAACTCCCGTGTTGAAATATTTTTAACTGATGCTTGGGTCCCAACAGGCATAAACATTGGTGTTGGATATGTACCATGGGGAGTAATAATTTCACCAAGTCGTGCACCGGTATGCTTATCTTGATGAATCAAACGATACTTAATCGCTGGTTCTGTCATTGTATAACCTCATTATCTCTACTTTTTATTTAATAAACATTGCATCCCCAAAACTAAAGAAACGATACTTTTCTTCAATTGCATGGTGATATGCATTTAAGATATTATCACGTCCTGTAAACGCAGCCACTAACATTACTAATGTCGATTTTGGTAAATGGAAATTAGTAATAAAGCCATCAACAACTGTCCAATTATAGCCTGGTTTAATGAAAATGTCAGTCCAACCAGAATCTGCTTTTAATTCACCTGCAAACTTACTACCAATTGTTTCAAGTGTTCTAATTGATGTGGTTCCTGTAGCAATTATCCTACCACCCTTAGCTTTTACGCTATTAAGCGTATCAGCTGCTTCTTGTGACAGCTGGTAAAATTCACTATGCATTTTATGATCTTCAATATTAGCCTCTTCAACTGGTCTAAATGTCCCTAGCCCAACATGCAGTGTTAATTCTACCAAACTAACCCCTTTTGCTTCCACTTTAGCTAATAGTTCTGGTGTCCAATGTAACCCAGCGGTTGGCGCTGCTGCTGAGCCATTAACCTTTGAATAAACTGTTTGATAGCGTTCTTGATCATTTAATTTTTCTTTAATGTATGGTGGTAAAGGCATTTCACCTAACTGTTCAAGCACTTCTAGAAAAATACCTTGATAACTAAACTTAACCATTCGACCACCATGCTCAAGTTCTTCAGTAATAACGGCTTTTAATTCACCATTTCCAAAACTAATTTCTTGGCCTACTAACAGTTTACGCGCTGGTTTTACCAACGTTTCCCATGTGTCACCTTCAACATTTTTCAATAATAAAACTTCAACATGTCCTTTAGTATCACTTTTTTGGCCATGTAAACGTGCTGGTAAAACACGTGAATTATTCATTACCACGGCATCCCCTGGGTTTAATTGATCAATTATTTCATAAAAATGGTGATCTTCATACTGACCAGTTTTATGATCTAAAACTAATAAGCGGGAAGCATCACGTTGTTTTAATGGTGTTTGTGCAATTAATTCATGTGGTAATTCATAATCAAAATCTTCTAATTGGTATCCCATATTTTTTCTCATTCTTTCATGTTTTGTTGCGTGTAACCTAAATGCCTATAAGCTAGGTCAGTTGCAATTCGGCCTCTTGCTGTTCGTTGAATAAAGCCAGTTTGCATTAAATATGGTTCATACATTGTTTCTAACGTTTCAACTTCTTCACCAATATTTGCTGCCAATGTATTAATTCCAACAGGTCCACCTTGATATTGCACTATCATGGTAGTTAATAATTTAACATCAATAATATCCAACCCCACCTTGTCAACATGTAAAATTTTTAATGCTTCATCAACAATATGCTTATCAATAGCTTCCTTACTAGCAACCTGTGCAAAATCACGTACTCGTCTAAATAATCGATTCGCAATCCGTGGTGTGCCGCGTGATCTTAGCGCAATTTCATAGGCACCATTTTCAATAATTGATGTGTGAAAAATATTCGCTGTTCTCCGTACAATTTCTTTTAAGTCAGCAGCTTGATAATATTCCATATGCGCCATAATACCAAATCGATCCCTTAGTGGTGCAGACAACATACCAGCTCTGGTAGTTGCTCCAATTAGCGTAAAGGGTGGCAATGGAAAATGAACAGGATGTGCTGTTGGTCCTTGACCAATCACAATATCCACAAAAAAATCCTCCATCGCCGAATATAACATTTCTTCAACTTGGGTAGGTAGTCGATGTATTTCATCGATAAACAAAATATCACCTGGTTCTAATTCGTTCAATAAGGCTAATAAATCACCTGTTTTTTCAATCGCTGGTCCAGAGGTTGTTTTTAACCCAACTTCCATTTCATTAGCAATTATCATTGCTAATGTCGTTTTACCTAACCCAGGTGGTCCATAAAGCAAGACATGATCAAGTGATTCTTGGCGCGTTTTAGCAGCTTTAATATAAACTCGTAATTCTTTTTTTAGTGCAGCTTGCCCAATATATTCGTTCAACAATTGTGGTCGTAACGTTTTTTCAACTGATTGTTCTGTTAAATCTGAAACCTGTTGCATTAAAATGGCCTCTTCTTCAGTGTTCATAAATTACCACCTCCTTTCTTCAAATTATTAACTTAACCAATTAATAATTTTAATCCTAAACTTAAATATGCTTGTGTATCTGCCTTTGGCTCTTTTATTAATTGTTTTTCCACACGTTTAATATCTACTTTCCCATACCCCAACGCACTCAAAGCTGCTAAAGCATCCTGTAATTGCACATTTTCACTATTAACAGGTGCATTAATCGAAGTACTAAATAAATCTGGTGAAATACCTGGCATCTCAGTTAACTTTCCCTTTAAATCTAACGCAATTTGCTTAGCTGTTTTTTTACCAATTCCTGGAAATTTCACTAAATACTCAATGTTTTCGCTTTCAATAGCAGTAATTAAGGCAGTATGATCAGTATTTGCTAAAATCGCTAAAGCTGATTTTGGGCCAATTCCAGAAACATTTAAAAGTTTGTTAAAAAGCATTTTAGCTGTAATATTGGTAAAACCATATAATGAAATTTCATTTTCTCGGACAATTTGTTCTACGTAAAGTGTTACTTTTTCTTGTTCATTAAATTCAAATGGATTAACTGTAAAAATTTTATAGCCAATATCATTTACTTCAATAACAACATGTGTTGGTGTCACAATTGTTATTATTCCCTTTAAATAATCGTACAAATTCTTTCCTCACTTTTTAATATGGATGACTATCATAATCTAGCCATGAACTATGGGAATCTTGGATCCGTTTAAACATTTTTTCCATATCCTTAAGGGATAAAGTCACTACAACTGGGCGACCATGGGGACAATTAAATGGATTCTTCGTACTTTTTAATTTTTCAATTAGCGCAATTGCTTGGGCATCATCTAAATGTGTGTTTGCTTTAATAGCACGCTTGCAACTCATCATAATTGCTGCTTTTTCTCTAAACTTAGTAAGATCAATATTGCCATCCCGTAATAACCAATCAATCATCTCACGAATTGTTGCTTCTTCCTGTCCAGCAACGAACCACATCGGGTGCTGATGTACCACAAAACTATTATCACCAAAATCTTCAATTATTAGGCCAACTTGTGCTAATTCGGTTAACTTTTGCTTGATTTTTAAAGCATCTACTAATGGATAGTCTAATACAAGTGGAACTAAAAGTTTTTGTTGTGCATTTCCTTGATGAATAATTTCTTCACGATAGTACTCGTAATTAATTCGTTCCTGAGCTGCGTGTTGATCAATTAGATATAACCCAGCCGGCCCTTCCGCAAATAAAAAGGTGCCAAACATTTGTCCAATAAAGCGTAAATTCGGAAATTTTTCAACTTGTGCTAATTCATTATTGTTAAGCATTCCAATTGAGTCAATATCTTCATTTAAAGTAAGCTGTTTTGTTTTCAAGTCAGTTACAATTGATTTAACTGAGGCTTTATTTGTTGCCATTTGCTGATTTAAGGGTACTTGATAACGCTTTTTAAAAGCTTTTACTTCTGTTCGTTCCAAATCAGCAATTGTTTTTATAATAATAGGTTGCACTGGTTTAGTATCACTGGTTAATATCGAATTTGTTGCTTGCCATTGTTCATCCTTTTTTTCTGATTGTTTTAAATCATTTTCATCAGACACCGTTATTTGATGATGCTGTGAAACTTGATTTAATCTTTCAATAAACGTTATATCATTTTTCGGACTTGTTGCTTGTTTTAAATTTTGATAGCCATCAGGCATTAAATTCAATGTTGCCAAACGTTCTTGCACTACGCTTGTCAATAATTCCATTAATTGACTTTCTTGACTCAGCCGTACTTCTTGTTTAGTAGGATGCACATTGACATCAACTAATAACGGATCCATGTTTATCGAAATCACAGCCAGCGGATAACGCCCAACCATTAACCTTGATCCATAGCCAGTTAATAGGGCTTTAACTAATTGATAATTTTTAATATAGCGGCCATTAATTAAAATCGAAATATATTCTCTGGAAGCCCGTGTTAATTCTGGAAGTGAAATAAAGCCACTTACTTTGAAGTCTATATTTTCAGTTTCAATTGTCAACATTTTTTGTGCATTTTTTAATCCATAAATATTAGCTATTACTTGCTGTACATTTCCATTACCCGCTGTTTTTAATAATTGATGATCTTCATGTTTTAAATTAAAGGCTATATTAGGATAACTTAATGCCAAGCGATTAACAATATCTACAATTTTGCTTAATTCCGTATTCGGTGTCTTCAAATATTTTAATCTTGCAGGCGTATTAAAGAAAAGATTCTTAACTACGATGGCTGTTCCAACACGTGCGGGTGCACTTTTTTTTATTATTATTTGTCCACCCTTAATATTAATAAGCATCCCTGGTTTATCTTTTACTGCCGTCGTCATAGTTACATCAGCAATTGCCGCAATACTTGGTAGTGCTTCACCTCTAAACCCTAACGTTTTAATCTTAAATAAATCAGTACGATTGACAATTTTAGATGTTGCATGCCGTCGAAATGCTAATTCAACTTCATCTTGACTAATTCCAAAGCCATTATCTATGATTTCAATTTTTTTAATACCTGCTTCTTCTAATAAAATATCAATCTGCGTAGCATGTGCATCAATTGCATTTTCCATCAGCTCCTTAACGACTGAGGCGGGGCGTTCAATTACTTCACCTGCAGCAATTTGATCCGCTAAAATTGTCGTTAATTCATGAATTTTTTGCATACAACCTCCTGTTTTACTATATTTTTTTCTGTAGTTCGGATAAATAATTAAGCGCAGCTAATGGCGTTGTTTCCGCTAAATTGACAGCTTTTAATTGCGTAATTACTGCTAGTTCATTAGCCGTTAAAGTGCTTTCCGAACTAAATAAATCTAATTGATTCTGACTTGCTTGCCCAACTTTACTTAACTTCTGCTCAGTACGTTTTGAACCTTCTTTGGTCACGTCACTATCTAATTTAGTTGATATTACTGTTTGGCTGTGTGCTTCCAAATTTTTTAGAATTGAATCAGCCCGATTTAATAGGTTAAGTGGCATTCCTGCTAGTTTAGCAACATTAATTCCATAGCTTTGATCCGCGGCTCCTGCTTCCATTTTATGCAGAAATACTAATTCGCCATCTTGTTCAATTGCGCCCACATGCATATTTGTCAACTCTGATAATTCAGTACTTAAAGTGGTTAATTCATGATAATGCGTACTAAATAATGTTTTAGCATGAATATTATTATGCACATATTCAATAATTGCTTGCGCTAGTGCCATACCATCATAAGTTGCTGTTCCCCGGCCTAATTCATCAAATAAAATCAAAGAATTAGCAGTTGCATGTTGTAAAGCATTGTTGGCTTCAGCCATTTCAACCATAAAAGTTGAATTACCAGAAATTAAATCATCGGCTGCACCAATTCGTGTAAATATTTGATCAAAAATTGGCAAGGTTGCATTATTTGCTGGTACAAATGAACCAATTTGCGCCATAATAATAGTTAACGCTAGTTGACGCATATAAGTTGACTTCCCAGACATATTTGGTCCCGTAATCAACATGATATTTTCATTTTGCGGCATGACAATATCGTTAGGCACGTAGCTTTGTTTCCCTAAAACCTTTTCTACAACTGGATGCCGACCATTTTCAATCTTTAATTGATGATTATCATTAAAAGTTGGTTCAATAAAATGATTATCTTGGGCAACTACAGCAAAACTTTGTAAAACATCTAGTTGGGCAATTGCTTGTGATAGAGACTGTAAACGTTTAATATTATTTTTAACAGTATCGCGAATTTCAGTAAAAAGCGAATACTCTAGTATAGTCGATTTTTCTTGTGCTTCTAGTATTAAAGCCTCTCGTTGTTTTAATTCTGGTGTACTAAATCTTTCTGCATTAGTTAGCGTTTGCTTCCGTTCATATCGATTAGGATCTAATTTAGCTATATTTGCTTTAGTGACCTCTATATAGTATCCAAAAACCCGGTTATAGCCAATTTTTAAACCATTAATTCCAGTGACCTCACGCTCTTTAGCTTCTAACTCAGCCAACCATTGTTTGACATTTTTCATCACATCGCGATATTGATCAAGTTGCTGATTGTAACCGTTTTTAATTACACCACCTTCAGTAACCGATAATGGTGGTTCATCAACAATGGCTTTTTCAATCAATTGTGCTACGTCAGCAACTGGATCTAATTGCTCATTAGTCACTTTAAAGATTTCACTATTTAATTGTAAAATTGTCTGCTTTATTGCTGGCACTTCTGATAAACTTGTTTTCAATTGAATTAAATCCCTACCATTTACGGCTCCAAAAGCAACTCGCCCTGCAAGTCGTTCTAAATCGTATACTTTAATCAAATGGTCTTGTAGTGTATTTCTAATAAAAAAATCTTCTAGTAAAGCACGTACTTTGGTTTGACGAGCCTTAATTAACTCAGCACTAATCAATGGCCGATCAAGCCATTGTTTCAGTAACCGGCCACCCATAGCTGTTTTTGTTTGATCAAGCACCCATAGAAGTGTCCCCTTTTTCTTACCAGTTCGAATATTTTGTGTTAATTCCAAATTATAGCGACTATTATGATCTAATTTTAAAAAACGCGATGGCTCATAAACCACTACCTGTTGTAGATGATCGAGAGCTCGTTTTTGGGTTATCGTCAAATATGTGACTAAATAGCCCACTACTGTTTTTACCAATTTATTCTCAACATGTTGACTAAGGAAACTAAGTTCTGCTGTCTTTACAATTTTTAACTGTTTTGAAATCATAATACCAATTTTTTTTAACTTTTCCATAAATGATATTGTCAATGTATCATTAGTAATAATTTCTTTAGTCTGTAAGTTTAAAATTTCATTCAAAACTTGATCTTCATTAGCCAACACAGTTGCTTTTTGTTCACCGGTTGATAAATCAGCATATGCGAAACCAAATTGTTGATTCTCATATATAATTGTAGCAATATAATTGTTATTTTTAGCATCCGTTGTTTTATTTTCCAACTTAGTTCCAGGTGTTACTAATTGAACAACATCACGTTTAACCATACCATCAGTTTGCTTGGGATCTTCTAATTGTTCAACAATTGCAACCTTATATCCTTGATCAACTAAAATATCAATATAATTTTGTGCAGCATGGTGTGGTACTCCTGCCATCGGAATTGGGTTTTCAGCATTTTTATTTCGAGTTGTGAGCGTTAGTTCCAGTAATTGCGAGCCTTTGATGGCATCATCATTAAATAATTCATAAAAATCACCTAAACGATAAAATAAAAAAGCATCCGGATATTGTGCTTTTATTGCATTATATTGTTGCATCATTGGAGTTTCTTTTGCTTTTTTTACCATTGTTTACTGCCTTTTCGTTCAAATTTAATCCATACTATTTTAGCATTTTTTTTTAATTTTTTCAGCTACTGATAATTAGTAACCAAGTGACCAGTTTAATTGTTCAAATATCATCTAACTAAAAATTACGATAAATTATCTTCATTATCAATGAACATGTTACATGGGTATCCGAAAAAAGTAAAAATGAAGTAAACCCCCGATATTGAATTTTGGTCCAATGTCGGGGGTTTACTTCAAAAAAGAAACTTGGCTATCTTTTTTGATTTCGCTTACATTGTAAGTCTACCACATTTTTTAACTTTAAGTTTAACGTTAAACCTAAAACTAAAAAATATCTTAGTTGTCTCATTTCATGTTAAACTAAATGCCAGTATATTTAAGATAACGTAAGGGAAAATATTTATGACTAAAAAAAAGCCAACTATTTTAGACGTAGCTCAACTGGCCAACGTTTCTAGAACAACTGTTTCAAGATATTTAAATCAAAACTATAGTAAAATGTCCCTAGCAACTAAGTTGACAATTGAACAAGCTATTAAACAATTAAATTATCAAGTAAATCAATCAGCTCGTGCTTTAAAAACAAATCGTACCCATTTAATTGGTTTAGTTATGGCTGATGTAACAAATTTTTATGCCTCATTGGTTTTTAAAGGTGTTGCTGATTTATTCAGTTCCTTCAATTATCAAATTATTATGCTTAATTCAAATGAAGATGCCCTACAAGAACAAAAAAACATCTCGCAACTTCTCCAATTTCAAGTTGATGGCCTTTTAATTCAACCAGTTACAAAAAATACACCATATTATGAATCAATTACCATTCCAACAGTATTTATTGATCGTCCGTTAGCTAGTTCCCATCTTGCTCAAGTTGTTACTGATAATTATCTTAAATCTCAAGAATTAGCGCAAAAAGTTGTTACTTTTGGTTATCATCAATTTATTATTTTGCATCAAAAAAATAGTAATAGTGCGCGAGACCTACGAATTCAAGCGATCAATGATGTTGCTTTGCAAAATAATATTAAAACAACCATCTTCTATACTGATGATGACCTTCAACATTTGCTAAAACTTTTAATACAATCACCCAAAACAGCCATTTTTGTGTTAAAAGGACCTGATGTCTTAAAAACACTAGCTTTTTTTCATGCCCATAATTTTAACATTCCAAATAATATTGGTATGGCCACTTTTGATGATTGGAATTGGACTAATTTTACATTTCCAAAAATTGAAAAAATTCAACAAGACCCTACTAAGATTGGCTTCATAGCGGCAAAATTACTTCATCAAAACATTACTAGCCCTCGATTAAATAGCAACAGTCATATTATCGTGCCAAGTGTATTAATCACTGGCAATTCATTAAAATAGTGTTGATACGACTTTCATAAATCGTAAATAAAAAGCGTGATCTATCGACAACTTAGTGTCCTTAATCTCACGCTTTTTCACTATTAATTTGTAATTAATTTTCACTTACGGTTGAGTAAAGCTTTTACGATATATTAATTCACAATTTAATAAAATCATTTGCTTACTATGATCTGGAAATAGAATTGTATCCCGTAATGTGTTGATTGCGACACGTCCCAACTCATTGACATTTATTCTGAACGTTGTCAACGGTGGTGCGACATATTTAGCTAATTCAATGTCATTAATACTGATAATTTCAACATCATCTGGTACAATCACACGTTCTTCATTAAATGCTTGTAAAACACCTACAGCTAATGCATCAGAAGCAATTAGTAAAGCCTGTGGTAATTCTTTTTTACCATTGCTATTCATAAATATTTGATGTCCCATTTGATAGCCACTTTCAACTGAAAATGTATCACCAATAAATACTTTTTCTGCATCATAAATATTTAATTCGCGCATATGACTTTCAAAATATTTTTTTCGTGCATCATCTATTTGTTCATTAAGCTGATTAGTTTTGGTATTCCAATATCTACCACCTACAAAGCCAATTTTATCAATTCCTTTTTTTCGAAATAGCTCGATTGCTTGTTGTGTCATCGCTTCTAGATTGGGCTGAACTGAGTTAAATAATCTAGGATTAGGATTTGAGTCAACAAAGATTCCGTTAGAAGTTAACCTACTAAGTTGCTTAATTTGAGAATCATTGAAGTAACCAATCGCAATATAGCCATTTGTTCGTGGTGAGATATCATCAATTTCACGATAAAATTTTAGTACCATATTAGCAATTTTTCCTGCATTCATAATACTTTCACGCAAGTTAGTATAATAAATATCTTCCAATTCTTTCCGTGGTTGTACCGAAAAAATAACTGCTATTTCATATTGGGTACCAGATTGCTTATTTTGCTGATAATAATTAAGATTACGAGCAACGGTCAAAATTTTTTTACGTGTCACTTCAGAAACTGAAAATGTTGGATCATTATTTAAAAGGCGAGAAACTGTTGCCGGCGAAAAGCCTGCTTTAGTAGCTATTTCTCTAATAGTCGTCATATGGCTCACTCCTTTCATACATAAATTCTCTAAAATGATACCGCTTTCATTAATCCTAGCATAAATTTTACTTATATACATAGTTTTATTTCAAATTTAACTAAATTATCTAAACAACTGTAACTTTTGTTTACCAACATTTAGTAATTTACCAAAAGAAAACGCTTACAAAAATCTGAATATAAGGTATTATTAAGCCATTAAGAATTCTTGATTAACTCTATGAAAGTAGGCTTTAATATGCAAAAATCTTTACCTGTTACAGAATTTTTACATGGTGGTGATTATAATCCTGAACAATGGCTTGATAATCCACATATTATTGATTTAGATTTTAATTATTTTAAAAAAGCTAATATTAACAACATTACCATTGGTATTTTCTCATGGGCAAAATTAGAACCAACTGAAGGTCATTTTGACTTCACTTGGCTTGATGATATTTTCAAGCGCATGGAAAAACAAAATGGTCATGTCATTTTAGCTACCCCCAGTGGTGCTAAACCCCGTTGGTTAGCTGAAAAATATCCTGAAACTTTACGCGTTGAAGCAAATGGCCAAAGAAATATCTTCGGTGAACGTCATAATCACTGTTTCACTTCACCAATCTATCGTAAAAAAGTTCAAATTATCAATCAAAAACTTGCTGAACGATACGGTAAAAAAAGTAGCTTAATTTTATGGCACATTTCAAATGAATTTGGTGGTGCTTGCTATTGTGATTTATGCCAGGCAGCTTTTCGTGATTGGCTAAAAGAAAAATATAAAACTCTTGCTAATTTAAACCACGCTTACTGGGCTGATTTTTGGAGTCATACTTATACTGACTGGCAACAAGTACATTCTCCAGCACCGCAAGGAGATAGTAATCTATTAGGGCTCAATTTAGATTGGCATCGTTTTGTAACTGATCAAACAATCGACTTTTATGAAAATGAGACAAACCCATTACGAAAATTGACCCCTAACATTCCAATTACAACTAATTTCATGGGTGGAAATCCCCCTGAATCCCATGTTCATTATGATTTAGACTATCAAAAATTTGCTAAGCACGTTGATATTATTAGTTGGGATTCTTATCCTAACTGGGGTAATGGCTATGAATCCACTAAAAAACTTGCAATGAAAACTGCTCTAATGAATGATGTCATGCGTAGCTTAAAAAATCAAAATTATTTAATCATGGAAAGTACCCCTTCACAAGTTAACTGGCATCCTTTTAATCGACCAAAATTACCTGGTATGCATCTTATGGGTAGTCTACAACAGATTGCTCATGGTGCTAATTCAGTTAATTATTTTCAATTGCATCAATCCCGTGGCTCTTCAGAAATGTTTCATGGTGCTGTAATTGACCATAGTCTTAGCGATCAAACTCGCGTTTTTAAAGAAGTTTCTGCAGTTGGAGATACCTTAAAAAAATTAAAACCAGCTCTTCATGCTAACCATCAATTAGCGAAAGTGGCGATTGTTTATGATTATGATAATATGTGGGCCTTAGATGATGCTCGTAATTATGCTAATGAAACCAAAAAATATTGGCAAACCATTCAAAATCATTATCAATTTTTTTGGGAACATGATATCCCAGTTGATTTGATTAGCACTCAAGATTGTCTTACTAATTATCAATTAGTAATTGATCCTCTACATTTTATGATGAATCAACAATTTGCTGATAAACTTAAACATTTTGTTACTGCAGGTGGCATACTTATTGGAACATACTTAACAGGACGCGTTGATGAAAATTTTTTGGCCTATCTAGGAGGATGGCCAAAGGCACTTCAAGATATTTACGGTATTGATTTTATTGAGACAGATACTCTTTATCCAGAACAAAATAATCACTTTATATATAAAGACATCTCATACAAAACAAGTGATTATTGTGATGTTATCAAATTACATTCTGCCCAAGTCTTGGCAACGTACAGTGATTGTTTTTACACGAATACACCAAGTATCACTAAAAATAGGTTAGGCCAAGGCTACGCATTTTATTTAGCTGCTCGCACAAATACTGATTTTCTAAGTATTTTTTATCAAGATATCGTAAATGACTACAAGTTAGTTAATTCCCTACCAATTCATAAAGATAATAGCGAAATTTCTATCCAGACACGGTCAGATAGTAATGCTACTTATTATTTTATAATCAATTTTAGTGAAACACCCCAGACTATAAAAACTCAAAAAACTTTATTTGACATTAATGCGGAACATGATCTTTTAGCTGGTAAATATACACTAGACGCCTACGCTGTCAAAATTTTAAAAGAAAATAAATAACAATGGAGATCGATTATGGAAAATATACAAGAAATCGGTTCAAAACACATTAGTAAAAATCAATGGATTGAGCGGATATCATTTATGTTAGGTAATTTAGGACACTCAGCTTTTTATGGGGCTTTGAGTACTTATTTTATTGTCTATGTGACTAGTGGTATGTTTGCTGGTGTCCCTACTCAAACTGCCAATAAATTAATTGGTATTATAACTGGCCTAGTTGTTATTATCAGACTAGCCGAGGTTGTTATTGACCCTATTTTAGGTAATATTGTCGATAATACCAATACTCGTTGGGGCAAGTTTAAGCCATGGCAAGTTTTTGGTGGAATTATTAGTTCATTACTATTAATCATTTTGTTTACTGGGATTTTTGGTTTAGCAAAAACTAATTGGTTGCTATTTGCAATTATCTTTGTCATTTTGTTTGTTATCCTTGATATAGTCTATTCACTAGTTGATGTGTCATATTGGGGAATGGTGCCTGCTATTAGTGCTGATAGTCGTGAGCGTGGTATTTTTACAGCTCTTGGTTCATTTACTGGCTCGATTGGATGGAATGGACTTGCTATGATTGTGGTTCCAGTAACAACTTATTTCACATACACTGCAACCGGTAAACATGAACAAGGGCCACAAGGTTGGCTTGCATTTGGTATACTCGTTGCCATTGTTGCACTCCTTTCTGCCCTAATAGTTGCCATGGGTACAACTGAAAAGCATAATATAATTCGAGAAGCTGCTAATGAAAAAACAACAATTAAAGATGTGTTCCTTGGAATTGCGCATAATGATCAAATTCTTTGGGCAAGTTTAGCTTATCTAATGTATTCTATTGCGTATGTTGCAACTAATGGTGTCCTTTTCTATCTTTTCAAATTTGTGCTTGGTAAACCTGGTGAATTTTGGATAGCTGGCTTAGTTGCCACTATTGTTGGCTTTGCAACCGCCCCCCTTTATCCTATTCTAAATAAATTTATTACTAGAAAAGTTCTCTTTACTGTTGGTCAAATTTCAATGATTTTATCATATGTTTTGTTTATCTTTGGCCAAGCAAATATCACTTTAATTATTATTGGTCTCGTATTATTTAACTTTACTTTTGCTCAATTAGTGACTGTTTTAACACTAACTGACGCGATTGAATATGGTCAATTAAAAAATGGTAATCGTAATGAAGCTGTTACTTTAACCATTCGGCCCATGATCGATAAAATTTCAGGTGCACTTTCAAATGGGATTGTTGGCTCAATTGCTTTATTAGCAGGTATGACTGGAAGTGCCACAGCCGCTGATATGACAGCTAAAAATATTCATACTTTTGAATTATTTGCTTTTTATACGCCACTCACCCTGTCTGTTATTTCCTTATTCATATTTTTATTTAAAGTTAAACTAACTGAAAAGAAACATGCTGAAATTGTTGAAGAACTTAACCTCAAATTAGTTAATAATAAAGAATAACCTAATTTATTATTAACTCAATGCGATCCTAAGATATTAAAACAGCACCCTTAAGTTAACTTAAGGGTGCTGTTTTAATATCTTATTCCATATCTCAAACCATCAAAACTGATTATTTGCATTTTGATTGTAATACCAAAGATAGGCTTCTTTCGTCTGCGGATTAACACTAATTTTAGTAACACTTGCATTATTTGGTTCTGGTAACGTCATCAATTTATTCGTCATTGCTAAACAAACTAAAGTTGCGGCTTTAATTGTAAAGCCATGTGTTACTAAAATAATTTTTTGCGTTGGGTATTTCTTAGTTAATTCTAGCAATAATGTTTGGATACGTTTCATTACCATCTCAAATGTTTCACCATCACTAGCAATAGTGACATAGGTAGGCAAAACATCATGTAACGTCCTATCAAATACTTGAGGATAAGCCTTTTCAAGCTCCTGATTAGGCCTTCCGTCCCAACTACCATATGAAATTTCTAACAATCGTTCGTCTGTCGTAAAAGGCAACATTGCACTTTTATTTAAGATGTTAGCTGTGTGTTGCGTTCGATCTAGGGGACTCGCAATAATTTGATTAGCAAAGGAAATATCAAATACAGCTTGCAAAGATTCTACTTGCTTAATTCCCAACTTATTTAATTTTGTAATTTCGGTATTGATTATTCCCTGCTTCAACCCTGCTGCGTTAGCAGCAGTTTGACCATGACGAATTAAATAAAAATCTGTCATTAAATTACCTCATATATTTTTTAGTCATTATCGCATATCTAAATTCAAAATGTCTAGTATTGACATTCATTCTAAAAATTGTTAAACTTCGATTAAATTAAAAGGAGATGTATTTAATTATGACATTTTTAAATAACCACTTTAATTCTTCCTTTGGGTCTACACGATACTCCATGTAGATCAACTTTGTTGTGTTCTCACATGGTTTATACCGATTGTGGGGCACAGTCTTCTAATTAATTCACCGACAAACCCACAATTTGAGTCTAAATTGTGGGTTTTTTATTTGATTATTGAAAGTGAGATTCTTTATGCCTATTTATAATTTTTCAGCTGGTCCAGCTATGTTACCGCCCGAAGTTATTACCCAAATTCAAGCAGAATTACCTTCTCTCGCCAATAGTGGTATGAGTATTTTAGAAATATCTCATCGTACAAAACTATTTGAAAATATTTTGAATACTGCTAAAGCAGATTTACGTGCTTTACTTAATATTTCATCTGATTACGAAATTTTATTTATGCAAGGTGGCGGTACTGCACAATTTGCCGCCGTGCCATTAAATTTAGTAACCCATTCAAAAAAAATTGCTTTTATTGATTCAGGTTACTGGTCAATGCGGGCAATTCAAGAAGCACAGACACTAGGCTTTACTACCGCTATTTTAGCCTCAAGTCAAAAACAAAACTATACAAATATTCCAAAATTAGACATATCGACTCCCTTAGATGATTATGCTTATCTTCACTTAACTACTAATAGTACAATTGAAGGCCTCAGCATACATGCAATACCTAACAACCTTAAAATACCATTAGTCGCCGATATGTCATCAAATTTTCTAGCAGAACCGTATAACATTAACGACTTTGACCTTGTATATGCTGGAGCACAAAAAAATTTGGGACCAGCTGGTGTTAGTGTGGTAATTATTAAAAAAAGGCTCCTAGTATCATACTCTAATATTACCAGTGTCATGAATTATCATTTAACGGCCCAGAAAAATTCGATGTTTAATACCCCACCAGTCTTTGCTATTTACACCGTTGGTTTAGTTTTAAAATGGCTTAAAGCTCAAGGGGGAGTTGCAGCTATCTATGAAAAAAATCTAAAGAAAGCACAGCTTTTATATCAATTTATCGATAATTCTAAATTTTATACTAATAACATTAATAAAAAAGACCGTTCATTAACAAATATTACCTTTACGACTGGGTCCTCTAGTCTTGATGAAAAGGTTATACAAGCTGCAACAGCTGCTGGTTGCTTAAACCTAAAAGGTCATCGAAGTTTTGGTGGATTACGAGCTAGTTTATATAATGCAATGCCTTTAGAAGGTGTATTAGCATTAATTGATTTTTTAACTACTTTTGAAGAAAATAACAGATAGGAGCGTTTTTAAATGTATAACATTAAAACTTTTAACGCCATTGCCCCCGTTGGTTTGGCTGATTTTACTCATAATTATCAAATTAATAATGAGCATACACAACCAGATGGTTATATTATTCGGTCCGTTGATTTACATCATCATCAATGGCCCACATCACTTAAAGCAATCGCTCGCGCTGGGGCAGGCTTTAATAATATTCCTTTAGCTAGCGCTACTAATAATGGTATTGCTGTTTTTACAACTCCTGGTAGTAATGCGAATGCTGTTAAAGAACTAGTTATTGGTATGCTAATTGCTGCTTCTCGTAATTTATTTACTGCAACTACGTATGCTGCCAATAATAGTGGCGCTGATATTTCATTACGTACCGAAAATGACAAAACACAATTTAATGGTAGTGAATTAATTAATAAACATTTAGCAGTTATTGGGGTTGGCCATGTTGGCTCCTTAGTTGCTAATGCTGCCCTAAGTTTAGGAATGCAAGTTATTGGCTACGATCCATTCTTATCAGCTGATGCAGCTTGGCAAATTTCTACTGATGTCAAACGTGCTGATAGTTTAGCAACTGCACTTGAAAATGCTGATTATGTCACAGTTCACGTTCCTAAAAATGAACATACTTTAAACTTAATTGATGCTGATGCTCTTACTCACTTAAAAGACAATACGATCTTACTTAATTTTGCCCGTGCTGGAATTGTTGATAATAGTGCTATTTTAACCGCTTTAAATGCTAAACAACTCAAATTATATTTAACTGATTTTGGTGAGGAGGCACTTTTAAATAGAGATGATGTAATCATTACACCGCACTTAGGTGGTTCAACATTAGAAGCTGAGGTCAATGGCGCCCGACAAGCAGCTCATACCTTAATGACTTTTTTAGAAACTGGTAATGTTATTAATTCTGTAAATTTACCCAATATGCAAGTTCCTTTTAATAGTGACTATCGCCTAACAATAATTCACGAAAATATTCCTAATATGGTCGGCCAAATTACGACCTATCTTGCTCAACATAATATCAATATTGAAGGGATGGCGAATAATGCTCGGGGAGCGGTTGCCTACACCATTATTGATATTAATAAAACACTATTACTGCCGAAAGATAAGATTTTAGCTACATTAATGGCTATTCCCGCCATTTATCGGGTCCGACTCTTAGATAACCCTAAATAATTAATTACAGCTAAGATGTTTGTTGTATCAGTGACTTTGGCCTGAATATGAATAACTAAAAAAGGTGTAGCCAGAAATGAAACCCATTTCCAGTTGCACCCTTTTTTATTACGCGATCATTGTACTATATCACACACCCTAGCACATCAAAAATATTAATGCCTACAACAGGACTTGAACCTGCACGAGATCACTCTCACTACGACCTGAACGTAGCGCGTCTGCCAATTCCGCCATGTAGGCAATAAACATTTATTATTTTACTACTTTTATATAGAAATATAAAGACTTATCGTTTAAAAATTAACATTTATTTTTACATTATGCATTATTTGATGATACTGCAATTGCTTTTCAAATATTAAGTTTTGCATTTTAATAAATAACTGTGCTGTTTCTTGAGCATCATCTAAAGCATCATGTGCAATCAATTTGGGTAAATCAAAATATTTTGATAAAGCTGCAATGTTATACTTTTGATGCTGTGGCAATATACATTTAGCTAATTTTAAAGTATCGTATATAACTAAATTATCTACCTTTAAATTATAAAAAGTAGCATTTGATAAAATTGCCCTACCTTCATTTTTAGCATCATGCACAACAACATGGTTATCATCAATAAAGTTTGTAATGATCGCCCAAGCATCCCCAAATTTTGGTGCCGCAACGACATCACTTTGATAAATATGATGAATATTATCTGAAGCATAGCTATCAATGTTAGATTCTGGATTAATTAGCATTGACAACTTATCAGTCAATTTTTGATCCTGAACCTTTTGCATACCAACTTCCACAATTGAAATTCTATCTTTTTTTACTTCACCAAATTCAAAGTCTAGTGCTACAAAATCATTAATCATTGCTTCCCCCTGACATATATACAAAATATATAAAAATGATTATCAATATTTTGATAATCATTTCAATGTCAAAACTTTATTTAATTAAGGTTCTAAAAAATTACACTTAATTATGAATCATTTAGTAACATCAAAGAACCAACGTGTCGTTTGTTCATTGATATCTGCATTACCAAAATCAGCAGTTATCTTAATATCATTAAAGCCTATTTTTGCCAGTAATTTTTTATAAACTGCTAAATTATAGGTTTGCTCTAAATGAACCTCTTGTATTTGGCGATAGCCGTCAATATCTTCTTGATAAATAAAAAAAGTTAATTCATGCTCAACTGAATCAGCCGTTGGACCAAAATATGATGTCCACATAAAGGCCGTTTCATCATCATGCCAATTATACATATAGCCGGGATAAACTTCATTGGCCTGATAAGGTGTAATGACATCAAACATAAACTGGCCATTATCAACTAGATGATCATATACCTGTTGAAATGTTGCTTCAATATCCGCTTGATTTCTTAAATAGTTTAATGAATCAGCAAAACAAGTAATCGTCTGATACTTAACTGTTAAATCTGACCATTCCGTCATATCGCCTTCAATTAAAGGGAGGTTTACTTTTGCTGCTTGTGCATGTTGCATTGCTAGTGTTAGCATCTCAGGTGATAAATCAAAAACCGAAATATCATACCCTCCTTGTGCTAATAAAACAGCCAATCGCCCTGCACCGCCAGCCAATTCTAAGATTTTCCCATTGGTATTTTTGATGTTTTGTTTAACATATTGATACCATTGTTCATACATAGTTTCATCAAACAACTCATCATATAATTTTGCAAATGTTTGATAATTACTCATCTTTATTCCTCAACTAAAATATCTGTTAAATCAACGTATGGTGCATCACCCCATAATTTTTCTAAATTATAATGGGCACGACTATCTTCATCAAAAATATGAACAATAATATCACCAAAGTCCATTAAAACCCAACTTCCTTCGACTTTACCTTCAATACGTTTAACAAAAATCTGATTTTCATTCAACTTATCTTCAATTTCATCAACAATCGCTTTTACTTGTCGTTTTGAACTAGCATGCATAATAACAAAGTAATCTGCCAGCAATGATACTGACTGTACATCTAAAGCAACAATATCTTCAGCTCTTTTTGAATCAGCGGCCATTACCGCAATTTCTAACATTTTTTGTGAATCCATTATTATTTCTCCTAATTGTAATTTTGAATACTTAAATCAGCAGCGCAAAATCCCAACTATTTTCTATTTTATTTTTTAGCTACCCATACATTATAGGTATTTATTGTTTGTGGATAAATTGGAACTTTTTTATTCAATAGATATTCTATCGTATGTAGTGTTTGCCAAGCAACACCCTCATCGATATTTTTAAAAGTAATTTCACGAACCTTAGCAACTTCAGGGAAATCACGACCATCTTCAATATAATCAGCCATATAAATAATTTTATCTAATAACGTCATATATGTTGCCCCAACCGTATGATGTCTAACGGCATTTAAAATATCTTCGTCAGTTATTTTTAGATCATCATGTATAAATTCAGCGCCAACAACTCCATGCCAAATCATATTACCCCAATTTAATAAATCAGGATCTAATGCTTTATCTTTAATCTTATTTATAAATAACTCATCATCAAATTCTTTCGCGTAATCATGCACCAACGCCGCAATCGAAACCTGCTCTATATTTTCATATTGATACCTAGTAGCCAATTCTAAGGCTTTTTTCTCCACACGTAAAACATGATTGAATCTAAAATTAGAAAGCTTATTTTTTAATACTTCTAATAATTTTTCGCGACTTAAATTAAAATAATGATTAGTATAGTTAATTTCAATCATTTTGATATAATCTCCTGTCTTCAATAAAGTTGGCAACTTTTTGTGGTACAAGATATTTAATTGATGTGTGTTGCTCAATACGTTTTCTAATGTCAGTTGATGATATTTCAATTAGTGGTGCATCAACCCAAATGACTTGGTATTTTGTTTTTCCTTGATAACCATGACGTCGCACAGCCACAAAAATAACTTCTTTTATCAACTCATCAATTTGGTACCATTTTGGTAAATATTCAACCTCATCGGCCCCAATGATAAAGTAAAAGCTCGTTGCTGGATACTTTTTTTTAAGCGCTAAAACAGTATTATATGAATAACTTACTCCACCCTTTGCTAACTCAATGGTCTCTAATTTAAAATGTGAATTATCTTCAATTGCCAAATTGACCATTTCTGCACGCACGTTACCCTCAATAGCTTTTTTTTTATCAACATGCGGTGGAATATTGTTAGGAAGAAAAAGTACTTGATCTAAAGCTAATTGACTAGCTACTTGCTCAGCAATAATTAAATGGCCATTATGAATAGGATTAAATGTTCCGCCCATAATACCAATTCTTTTAATATTCGTAGCTTCTAAATCGCGTGTTGTTGCCGTTAATACTTGTACCTTTTCCATTACCAATTTCCTCAACTCATATTACCTTAGTTAAATTTCATCAATTGTTAGTGAGAATTTACGATTTTCCGGATTATCTGAACGTTTGTAAATAACCAACACGTGCCCAATTGTTTGAACGACTGTAAGTGCTGAATTATTTTCTATATATTCTTTTACCTCTGCTACATCAACATCAGCATTCTGTTGTAACGAGATTTTAAATAACTCGCGTTTTTCAATTGCATCTGTCAATTGATTTAACCATACTTTTGATAAACCATTTTTCCCAACACTAAAAATGGGATTCATAGTATGTGCTTGTGCTCTTAAATAGCGTTTTTGTTTTCCACGTAAAGTTGTCATATCATCTTCCTATTTTCTCATAATTAAATCATTGCTGTACGAATTATCACTGATACACCCTTAGGTGCCCATCCAGCAATAGTTACATTAGCTGGTACAGTTATCCATCCAAGACCATTAATTACCACATCAGACTTTTCTCTAGTTCGAAATTCATGCCTTTGTAGTTCGGGAAACTGCTCCATTGCTTCACTTGTTGGTGGCACTAACAATGTTCCTGCATGCTTAAGGTAAAAAGTATCTGCCTTTTCCAATTTTGTTCGATGCAACATTAGATTATTTTCAAAATATAAGACAAATGAACTTTTATCACCTTGAATAAAATCAAATCTTGCTAATCCACCCATAAATAGTGTTTGTTGTTCATTTAATTGATAAACAATTGGTTTCACTTCTTTTTGTGGTGAAACATACTTTAATTCCTTAGCTCCTAAATAATGAGCCATTTGATCTTGATGGATAATTCCTGGCGTGTCAATTAATTTTGCCCCATCATTAAACGGTATTTCAATCTTATCCAAGGTTGTTCCTGGAAAGCGAGATGTCGTTATTAAATTATGAATGCCCGTTTGCGAATTAATAATCGCATTAATTAGCGTTGATTTGCCAACATTAGTCACACCAACAACATATACATCCCGATTTTGACGATAATTATCAATTTTGCTCATTAAGTCAGCCACTGAATGACCTTTTTTGGCAGATACAAGTGTCACGTCGATTGGCCGAATCCCATTAATATTTGCTTGTTGTCGCATCCAATTCGTTAACTTTGTGCGTTTTAAAGACTTAGGCATAACATCGGCCTTATTACCAACAAGAAGTACAGGGTTATCACCAACAAATCGATGCAATCCGGGAATTAGTGAACCCGTAAAATCAAAAATATCTACAACATATACAATTAATGCTTTAGTATCAGCAATTTGCCCTAATAACCGCCTAAAATCATCATCAGTTAACGAAACTGGTTGAATTTCATTGTAGTGCCGTAATCTAAAACAACGTTGACAATAAACCTCATCCGTTTCGAGGCCTTTTTTTAAGGCACTCATCGGAGTATATCCTAATTCATTTTTAGCATTAGTTTGAATTTGGGCTCCACAACCAACACAAAAAATACCATCTAGTAATTCTTTTTTTATTTCATCATCAGTCATTAATATTATCCATCCATTTTAATTTTGGGTTATTCTTGAGCATTGCTTTTTTTACAGGTTTTTCAATAAAACGATTAACGCGTGTGTTCCATTGATCTGTTTCTAAAAGCGGTTTGACTAAAATACTACGTACTCCAGCATTATTTGCTGCCCAAATATCAGTCATTAATTGATCTCCAATCATAACAATCTCTGATTTGTCTACAGCTAATTTTTTAGCTGCTTTATCTATTCCTCGAGTCAATGGTTTAAATGCTCTAGACACAAAGGACACGTTTAATGGCGCCACTGCACGACCAATTCTAGCATGTGAATTATTTGAAACAACTAATAAAGGAATCCCTGCAGCATTTAAATCTGCTAACCATTTTTTTAGTTCAGGTGAACCCTCAGGATTATTCCAAGCAATTAAAGTGTTATCTAAATCAGCTAAGACTGCTTTAATTCCCTGAATTTTTAATTGTTCAGGTGTGACATTATAAATTACATTAACCATCCAAGTTGGTTTAAATTTATTTAACATACTTTTTTCCTTTTAAAAATTTTTTATTATCTTTAATATAGCATAAATTCAAGTTTCTTTTTTGACAAAGTTCTTATCCATTTTAGCATGTTAATTAAAAAGAGTTGCAGTTAAAAATAACTGCAACTCTTTTTAATTACTTAGCTTCAATAGCTTTTTTAGCTGCATCAGCTAACTTAGCAAATGATGCTTCATCACTAACTGCAAGATCTGCTAACATCTTTCGATTCAATGTTGAACCAGTAAGTGCCAAACCGTGCATAAACTTGCTGTATGACATACCGTTCAAACGTGCAGCAGCATTAATCCGTGCAATCCATAACTTACGGAAGTTACTCTTAGTCTTACGACGATCACGGAATGCGTAGTAGTATGATTGCATTACTGATTGCTTAGCAACCTTAAAGTTGATGTGACGTTGACCACGATAACCCTTAGCCAACTTAATCATTTTTTTGCGACGAGCACGCGTCACTGTTCCACCCTTAACACGCATGGGAAGTTCCTCCTAAAATACTATCTTGATATAATTACTTGTCTTGTTATATTGCTTACTGCAATTTTCTATTAAATGTTTGAAAGAAGCTTGTTGTAAGTCTTCAAAGTAGTGCGATTCATCATTGAAGTACCACGAAGTTGACGACGTTGCTTCTTAGTTTTACCGTGAAAACGGTGTGAAGTATAGGCGTTTGCTGATTTCAAACCACCGTTAGCAGTTTTCTTAAAACGCTTTGCTGAAGCGCGGTGTGTCTTTTGCTTAGGCATAATAGAATTTCCTCCGAATAATTTAATAGCTTGTTTAATTAAAAGAGTAGACGCAACTCTACTTGTTATCTTTGGGTGCAAGCACCAAGAACATGCTCCGACCGTCCATCTTAGCCCGTTGTTCCACCTTAGCAATGTCTTCAGTGGCTTCAGCTAAACGATCCAAGACTGCACGTCCAATTTCTTTGTGGGTAATTGCACGTCCCTTAAAACGAATTGATGCCTTAACTTTATTACCTTGACCTAAGAACTTCTTAGCTGCTCTTAAACGGGTATTAAAATCATTCTCATCAATAACTGGTGAAAGACGAACTTCTTTAACAGTAACAATTTTTTGATTTTTGCGAGCTTCACGTTGACGTTTTTGAGCGTCAAACTTAAACTTACCATAATCCATAATTTTGGCTACTGGTGGCTTTGCATTAGCTTGTACTAATACTAGGTCCAAGTCTTGTTCAGTTGCTAATTCTAAGGCTTTAGATGTTGAAATTACACCTTGATCACCAGCATCAGTAATTAAACGAACCTCACGTGCGCGAATCTTGTCATTTACCAAATCTTGTTGTGGTCGAGCTTGTGCTATGGTTTTGTCCTCCAAATTTTATTTTTAGTGAAAACAAAAGAGGTTTACGTCTTTTAAAAACACGTAAACCCGCTTATAAAATCATTCATCATGGTTTTAAAATATCTAGCCTAGCAATCTTTTATTACTGAGGCGAGAAGCGGGAGCTCCTACTTTGTTTTCTCAACAAATAATATGATAACGCTTTTTGGTAATTAAGTCAACCTAAATTAACTTTTTACAACCAATAAAATCAATTTTACCACATTTATTTATTAATTACACTACATTATTATTTACTACAGTTTTACTTTAATTTCTCTTGATAATTTTAACATTTCTTGTGCATTAGCTAATGCAAGTTCAGTGATTGTGGTCCCACTAAGCATCCGTGCTAATTCATGTATTCGATCCTTTGCTGATAATAGGTTTACCCTTGTCTTCGTCCGACCATCAATTACATTTTTGACAATTAAAAAATGATTATCAGCGATAGCAGCCACTTGTGGTAAATGAGTGATCGTCAATACTTGCGAATAACTAGCTATTTTGGCAATTTTTTCGGCAATTGCTTGTGCAACACGTCCGGAAACGCCAGTATCTACTTCATCAAAAATAATAGATGTTATCCCTTGATTTTTTGCAAAGATTGTCTTTAAAGCCAACATTATTCGTGACAATTCACCGCCTGACGCTACCTTTGCTAGCGGTTTAGCATTTTCCCCAGGATTTGTTTGAATATAAAATTCAATATTGTCAGTTCCATTTTTTGTAAATTGGGAAGTTTCATTAAATTTAACGGAAAAAATTGCTTTATCCATATATAATTCTTTTAACTGTTCATGAATTTCTATTACTAGCTTTTCACTATTTTTGTTTCTTAAAACATGTAATTCAGTCGCTTTTAATTTAAGTTTGTCTTGTAGGGCTCCTAATTTTTGACTAATATCTTCACTAGAATTAGTATTGGCTTGCATTTTTCGATACTCAACTTTAATTTTTTCAAAATATATCAAAATTTCTCGTACTGTTGTTCCGTATTTACGTTTAAGCTGTTGTATTAAATTTAAACGTTCTTCTATTTCATTTAAGCGTTGCTCATCATATTCCAATAAGTCACTTTCACGTTCAACATCCTGAGCTAAATCTTGTAAAGTGTAGTAAATATTTCCTAAATTAGTACTTAATTCACCTAAGTTAGCATCAATATGTTCTACTAGCTGTAGTGCTTGTAAAGCACGCCCTAAGTTATCAATCACACTATTATCACTACTAGTCAAGCATTGATTAGCAGTTGCTAAAGCAGCACTAATTTTTTGAAAATTATTTAATCGCTCTCGTTCAACTAGTAACACTTCTTCTTCATTAACATCTAAATTAGCATTTTCCAATTCTTCAACTTGAAATTGCAACATGTCTAGTCGTTGAGCCCATTGTTGTTCACCACTTTGTTGTTGCACTAGTTGCTTTTTTATTACACTATATTCCGCATAAATAATTTGATACTCTTTGATCTTTTGCTCAATCCCTGAGCCGCCATATGCATCAAGTAAACCTAAATGTTTTTCAGTCTGCATTAATTCTTGGTGCTCATTTTGACCATGAATATCAACTAACCAACTTCCAATTTTTTTTAATGTTGCTAAATTAATCAAAGTCCCATTAACACGAATAATATTGCGGCCATTACGATGCATTTCCCGTTGAATAATCAATTGCCAATCTTCAAAATTAATTCCTAATGCATTTAAATCAAAAATTAGGCCAGCATTTTCCGCATTAATTTCAAATAAGCCCTGTAAAATCGCCTTGTCACTACCTGTACGAATAAATTCTTGAGAACCTCGCCCACCAGCCAACAAGCCTACTGCATCAATAATAATTGATTTACCAGCACCTGTTTCACCAGATAACACGGACATACCTTCATTAAATGCTAACTGTAAATGTGCAATAATTGCAAAATTATCAATTACAAGTTCTCGCAACATATTCCCCCTCCTTACAGGCTAATTAAAGTAGCTCTCTAATCTTAACTGCTAACTCTTGCCCATTAAAATCATCTTTAATAAACAGCATTATTTTAGCATCATTAACTAACACACCAAAAACTTCTTCGAATTCCATTGCTTCAAGTAAATTACCAATTACTTCACCAGTACCTGGAACCACTTTTATCATTACTAAAGTATCTTGGATTGCAAGTGATTCAATATTTCTTTTTAATAATCTTGATAACCGTGTCTCATCAATAGAAAAATCATTCAATGAGTATTGATAAGCAAAGCCACCATCCTTAAGTCGTACTTTTACCAAATGCATCTCTTTTAAATCCCGACTAATCGTTGCTTGGGTTATTTTTTTTCCAGCTTTTTCTTCAATCGCACTTACTAACTGATCTTGTCGTTCAAAAGTTTGACTGCGGACTAATCGTCGAATTAATTCATGTCGCTCTGCTTTTCTCATTACTACATTGTCTCCCTGTGTACTAATTTTCTTTTCGATTTAACTGTTGGTAGGCTGATTCTTGAACACCGGCTACATCAACACTAGGGGCAACTGTTGCTTCACTTGTTGCTTGTAAGTGGATCAAAAACTCAATATTACCTTCCCCACCTTTTATCGGTGAAAAACTCAAATGTTTAACACTAAAACCTGTATCTATTGAAAATTTTATAATATCTTGCAAAACTTGCTGATGCACAGCACTATTTTTCACGATTCCATGCTTACCTACATTTTCTCTACCAGCTTCAAATTGCGGTTTTATTAAAGCCACGACTTCACCATTGTCCGCAAGAATTGAACGTAACGGTGGTAAAATTAAATGGAGTGAAATAAATGAAACATCTATCGTTGCAAAAGTAGGCCGCCCTTGCGTAAAATCAGCTAATTTTGCATATCTAAAATTAGTATTTTCCATAACAATCACACGTTCATCAGATCGTAATTTCCAAGCTAATTGATTAGTTCCTACATCCAAAGCATAGGACTGTTTCGCCCCATTTTGTAAGACTACATCTGTAAAACCACCCGTAGATGAGCCTATATCCAAAACGATTGCATCCTTAACATCAATCTCAAAAACATCTAACGCCTTTGCTAATTTAAAACCACCTCTTGAAACATAGGGCATCGGCTTACCCTTTAAATGTAGTTCAGTTGTCACTGGTATTTTAACACCTGGCTTATCTAATCTTTCTTCATTGATTCCTAAAATTTGACCAGCCATGATAGCCCGTTTTGCCTGTTCGCGTGTTTGAAAAACTCCTTGTTGAACCAGTAATATGTCAACACGTTCTTTTTCAGCCATTTTTCTAATCCCTTTCAAAATATGTTAGAAAGCCCTCAATTAATTGAAAATCAAATTTTTTATTAAGTTTATTCAAATCTATTAATAAGTTACGTGCTATCTTAACTGTGTTTTTCAATTCAATTTGTGCCTGTTGCATCCCTAATAAATGTGGATAAGTATTCTTAATCGTATCAACTTGATCTCCATCATCTAATAAGTCATCTTTAATTTGAAATGCAATGCCATAGTCATAACCAAATTTGGTCAAAAGATCAATCGTCATATCATCTACATTGGCTAAAATACCACCTGCAATACACGCATAACTGATTAAATCTCCTGTTTTTTTTCTATGAACCAACTTTAATTGGCTTATAGTATATTGTTGATTATTACCTAACATGTCTAAGATTTGACCTGATACCATCCCATTAGCTCCAGCTGCTAACGCTAATTTGCTAATTAGTGCCACCTTTAACTCTGGCTTTAGATCATTTTCAGTTAACCAACTAAAAGCTAATGTTAGGAACGCATCACCAGCTAGGATTGCATTAGCTTCGCCAAATTTTTTATGACTAGTTAATTTACCTCGCCGGTAATTATCATTATCCATTGCCGGTAAATCATCATGAATCAATGAATAAGTGTGAATGAGCTCCAATGCATTAGCAACTTTCACAGTTTCATCAGATATCGTGCCACCAAATGCTTGGTAAAACGCTAATGTTAATAAAGGCCTTAGTCTTTTTCCACCAGCTGTTGCGGCATAAATCATTATCTTTTGTAATTCTGCATTAGTAACACTGTTATTAATATTTAAAACTAAATTTTCCTCAATAATTGGTTGCCACTGTTCAATAAAACTATTATATTTTGTTTTATCCATTACTTACCTTCCTCTGGTTTAAAAGGTAATTCTTGGTTATTATCATCAATTATTTTTGTTAAAGAATTTTCAGCATTACGCAATGTCTTTTGTAATTTATTACTCAATCCGACGCCAACTTTAAATTGCTCTAACGCTTCTTCTAAAGGTACATTACCACTCTCTAAGTGTTTAACAATTTCTTCAAGTTGTGCTAAATTTTCTTCAAATGTCGGTTCTTCCATTATCTTCCTCCATCCTTCTTACCAATGACTTTCGCCTCAATCGTACCATCTACTAATTTAATTGTAATGTTTTGATTCAAGGAAACATCATTAATTGATTTAATAACATGCTTTTCAGTTTTTGTGATCGAATAACCACGTGTTAAAACGTCTAAAGGAGACACTAATTGTAAATTCTTAGCTAAGGTCTGCAGCTCTTGTTGTTTTTTAAGTATCAATTGTTGCATCGCTTTGTTTAATATATCCTCTAACTGCTGCAATTTTTGCGTTTTTTGTTCTAGTTTTGCCTCATAAAGATGTAACGGTAACCGTTGTGTTACTAGACTTACCGTATGCCGTTTATTATTAATTAATTGACGTTGATTTTCAATTAAGCGATTAGTCGCTTGATCAACACGTTGTAAATAACCTTCATATAAGCGATTGGGTTGTGTAAGCACATAACTATTCAATTGTTTAGCTAGCTGTGCTTGTACTAACGCTATTTTATTTTGTGTACTAGTTATTAAATGATCTTTGAGTTGCTCTATCTTAATCATCAAATCATCTAGCTTAGGGGTCGCTAATTCTGCTGCGGCAGTTGGCGTGGCTGCTCGGACATCAGCAACCATATCAGCAATTGTTATATCAGTTTCATGACCAACTGAACTAATAATTGGTATCTCCATTGCTGCCATCTGACGCACCACATTTTCTTCATTAAATGGCCATAAATCTTCAATTGAGCCCCCACCACGCCCGATAATGATCGTATCAAAATCACCACTATTCACTTGTTGGAGTCGTTTTACCAAGCTTACAGCAGCTTGGTTACCTTGTACAACGGCTGGAAATAAAACAATTTCAACCAATGGATACCGTCGTTTACTAGTTGTTATAATATCTCTAATTACTGCACCACTTGCCGAAGTAATTACTGCTATTCGTTTAGGATACTTTGGTATAGCCTTTTTTACTCTATCAAATAATCCTTCTTTGGCTAATTTGTTTTTCAATTGCTCAAATGCTTGGTACAATGCACCAACCCCATCAGGTTGCATACTATCAATTATGATTTGATATGTCCCTTGCGGTTCATACAAACTTACTCTACCAGTTACTAAAACTTTCATTCCTTCTTCTGGTTCAAACTTAATTTTAGCAAAAGCCGTTTTAAACATCGTCACACTAATTTTGGCACCATTATCTTTTAAACTAAAATATTGATGATTAGGCCGTTTACGCCAATTAGATATTTCACCAGTTAAATATACCCGTTCTAAATAAGGATCAACATCAAATTTTCTTTTCAAATATTTAGTTAGTGCCGTTACTGTCAAATAACTGTCTTCTTGTACCATTAGTCATTTCCATGAGCCACATGTTGTTGTGCTAATTCAACGGTCGTTTCCATTAATGTCGCAATTGTCATTGGCCCTACACCACCAGGAACTGGTGTTGCAAAAGCCAAATTAGTATTATTTTTATTAGCAACATCACCAACTAGTGTACCGTCTGCTAAACGATTAATTCCAACATCAATTAAAGTTGCCCCTGCCTTCATTTTTTGTGCGTCAATCGCATTTGCTTTACCCATGGCCACCACTACAATATCTGCGATGGCTATTAATTCATCTAGGTTTTTAGTCTGGCTATTAGCAGTAATTACTGTTGCGTCAGCATTCGTTAACATAGCGGCCATTGGTTTCCCGACTAAAATTGAACGGCCAATAACGAGTGCAAGTTTACCTGTTGTCTTGACATCATACCATTTCAAAAGTCGCATAATTCCCCTTGGTGTATTAGCAACTGGGTAATATTCATTAGCATCCGTTACCAGCTGTCCTAAATTATATGGATGAAAGCCATCAACATCTTTACTTGGATCAATTGCGGCTTGAATATTTTGTTCATTAATATGTGTTGGCATTGGTGATTGTACTAAAATTGCATCAACAGCTGGGTCTGCATTTAAGATTTGGATTTTTTTAATAATCGCTAACTCAGTAGTATCAGCTGGCATTTTTATTGTATTTGCTTCGATACCTAAATCCGTTGCTACTTGTTGTTTATTTTTGACATAAATTTCAGACGCAGCATCGTTTCCGACCATAATTACTGCTAAACCTGGTGTTACTCCTAACTCAGCTAATTCATTCACTTGTTTAGCAATTTGTTGTTTAATTTGTGTTGCTACCATTTGTCCATCAATCATTGTCATTTTTTAATCCTCGTTAATTAATTTAGTTTCATTATCTTTTTATCTGCTAATGCCCATTTTACCAGAATAATGATATTAAAAAAACTGGACAAGTATCCAGTTTTTAATTTAATTCTTATTCTACGTCATCTGACGCTTCTTTTTCACTCATCGTTGTAGCACTTGGTTCATCTGTGCCATCACCAATCCCATACGCATTTCTAACACGGTCGTATATTTCTTGTCGCATTGCTGCATGTTCTTCACTATCAAGATACTTTTTGACATTTTCACGACCTTGGCCAATTCGTTCACCATTATAAGCAAACCAAGAACCTGACTTATCGACAATTTCTTGTTCTACCGCTAAGTCAATTAATTCGCCCGTTTGGGAAACCCCTTCACCATACATAATATCAACTTCAGCTACCTTAAATGGTGGCGCAACTTTATTTTTAACAACTTTTATTTTCGTGTTATTTCCAATAACATCAGTACCATCTTTAATTTGAGTCGCACGTCTTACTTCTAATCGAACAGTCGCATAGAATTTAAGTGCTCGTCCGCCGGGGGTAGTTTCGGGATTTCCAAACATAACCCCGACCTTTTCACGAATTTGGTTAATAAAAATCGCAATTGTTCCTGTCTTATTGATAGATCCTGATAATTTACGAAGTGCTTGTGACATAAGTCGCGCTTGCAATCCAACGTGCGAATCACCCATATCACCCTCAATTTCAGCTCTTGGTACTAAAGCAGCTACAGAATCAACCACTAATACATCAATTGCCCCAGAAGAAACCAAAGCATCGGCAATTTCTAAACCTTGTTCACCAGTATCTGGTTGCGAGAGCAATAGGTCATCAATATTAACACCTAAATTTGCAGCATATTTTGAATCTAAGGCATTTTCAGCATCGATATAGGCAGCTGTTCCACCTAACTTTTGAATTTCAGCTACCGCATGTAATGCTAGCGTTGTTTTACCAGAAGACTCTGGCCCATAGACCTCAATAATTCTTCCCTTAGGATAGCCTCCCACGCCTAAAGCAATATCTAATTTTAAAGAACCAGAAGGAACTGTGGAAACTTGCGTTTGTGCATTTTCCCCTAAACGCATTATCGAACCTTTACCAAAGTTTTTTTCAATTTTCTTAAGTGCAGCATCTAAAGCTGCTTTCCGTTCATCTGCCAATTCTAATCCTCCTTAAGGGTTTAACCGAACAATTCTGTATCAGTAATCATACTATTTTTACTACCAATATGCAACAAAAACACGAACATGTGTTTCTGTTTATATTTGTTCTGGAATTGTTTGATTTAAAATTTTACGTCGAATCAAGTCTAATCCAGTTAAAACAGCCCTTTCTCTATTTTTTTGTCGATCTTGCCCAAATTGATATAAATAAGCCTCAACTGGCTGATCTTCATAAGCTAAACCGATCCAAACCATGCCTGCCTTATGCCCCTCTAATTCACCAGATGCCACACCAGTAAAGCTAATTGCAATATTTGTACTTAGCCGCTCCTTAATTCCCTTTGCCATTTCAATGGCAGTTTCCCGACTAACTACACCATATGTATCGATAACATCAACAGGTACCTTAGCTAATTTATTTTTTGCAGTTGGGTTATAAGTAACAACTCCTCCCGGAAAAACCGTTGAAATGCCAGGAAACGTCGCTAATGTGCTTTGAAATAATCCAGCAGTCAAACTCTCAGCAGCTGATATTGTTAACTGCTGGCCAATTAGTAAATTGGCTAAACATTTTACTAGTGAATTATCATCACCATAACCATAAAAATAAATACCAACACGTTCCATTATTTTATCTTCAGCAAGATCCAACATTTTAATTGCACTTTCGCGATTATCAGCTTGCGCAGTTAATCGTAAAGTTACTTCATGCTTTTTAGCATAGGGGGCAATTGTTGGATTAGATTGCTCATCGATTAAATCAGCTAGTTTAGTTGCTAAACGAGATTCCCCAATTCCAAAAAAACGTAAAACTCTTGATATCAACATTCCAGTGTTTTTATATTCTTTTTGTAATACGGGCACTGTATAATTAGTTAGCATTGGTTCTAATTCCCATGGTGGTCCAGGTAAAAGTAACACATCAGGTCCATTAGGATTTTTATAGAAGGACCCAACAGCAAAACCATTATCATTTTTTAGAGACTGCCCCGCTGCCAAGTACAAAGCTTGTAATTTATTATTTTCTGACATTGGTTTACTTGTAGTATCATGATAGTCAATTATTTTTTTCAATGCTTGTTCATCAGCAGCTAATTCTTGTTTTAAAAATTTCGCAACTGTTTGTTTAGTTAAATCATCAACAGTTGGTCCTAATCCACCAATTGTTATTATTAAATCGGCTCTTTCACTAGCAATTTGTAATGCATCAATTAGGCGGGGTTCATTATCACCAACCGTTGTTTGATAAAATACGTTAATATCTAATTCTGCTAATTTTTGTGCCACTTTCGGACTATTAGTATCAATTATTTGTCCCAAAAGTAACTCTGTTCCTACAGCGATGATTTCAGCTTGCATGGCTCATGCCCCCTAAATATATTATACGTACTTACTAGTATGTATCTTCTTTTTATTCTAGCAAAAAACATTAGTCATTGGGATAAAAGATGCTTATTTAATATACAAATAACAGTAAGATCCGATAATAGTTAATTATAGCGCTGATAAAATTAGAAAGGGCTGAATTTAAAAAAATCCAGCCCTTTCTAATTTTATTATGTATATCTTTTAAACCTTATTTTGATCATAACCACCTACTATAAAAGTAGCTATTCCTCAACGACGAGCAACTTTTATACTGTTTTCTTTAATACAATCACTTATTTAAAACCATCTGAAAATACTGATCTGTTTTGAACAAAATAATCAATTCCTGAATATATCGTGAAGATTAAGGCAATCCACAACATAATAGTTGCAAATGGTACATGCAACGGACTAAAAAAAGCATCATTTAAATAAAAGAAAATGATTGCAATCATTTGCGTGGTGGTTTTTATTTTGCCTGGATATGCAGCAGCCAACACTTTTCCATTATTTTCAACGATTAATAATCGTAATCCAGTAATTGCTAATTCTCGAATGACAATAATTGCAATTATCCAAGCTGGTGCTTTGTTAAATTGTACTAAAAAAATTAAGGCGGTCATCACTAATAATTTATCAGCTAACGGATCCGCAAATTTGCCAAAATTAGTAACCAAATGACGCGCACGAGCAATTTTACCATCAAGTAAATCAGTTAAAGATGCAATAATAAAAACAATTGCAGCCAATACATGAGTTATTGGGACTATTGCTCCCATTATATTAACAGCTGAATAGGTAGGTATTACTAATAAAATAATAAATATCGGAATCAATAACATTCGAAAAACAGTTAATTTATTTGGTAAATTCATCTTATTTAGCACTCTTTTCAAAATTAAATTGATAATTACGTGTTGTTAAGGTACTTGTTGGAATATTAGCAGCGACCTTATTAATCGTTATCGTAGTCCCTAAAGCATACCCTGATCTAATAGTTAGTGTAGTTACATCCTTAGCGACAGTTATTGTTTTTGTTGAATTTGCTTGCATCATTTCACTAGCTAATGTAGAACCAGCATTGTTTGTAACTGTTAACCATGTACGATACTTTGAACTAATTTTAACCTTACGTGCTTTATTAGCGGTAGTTACCGTAAAACTAGTAGTAGTACCACTAGTTGTCCCTGTTCCAATTGTTGTTTTAACTGTCTTAGTTTTTGGGGATTGGTTTTCTTTCTTTTTAGTAGCAGTGCTTTTTGTTACCTTGGCTTTTTTAGTAACTTTATTACTTGAGACTGAGACATTTGAAGAATTGGCACTTTTTTGACTGCTTGTATTTGGTGATACTGACTGAGCAATAAACCAAACAACCACCAACACAACTATTACTAATATCCCAATAATGACCTTAGGTACAATTGCTTGTAATTTATCGGTTGATGTTACTTCATTATCAATGCCTGTCCGAGTAACATTGTCTGCATCTGTCCGAGAATTACTTAAATCGGTTGTTGGTTCAATAACCTTTTCTGGAGCATTTGCTAATAGCTCATCCGGGTTAATATCAACGGCCATCGCAAATTGTTTTGTAAAAGCACGCACATAAAAATCACCCGGTAACTGCTTAAAATCACCATTTTCAATCGCATTTAAATATCTTTTTTGAATCTTCGTTTTTTGTTGTAAGTCGTCTAAAGTAAAACCTTTAGCTTGACGAGCAGCACGTAACTTTTCGCCAATTTCAATATTACGTTGTTCACTCATATTATTAAATTTTCTCCATCATCATTTACAAATACTTTCTACAGTATATCATATTCCATAGTGCTATCACGCTTTAAAAAAATTGATTTAAACTCTCTTAACTTATTGATTTTCAGCACAAACATATGTAATTTGTGCAACCCTAATAAAGTTATTAAAATATCTTTTAATATCGTCAAAAGATATATTTTCTAATATTGCTAGTTCATCAAGCAATGTTGCACCATCAAATAAATCACCATCGTATTGATTAGCAATGCCTTCCAGTGAATTTAGCATCCCAATTGTCGCACCAATTGTTTCCCTTTTAATTAATTCAAAACTTGACTCACTTGCAAGTAATGCCAAATTAGCATTATTCAAAACAACCTGAATCTCATTAATAAAACTTTGTGGCTCGTCTGTTTCTACTGTAATCGTAGCAAAATGATAATTACGTTGTAACTCAAAATCAAAGCTAAAACTATCATCAATAATTCCTTCGTTATACAACCTTAGGTACCGCGGCTCAGTATCACCAAATATCAAGTCAAGAGCCATACTAATAGCTAAACTATACTTTAATCCTTCCACTCCTTGTGGTCGTTGATCCATTCCCTTAATACCAAAGGCTACTTTTGGGCGTTCTACATCTAAAGATAGTTTATGTGGTTTCTCAACATTCGTTGGTTGCATAGGTTGATGCACAATTTTTGCATTTTCAAACACTTTGTTACTTTGATTATTTTTAATTTTTGTTATCACATCTGTTGGATCAAATTTACCGACAATAAATAAATTCATATTATTTGGTCGATAAAAATAGTTATAACTTTCGTATAATAATTCTGCGGAAATTTTAGTAATTGAATCAATCGTTCCGGCAATATCTTGTGCTAATGGTTGTTTAGGATACATTGTGCCAAGTAATTCAGTATAAAGTTGCCAATGCGGTTCATCCTGATACATTTTAATTTCTTGCCCAATTATCCCTTGTTCCTTAATAACCGATTTTTTATCAAAAAATGGCTTTTGTACAAAATCTAGTAAGATTTCTAAATTTTCATCAAAATTACTAGTTGTTGAAAATAAATAGCTCGTCTTTGTATAGCTAGTATAAGCATTTGCACTTGCACCATACTTACCAAAAAGCTCAAATGCATCATAATCAGCTTTTTCAAATAACTTGTGCTCCAAAAAATGGGCAAGGCCAGCTGGTAGTGTTTTTAGTTTTCCGTTCTGCTTAAAAGTTAAATCCGTCGCCCCATAATCAACTGTTAAAACTGCATATGTTTTATGAAAGTCGTTTTTTGGTAACAAATTAATGTCTAGCCCATTACTTAGTGTTTCTTGATACCGAACTTCTTCCAATTTTTTATATTCAATTTTTTCCATCAGGTTCTCCTGCTAATAAAAATGTTGCTTGTAAATTTAGTTTTTTAGCAATATTAATTACATCTATTTTTGTTACATCTTTAACCTTTTTGATCCATTCTAATTGGTTTGCATTTCTACCTAATAATGCATTTAAAATTGCTTTATTTAAGATTGCACGTGGTGAGTCTAATGAGGCTTCAAAAGTATTTACTAAATACTTTTTTACACTATTTAACTCTAAATCACTAAACTTTCCAGCTTGAATATCAGTAATTTGTTGCAAAATAATTTTTTTAGCTTTTACTAAGTTAGTATTATCAATTCCTGTTTGAATCGTTAGCAATTGATTTGTTGGACTATAGTTACTAGATGCATAATATGCCAAACTGGCTTTTTCTCGGACATTTACAAATAATTTTGATAGTGGTGTCGCACCTAATAGTGCATTAAAAACAATTGCTGCATATTTTTCATCACTTTGTTGATTAACATCAAAGTGATACGCTAGATTGTACTTAGCCTGTGTTAAATTGGCTTGTTCCGTTTTTACCAAAACTTCATCCTTCAAAGCTTGTTGATAAAATAGTTTTAAATTTTCACCGGTTCTTTCCATAAATGGTAATTCAGATGCTTTAGCAATAATGACTTCTTTGTCAACATTTCCTAGCACAAAAATATCGACTTGATCCTCTGCTAGCATTTTTTGATGATATCTTGTTAATGATTGATTAGTTATTTTTTTTAGTTCATCTAATTGTCCATAACTGGGAGTTGCTTGTTCATTATTAAAATACAAATCTACTAACTGTTGCATTGCATGGGTTTGGCGGTCTTCTTTTATACTTTTAAAATCAGCAATCATATTATTTTTTTCACGTATAAACAGTGCTTTATTAAACTGGTCTCCATTTTTTAATGGATTAAAAATAATTTCCTTTAAAAAGTCAAAACCTGCTACTACTAATGATTGATCAGCGTCAATGTATCTTTCATTAGGTAAGCGCAACATATACCTAAAGCAGTGTACTTGGCCGTACTTTTCCAAATCAGTTCCAAATCTAGCACCATACAGATACGCCATTTGTTTGGCAATTTTATTTTGATCTGGATATTTCATCGATGCTAATTCTAAAACATTTGCTAGTAATGACCGGTAAGTACTACTCTTTTTTTCATGTTTCGTTGTTAAATTAACGACAATTTGGGTTGTTTTAAATTGATTAGTTGGAATAATATGTAATTTTACTCCTGGCCGTAAACTGTAATCCAACAATTCTTCCTCTTTCTTTTATAATATCGGACTAAGTAGCCGACTAAATTTTTGTTTCATAGTCTGCCATAAAGACTGCTTAGCATATGTCATTAATGTCAAACTAGATGAGTGTTTTAAATCTTCTTTGAAGATATGTTCTAATTTTTGTGCAAGTTCTTTATCATACATAAATGCATTTGCTTCAAAATTTAATTTAAATGAACGAATATCTAAATTAGCAGAACCAACAGAAGCAATTTTACCATCGACAACCATCATTTTAGCATGCAAAAAACCATTATCATATGTCGAAACCTTACCACCCCGGGCTAGTAATTCTTTCGCATAGTATTTTGTTGCTTGATAAACAAATGGATGATCAGGCATACTAGGAATCATTAAATGTACCTTTATACCTGCTAACGCTGCATTTTGCAACACCTCTAACATACCACTGTCAGGAATAAAGTATGGTGTTTGAATCAAAATTGATTTGCGCGCCGTGGCAATCATTTGCATATATCCTCGTTTTATTTGTTCTAAATCACTGTCTGGCCCAGATGAAACAATTTGCATTGCAGTGGTTCCTTGAATATTTGGATTTGGAAAATAATCCTTGCTAAATTCAACGGTTCCAATTTTATGCGTTGCATTCCAGTCCATAAAAAAACGTGACTGCAATGCTAAAACTGCATCCCCTTGAATTTTTAAATGCGTATCACGCCAATAACCAAATTTTTTAGAATTTCCCAAGTATTGATCCCCGACATTAAAGCCACCGATATATCCAATATTTCCATCAATAATTACCATTTTACGATGATCTCTAAAATTAACTCTAAAAGTTAAAATCTGAAAACGATTTGCTAAAAATGGTTCAACTTGGCCCCCTAATTCAACAAGACGTTGAAATAACTTTTTATTCTTACCATGTGAACCAAATTGATCATATATAACCCGTACATGAATTCCTGCTGCTGCTCTTTCTTCCAACACACTAACAATTTTATTACCAATTTCATCGTCCATAATTGAAAAGTATTCAACATTAATATGATGTTGTGCTTTTTGCATATCGTTAATTAAAGCCGCAAATTTTTGCTTACCATCAGTATAAATCTGAACATCATTTTTATGCGTCAAAACTGCTTTGTCTGTACGTAAAAACATATTGACCATTTCCTTAGCATTATTAGTAATTTCATTAGCAACCGGCAAATCACCATGTTTTAATCGCTCTTTTTGATTACTGACAATTGTATCAATTCCTAATCGAATTTGGGTTTTAACATTAAAAATTTTCTTATTAGTTAATTTTCGGCCAAAAATTGCAAATATCATAAATCCGATTACTGGAAAAACAATTAATAATACTAGCCATGCCCAAATAGCTGCAATATCTCTTTTTTCATGAAATACAGTAATAATCGCCCCCACAGCATTTAAGATGACTATTATTGAAATAATTTCAACTATAATAGTTATATCCATAAGTAACTTCCCTTTAATTAATATTATTAATCTTCATCTATTCATAATAACAAAAAAAAGGACTATTACTAGTCCCTCTTTAATTATTAATCTTGTGTATACCGTTTTTCCCCAACATGCTCCTCACCTAATGATTGGAACGCATAACTAATTTTTGAATTTCTATCAAATTCAGCAAAACCATACTTAATAATTTCATCTAAAAGTTGAGAATAACTGATACCAGATACTTCCCACATCTGTGGATATAATGAAATATTAGTCATCCCTGGTAACGTATTTGGTTCCCCTAAGTAAGGCACATTATTTTCATCAACTAAAAAGTCAATTCTGGTTAGCCCTTTTAGTTCTAATGCTTCATATGCTTTTAATGACATTTGTGTAATTTCTTGGGCTAACTGCGGTTCGACCACAGCTGGTAAATCAAAAACAACGCCTGAAGCATCAACAAATTTATTATTGTAATCATAAAATTCATCATTTGACGGTACAATAACTTCCCCTAGTTTCGACGCTTTCGGTTCTTCATTCCCTAAAATTGAAATTTCAATTTCACGTGGATTTTTAATTGTTTTTTCTACCAAAACTTTAAAATCATAACGGAGTGCTTCAGTTAATGCTTGATCATATTCACTAGCTGTTTTAACCTTAGCCATTCCTACAGATGATCCTTGTTTAGCAGGTTTAATAAATAATACTTCACCTAGCTTTTTAGCAACTTGTTCATAAGGAAAATTAGCTCTATTTTCAGGTGTTACTAATACATATTCAGTATTTCTAACGCCCGCTTGATTTAAAATTCTTTTTGTTAGTTCTTTATCAAACGCCATTCCTGAAGCAGTTTGAGGGGCTCCAATAAATGGTTTGTTTAAGAGCTTGAATAACCCTTGTACCGTTCCATCTTCACCTAAATTACCATGGATAACCGGCCAAAAAATATCAATATCCCTAACTTCACTTAAAGCTGCAATTGGGGCTAATGGATTACTCAAATCCATTTTTTCCATTTCTTCAGCAACAACAACTTCCTCCGATTCACCATCAAAAATTCTTTGTGAAGGTTGGTTTCCTAATAAAATACCATCTTTAGAAAACATAAAAATACTAATTTCATATTTTTCTTTATCTAGGGCATCGAAGACATTATGAGCTGATCGCTTTGAAACATCATGCTCTGAAGAATTACCACCAAATAGCAAGGCTACGTGAGTTTTTTTCGCCATGTTTTAATTCCATCCTTTTATTATTGAATTATATTAGCACTAAAGAATTAGTCTACTAACTAATTAATTATAGCATAACGTTTGAAATTAACATGCTTTCGCCTTTAAATATTATCTGACAAACTGATAATTATCTGGTAAGCTAAATTCTTTTTTTATAGTTAATAGGACATCATGAATTACTTGGTCCATGTCATAATAGCGATACTTTCCTAATCGACCACCAAATAAAATTTGTTGATCAGTTTGTGCTTGTTGGCGATATTTTTTATAAAGCTCCGTATTTTTTTGATCATTAATTGGATAATATGCTTCCTTTGTTCGATCCCAATTTTGTGGAAACTCACGTGTAATAATGGTCTTATCTTGTTGCCCTTTGCCAAATTCAAAATGTTTCCATTCCATCACCCGGGTATATGGTACTTTACGCTCGGTATAATTTATAACAGCATTACCTTGATAATTATCCATGTTTAAAACTTCAGTTTCAAATTTTAATGAACGATATTCTAGTTCACCATATGAGTAATCATAAAATTGATCAATCATCCCTGTATAAATGATTTTCGGGAATTCTGCTAAATATTTTACTTTATTTGCCAAAAAGTCAGTATTAAGTTGAACATCAATTAATTCATTAGCTAGTAAATTATCAAATATTTGGGTATAACCACCAATTGGTACCCCTTGATATCGGTGATCAAAATAATTATTATCAAATGTAAAACGAACGGGTAATCTTTTTATGATGAACGCCGGCAATTCTGTGGCTAAACGACCCCATTGTTTTTCAGTATAACCTTTGATTAATTTTTCGTAAATATCAGTTCCTATCAATGAAATTGCTTGTTCTTGTAAATTTTTAGGTGTCCCGGTAATACCACTTGCTTGTTTTTGTTGTTCAATTTTTTGTTGCGCTTCCAAGGGCGTCTTTACTCCCCACATTTGATAAAAAGTGTTCATATTAAATGGTAGATTATACAATTCGCCTTTATAATTAGCAATAACTTGATTAGTATAACTATTAAATTCAGCAAACTGATTAATATATTGCCAAACTTCCTTATTATCTGTGTGGAATATATGGGCTCCAAAATCATGAATATGGATACCATATTGCTCATGTGTATGTAAATTACCGCCAATAAATGGTCGCTTTTCAATAACTAAAATACGTTTTCCTAACCGCGCTGCTTCATGTGCAAAGATTGCCCCAAACGGTCCTGCACCAACAACTAAATAATCATATTTCTTTTGATTTGTCATCGTATTACCTTTTCTTTTAAATCATGCTAAATTTCAAATAGCTGTTACTATTTTTCAATTAATATAAAATTTCTTTTACTATTATATCAATTTACTAGTCTATCAAACACGCTCTTTTGCTAAATATATTGGCCGTTTCTTTACTTCAAGATAAATGTTGCCAATATAGCGTCCGATAATCCCCAATACAAATAATTGAATTCCGCCAATAAATAAAAAGATTGCCACCATTGATGGCCAACCAGCAACACTCGTATTATTAATTAAAGCCCGTAAAACAACTACTAATAATGAAAGACCTGAAAAAATAGCCATGAATGCCCCTAATGATGATGCAATAACTAAGGGTATTTCTGAAAAAGTAACAATTCCTTCGATTGCATATTTACATAATTGCCAAAATGACCATGATGTGTTTCCCGCAACACGCTCAATATTTTTATATTCCAAATATTTAGTTCTAAAGCCCACCCAACTAAAAATTCCTTTTGAAAAACGGTTATATTCAGGCATTGCTAACACTGCCGTTACCATTTGGCGTGACATCACCCGAAAATCACGAGCCCCATCAACCATTTCTACAGATGATATTTTATTAATCAGCCAATAAAACGTTTTAGCAAATAATGATCGAATTTTTGACTCACCATCGCGACTAATTCGTCTAGTACCAATTGAGTCCCACTCACCTGATCTAACTCCAGCAATCATCTCTGGTAATAGTGTTGGTGGATCTTGTAAATCTGCATCCATCACTGTTATTAAGTCACCTGTCGCATTCTCTAACCCTGCATATAAGGCTGCTTCTTTCCCAAAATTTCTTGAAAAGCTAATATAATGTACATGTTCATCTATATTATGTAAATTATTTAAAATTTCAAGCGTCTTATCGGTTGATCCATCATCGATGAACCAGTATTCATATTCAATATCAGTTAAACTTTTATGTACTTCTTCAAGTGCATCATAAAAAAGCATTATTGTTTCTTCTTCATTATACGAGGGAACTATTATTGATAATTTCAAACTAATTTTCCTCCAAAGTAAATTTCCTATTTATTTTATCATACCATTTCTTATTTTAACTTTTTAACTACCCTTTTTAACACATTATGCTAAATCTTTCCTAAAAAATAATTACTCATCTTAATTATGCTAATCAATTGAAATGGTTTTCCTTTGAATTGCAATTAACTACCAAACGGCCAATCAAATTTGTGATAAAAAGCATAAAAAAGACCGGATTTTGCAAAATCCGGCCCTTTTTATGCTTACAAAAATTAGATAATAAATCTTATAACCACCGTTACTTATTACAATTGCTTAATTGTATTACTAAATTATTTAATTTAGTAATACTTAGTGCTTTATTTATTCATTCCTAAATCATTTTTGATTTTAGTTGTTGAAATACCTTCTGTTCTTGGTAAGTAAACAACCTCGCAGTAATCGGCCAAAAAATCAAACTTTCCTTGCCAATCATCACCCATCACAAACGTATCAATATTGTTATTTTTAACATCATCAATTTTTTGTTCCCAATTGTTTTCAGGTAATACCTCATCAACATAGCGAATTGCTTCTAAGATATATTTACGATCAACAAATGGTGTATAGGCCTTTTTACCTTTAATTGCATTAAATTCATCAGTTGAAACTACCACAGTTAAATGATCTCCTAATGCTTTTGCTCGTTTCAAAAGGTTAATATGGCCTTTATGCAATAAATCAAATGTTCCATACGTAATTACTTTTTTCATTTTTAAATTTCCTTGTTTTTTAACATTAATAGTTGTACCACAAACAATAATTATAACACACTATTATAATCGATAAATATTCCAATGATGTTTTCGACTTTCAACTGGTGGTTCTTGTAAATAATCACCATACATTTTAGTTAAATACGCATCATACTGTTTAACTATAGGTAATTTAGTATCACAAAAAGGCACCCAAATTGTACTTGTATACCACTTAGCAACGCCAAATTCGCGCATACCATTTACCCCAATAACTGTTAGCAATCCCGCTGTTTTTGAAGACTGGTGCTTTTTATTAATCTGATAGGCTTTAGCGTTCATTAATTTTGCATAAAAACCAACTGATTTTAATTTTGCAATTGGAGCAATTAATTTTTTAATTTTTAAACCTGGTTCATTCGGATTCCAATGTTGCTTACGCACCATGTTTCGTAAAATATCAATTGTTTTTAATTGATAGTATTCGACTTTTTGCATAAATTTATTATCACTCATATGATCAATTGGGAAAACATCCACAAAAATACCATTTTTAACTTGTGCATAAATTATTTCTGGTGCTGTCAGCGTATCAGCAATTCGCGCATATGGATAATTCCATTCCCTATCAGTAGTATGCCATAGTAGTTCCACATCTTTTATTTTAGGTTGATAATTTGCTAAAAAAAATTCATACTGCTCTCTAGGTAATGCTAAATCTGCATCATCATCCCATGGAATAAAGCCTTGATGTCTAACTGCGCCTAAGGCTGAGCCTCCTGTCAAAACAAATTTAAGATTATTTTCAATCGCAAATTTTGCTATGTCTTTGATTATTTCTAGCATTCGCGCTTGAATTTCTTGGAGTGTCAAATATTCTTTCATTTTATAATCCTTTATTTAAATAAAAATAAAAGACGGAAACTTTACAGTCTTCCGCCCTTTATATATCTACAGCGACTTAGCTGTCTGCACGACGAGACAACTCTTGATATCTATTATACCAAAGGTCTACATACTCCTTTGAAAAAGGCCCTTTACCGTTATTAATCCAATCAACTAAGACTTTGACATTTTCTTTTAAAATTTTATCAATTTCCTTAGAATAATGCCATTGATTACCATGGGCTTCATATTCATCTACATCCAACAATCGTTTTTCACCATCTGGATAAACTTTAACATCCAAATCATAATCGATATATTTCAAAGCCTCTTTATCTAAAACAAATGGTGATGCCAAGTTACAGTAATATGAAACACCATTATCTCGAATCATTGCGATAATGTTGAACCAATAATGCTTGTGAAAATAAACAATTGCTGGCTCACGAGTCACCCATCTTCGACCATCATCCTCTGTAACTAAAGTATGGTCATTAACACCAATTATTGCATTTTCACTTGTTTTAAGCACCATGGTATCACGCCAAGTTCGATGTAAACTCCCGTCATGCTTATAGCTTTTGATGGTAATAAAGTCGCCCTCCCGCGGTCCGCGTTCCTTGACCATAACCAACCAACTTTCTGAATCAACATCGAATTTCATTATTCATTATACACTCAAAAAACTTAGTTGTGTGAATTATCTAAGCAAATAATTTTTATTTCTAATTATAATTAATTTAACTTATCTAACACTTCTTCAATCATATCAAATTTAAAGCCACGATTAGCTAACATTAGCTTTGTTTTCAATCGTCGTTCATTATCGGCATATTTTTGATTACGTGTCCATAATTTATTTGCTTGTGTTAGCAAATTATTCAGTTCAGCATTACTTTCGTCCTGATCAATCATTACTAATAACTTATCAATAATATTGGCTGGATATCCTTTCATAATAAGTTGTTGATAAATTTTTTGCCGTTTCTTTAATACAGCCTCTTTTCGATATCGATAATTTAGTTTTTCAACCAATGCCTTCCCATTGTCCAATTGTTTTGCTACTGGGTATTTAGCCAAAGCATCTTCGATGTCTACTGTTGCTATTTGTTTTTTCATCAAAGCATTTCTTAACTTAATTGGGCCATCAGTCCCCATTAAAGTTTTTGTTCGAACGTACTCCTTAGCATAAACTAAATCATTCAATAAATTTTTATCTTTTAATTTATTAATCACTGAATCAGTTATATTAGTTGTAAATCCCAGATCCAATAATTTTTTTTTAATTTCATATTCAGATTTAATTGCATAACTTAAATAATTTAAGGCACTTTGATAGGCCCTTACTTGGGTATCACTCGTAATTATTTCTGCCAATTTCTCAGATGTTAATTCTGTACCTACAAATAGATTAAATTTAATTAAAGTTGTTTCTGCAACGGCACAGATAAATATTTCATTTTTTTCATATAAATTATATCTTGTTTTTTTTGCCTGTCGTTTAACTTTAGTAATTTTTATCAATTATACTTGGCTCCTTTATTATTAGGCTCTAATTTCTGGTTCAATCATTGCATCCTTAAGGATTTGGCGTGCTCTACGGACAATTGGAGTTTCAAAGAAAATTAACAATCCACCATAAATAATAATCCCTAAAATTATTTGCAATAGTAAATGATGCGCGTTTTTAAACTGAGTATTATTTAAATAAAAAACAATTCCAAACATAACGACTCCCGAAAATAGATATTTCCAAATTTCAGCAAATAAGCCACCAATGGCCACCTCTTTTTGTAAGACTGCCAGTTGCCATATTACAATAATTATTTCCGAAATAACCAATCCCATCGCTGCTCCGTTTAATCCAAACCAAGGAATTAAAAGAAAATCAAAACTAATATTTAATACTACCCCAGCCCATAAAATAGCCGTATATACAGTTGTTTTCCTTTTTAAAATCATATACTGTTGGCCTAATACATTACTCCAACCAATTAATAACACCGCCGGTGCAATAATCATTAATAATGGTGTTACCGGTTCATACCCACTACCTAAAAGCCATGTTGACATTTGACTAGCAATTGCCGCAATTCCAAATGCTAACCCAGTACCTAGACTGGTCGTAATATCCATGCTTGTTTTTAATTGTTCATACAATAGTGCATCATTCCCTTTTTTTGCACTTTTATATGCTACCGGTAACATAACATAGCCTAATGCTGTTACCATCGCTATCAAAACCATAACTAACTTTGAACCATAATCAAAATAACCGGAAGCACTAATTGCATCTAACTTACCTAACAATGTGCGATTAATCATTAAATAAATTTGACTTGCTACCGTGGGCAACAATAGCAAAAAGGCTGGCTTAACATGTGGTAAAAATATTAATGTTCCCATATTAATTTTAACTAAATGATCTTTTAGTGCTGGCCATAGTGATAGATTACCCAATAAACCAGCTAAGGCAGTAACTAGAATATATAGTAATAAATCACTACTTGTTTTTACTAATACTAAAATAAAAACAATTCCTAAAACTCTAATTATGGTATTTCTAAACAATGTTTTTCGATATTCATTGGTCCCTGTAAAATACCATGAGATATCAAATGCAACTGCTAAAATTGAAATACCTTGAGCCCAAAAATATGGTCTAAATCGGGCTGCAAAAGATGTCAATATCATATAAAGCGAAAGGGCAATCACAACCATTAAAACCTGTAATAGCTCAATTTCCCAAAATAATTTAGCTCTTCTATCAGCTTTAGTTTCTTGCTTAATTTTATTTGTGCCATACATATTTAAACCAAATGTAGCAAAAATTAATAAATAAGTCATTACTGAATTAGTGTATGCATTGATTCCTACATTTTCAGGTCCCAAAACTCTTGATACATAAGGAATTGTCAGTAGCGGTGCCATTAATATTAATAATTGATAACCTAAATTTATAAAGTAATTTCGAATAACTTTCATAAATTTTTATTTTCTCCTAACTTTATTCCAAGTGAGTTCTTCTTTGTGCTAATGATGGTTCTTTTTGCCATTCACCATATAATCTTTTTAAAAAAGATTTAGCTCCAACTGGAATCTTTATTTGTACTTCTTCAAAACGAGCATTTTTAAACTTTTCTAATTCATTACCGTTAAAATATTCAGTTCCAAATTGATATGGTGATGCTAAATTATAATATTTATCCGTATTATTGCCTTGATATTTTGTCATTAGGTTATATCTAATTTTTTTAAGTTGTTTAACTGACAAAAACATCGTTGTTAAACCAATCAAATTAGCAATTATAGCTCTTTTTACAGATTGATGTAGTGCCACTTTACAGCGATTGTTAATAGCAATATTTATAAAGCGAAATTTATTAAACGCTAATTTTGGCTTATTCGGTAACTGATCTAACGGAAAAATATCGATAAACAAATTATTAGCAGAATGATCTTTTGCTTTTATTTTAAAGTGTGTATTAACAATTCTACTAAAACCAAAATGAATTGCATCGGTGCCATCTCTTTGCACATTATAATGTGTATTTTCAAAGTATTTTTCGGCACAATCTAAAAATTTTTCATAATTTTTCCTAGTAAAGCCAATATCCATATCATCATCCCATGGAATGAATCCCGCATGTCTAACAGCACCTAATAAGGTTCCACCCAATAGAATGTACGGTATCTGATACTGTTCACATAATATGATAATTTCTTGAAACAATTTTAAATTAGCTTCCTGCATGCTATTCATATTTTATTCTTCCTATTTTAACATTTTATAGAGATAATAATAATTAATTGGGCATTTTACAAGACGTTTCATAAAACCAATTTTCCAGCGTGAAGCCAATAGATCATATTTTAAACGCTTAGGATGTACCATATAGTAGATTAACCTTTTTGGTTTAGCTAAGGCATTTATATTTTGATCAACAAAGATAAAATCACCTAAATAATTAACGTCGACCATTGTTGGTTTTAATCCAACGTCCTCTAATCTATTAAATGCAGTTTTAACATCGATAATTAAATTATTATTTAGGCCACTTTCTTTAAAATCTTTAATAAATTGCAAAGCAGCACCTCGAATTGAGTTTAATAATTCACCTTGAATTTTTAAATTATGCGTACCATCGTATTCATATGGTGCTAATTTAGGTTCAACTAAAGAGGTTTTATTTTCAAAATATAAAGTAGTTCCATGATTTGCCGAAAATAAAAATTCTAATAAACCTTTAAATGGTGTTGCTAGATCAATATCCGTTGTATTTTTAAGCATATCAAACCAATATCCTTGTGCGTTGATACCATATTGTTGTGCATCCGCGGTCAAACCAACATATAGACCGTGAAGCTTAACATTCACTTGATTCAACTTAGTAAACTCTTCTAAGTATGCTTGCATACTACCGCGCCAACCAATATCAACAATATTTATCTCACCTTCAAATTCTACTTGTTTTAAATATTGTAATAAATTATGACCTTCTAGTTTAGAATTTTTCTTAATTAATGCTAAATTATTTTGTATTAATTGCTTCAATTCCGGAATATTTTCAAAATAAAACTCTGTATAAACCATTGATCCCAATTGATGTTTAATTTCATATTTAGCTAACCCAACTGCATCTAATAGTTCATCAGCTGTATAGGTACTAGGTAAATTGATTACTTCAGCAATTTCCTTTAATGTTTGCGCATATTGCAATAAGGGAACCTTAAAAGCACGCCTTGAACCATAAAGATATGTACCACTATTTTGATTAGAAAATAATAATTCATAAGCTAACTTTACGATATAGCCATCACGTGCTAAGAAGTAAAGTTTTTTATTTTCATCTAAGCTTTCATTTAGCCATTGTATAAATCCTAATAGTACTGGTCCAAATACTTGATAGCCAAATTTTTGATATTTATCATATTCATAATTTTCAATACGATTATTTATGAAGCTATCTATAGTATCATCAAGTAAGCTCTTCTTAGTAGTATATTTTTTAATATTCACCACATACTTAGGAATATGATAAGTTTTAAGACCTATTTTTTTAGCACCCAACCAATCAGCCTTCCATGAATCACCTACATGAATTAAATTTCTAACGTTTATATTCTCATGTTTAATTACGTATTTAAATAAGTCACCACTAATTTTATCCTTACTCATTTCACAAGAAACAAACAGCGCTTGATAGCCGATAAAGCCAGCTTTATCTAGCATTTTTTTTATTACCTGTTTTGGTAAATACATATCTGAAATAAGATATACTTTCTTTTTTAAAGCAATTAATTCTTTAAATATTTCCAAAAATGGTTGATTAGCAATATTCAAGTCATATTCTATTTTCATTTCTAAATTTTTAACTGCCGTATCAACATTTAAAAATTCATAAATATTTTCTATTGTTGTACTCTTGCCATACTTTTCATATGCTTTCTTTTCCGCATTAATACGTTTTTTTGTAAAGTTTTTAATTTGATTGTTAGGATTTTTTTCATTCCATTTTTTTTCTACAAAAAAGAACACGTCCTGAACATGCTTGACATCACGCTTTAATAAAGTATCAAATATGTCAAAACTAATATATTCACTACTAACTAACCTATTAACTACGTTTTCATAATTAATTTGGGGATATGTATTGATATACGTTTTAAGTTGGCTAAGCACCATTATTTTGCTCCCAATTCTTTACTTGGCTTTCTAAATTTTCGCCATAGAAAACTTCCAATTTTTTTAGGCCAGTTTTGTTTTTCCATATGCACATAATTCACTTCTTTATAAGCATAATGATTTGTTTCTAGCCATACATCAAGTAATCGTTCACTAATAAACCCATATACGCGTTGTTCATAAGTAGACCAATTAGTAGTATCGATTTGCTTTTCCACATCATTAAGAATGTCAAAGAGCCATTCTGCATATTGATCAAATTTATTTTTCTTCATAATAAACATATTGAACATGTGCGCTGATTTCCTATTCATTACAATATCAAATGTGGCTAGATACGTCGGATACTTGCTTGCCAAGATATCTCTTGTAAGATCTAAGGGCTCTATGTGATGCGCATGCGCATAGTGTGAATAGTTTGATTCAATGTAATATCGTCTTTTTTTCGGTAAAATAATATCTGCTTCTTGAAATAATGTTTCAATTTGCTGTTGATTTAAAATAGTTACCAAACTTTTCTTTCGGTTTAGAGATAAGTATCGACGATAATGCACCAAACCAATTGCCTCATATTCAGTGAGATTTTTCCATGCCCAATATAACGCTGTTAACTCATTATATGAAGGATTTTTATTAGAAATATTATCACCTGTATCATCACCTATGCATTTTAAGTTCAATTCTGGATGAAGGATTTTCCCAACTTGAATTGGTTCATATAACTCTTTATCTTTTGGCATTGCGTATGCTTTATGTGTAGCTACTAATACTTTTACTTTCATTATTTTGCCTCGTTTCAATTACATAATATTATTTTATCAAAAATTTTTTAATTGATACAAAATAATCTAAAAAAATAGTAAAATGGCTGGAAAAATAAATTTCCCAACCATTTTACTTTGTAAATCATATTTAATATTTTACATTATACTAACTAGGTATATAACATTATAGCCTGTCTGAGGATCGAACTCAGGATTCCGCGCTGAGAACGCGACGTCTTGACCACTTGACCAACAGGCCATTACAAGTATTAATTATAGTATCATATACAAAATAGTCAACCTTTTTTATATATATTTATCAAAAGATTAGCGAAAATTATAATTTAACAATTTCATCGAAAACAATAACACAAATGTCATCGATCGTATCGCATATGGTTTTAGAAATTTTGAAAATTTAAGATAGCTTATTTTAAAGAGTATTTTAATTAGCTTTAAAAATTCATATTTTGCGATAAATTACAAAAAAATAACTAATTCAAATTATGAATTAGTTGCTTAATAAATTAATTTAATTATTTAGTCTATCAGTACCATTTGACAAAGAGCCAAAAATCCAATTGAAAATGTTTTTCATTTTCAATTGGATTTTTATTCGATGCTTATTAATTAAATTATATTTATACAAATAACTTAACTAGTAATTACTAATAAGGAGGATGAGAGATTCGAACTCTCGCGCCGCTTTCACGACCTGATGGTTTTCAAGACCATTCCCTTCAGCCAGACTTGGGTAATCCTCCACAAAAAACAATACTAAGCTTCTCACTTAGTATGTCCCGTACGAGATTCGAACTCGTGATACCGCCGTGAAAGGGCGATGTCTTAACCACTTGACCAACGGGACAAATTTAATTAGAAATTTTAAAAACTAAACAGATCTTACGGAGAAGGAGGGATTCGAACCCTCGCGCCGCTTTCACGACCTACACCCTTAGCAGGGGCGCCTCTTCAGCCTCTTGAGTACTTCCCCAAAATCCAATCTTCATACCCTTTATTAGAGTATTCATGGGCCTAAATGGACTCGAACCATCGACCTCACGCTTATCAGGCGTGCGCTCTAACCAGCTGAGCTATAGGCCCATATAAAGCGAATGACGGGAATCGAACCCGCGTATCGAGCTTGGAAGGCTAGCGTTCTACCATTGAACTACATTCGCATATTCTGAATCGATAGCTTTGCTATCTATGGCGCAGGACGGAATCGAACCGCCGACACATGGAGCTTCAATCCATTGCTCTACCAACTGAGCTACTGAGCCAAAACGGTCACAACGGGACTCGAACCCGTGATCTCCCGCGTGACAGGCGGGCGTAATAACCAACTATACCATGCGACCATTGCTATTGCGGGAGCTGGATTTGAACCAACGACCTT
>NZ_JAFBDN010000005.1 GCF_016908275.1 Periweissella beninensis | reverse complement strand
ACAAAAATTGGACGGCATGACTCCGGTTGAATTCCGGAAACATGCCATCCAATTAATCGCTTAAAACATCACTCCAATTTATGGGGGTCAGTTCAAACATGGTTTTTTATTACTTAACTAACCCAACCTTCGGCTTAACCCACTAAATCACAGAAAGAGAACTGTTATGCAAACTTTGGTACGTTTTCTTTTATGCCAAAATTATCATGTACTGCTTGTGGGTGATCATGCGCTATACGGGCCGCAGCCGCAGCCGCAATTGCTCCTACTAAATCATCAGCAAAAGTATTCACAACTCCACCTTTATGCGCATTTAATCGACCAATTAATTTTGGCTTTAATTTATCTACATAGCCGTAATTTGTAATTCCAATTGATCCATAAACCGCAGTAATGCCCATTGCAATTTGTTCATCAATACCATACAACCCTTCATCATTTTCAACAATTTGTTGAAGTGGTTGCGGTAATTTCTTTTGATTTGCTAATTCATCTAATGCCAAACCTGTTAGAATTGCATTTTGTACTTCACGCTTTGCTAACACGTGCATAACTGAATCATTCGCAATTTTTTGCGTCAATTCAGGAATATAATCTTTTTGTAAATCATATACAATCTCGCCTATTTCGTTAACCGTTATTTCGTGTTGCCTTAACTGTTCTAAAATAATTTGATTCATATTATGATATGGATTTTCTTTGGACATATTACTAAGTTCCTTTCTAGCATAATACTAACAAATACCATTCTAGCGAACTTAATTAAGAAAATAAAGTTACTTACTTCATCAATAAAATCAAATTTTGTTTTTGATTGGTAAATTCACAATAAATTTACTACCATGTGGAAAAGCATCGTGCACCGAAATCTTGCCTTTATGCATATCAACAATCCACTTGGCAATTGCTAATCCTAAGCCGGTTCCACCAGTTTCACGTGCTCCTGATTTATCATCGCGATAAAAGCGATCAAAAACATGTTGCTTACCTTTTTCAGAGATTCCACGCCCATTATCTGTCACTTCAATCACTAATTGCCGGTTTACAATTTCACTTTTTACTTCAATTTGCGCATTTTCATCAGTGTATTTTAAAGCATTGTCTAACAAAATGACTAATAATTGATGAATTCGTTGTGGATCAAGTATAATCTTCCCACTTGCTAATAAATCAATAGTAAATTTTTTATTATCTAATTGGGCAATTTCCTGATATGGTTCAACAATTTTTGCTAAAAAACTACTAATATCGATATTTTCAGTATTGATAACCGTCATATTAGAATTAGCTTTCGCTAGTGTTAATAAATCAGCCGATAAACTCGTTAGTCTTCTAATTTCAGACAATGACAAAATAATTGGATCGTATTCATCCTTAATTTTGGCATTTGGCTTAGTTAAGAGTAACTCTAATTTATTTTGAATAATCGTCAATGGCGTTTTTAATTCATGCGCGGCACTATCAACAAAATCTTGTTGTTGTTGCCAAGATTTTAAAACTGGCTGCATGTTTCTTTTTACCAACCACCAACTAATAGTTATGGCCAAAACCGCAAAGACAAAAAACGATACCAATAACACTTTTAAGAAACTTGATACACTTTGTTTTTCAGCCGTAATATTCTCCATTAATAAGGCATATTTGGGTATATCGCCACTATTTTTTTGCCCTTGATCCCCTTGAATATTTTGATTTGTCTGACTTTGCTGTTTAGGTAATTTTATGAGCATCGTTTTAAATGACACACCGTTGCTCAAATCAATTGTCTGCATTACATTTAATTGATTGGTTTTAAGTTGGATTTTGGATAAGGTTGTTCCACGATCACCTAATGCAGTATAGTTAACAATTTCTCCAGATTTATTAAACAATAGTGTCATTGTTTTAAAATCCCCTGGATTAGGAATCATGCCATTTTTTTTAACCTGACTAGCTTGATGCTCCAAATTTTGATTCACAGATGAAAATAGTGTATGCTGGAATGTCCAAAAAATAATTACTCCTAAAATCGCAAAAATTAATGAAAAACTAAACGCTTCCGTCAAAAACATCTTTAGTCTTTGCTTTTTTGTTACAATTTCATTCATCTCCAACCTCTAAAATAAATCCAATATTACGTAAAGTTTTAATCAAATCATCTTCGCCGACTGTTTCTAATTTACGTCTTAAGTTATTAATGTAGATATTAACAACATTAATTGTCGTATCTGAATCAATTCCCCAAACGCGATCAAAAATTTGTTCTCGCGTTACAATAATATTTTTATTTTGGATTAAATAAACTAAAATATCAAATTCTTTACCAATTAATTTTAGTAATTCACCCTTGATCTCAACACTGCGATTTTCCAAATTAATTTTCACATTGCCAGCATGCAAGGTGTGATCATCAGCGTACACCCCTGTTCGTCGTAATAAAGCTTGTACTCGCACAATTAATTCTTCCCGATGAAAGGGTTTAGTCAAATAATCATCAGCTCCAACATTAAAACCAGTAATTTTATCATCCAAACTATCCTTCGCGGTTAGAATAAGGACTGGTGTTTTTATTTCATTAATTCGTAAATTCTTAATGACATCTAAGCCATTTTGCATTGGTAACATTAAATCACATAAAATTAAATCATATGGTGCCTCACTGGCTTGATATTCACCTTCATCCCCATCAAATGCCTGATCAACATCGGCAAATCCAGCCAACATTTCCTTAATGTTATCTGATAAATCGTGTTCATCTTCAATTAATAAAATTTTGATTGCTTGTTGTGCCATATTTTTTTCCTCATTTAATTCATATTAAGCTAAACTAATTATTTCATGATCAATGTTTAAGATTCGATTGTCATTACTATTTAAAATGATAATTTTATCGAGTTCGCTCATCAGCCAACGTAAGGTTTGTAACAAATCATTTAATTCCGATAAACTTAATTTTTGGGTAATATCATCAATAATTACAACTGGCGCTTTAACAGTTAAAGCACCAGCTAGTGCAACTGCATAGCGTTTTTTTTCATTTAATTTACTGATTCGTTCATGCGCCAGTTCCTGATTAATGCCCATTTTTTTTAATGCATCACGCATATATGGATAATCAACCCGCCGTTGTTGCTGATCTAAGTCCAAGGCAATTTTAACATATTCAACAGGTGTTAAATATTCAATTAACTGATCATTTTTCAAAATAACGCGCACATTTTCTCGACGATACTGCACTAGATCAATGTCATTATTAATTTGTTGCCCATCAAATGATAACATCGTATTTGATGATTCCATAAAACCACTAATTGTATTTAAAATATTCCTTTTATGGGCCAATGTTGGCCGTAACATATAAATATGTAGGCGCTTAAACACTAAATCAATATTAGCATGTTTCTCACTCTTAAAGGCTACTTCTAACATATCTCACCTACTTTTTATCTTAAAAAATCTTCTTCACACGATAACTTAAAAACCGTAACTTAAATACACTTATGCCACAAAACCATAGTATGCCAATAATTTTAAATGCATTTATAAATGTGTCTTCAATTATAAGTTGCTTATCAAGTGATATTTTTATCATATTCATCATTAAAGTTCGGGATATAATGACATTGCTAAATGTATTATTCAACACAACAGTACTACTATTGAGGTTTAGGCTAGTTAACAAACTCCCTTTTAACATATTGACTACGAAAAAGGCAATGTAGCCGGCTAATAACAATATGATTGTTAACTCACTGCTGAATTGTAAAAAAATATTCCTGCGGCTAGCACCTAATAGTGTCAATTGTTTTATTTCAAATCTTCGTTGCCAAAATACTATTAAAACACCACACATCATCATTATAATCATTGTGATAAGTGCTATTTGATAAATCAAATCTGCACTATTTTTAAGTTGCTTAAGCTTGGTTAACTGGCTAGCTACATTGCTTTCTTTCGCACTAATTTTTTGTTTTCCTAAAAGTTTATTAATTTTGGTCAAAATAATCTGTCTTTGTCGATAACTTAATCTATCTGTCTTAAAAATGGCATTTGTTACGACTTGTTTATTATCGTTTAATAGATTAGCCGTATGATAATTAGTATAAATCATCTGATTATCTTGCTTATTATCTTTATAAATACCAATAACTTTAACCTTTATCTTTTGTTGATGTTTGGTAGTAAAAATTAACCAACTACCAACTTTAACTTTTATCTTATTTGCTAATTTATCACTAATTAAAATTACTTTTTTTGCTTGTTGTTTACTAGTTATTAAGTGTCCCGTTTTTAACGGTATTTTTTCACTAAATTGGAGGCCATTACTAGTTCCTAAAACCGATACTACTTGTTTTTTTTGCTTCACCGTAATCTTTGCTGAAATTGCTAAGGACTTTGTATAAGTTGCGATTCCACTCATTTTGCTAATTCGCTTAATTGTTGCTAAATTTGCTGTCACTAACTTTTTGTCTTGGGGCAAAAACGTTTTAGTAGAAGATAAAACGAGATACTGTGTTGCTTGTTGCTTCGTTTTTGTAAAAAGCTGATCAGCTTGATTTTTAATAATTGCACTGCCAAATATTATTATTAAAAAAAGTATGCCCATCAAGATCATGCTTAACGTACGCCCTTTTTTCTTTAATAAGTTAAGCTGCGTACGATACATAAAATTCATAGCTTGTCCCCCATATTTTCTTTTGTTAGTCTTAAGATATACTCAATTAAAATAAATTGATATAAATTGAAGATTAAATTTTCGCAAATTTTAATAATATTTATCTTTTGGAGGACAAGATGTTAATTAAGCAAATTCACATTGAAAATGAATCGGTACCTAATGATCTTAGAATTTTGGATGGTAAAATAAGTGCAATTTCTCCGTATTTAACGGCTTTACCTAATGAACAAACTATTGATGGTCATAATAAATTAATCATCCCACCATTTGTTGATCCTCATGTCCACTTAGACTCAACAATGACAGCTGGTCAACCTGAATGGAATGAAACTGGCACTCTTTTTGACGGTATTAGAATCTGGTCTGAAAGAAAAAAAACTCTGACAAAACAAGATGTTAAAGATCGTGCAATTGCTGCGTTAAAACTGCAAGCACAGCATGGCCTACAGTATGTTCGTTCGCATGTTGACGTTACCGATCCTGACTTAGTTGCATTAAAGGCGCTCATTGAAGTTCGTGAAGAAGTTAAAGAGTGGATGACCTTACAATTAGTCGCATTTCCGCAAGAAGGTATTCTATCATTTCCAAATGGTAAAGAATTAATGATAAAAGCGGCTCAATTAGGAGTAGATGCCATTGGTGCCATTCCTCATTTTGAATTTACCCATGAATATAGTGTCGCGTCTTTAAAATTCGCTGTTAATTTAGCTAAAGAATATAATCTCTTAGTAGATGCCCACACAGACGAAATTGATGATCCTGCATCTCGAGGGTTAGAAACATTGGCAACATTAGCCTTTGAAACTGGCTTAAAAGATAAAGTAACTGCTTCACATACAACTGCCATGGGTTCTTATAATGATGCTTATGTTTATAAATTAATGCGTCTTTTAAAAATGGCCGATATTAACTTTATTGCTAACCCATTAATTAATATGTATCTCGGTGGGCGTTTTGACACTTATCCTAAACGTCGTGGCTTAACCCGTGTTAAAGAATTGGATGCAAATGGTATTAATGTTGCCTTTGGTGAAGATGATATCAAAGATCCTTGGTATCCAATGGGAAATGGGAATATGCTTGATGTTTTACACATGGGCTTACATGCAACACAAATAATGGGCTATAGTGAAATTATGCACTCGTACCGTTTTGTTACCGCTAACGGTGCTAAAGCGATGCATCTTAGTGATAAATATGGGATTCAAGTTGGTAATCCCGCTAATTTTTTAATTTTTAATGCACCCAATTTTTATGAGGTTATCAATACGCGTGCAGAACTATTATATTCAATTCACAATGGTAAAATAATTGTTGCTACAACACCAGCAACTACTAGTACCTATTTAGAAGATTTTTAGCAGTTGTCGTTTATAATGTTCCTAAATAAGTTTGGCTTGTTCTTAAGCATTTAATTTCAACTTATGGGCAACAAAAAAACTCCACTAAAAGTGGAGTTTTTTCTATCTGCGGGCGAGAGGGCTCGAACCTCCATGGTATTGCTACCACAGGATCCTTAATCCTGCGCGTCTGCCAATTCCGCCACGCCCGCAACATTCTTATTGTTATCATAACAACAAGAATAACTATACCAGAAAGATTTTAGCTTTGCAATAATAATTTAAATCTTTTTTAAGGCTCCTAAACATTTGCCACAATGATACTTATTAAGATCAATTTTACGTTGTCGAAAATACTTTAAACCACATTTGCCACACTGATATTGATATCGTTTAACGGGGTGCATTACTGGTGTATACCTTAAGCCATCAACTTCATTAAGTAATGCTTTAAACTCAACTGAAGCATGTGTATGCATTACCCCCAATTGATGAAGATGATAATGCACTAGTTCATGTTTAATAATCCCCACTAAGACACTACTATCATCTAATTCTACAATCCTAGGATTGATTTCAATATTGTGGCTTTGCAATAAATAACGGCCCCCGGTCGTTTTTAAGCGTACATTAAAGCTAGCTTGATCACTAAACGGTTTATTAAATGCCATCAATGATATCGTTTCAACTAATTTTTGTAACTCTTGTGTAGTCATTACACACCTAGTTTCAATGATAATTCAATTCTTTGTCGATCAATATCAACATTTTTAACACGAACGGTAATAATTTGACCAACATTGAGAATTTCACTAGGATGCTTAACTCGTTTTTCTGATAATTCTGAAATATGAATTAATCCATCTTGCTTCACACCCAAATCAATAAACGCCCCAAAATCTGTCACGTTTCTAACGGTTCCCTCCAATTGCATTCCTTGTTTTAAATCATTAATTTTCAAAACATCATTTCTTAATAGTGCCCCCGGTAATGTATCCCGAATATCACGCCCTGCTTGTTGTAAACCTTTGATAACATCAACTACTGTCAGGGGATTTACTTGATATTGCATGGCTAACTTATTAATTTTAATATCATCTGTCGGATCTATTTCAGTAGCACCAATTGCTAATAATTGAGTTGCTAACTTATAGCTTTCCGGATGAATATCTGTATTATCAAGTGGCTCTTGTCCTTCAATAATCCTTAAAAACCCGATTGCTTGTTGATAAGCTTTTGGCCCAAGTCTTGGTACACTTTTTAAATCACTCCGTTTCGTAAACGGTCCTTGTGTATTTCTAAAAGATACTATATTATGCGCGGTTGTTTTATTTAACCCTGAAACATGTTGTAATAAGGGCTCACTAGCGGTATTAACATTAATTCCTACTTCATTAACAGCTCGTTCAATCACTGTATCAACCTCTTGATCTAGTATTTTGCCATTAATATCATGCTGATACTGACCAACACCAATTGCTTTTGGATCAATTTTTATTAGTTCAGCTAATGGATCCTGCAAGCGACGTGCAATTGAAATTGCTGATCGTTCCTCCACATGTAATTGTGGAAATTCACTACGAGCGATATCACTAGCTGAATAAACAGAAGCACCAGCTTCATTAACAATTGCATAGGCCACTTTGTGCAATCCTTGTGCAACCACAAATTCGACTGATTCCCGGCTTGCTGTGCCATTCCCAATTGCAATCAACTTTACCTGATACTTTTTTATTAAAGCATTAAATATCGCACTAGCTGTTTTTTGTTTGGTGGCACTAGCTGGTTTATGCGGATAAATAACTTCCTTATCTAAAAATTTACCTTGAGCATCAATAATTGCTAACTTACAGCCTGTACGATACCCCGGATCAAAACCCATGATTACTTGCCCTTTTAAGGGCGCTTGCATTAATAAATGATATAAATTACTACCAAAAATTTTGCTAGCTGCTGTTTGAGCCCGTTCAGTTAACTGACTACGAATCTGTCTTTCTAAAACTGGTTTTAACAAACGTTGATAACCATCTCTAACTGCTTCTTGGAAATATTGACTAGGTTGGGGCTTTTTTTTTAATATGTTGATAATCCAATTAACAATTATGTCATCCGCTAAACTGATTTTTACACTAAGAATTTTTTCACTCTCACCTCGATTAATAGCCAAAATTTGATAATTTTGCAATTGATTTATGTTATGTTCAAATTGATAATAAGTTTTGAAAATTTGTTTTTCATCAAATTGTGCAGCATTTTTCTTCAAGGTAGTTATTAATTGCCCTTTATTTTCGATAAAGTGGCGTACGTATTCCCGAATCTGTTCACTTTCACTAACCAGTTCCGCCACAATCGCTTGCGCCCCACCTAGTGCTTCTGCACTCGTCTTTACTTGTTTATTAACAAACTGACTAGTCATCTTTTTAATTTGTTGCTCATCTAACTTTGATAAGCAAGTAGCTAAGTCAGTTAAGCCATTTTGCCGAGCAAGCATTGCGCGTGTTTGCTTTTTCGGTTTATATGGTAAGTAAACATCTTCTAGTTTTTGTAAATTATCAATGCCTTTTATTTTATTGGCTAAAGCAATTGTCAACATATCTTGTTTTTCAATCGAAGCTAAAATTGCTGTTTTTCGCTTTGATAGCTCTAAATACGCATTTGCTTTTTCAATAATTTCCCGAATCGCCACCTCGTCAAGGTTACCAGTCATTTCTTTTCGGTAGCGGGCAATAAATGGGACTGTGTTCCCTGCATCTGTAAGTGCTAAAACTTGAGAAATTTGCTTTTCATTATAATTTAGTTTTTGACTAATCACTTTAGCTATTGTCATACCCTGACTCCTCTTAAAACTTATTTTTTAGCTACTTATCGGTACTTGACGAACTTGTTCCATCAGTCGTATCTGTTTTACGAGTCTGCTGAATACGAGAGCCACTCATGTTCTTATGATTAACTTCTGGAGCATCAGTTTTATATAACTTTGTTGTCGACTTATTATTATTTTGTGAAAATAAACTAGTTGATTTTAAGTGCAGCTTTTTTTCAATTGCTAATGCTTGCTTAATTCCCGCTGGATAAACATAGTTATACTTACTTGAGTTAACTTTAGTAAAACCTTTAGGTGTATAAAATCTTAATAAGTTTTTCTGATTCAATGAGTCTGATAAGCTCAACGTTTTTTTAACTTTACTATCCATCTTATTAATGGTTTTCATTAAACTAGTTGTTGCAGTTAATTGCTTACCTGTTTTAGCTGAATAAACATTATTATTGATAAAGTTATATGTAGGTGAAACAAAATCGCCATTACGAAAAGCGACAACTTGGTTATGCTGCTTACTCATCAAATCTGTTCCAAATTGAACATATTCCTTACTATTTATACCTAATAAATGTTCCAACGTTGGTAGGACATCGATTTCACCACCATATTGCTTTTGAATACCACCATTTTTTAAACCTGGAATATGAATAATTAATGGTACTCTTTGTAATTCAGCATTATCATTGGCATTCCAATCATCAGCATTCTTACCAAGAACTGAGGCTAAATTAGTATTTTCTGTATCAGAAATACCATAGTGATCACCATATAACAATATTACTGAGTTTTTGTAGAGCTCTGACTTTTTAAGGTACGTAAAAAATTCCTTGATTGATTGATCTAAATAACGATTAGTTACAAAATAATTGTTCACAATACTAGAATCAGTATCCGTCGTGGTAAATGTTTTATCCTTATCTTCAGTATCCAATGAATACGGAAAATGATTAGTCACAGTAATATATTTAGCATAAAATGGTTGCTGTAAATGTTGTAAATACTTAATTGAGTCATGAAATAGTAACTTATCCTTTAAGCCATATCCGGTTGCGCGATCGCCAGTTGTATCAAAATAACTTGCATCATAAAAATAATTATAGCCCATGTTTTTATAAACGTTATTTCGATTCCAAAAAGCAGCATTATTTCCATGAAAAACAGCTGAGGTATAATCACCATGTTGCTTTAATATTTGTGGCATTGCTTGAAATGTTTCATCACTACCTAATTGTGCAAATAATGATCCTTGCGGTAGCCCATACGTTGATGTTTCTAGCATATTTTCCGCATCAGAAGTTTTTCCTTGGCCAACTTGATTAAACAAATTAGCAAATGACAAACTACTTTTTGAATTATAAAGGGAGTTTAAAAATGGCGTTACTTCTTGCCCATTAATTTTACGGTTAATGACAAATTGCTGAAAACTTTCCAAATGAATTATAATGACATTCCGGCCTTTAGCAATACCATAGTATTTCTTATTTGGTTCAGCGTAGTTTTTTTGAACATACTTTAAAATTCCCTTTATTTCGGAACTTTTAGCATTTTCGCGTAATTCAGCTGTTTTTCTTGAACTGATACCATCATAAACTGTAAATGCATCTAACCCTAGATATTTGACAAAATACGTCCGATCAAACTGTCGCGTTAAAAGTTGTGGGCGACTCATATCAGCTAAAGCAATATTCATTAAACATAGGACAGTTGCACCACAAAAAGTAGCTAGACCAGCCCATTTTTTTGGTTTATTCATATCGAATTTAATTTTTTTAAATAAGAATAAAGCAATTAAAATGATGAAATCTAACCAAAAGATAACATCATGGGGCTCCATTAATTCAAAACCGGCTCCACCTAAACCCTGATTAACTTTGTTGTAACCAAGCATGGCATTAATCGTTACAAAATCTGTAAATTCGCGAAAATAAATCACGTTTAAATACAATAATATTGTATTAATTAAATTAATAATTGCTAAATAGGCATAAAAAAAGCGAGCTTTTTTAAAAAACCAAGCAATTCCATAAATTAAAATGGTGGTTGCAAATGGATTTATTAGCATAATGAAAAATTGAAATGGGGTTTGCACACCTAACATTCCAAAATCTAAAAAATAAGCTATGAGTGTTTTTATCCAAAAGAAACCAATTAGCCACCAAAAAAAACCTTTTCGTGTATTGAGTTGTTTACCAAGCTTGCGCATATTTTTTATAAACCTCATTTTAAAATTTAATATCTTATCAATTTTACCATTAAACTGGTAAAATATTTTTTAAATCAATGTTAAGGATGCACAATATGGAAATAAAAAATAGTCTTCAAAATAATTTTGAACAAATTAAAGCAGATGCTTTAGCCATTCGAAAAAGCGTGTTTGTAGCTGAGCAAAATATTGATATCAGCCTAGAACTTGATAATTTAGATGACGTTGCAACACATTTTGTCGTCTATCTTAACAAACAACCAATCGCTACTGCTCGCATTCATCGAACCAATGACAATGGTTGGCATCTACAACGTGTGGCTACACTAAAGTCTTTTCGTCATCAAGGTGTCGCTAGCATGCTAATGCATAACATTGAAAGCAATGCTTCTACATTAGGTATTACTTATTTAACTTTAGGAGCCCAATTACAAGCAAAAGATTTTTATCAAAAACTTGGTTTTATTGCTCAAGGTTCCATTTTTTTATATGCTGGTATCCAGCATATAACTATGTGTAAGTTTTTATAACGTATTATATTGTTTTATCAGCTAAGATTAGCTATAATCTCTAACTAAATATTATTTTAGCTAGCGGAGGCTTCCCATGAGTACAACCATTACCAACGTTGATATACAAATTATTAACGCACAGGTTCTCGATGTTTTTAACTTAACTTTTGAAACAACAACTATTTGGATAAAAGATAATAAAATATATGCATTAGGATCACAACCCACCCTATTAGCTCACCAGATTTTTGATGCTAAAAATAATTATGTTGTCCCAGGAATCATTGATGCCCATATGCATATTGAGAGTTCGCTCCTCAATCCAGTTGAATTTGGCAAACTGGCTTTAACACGTGGTATCACAACTGTTTTTGCTGACCCACATGAAATCGCTAACGTAAAAGGAACCATTGGCCTCGACTATATGTTAGCAGCTGGTAATGATAGTCCGATTACAATCCAATATATGTTACCATCATCTGTTCCCGCAGTCAGCTTTGAACATGCCGGTGCTACTTTGACCGCTTCTGATCTCAAACCCTATTATCAATATCAACAAGTTGGTGGTTTAGCTGAGGTAATGGACTTTCCAGCTGTTGAAAGTGCTAATCCGGATATGCTTACTAAAATTAATGATGCTCTACAAGCTAATAAGCAAGTTGATGGCCATACTGCCGGCCTTTTAAATTCACAGTTAGATATCTATCGGTACTATGGAATTGCAACTGATCATGAATCAAGAAATGCCCAAGAAGCCTTAGCACGAATTCGAGCTGGCTTTTATGTTTACTTACGTGAAGGAACGGTTGAACGGGACTTACAACATCTTTTACCTGCCGTCAATGCCCACAATTATACGCGATTTGCCTTTGCAACTGATGATAAAACAGTCAGTGATATCCTAGCTGAAGGCGGAGTTGACTTTAATATCGCTAAGGCGATCAAACTTGGTCTCAAACCTGCTATGGCCTATACAATGGCTTCTTTAAATGCAGCACAATCTCACTTAATTAATGACTTAGGGGCCATTGCCCCAGGCTTCATTGCTGACTTGTTAATTATTGATAATCTTGAAACTGTGCATGTTTTAAATGTCATGAAGAATGGGCATTTCACTAAACATACTGATACTAAAAGCAAAGCATGGAACTACCCATGTATGAATTATACTTTAGGTGATTTAAAATTAACCTTATCTGGCGAATATGCGCATGTGATTGGCATCAAGCCGGGGCATATTGATACGGAACACTTAGTTTTGCCTGTTCCATCAGCTAATCATGTATTTTTACCAAGTACCAAGCATGATTTAGCCAAAATTGTTGTCGTTGAGCGCCATAAAAATTTAGGTACAATGGGACTTGGTATTGTTAAAGGTTTAGGTCTTACCGGTGGTGCAATTGCTAGTAGTATTAGCCATGATTCACATAATTTAATCGCTGCAGGTATGGATGACCAAGCTATTAAATTAGCGATTGAAGCAATTGCTAAAACCAATGGTGGTTTAGCTGTGGTTTCTGCTGATTATCATGTGACAATTTTACCACTATCAATTGCTGGGCTAATGTCAGATCAAGATTATCTGACTGTTAACGCTGATTATCAAAACTTACTCAATAGTTTTAAAAAAATCAGTGCGGTTAGTTATGATCCATTCTTAACATTATCATTTTTAGCATTACCTGTTATTCCAACTTTAAAAATTACTGACCAAGGACTTTTTGATTTTACTAAATTTAGTTTTATTGATATTAATGCATCATCATCAACTATTATTTAATCAAACAACTTAATAAAGTGGTAAACTACAGTTATTTAAAATAATAAAATTCAGTTTAGTAACTACTAAAAGCTGGATATCAGGTTAACGTCTATAATCGAACCAAAGAGCATGCCATTAATGCTATTACCGCTGGTGCTAATTGGTTAAATACTCCTAGTGACATCACTAAAAGATCAGATATCATCATGACTATGGTTGGCTATCCACAAGATGTTGAACAATTGTATTTTGACCAAGATGGTATTTTAGCGCATATCGCTCCTAATCAATTACTCATTGATTTGACAACCTCAACACCCTCATTAGCGCAAAAAATTGCTAACCAAGCAACTCGCTTAAATGTGCTAGCCCTTGATGCACCAGTTTCTGGTGGTGATATTGGTGCTAGAGATGGTACCTTGACAATCATGGTTGGTGGGCATGAACAAGCTTTCCAAGCTGCATTGCCGATTTTAAAGATTATTGGCCAAAAAATTAATTATTTTGGTACCAATGGTAATGGTCAGCATGCCAAAATGGCTAATCAAATTATGATTGCCGCCACAATGGTTGGTCTGAGCGAAATGTTAGTTTATGCCCACGCCGCTAAGCTGGATATACCAAAGATCTTACAAACTGTTGGTAGTGGTAGTGCCGCCAACTGGAGTTTAACAAACTATGCCCCTCGCATCTTAGCAAATGATTTTGCACCTGGCTTTTATGCTAAACATCTCTTAAAAGATTTACGAATTGTCCTCAATGAAACGCAAAAAATGGGCTTATCATTGCCTGGCACCGAATTAGCCGAACAGTTGTATACAAAATTAGTTGATGATCACAATCTCGGCAATGAGGGTACTCAAGCCTTAATTAAGCTTTGGTGGGACCGTGCCTAATATTGTGCTAACCCTTTTGTGACTAGTATTATTACCTTATCGAATAATTTCCGGTTATTCCTTCAGCGTAATAATACTAGTCACGCTTTTTTATTACGCACTTTGTTAGCATCCACTCCTTAAATTGCTTTTTTAATACTTTTAACGAGATTTCATTTAAAAATACGTTATAATAAGCATTAATTAAACTACCTAGAAATGAGGAAATTTATCCTGTGAGTGACAGTCGTATCATAATTAATTTAGTCGTTATTGTTTTTATTTTATTATTAGCAACTCTATTTGTTGCTAGTGAATTTGCTTTGGTTAAAATCCGACCAAGTTCTCTAAAAGACGCGCAAGAAAAACGCGAACGTCCATCTAAAAAAATTGCTCGAGCTATTCATATGGTGGAAAACTTAAATGAATATCTTTCAACTACACAGGTCGGAATTACCCTAGCTGGACTAATTTTAGGATGGTTAGGTGAGGAAACAATCTCACACTTACTCTTAAACGTTGGGCTTATTGCGCATCTGCCGCAAAATGGTTCAACCCAAGCAATCGCATCATTATTAGCGATGGTTTTACTAACATACGTTGAGGTCGTATTTACGGAACTAGTACCCAAAAATGTGGCAATTGATATGCCTATGAAGGTCCTCATGTTCGTTACTGGTCCTTTACACTTTTTCCATGTTATTTTTTATCCATTTGTCTGGTTTTTAAATGTTTCAGCTAATAGGGCAGTTAAGCTTTTTGGTTTAAAACCAGCTTCAGAAACCGATGAAACCTTTTCTGAAGCTGAAATTTTAAATCTTTCCCGTAATGCCGTTCATGGTGGTCAACTAGCTGAAGAAGATTTTGTTTTTATGCAGCGTGCTTTTGCTATGAATGACAAGGTCGCCGAAGACATTATGATTGATCGTACCCAGTTAGAAGTATTAGACATTACCACCACGGTCAAAGAGGCATTAGCTACGTATATTAAAGAACAATACTCACGTTTTCCTGTCGTTGCTAATAATGATAAAGATAAAATTCTTGGTTATGTCTATTCATATGATTTGGTTCGGCAAAGCCAAGTTGATGATTCAATTTTGATTTCCAAATTGCTACGTAGTATCGTCACAGTTACTGAAAATATGGAAATTCAAGATGTTCTTAAAAAAATGATTGCTAAACGTAAGCCAATTGTTGCTGTTGCTGATGAATATGGTGGTACAGCAGGGATTATTACCGATAAAGATATTTATGAAGAACTCTTTGGCACAGTACGTGATGAAATTGATGATGTTGCTGAGGACGCGATTGAAAAATTAGGTAATAATCAATTTAAAGTTCCCGGCAAAATGACTATGTATGATTTTGAAAGATATTTCCAAGTTAATATTCCTGAATTTAAAAAATCAGATATGGTTACTATTTCCGGTTTTATGATTGATGAACATAAGAATATCCGCGTTGGTGATATTATCAGTATCAGCCAATTCGACTTTAAAATTTTAGACTACACTGATGCGTTAATTAATAATTTTGAAGTTACAATTAGACCTCTTACAACGTCCCAAGAACCTGAAAATAATTAAATATAAAAAAAAACATTTATTGTAATTTTGTTCAATAAATGTGTTTTTTATATTGGTTATCCTAAATGTAACAGTTTTCTTAATTAAATTTTTTTAATAAAACTCCATAATTACAACTTTTTTCACTTTTTTATAGCATTTCATGATTTTTTCATATAAAATTCACGATTTCTTCACAAAATAAAGATAAGATAATTGAGTTCACAAGTTGAACAATTCATTAACTTCCCCCAAGGTAATGAATTTGATGACCAACCTCCCCCCAATATTGGTTGGCCATCACCTAGTTTAATCCTAGGGCTACCACCGTCGCTCCCCCTCTTGCGCGGTGGTTTTTTTGTGTTGTTTAATACTTATAACTATTTTAAAATGTCACTAACCATATTAGTAACAAGTCACAGTAATCCACCTTTATTAAATTTAATTATGCAAAAAAATCTAACTAAAATTCTATTAACTTAGAGTTTTAGTTAGATTTTTCATTAATCAATTAATCTTTTGATTCGACAGCATGACCACCGAATTCATTACGTAAGGCAGCAACAACTTTACCTGTAAAGGTATCGTCTTGTAATGAACGGTAACGCATCATTAATGATAAGGCAATTACTGGTGCTGGTACTTGAAGATCTAATGATTCTTCAATGGTCCACTTACCTTCACCAGAAGATTGCATCCGACCAGCTAATTTATCAAGACGTGGATCTTTAGAAAAGGCATCTTCCATCAATTCCATCAACCAACCACGAATAACAGATCCATGGTTCCAAAGTTTGGCAACAGCTTCATAGTCATAATCAAAATCAGATGCTTCCAAAATTTCAAATCCTTCGGCAATCGCTTGCATTTGACCATATTCAATTCCGTTATGAACCATTTTCAAGTAGTGACCTGAACCTAGCTTACCAGTGTAGAGATAACCATCTTTTTCTGAAATTGAGGCAAATAATGGTTCAATAATCTTAAAGGCATCAGCATCATCGCCACCAATCATAAAGTTACCATGTGAACGAGCACCTTCCATACCACCTGATGTACCGGCATCAAAGAACTTAATACCAGCTGCAGTTGTACGGATGTTTTGTTCTAAGTTATCTTTGTAATTTGAGTTACCACCATCAATGATAACATCACCTTCATCCATTTTTTCAATCAAAGCATCAATGGTTGAGTTAGTTGGTGCCCCAGCTGGAACCATTACCCAAACAACCTTAGGACTTGGTAACTTAGCTAGCATATCATCTAAATCAGTTGCTGGTGTTACTAATTGTGAGTAATCAGCTGCTTCCTTAACAAAATCTGCATTCAAATCAAAAGCAACAACTTCATGCTTATTATCTGCAGCATTCTTAACCAAGTTAAGACCCATCTTACCTAAACCAATCATCGCAAATTTCATAATGATAAATACCTCTTATATTTTTTGTATATTCTTATTTTAAGAAAAAAATTTTCAAAATGCAAGTAAAAACTTGTAATATTTTTTCACTTTTTTATATTTTTAACTAGTATCTCCTTATTTTTAAAGTATAATTGAGATAATATATTAATTTTAGGTCTAATCAAATAAGAGGTTTTTATGGCACAAACAGCAATTAGTTCAATTAAAAGTAACTACGATAATTTAAACAACACTGAAAAACGCATTGCCGACACAATTATTGCAAATCCAACAATTGCGCATGATTTTACGATTCAAGAACTGGCTGTGGCATCAAATGTTTCTAGTGCATCCGTATCACGCTTTGTTAAGCATATTGGTTGGGATTCATATCGTGACTTTAGTGTTGCACTTGCATCACATGAAGATAGTAACGTTTTTTTTGGTGAAATTGCCGAAACTGACAGCACTAAAGACATTATTCAAAAGGTTTTTAGTGGTGCCACTAATGCACTTACAACAACACTAGAAATGTTAGATACAACAACCTTTACTGCCGCCGTAGATTTAATTTGTAATGCTAAAACAGTCGGCTTATTTGGCATTGGTGGGTCATCATTGGTTGCGTTTAATGGCTATCATAAACTACTTAGAACATCAATTAATGTTCAACAACATCCCGATTATGATATTCAGTTAATGCAAGCAGTCCGTATGACTAAACAAGATGTTGGTATCGTTATCTCCCACTCTGGCCGTAACCATGATACCTTAACCATCGCCGAAAAATTAAAAGAAAATAATGTCAAAACAATTGCGATTACATCCTTTGCTCAGTCACCCTTAGCAAAATTAGCTGATATTTCATTAGTTTCAATAGCTGAGGAGGTTAATTTTCGAGCTGAATCAATGAGTTCCCTAATTGCTCAACTAACAATTATGGATTCACTATTTACAGCAGTTGGCTTTCAATTAGGTTCAAAAACACAAGTTGTGGTTGATAATATTCGTAATGCCATCGAAAAAACACGTGTTTCAAAATAGCCCCTTACTAAAGAATTTCAAGCCTAAAAAGCGTTAATAAAGATCGTTAGCCATCATGTTAACCATCCTTATTAACGCTTTTTATTTACTAAAACCTTTTATGTACTCAAAAAAGGACATAAAACACAAAGAGACGTTCTCAAATTGAGAACGTCTCTTAAAAATAAGTAACAACCTTATTTTAAACCATACTTCTTGTTGAACTTGTCGACTGCACCATCTGCTTGTGTAAACTTTTGTTTACCAGTGTAGAATGGGTGTGAATCTGAAGTAATTTCAACACGAATCATTGGGTACGTTGCCCCTTCAAATTCGATAGTTTGGTCTGAAGTCTTAGTTGAACCTGATAAAAACTTAAAACCAGTTGTTGAATCAACAAAAACAACTTTGTGGTATTCTGGATGAATTCCGTTTTTCATAATAACTCTCCTTATTGCCCTGATGCATTGCCTGCATCAGAGTCAGTTTCCTTGTTATGTAACTAACTCATACATCTTATCACGTTTAAAAAAAACGTACAATATAAAAATACAAAAATTAGTTATCTTCAGCGATAATTTCAACATCTGCGCCTAACTGTGTTAGTTTCCAAACAACTCGATCATATCCTCTTAAAATATGATCGGCTGCTTTAATAACCGTTTGGCCATCCGCCATCATACCCGCAATCATCAAAGCGGCGCCTGCTCTAATTTCGGCTGCTTGGACAACTGAACCAACTAAATTGGTACTTTGATTTACTGTAATAACACCTTCCACAGCTGAAGCAATATCCGCTCCTAAGCGACGTAGTTCAACAATATGTCGGACGCGTTTAGGATAAATCGTGTCTAAAATCTTACTTTCACCATCAGCCAGCATCAAAACTGGGGTAATTGGTTGCTGTAAATCAGTGGCAAAACCAGGATATGGTGAAGTTTTTATACTAATTGGGGTAATTTGGGTAGTTTTTGGGACATAAATTTGATCACCATCAATTTGTAAATCTACACCCATCTCAATCATTTTAGATGTAAAAGACTCCAAATGTTCTGGAATAATATTATGAATCATTATCCCATCCCCAACAGCTGCAGCTAATGATAAATAAGTTCCAGCTTCAATTCTGTCTGGAATAATTGTATGCGTTGCACGCGAATTTAATTCCAAAACACCTTCAATTCTAATGACATCAGTCCCAGCACCACGAACTTTAGCTCCCATATTATTCAAAAAGGTTGCCAAATCAATAATTTCTGGTTCACGCGCCGCATTTTCAATGATAGTTTGGCCGGGTGCTTTAACCGCTGCTAAAATAATATTAATCGTCGCCCCAACTGAAACCATGTCTAGAAAAATCCGCGCACCATGCAACCCATTTATCCCAGTTGTAATATAAATTGTATCATTTTCTTCATGTACTTCAGCCCCTAGTGCCTTAAACCCTTTTATATGTTGATCAATTGGGCGAGGTCCAATATTATCACCACCGGGAAAAGTCACCGTTGCCCGACCAAAGCGTCCTAAAAGTGCCCCCATAAAATAATACGATGCACGTAAGCTTTTGATGGCAGTACTAGGTAAAGCTGCTTCTTTAATTTCTGTTGGATCAACGTCTAAGATACTATGTTGAAATTTTGACTTTACATTCATTGAATTCAAAATTATTTGTAAATTATATACATCGGCAATATCTGGTACACTATCAAAACGAACCGGTGTATCTGCTAGAATTGTTGCAGGAATTAGTGCTACTGTAGAATTTTTTGCACCGCCGATCGTCACATCTCCTGCTAAACGACGACCGCCATTAATAATCATTTTTTTATTCATTATATACACCTTTATACTCTTAAAAAATGTGTGTTGCGTAAATTTTATACACACTCATATGCATGGCTACATACATCTTTAAATTTTACAGATGTTTTTCAAAAATAACAATACTCCTAGTAATTTTCTCATCAGTTTGCCATGTTTGCACACAACTTTAATTTTAATTAATTTAACGATTTTTGCTTATTTCTAGCAAAAAAAGATGGCTAGGACCAATATCCCGACCATCTTTTACGGTACCTATTTATTCAACAATTTGTGTTTAGTCATTTTAACAGCTGTTAGACCAAGTTAAATTTAATTATAGAGTGTTAATTTCTCCATTAATCATTTGTTTACTCAATTAATTCTACTTTTCTGAATTTTTCAGTGCGGCTGCTACAAAAGCCCCAAATAGTGGTTCTGGTCGCTGTGGTCGTGATAAAAATTCTGGGTGGTATTGCGCAGCGATGAAGAAATCATTTTCTGGTAATTCAATAATTTCCATTAACCGATTATCTGGTGATACTCCTGAAAATACCATACCGGCATCTTCAAATTCTTTTCGGTAATCTGTATTAAATTCAAAACGATGCCGATGACGTTCTTGAATTTCCATAACATTGCCATATGCGGCTGCCGTCTTAGTGGCTGGCGTTAACTTAGCTGGATAAAGTCCTAATCTAAGCGTCCCACCTAAATCTTCGACACCTGCTTGATCAGCCATTAAATGAATAATCGGTGTTGATGTAGTTGGATCTAGTTCAGTTGAATTAGCATCTTGATAACCTAAAACATGGCGTGCAAATTCAACAGATGCTAACTGCATTCCTAAACAAATTCCTAGATATGGCACATTATTTTCCCGAGCATATTTGATAGCTAAAATCTTACCTTCAATACCGCGTGGGCCAAAACCACCTGGTACAATAATACCATCAGCCTGTGCTAATAATTGTTGATAATTATCATCATTAACTGTTTCAGCATTAATATGATTGATTTTCACTTCCGCATCAACAGCATATCCACCATGCTTTAAAGCTTCGTTAACTGAGATATAGGCATCTTGTAAATCAGCATACTTTCCTACTAGTGTTACGTTAACTTGCTTGTGCAGGTTTTTAACATGTTCAACTAATGCTTGCCAATCAGCCATGTCAGCTTTTGGTGCATCCAAACCTAGTTTTTGTAAGACAACATCATCCATATGTTGTGCCTGTAAATTCAACGGAATTTGGTACAAAGAATCCACATCCATTGATTCAATCACCGCTTCCGGTTTAACATCGGTAAATAATGCTAATTTTTCTCGCATAGCATCAGAGATTGGTTGTTCTGTTCTCAGCACCAACATATCTGGTTGAATCCCAAGAGAACGCAGTTGTTGAACAGATTGTTGTGTTGGTTTTGTTTTCATTTCACCTGCGGCACGCAAATATGGTACTAATGAAGTATGAATATAGAAAACATTTTCCGCACCAACTTCTGACTTCATTTGGCGTAATGCTTCCATAAATGGCATCGATTCAATATCACCAACTGTCCCACCAACCTCAGTGATCACAATATCAGCATCGGTAGTTTGTGCTGCCCGCATCATTTTTTCTTTCAAGGCGCCTGTAATATGTGGTATCACTTGCACGGTTGCTCCTTGATAGTCACCACGACGTTCCTTGGCTAACACTTCAGAATAGATTCGGCCAGTTGTAACATTTGAATATTTATTTAAGTTAATATCAATAAAACGTTCATAGTGTCCCAAATCTAAATCAGTTTCTAACCCATCATCTGTAACAAAAGTTTCACCGTGTTGATATGGACTCATTGTCCCAGGATCAACATTAATGTATGGATCAAATTTTTGAACGGCAATTTTAAAGCCACGATTTTTTAATAAGCGACCTAATGATGCTGCAACAATTCCTTTTCCGAGTGATGAAACAACACCACCTGTGACAAAAATATATTTAGTCGTCATTCTAACTTCCTCCTATGGGTTAACTTTACATTGGGTTACCTATGATCGTAAAAATAAAAAAAGAGCCCCCAACTCAATTATGAATTGGGAGCTAAATAACTTACGTAGTTGATCGTCCTTAAAGTAAGGAGCCCTAAAATATACTACACAAGTCATTTACAATAGTCAAGGACTTTAAGAAATTAATCTTTAAAATTAATTTTCCTTGTCTTCTTCTTGGTCAAAATCATCATCGTCATCTGAAAATTCTGTTAATTGACCTTCGATACCATCATCTAAGGCATCATCATCGTCGTCAACATCATCAAAATCACTAGCTGCTTTAACATCATCATCTAATGTTGCATCATCTTCTTCATCGTCATCATCATCATCTTCTACATCATCAACTTGATCGAAGTCATCATCCTCAGGATCATCATCGTTGTAGTCAATAACGTCATCGTCGTCTGCTGAATCATCTAAGAAAGCATTAACTTTCTTGCGTTTCTTTTTACGAACAGGTGCGTCATCATCTTCATCTAAATGGACGGCTTCATCGATTGAATCAATTGCATACCATGAACGAAGTCCCCACATGTTATCCCCTAAGGAGATAAAACTACCATCAATATTCAAATCTGTATAAAATTGTGACAACCGCTCACGAATTTCTTCATCGCTCTTGCCTAAAAATTGTTGAACTTCATTTACCAAATCAGCAAATCCCATTGTTTCACCGTGTAATGATAAAACGCCATGGGCAACCTCAATAAGTGATAGTTCGTCTTTGTTTTGGCCTTCAAATTTTGTAAGTTCCAAAATTAGCACGTCCTTTCAGAGTTTATACTATATGTATTTTACTATTTTAGTTAGCAAATTGCAATTGAATGTTGTAGTTTCCAACATATTGACCACCAACCGCCAGATCATAATCAATTATAACTTGCCCATTTAATGGTTTTTGTTCAATTTTTGATATTAATCGTTTAGTACTAACCATAATATCCAGCAACCCTGCTGGCGTTCGATATTTTGATAAACCTTTGTTGTTCACATCAAAAAGCAACCGCAAGTCGGCTTGTCCATGACGACGCAATTGAATTGTATTATCTGTCTTTATCTTCATAGTTACCGGTACCTTAGTTCCATTTTCAGCACTTTCTTGATATCTTAAATACAATGTATCGCCAATATAGACTGCTTGACCGTTTTCACTAAATGTAAATTTTTCTGATTGTTCAGGTTGTTTAATTGTTGTCGTCAAATTTATTTTTATTGGTACCCCTGTTGATTGCCTAACTACCATTTTACTTACCTCTCAATCACTATGCTATTCATTTATTATACGGCAAGCATTCGGTATAATGATAGAGAAGCACTGCTTAATTCCAATATTTATTCAGAAAATAATTTGTGAGGTCAATATTATGGATTTACCATTTACAAGTCTCAAATTAATTACTAATGAATTTAACACAGATTCACCATTAACCAGTACCGCCTTTAACACTGCCTTATTTGATTATACTAATGCAACAACGGGGTTCTTACACTTATGGATAACACCACCAGCCATTGCCTTAGGTCATCGTGATAAACAACTACCCTTTTTTAACAAAGCAACTGATTTTTTGCTTGCTCATGGTTATATTCCCTATGTTCGGTCAGCAGGTGGTTTAGCTGTTATTAGCGATCCTAATATTCTAAATGGCGCATTAATCTTTGAGCAACCGCTAGATAGCCCCTTAAGCATTGAAAGCACCTATCAACTAGCCATTAAGCTACTAAAAGAGACCTTATCTCCGCTACCGTTAGTTGTTGGTGAAATTAAGCAATCATATTGTCCTGGTGATTTTGATGTTAGTATTAATGGCCTAAAAATTGCTGGTTTAGCCCAATATCGCCATCGTAATAAAGTTCTAGTATCATTTTATTTAAGCGTTGCTGGTAATCAACTCGAACGTGGTCAGTTAGTTCGTCAAATGTATCAAATTGGCACTGGTAAAGCCGATATTATGCCACCTTATCCAAATGTTGATCCTGCCTGTATGACAACCTTAGCAACACTTAAGCCACAAATTAAAGTTGCTAACATCATTAAAGAATTTCAAAGCATTTGGCCAAACATTCCTAAAAGTCGATTAATAGTTACCGATGATATTAATGACCAAGTTTTTGCGATAAAAACAAAATTAATCGCCCGTCAACCGGCTAATCTCAATATTTTACACACGAAGGGAACTTTTATATGAGTTATCTAACCCAAACCTTGTCTAAAGAAACTGTCTTTCGCGATCCTGTTCATACTTATATTTATGTTCAGCATCAAATAATTCTTGATTTAATTAATACAACTGAATTTCAACGGCTTCGGCGAATCAAACAACTAGGCATATCGTCATTAGTATTTCCAGGTGCGGAACATTCACGCTTCACGCACTCATTAGGTGTCTATGAAATTGCTCGCCAAATTACAACACATCTCAACGCGCGTTACTCAAGTACCACGGCTAATGATGGCCAGTGGCATCCCGAAGAACAAATGATTACGCTAATTGCGGCCTTATTACATGACGTTGGCCATGGACCCTATTCACATACCTTTGAACATATTTTTAATACTAATCATGAAAAATTCACACGCTTAATCATCACCACGGCTGGGACAGAAATAAACACGGTCTTAAGTCGGGTTAGTCCGGATTTTCCCAAAAAAGTAGCTAGTATTTTAAATAAAACCTATCCTAATCAACAAGTTATTCAAATTATTGCCAGTCAAATTGATGCTGATCGCATGGATTACTTACTACGCGATGCTTACTTCACCGGTGCCAATTATGGTACTTTTGATTTGTCCCGTATTTTACGCCTAATTCGGCCTTTTCAAGGTAATTTAGTATTCTCCATAACCGGCATGCATGCCATTGAAGACTACGTTGTTAGCCGGTATCAAATGTATCTTCAAGTTTATTTTCATCCAGCCTCACGTGCGATGGAGGTAATTTTAACTAATCTTTTGAAACGCGCTTATGATTTATATCATCGTTCATTATCTGATGTTACCATCGATACTAGTTTTATTCCTGAAGCATTATTGCCATTTTTAAAAGGGCAACCAACATTAACAGATTATCTTGCCTTAGATGATGGTGTTTTAATGACATATTTTGGTAAATGGCGGACTAGTGATGACACTATTTTAAGTGATTTAGCTATTCGTTTTTTAGATCGTAAACCATTAAAATCAGTCATCTTAACGCAAGCCTCAACTGATACTTTACCTCTCGTCCGTAAGTTAATCCAACAAGCTGGGTTTAATGCGCAATACTACACTGCGGAAAATGATAGCTTCAACTTGCCATACGATGCTTATAATCCGCATGCTAAAAATCCACAAACGCAAATTGAATTGCTATTACCTGATCAATCAACTGTTGAATTATCAACAGTCAGTCCCCTAGTTAAATCAATTAGCGGGCGTCAATCGGGAGATCGCCGCTTCTTTTTCCCAAAAGAAATGCTTGAAACTGGAACAAATGATTTATTTAATCCTATCTACGTTGACTTTCAACACTATATCAACAATAATTACCTTATTGGACCTAATTCTTAACTTACAGGAGATTTTTATGAGTATCAAATTAATTGCCATCGATATCGATGGTACCCTATTAAATGAGAATAATGAATTGGCACCACGGACAATCAAAACACTACAAGCTGCTAGCGCTCGTGGTGTCAAAGTTGTTTTAACTACTGGACGCCCCTTGACTGGAGTTACACCTTACTTGGACAAACTAGGTTTACATGGGGATGATCAATACGTTATTACGTTTAATGGCGCTCTCGCTCAAACTGTCAGTGGTAATATTCTAACCAAAGAAACTATTTCTTATGATGATTACCGTGATATTGAAGCTCTTAGCCATAAATTAGCTGTCCATTTCCATGTTGAAGATGATCACTTAATTTATACTGCTCATCAATTAATTCCTAAATATTCAATTGGTGAATCTTTCTTAGTAAATATGCAAATTAAATATGTACCCGTGGCTGATATGGAAGTAAAAGATTATTCTAAAGGCATGATGATTGATGAACCTGAGGTTATTGACCGGGTTATTAAGGCTATCCCAACATCATTTCACGATCGCTTTTATGTCGTTCGTTCTACTCCTTATTTCCTCGAATTTATTAACAAAAATGCTTCTAAGGGTAATGCGCTTAATGCTTTGGCTACCAAACTTGGTCTTCAACAAGCAGAAGTTATGGCCCTTGGCGATCAAAACAACGATTTAACCATGCTTGAATGGGCTGGTTTAGGCGTTGCTATGGGTAACGGTACTAGTGAGGCTAAAGCAGCCGCTAATGTAATTACTGCAACTAATGCTGAAGATGGTGTTGCTCAAGCAGTTGAGAAATATGTTTTAGCCTAACTCATCCCTATACAAGCATCTTCTTAATTTTTATAAAAAAAGAGGCCGTATGAACTCGATAGTTATTCCAAAGTTTTTTCTTTGAAGTAACTCCTAGTTTATCGTAGCCTCTTTTTAATATGCTCTAAAGGTTATATGTCTTTTTTACCAATAATCGCTTATAACTGGCATTAACCCTAACTGCCTTTTGCTTTAATCTAACATACACTTTACGTTCTTTTTGAAATACTTTTTGATTCTTTTTGATTACCAGTCTCAATTTAGCTTTCTTCGCCTTACTAGTTAAGTTCCGCAAGCTTTTTTGTTCTTGCTTAATTTTTTTTGCTAAGGTATCAAGTTTCTTTTTTGATATTTTAGCTAATCGATTGGTATTTTTTAAAGTAAGTTTTGTTGTATTTATTTTGTAAAGCTTATTTAAAATTTTGTTTTGGTGCACTAATCGTTGATATTTCAACTTAAACTTACTTAATTGTTGCTTAGTAAGTTTTATTTTTTTATGATTCTTTACTGAATTTTGGGTCAGTTTTTGCAATAATTTGTTTAAATTATCACGGCTTACTTTAACTTGCCGGGCATTATTTTTCACATTCACTAATTCTTTTTTAGTTACTGATTGTAAGACTTTAGCTACCCCCTGTGCATTCAAGTAATACCAATGATATTGGTGCTTGCTAGTCAGTTTATTTGTATATACATAACTACTAACAACCTTTTTACCCAACTTTTTGTCAAAATAAAATTTGCCAGTATAATAATCCTTCTTCTGGAATCCATTTTGATCAAAATAGTAAGTGGTGTTGCCTAATTTTAAGTAACCCTTTGCTGCTACTCCATTATTTTTAAAGTACATCCATTTACCAGCCGGCGTTTGCTTAAATTGCGCCACTAGCATATTACCCGATCCGCTATCAAAATAACGAATGTTGCCTTTTTTATCTTTAATAAAGGCATCTTTTGCCTGAATTCCCGATGCATAAAAATATTGTGTCTTATGATAGCTATCGTTAATCGCTACTAGCCCTTGTACCATTTTACCGTTACTACCAAAATAATAATAATTCCCTTGGTCATCACTTACATACTGATTTACAACTCGTTTCCCTTTTGCATTATAATAGTATGTGTTATTTTTTTCATCAGTTAAAAATGAACTTCGTAATTCATGCCCATTTGGTAGGAAATAGTAATAATTTTCTTTAATTTTATGGCTACCAAAAATCATATACCCATCTTTATCAAAATAATACCAATTACCATTAACTCCTTCAATAAAGGCATTTTTAGCACGATACCCTGACGTATCATAGTAGGCAATCCCCGTACTATTACTATAAAAACCCGTATTTGATAATTCATTTGTCAATTGTAATGGTAAAAACGCTGTTTCTGCGGAATTTGCAGTGACCTTGAAATACTGCCCAGTGGCACTATCTTTTAAAACATAACCGATCCCCTTACCTTGTACATTTGAACCATTAAAATACTTGGCCTCCCATTGCTTTATCACTTGTGATGCATCAATTGATTTACCAGTCGAAACTTGTTTAGTTGTAAATAAATCAGGATAAAGCTTTTTAATTTTTGTTAAAAATGCACCACCATAAATACTCTGATAATCTTTACCAGAACTTTGTGTATTGCTAGCATATAATACGTTTTGTAAATCAGAGTTTTGATCAACATCTCCCATTGCATTCGTTCGATTTACAGCTACGACTTGTTGATTAGGTAAATTATAAATTTGATCCGGCACAAAATCAGCCATCACTTGAATGCCACTACCATGTAAAGCCTTAATTGCGTTAACTAAATCATCTAAATCACCATATTTAGTAGCCCCATCTTGCCCAACATTATATCTATCAGTAAATGCGTATCCATTAGCAATAATTGAATCTAAAAAACTAGTATCGGTTGAACTTTTATACTGTGGTGCTAGTTGAAAACTAGTTACTCCCCATGACTTAAAGAGTTGCGCATTTTTAGCAATTTTAACATTAGTGTACTCACTTTTTTTACTAGCAAATGCTTGAAAATTAGAAAAGCCTTCATAAATTAGATTTGAATCTAAGGCAGCATTTGAGTGTAGTACTTGTCCATCTTTATTTTTAGCCTGTGTCGCTTTGGTCCGCGCATCTTGCTTTTCACTAGCACCAACTGGTACCCAGACAGCTAAATAACCTGATACCTCAACTTGCGCAACACCGTAAATGCTTGAACTATTAAATATTAAATCACCCTTACTATTGGTTCTCATGGTTGGTGCATTTTGATCAGATGCATACACCTTAAGACCATTTTTAGTTGTTAAAATAGCCGCTCTAAACAATTGGTTTTTATGCGCAGTTCCCATATGTAACACAACTGTTTGGCCCTTTTTTAAAATTAACTTAGGATTGTTAGCAATAATTACCCCAACTCCTTGGGTACGGGTCGCCTTGGTCCCTTTATCAGTAACTTTCATCGCCCCATTACCAAAGCGAACTTGAGTTAAGATATCATTACCATCAACATTTTGTGTTTCACCGCCACTAACATATTTAACCCGTAATTTTAATAAGTTAGAAATTGCTTTAAAATAAGGTGTTTGGGTCTCCATATATTGACCATTATCAGTATATAAATCACCATAATATACACGTGGCACAGTATCCTTAGATGTTAGCATATATGCATAAGAACTTGGTATATTATAATGAGTATATTTTTTATTAACTGATTTTTCATCCTTATTATACACTTCAAATGCTTTAGCGATTTCCTCAGTAGTCGGAATTAAGCCTGATCCTGAATTAGGATACAAATCCTTAATTATTTGCGCAATCACCGTTTGTACTTCCGAATCATGAGCCCGTACAAATGCATAGTTGGGAATTGCGATATTTTCAGTACTATCATTGGACCGATCATAGTCAGTAAACTCTAAAAAGCGTTTCATTGAAGAGCGTGTACTAGGATCTTTAGTTAAAGAATAAATCATCTGCGTATGCATATGATTATTAATTGTCAGTTGACTTGCCCCATTATCTTTTTGGTATTGCGCATCATTGTAAGACCAATCTTCTAAGATAGATAAATGAGCATTGGCATTAGCATCACTTTCATTTGTTTTATACGCATCCGCCATATATTGGGAAACAATCTGTAATAAATCTGCATCAACATTATCAACTGCATCGACTCGCACACTATCAAAGTTAGCATCACTATCACCTTTTAAAATAGTACCTAGATTTAACAAATAATATAACCAATTTAAATCTTCAGCTTGTACCACTGGATTAGAATTATCAACATCATTGGCTAATAATAATTCGTAGCCTCCTAAAGAATTATCAGTTGTATATGCTTGTTTACCTGTTTGATTAGTGGGGGTCCGATTCATTAATCGAAAATCAGAATTAGCATCAAGCGTTAAGGGGCTGTTAATATACGATAGGGCCCCTCCTTGTAAATGATCATCATTTAAGTCCTCACTATCACTATTCCACTGTACTTGGGTTTTAACAAAAGTATCCATAACACTACGTAACCAAGTTACCGATTTATCTTTTGTTATTTTTTTTTCAATGTTTGCTTGCACACTTTCAGTTGCTTGCCTTAATAAATCCTCGGTATCACCGGTTTTAAAATCTGTATTGTTATTAATAAACCCTAAGTCTTTCATATAGTTCAAATAATTGACTTTGGTTTGCGTATCTGGCCACCAACTCATCAAAATTGGACGGTAATCATTACTATTCGATGCTGTCCAAGTTGTTCCATCATTTAAAATTTCTTTTGGCCGATACCAAGCCGCTGCAGTTAGGTATGTATCAACATTTTCAACTGATGCCTTTGTAGTATCAAACACTTGGTTATGTTGCGTATAATCACTATTATTAACTGTTAGTCCTTGCTTAATTGTCAACGTATTATCATCAATTGCTTTACCAGCCTTGTTAAAATACAACACTTGGCCATTTAGCACAGCACTATAATTAGTCCGTAAATGGGCGCTCTTATCAAAATAATAAAGCGCACCATTAATTTTTGTTAACCCAATCTTAGCATCACCTTTTGTATCAAAATAATACTTATTCCTTTTTATATCCTTATAAAATGCACTAACTACTTGTTGTCCTGTGCTAGAATTAAATGCCTTTATTTTTTGGGCAATTTTAATAACACCAGTAGTTAAATTACCGCTTTTTTTATCAAAAAACAAACTAACACCTTTAATCTTAATAATTTTATTTTTTACTTGGTTTCCCTTTTGATCAAAGTATTGCACATGTCCATTTATTTTTACTAAACCTTTAACCAATTTTCCATTAGTTTGCCGATAATTAATTAGCCCGTTTTTTGTAGTAATATATCTTCCACTTTTAAGATTTTTTAACTTCTTGAGTTGAACCGTATCTTTTTGCTTAATTACTTGATTATCAGGTAATTTAGCATTCAGATTATCTTTATTATTACTGGTGGCAGTACTGCTAGCACTGGCTGCGCTACTCACTGCTACGCTACTGCTGGCATCGGCTGCACTACTGCTAGCACTGGCTGCACTACTCACTGCTACGCTACTGCTGGCATCGGCTGCACTACTCACTGCTGCACTACTGCTGGCACTGGCTGCACTACTCACTGCTGCGCTACTACTGGCATCGGCTGCACTACTCACTGCTGCACTACTGCTGGCACTGGCTGCACTACTCACTGCTGCGCTACTACTGGCATCGGCTGCGCTACTGCTGGCACTGGCTGCACTACTGCTCGAATTTTCTGTACTAGTTACGCCACTATTATCAGTGATACTCTTTATGGTATCGGTTCCAATTTTTGCTGTAGTTTTTTCTGCTATATCTGTAGTATCACTAGCTTTACTATCTGCTAAAATATTAGTTTGTGTCGTAACACCCATCACAACACTTGCTACCGTTAATCCTACTACAAGCCATTGCTTTCCCGATTTATGCATTTTTTTGCGGCAAATCTTATCACCCATATTATTATCCCCCAAATAAAATCTTTAATTTTCCCAAGATTAATTCATTATTATTAATCAACATCAAAGAGTATAGCTTGAATAAATGCATAATAACAAGCTTATCTTAAATGTTTTTTAAAATTATAGTTATATTATATCTGTTTTTAAATAATATTTATTTTATATAAGTATTGTTAAAATACTGAATAATAATTCTTATTATGTTTAGTATTTTTTATTAATATTTAAAACACAAAAAAATGATTAGCTTCCCTTAGAAGCTAATCATTTGACTAAAATTCGATAAAGATCTCACTAAACTTAATTTACCTATGCCATTTATTAGTATTACTACTAAATTTTTTAGCTATTCGTTAAATCGAAAAGTTATAATCCGATGCGTGTTAGTATTAATTCGGTATAAGCCAATTAAATTCGTATTACCATGATATTGGTTTCGTATTTCAACTTGATATTGATTTTTATTAATTTTGTCAACCAAATAGATATTACGTTGATTTTTACGCACATGTTTATTTACTAACACAATTTGCAAAGCTTGCTTAGCATTTATAATTTTTTGATTTTGGGCTGCGCTAATGTTTGCCCCCCCAAGGCTTAAAGTTAACACTACCACGATACCAACTAGTATTTTTTTAACAAGTTTATTTGATAATTTCATAGCCTTAATCCCCTTTTACTTTCTTTTCTAAATTATAACATTAACGTTTCTTATATTACAATATGCTTACAAAAACATTTTATTGAAATTACAAAAAACTAAATAAACCTGGCTGCCAACCACTTGTTTTTATTTATTCTTAATCAATATCATGGTAATCCAAACAAAAAAGGGCCGAATTTCTACAATTCAGTCCTTTTTCAAATTTAATTATCCTTTATCCTGTCTTGAGCCATTTTAATAATTTGGGTGTCCACTTACTTTAACGATAATGCTCTATAAATGTTTCAATTCTTGCTAAAGCTGTCTCTAAATCATTTTCACTAGCCGCATATGACAACCGTATGTAGCCAGGTAGCCCAAACGCCTCACCAGGTACAGTTGCGACAAAAGCTTCTTTAAGCAACTTAACTGCTAATTCATTACTAGTTGTTACACCAACTAGCTTCATTAGTTTGGTCACCTTCGGGAATAAGTAAAACGCTCCACTTGGTCGTTCACTGATTTCAACTTCTGGTATTTTCGCCAATCGATCAAATACCAAATTTAACCGTTTTTCAAATACCCGTCGCATTTCAGCCACCGACGTTTGCTTTTCACTTAGGGCTGCAATTGCTGCATATTGTGTTACAGTCGCTGGATTTGAGGTCATATGCCCTAATAACGCCCTAACATGTTGAATAATTTCGGTATCTGCAATTAAATAGCCTAAACGCCATCCTGTCATTGCATATGTCTTTGAAACCCCATCAATAACTACCAGATTTTTTAAATTATCAACATTATTAAGAATTGACGTCATTTTCGTACCATTGAAAACTAAATTCTTATAAATTTCATCAGCTACTAAGATAATATCATTCTTGCGGGCCCATTTTAAAATATTGCTAAGTTCAGTTGCTGTATATACTGTTCCATTTGGATTTTGTGGTGAATTAATGATTAACATGCGTGTTTTGATGGTGCGTTTAGCTTCCAACTCTGCAATTGTTACTTTGAAATCCCTTGCACTTGGTTTCACAACAATTGCCTTAGCACCACTTAATTTTATTTGTTCTTCATAACTGACCCAATAAGGTGCTAATAATAAAACTTCATCTTGCTCTTCTAATAATGCTTGAAATAAGACATACAAAGCCATTTTCGCACCAGTTGTGGTCGTGATATTATCAGAAGCTAAGCTAAAGTGGGTATCTTCAAACACCCGTTTGCTAATTGCATTTTTCAATTCTAGTAATCCGTCTACGGCTGTATAAAAACTTGCTTGACCCGTTTCAATACTTGTTATCGCTGCTTTTTGGATTTCCTTGGGTGTTGTGAAATCAGGTTGGCCGACACTTAAATTAATTACATTTTGTCCTTCATGCTGCATCTTTTTAGCTAAAGCTGTCATTTGCATTGTTGCTGAAGGCGCTACTGTTAATGCTTTTTTTGAAAATTTTGTCATGTTTTCCTCCACATTTTATTTAGTTTACGTTAAATAACACTTATAACTTATCAAAAAAACGAATTATTTTCTACAATAAATAAAAAATAATTCGTTTTTAATTCATTAAATTTTAGGTTCCGTATCATTTGTAATTTGTTGGACTTGCCAAATATGCCACGCATAAGCCACTACTGTTCTGATAACTGCATAAAACGGAATTGCAAGGATCATTCCCCCAATTCCCGCAATATTACCGGCCGCTAATAAAATAATGATAATCGTAAGCGGATGGATTTTCAAAGTCTTACCAATAATGTTCGGATAAATTAGGTTACCGTCGACTTGTTGTACCACAATCACTACGATAATCACCCATAATATTTGCCAATTATTAATTGTTATCGCTACGATTAATGCTGGAAAGATACCGATATACGGTCCGACATATGGGATAATATTGGCAATCCCAGCAATCACTCCTAAAAGTAATGCATACGGTTGATTAATAATAAAATAACCAATGCTTGTAAATACACCCACAAACAAACATTCAATCACTTGACCGTCGATATATTGTGAAATAGTTTTAGACATTTGGCCTAATAATTCTTCAACCTTATCGGCTTTATCTTTTTGAAATAACTTTTTAATGGTAGGCATTAACTTATGCCCATCATTTAACATATAAAACAACATTACCGGTACCGTTATTGCTGTCACAGTGAAACTTGTGATTTTAGCTATCACAGTGCCTAGGCCATTGGCTGTACCTAAGAGAAATAATTGTGCGTATTTACCAAAAGAACCCTCTAATGATTTAAGATCAATCTTAACACCGGCCTGTTTAATCCATTTACTGCTAGTAATTACATCCATTTGCTTTTGTAAATCAGTGGTAAAATTTGGTAAATTTACTAACAAACGGCTTACTTGCGTCACTAAGTTAGGGACAACGGCTAAGACTACAATTGTTAAACCTAAGAACATTACTAATAAGACAATTGCGACAGCTAATGTATGTGGCATTTTAAAATTCTTTATTTTAATTTTTTTAATTAACCCAACGATCGGGTTTAATAAATAAAATAAAAATCCTGAAATTAAAATTGGCATAAATACTGTTTGAATAAATATGCCAATGGGTGAAAATAAAAATGAAATTTTTGTACATACAAAAATAAACAGCGCAACTATTAATACCTCTAGCGACCAAAAAAATATTTGCGAATATTTTGATTTTTCAAACATAGCGAGCTTCCTTACTAAAGATTATTATAACAAAAATAATTTTCAACAACTAAGACCCATTATACACCATCATTATTTCGTAAAAATAGCACCCCACACAAGATATATTGCTATATCCCTGTGTGAGGTGCTAATTAATAGAACTATCAATCGCTATTATGCTTCTTTAGGTGTTTCTTCCCAATCATTTTTTAAACGTTTGGCTTGAAGATGATGCATCCCCAACCATAGTAATCCAAGCGCAACAATCATAAATACAAACATTATTATGATTGATTGTTCGATTTGTTGACCGCCTAGTCCACCAGTTAACGTTTGCCGCAATGCTAAAATTGAATATGTCATTGGTAAGAATGGATGGATTGCATTAAAGAAACCATTGGTTAGTTGCATTGGGAATGTCCCACCTGAACCACCAAGTTGTAACATTAACAATACCATTCCTAAGAATCGTCCTGGATTATCAAACGTCATTGATAAGAACATGACAATATAAATTGATGTAAGGGCAAAGACAATTGCCACTAAGAAAGTTTGAATTGGATGTTGTGCTTCAATTCCACCAACAAACATTAAACCAACTTGAACAACAGCCATTACAACAGCCATCACCCCACCAATTAACACTTTACTTAGGAACCAAGCAGTTGCTGATTGACCTAACATATTTATGCGTCGTATTGGGTAAATAAAGTTAAAGACCAAGGCTCCAACATACAAGGCTAACGAAAGAACATATGGTGCTAAAGCAAGCCCATAGTTTTTAACGTAAGAATAATATGAATGGTGGAGCTTGGTTGGTGAAGAGAACATATCAGCTGTTTTATTAGTTAACTTAATCCCATTAACTTTAGCTGCACCAGTTGCTAGGGCTGAACTTAATTGCTTCGTCCCCTTAGTAATTTTACTTGAACCATTAACAAGCGTTGCTGAATTATCACTCAATTGATTAGTTCCACTTGCTAATTGAGTGATCCCTGAACTTAACGTAGGCACTTTACTATTTAATTGACTCAAACCATTTGATAAGCTCGTTGACCCACTATATAACTTGTTAACACCACTAGTCAATGTTGGTACTTTACTATTCAACTGTCCTAGGCCAGTTGAAAGTTGACTAGCACCACTTGTTAATTGATTATTATTAGCTGTTAATTTAGCTGTCCCATTAGCTAGTTGTGAGCTACCACTTGCTAATTTAGCAACACCACTAGTCAATGTTGGCACTTTACTATTTAACTGTCCTAACCCAGTTGAAAGTTGACTAGCACCACTTGTTAATTGATCATTATTAGCTGTTAGTTTAGCTGTACCACTTGCTAGTTGTGAACTACCACTTGCTAATTTAGCAACCCCACTAGTCAATGTTGGCACTTTACTATTAACTTGATTTAAGCCACTTGAAAGTTGGCTTGCACCGCTTGTTAATTGACTGCTATTAGCCGTTAATTGTGCCAAGCCAGCATTCAATTGACTAGCACCAGTTGCCAAGGCCGTTACAGAGGTAGACATCGCCCCCACCTGAGTCGTTAAACTAGTAATACCTGGATATAACTGATCATGATAACCAGTATATAAGTTATCAACACCTGAACTTAGTTTTGCATTAGCTGTTTTTAGGCTCGCACCAGTACTTGCTGCATCATTGCCAATGTTTGTCAGCCTAGTAGTTAAGTCTTTGATAACCGCAGCATCTAATGCATTTGTAATCGCCTTATTAACATCAGTAGCGACACCGCCAGCTATATATGCCGAAATAGCTGCTAGTTGGTCACTTGTTAAATTTAATTTTTTATCATTATTGATTTTTACCAATGAAGCTTTCAAATCAGCCGGTAATGTTGTCGCTAAACTTTTAGATATCTTAGTTTGCACATCTGTCAAATCGCTTTTAATACTTTCAAGTTCTGTCCCAATATCAGTCAGCTTAGCTGTAACTTCAGCATTTCCACCAGCAACTTCAGTTTTCAAGGTACTTAATCCAGTATCTATTTGTTTTGCCCCAGCTTGTAATTGTGCTAATTGACTCTTTTTATCTTTAGTGTCACTAGCTTGTACTGCGGCTTGCATTTTTTGTAATCCGGCATTTAATTGTTGGCTTCCTTTATAAGCACTTGCTACACCATTAGTGTACGTTTTTACCCCGCTACTTAATGTGTTTGAACCACTTGTTAATTTATTAACGCCAGTTGCCAACGTCCCGGTACTTTGGTTTAGGGTTGATAAACCACTATTTAATTGTTGTGCTCCCGTATTAGCGCTTGCTACACCATTAGTATACGTTTTTACCCCGCTACTTAATGTGTTTGAACCACTTGTTAATTTATTAACGCCGGTTGCCAATGTCCCGGTACTTTGGTTTAGGGTTGATAAACCACTATTTAATTGTTGTGCTCCCGTATTAGCGCTTGCTACACCATTAGTATACGTTTTTACTCCACTACTTAGTGTACTTGAGCCAGTTGCTAATTTGTTTACCCCAGTTGCTAAAGTTCCCGTACTTTGATTTAACGTCGCGAGACCATTCGTTAATTGGACTGAACCATTTGAAAGTTTTGCAACACCCGTACTCAATGGTTTCACACCAGCCGATAAAGTTATCACACCTTTATTTACCTTCGAAACGCCAGCTGTATATGTTTTTAAGCCCGTTGTTAACTTATTTGAACCTTTATTTAACTTTTTCGAACCTTTAGCGGCCGTATCAAATCCCTTACCAGCAGTTTCAATTTGAGCAAACATTACTTTCGCATACGACTTAGTAATCGCTGCTCTAACTCGTGTATTAACCTCTTTAGCTGCAGATTGCGAAATAACACTACCAATATAATTTAAAGAATCATTGGTTTTGTAATCTAACGACATTTTCTTAGGCGTTTTGTCTAAAACTGTTGCCGCATTTTTTGAAAAGTTACTTGGAATTGTAATCACCGCGTAATACTTTTTATTCTCAATGCCTTGCTTAGCTTTTGCTGCTGATACAAAATGCCAATCCAATTTATTATTTGTTTTTAATTGCTTAACTAAATCTTTACCAGCTGTAATTTCTTTACCGTTAAACTTTACACTCTTATCATTATTCACTACCGCAACTGGTAAATCCCCAGTACTTCCATATGGATCCCAAACTGACTTTAGGAAGAAAATACTATATAAAAAGGGAATAAACGCAATTGCTAATAATGACATCATGATTATGCGATTAGACTTAATTGATCTAAATTCGCTTTTAATCATTCCCATTTCGCTCTGCCATCCTTTGATTAATCTATAAAATAGTTTATAATATTTATTTAATGAACGCAATATATATTATTGAACAATGTGTTTATTTTTTTAACGAGGAGCTATTTTTATGAAACAAAGTGAACGGGTTCTAGAAACTAAGCAAAAATTAAAAAATTCTTTTATCACATTAATTGAGGAAAATGGCCTTAAGAATGTATCAATTAGCCAATTAGTTAAACATGCTAATTTGAGTCGTGGAACTTTTTATATTAACTATAAAGACTTAAATGCGTTATTAGTTGAAATTGAAACTGAACTGTATACTAATATCCTGAATGATTTTCAAAGTAAAATTAGTGATACTTCTATTTACAATGAAATATTTTTTAAAAGTGATTCCCTTGATAATGTTTATTTGTCATTTTCAAATGTCCTTAACTATATTTATCAAAATATTCGAACTATTCGGGTTCTAATCCTAAGTTCTGAAAACCCTGAATTGTTAGCTAAAATTAAAAAATTAGTTGAAAATGTCTTTATTACTACCATCACGGCCAACCATGGTCAATTTAATAACGCACTTCCGACGGACTATACCATTCAATTATTAGTTGATTGCTTATTTAGTATCGTAATTCATTGGGTTAAAAAGGAAAATCCTGAATCACCTGAAGAGGTCGCAATAATTATCGCTAAAAGTCGGCTTTTAGCTCCCAAAGATTTGATTGTTAATCATAACTTTTAATAAATTTTAGACACATGTAATATATATTGAACGGCCTCTTAATTAAGGCATTTAATACCACCAAACTGCTTTAAAAAGAGAGCATTTCATACCAGCTTTACTTAGCTTGGTATGGAACACCCTCTTTTTTTAATATTGAAAATATAATTACTTACTTAATTTTTAATTCCGTAAAAAATTGACTAGCATCTCCAATAATTTGTTCGATATGATGTGCAGTCGTAATGTATTCTTGATTAATTGCCATAATGGGCACATCTCCCTTCACATAATCTATTAAACCGGCAAATGGATAGACTACAAAGCTCGTTCCTACGATAACCACTAAGTCCGCTGTTTGCATTACTTTTATGGCGCTTTCAACCATAAACGGAATCTCACCGTACAAAGTAATATTAGGCCTAATTAATTCACCATTTTGACTAACCATACTCTGTTGATATGTTTTATAATCAACTTTCTGATGACTTTTGATCGTATACAAATCATAGATATTGCCATGAAATTCAATTAAATCGGTCGGTGAAACACCGGCCTTTTGGTGTAATCCATCAATATTTTGCGTAATAATTTTAGCACGTTTTTGCTTAGTTAAAGCAGCCATTTTTTCGTGAATAACATTGGGTTTGGCCTCTGGATAGTACATATTTGTCATGATGAATTGATACATTTTAGCTGGTTCATTAGCTAGTGCCTCGGTACTTAGTAAATACTCTGGCCGGACTTTCTGATCGTATAAACCACCTTTTGATCGATAATCAGGAATTCCCGATGCAGTTGACACACCTGCACCTGTTAAAAATACTATCTTTTTAGCATTATCAAATAAACTTTGTACCGTATCATTTATCATCTTAACTAAACTCCCTTGCGTTAACTTTCTGCTACTTCCCGGATCGTATATGGTAATGCCAAACTATCAAATAATTCTTCAACCGACATATCATATAGTTGCTTAAACCATTCAGTCGAGCCCCCAGTTGCTTCATCTGGAACTGATAATACAAATGAGTTTTGCCGGGTTGTTCGATTTAAACCAACATATGCTCGTTCACCCGTTTGCTTATCAAGCATTTCTGAGTGGAATACTTCAAATATTTGCCGGACTTGCATCCGTAGCTGTCTTTGTGAAAGCACACTTGAAACCGTAACAAATTCAGTACTGTGTAATTTAGGCATGTCCCATTCTAGCATTTGCTTATCAAAGGCCTTAAATAATTTGACAATTGCGCGGTGCATCGTAAATGGTGAATCAATTGTGCTCCCTAAGACATCTTTATAAATTGCCGTAGCTGCCTTAAACGCAATCGGATAATCATTTTTAAATTGTTTTAAATATTTAGTTTTATGCATATCATCAGCATAAAAAACCAACGCATCTAGTAATATCAATAACCGTAAGGCTGCTTCATCATCATTTCCGTTATCTTCTTTAGTTAATGTTGTCGCTACGCCTAATGCATACTGTTTTGCTACTGTTTCATTAATTAAATGATGCCTACGTTGTTCAGTAACCACAACTTCATGTGCAATAACATTATACAAACTTGTAGTCATAATCATTAATTGTTCATCCAGTTTTTCATCTCCAAATGAACCGTGGAAAAAGATTTGCGGAAAGCCCACTAAAGGCAATAAGATATGCATTAATTCATGCGTCGCCGTATAATCTGGTGCCGTCACATCGGTAACTTGCACTACTATCCTTGAACCAAGAGCATCTCTAGTCGCTTGATCGTGGCGTACATAGCCACTTTTTGTATCTCCAAAGCGCACTAAAACTTCCCCTGGATACATTTGATTAATTTGATCTAATAGTTCTTTAGCTGCTGTCCCTAATCGAATATCACTCATTTAATTTCTCATTTCTTTTAATAATTTTAGCGCTGTTTCTGTATTTCTTAAGGGCATTTTGGCTAACCTTTGTACTAATTCAGTTACTTCGGTCGGTTTTGCCCCCACAGCCAAGGCTAACGACTTTAATTGTAATTGCATATGCCCTGCTTGGATACCATTTGTTACTAATGCTCTAAGCGCTGCTAAATTTTGTGCTAACCCAACCGTTGCAATCACACAGGCTAGTTCTTTAGCTGTAGTAACTTTTAATAATTTTTGATTAACCTTAGCTAACGGAACGATTCCAATCGAACCACCTACAATTCCAACCGGCAATGGTATTGTTAAACTACCCTCTAGCCGATCATCGATCACTTGCCACTTACTTAAGCTAGTATATTTACCATCATAACTCGCATATGCATGGGCACCAGCCGCAATCGCACGCCAGTCATTACCTGATGCCATCACCACTGCATCAATTCCATTCATAATTCCTTTATTTTCGGTTGTCGCTCGATATGGATCAATATGACTATATAAGTTAGCTTGAGCAATTTTTTGCGCAATTTCTACATTCCTAAATCCGACTTTTTCTACGGCGTTAAATGGTAATGAAACTCGAACTTCAACTAACGCTTGTGTCGCTAAATTAGATAGAATTGCTAAATCAACTTGTTGGCTAAACCCGTTATCCCGTAAGTAGACGGCGATCGCTTCAGCCATGGTATTAACCGTATTAGCACCCATCGCTTCTTGTGCATCAACAAGTAGGTCCAACGAAACCATTTTATCACCTAAATTACGAACGGTAATTTTTTTAAGCCCCCCACCGCGCTTTTGCATGCTTGGATGGGCTGCATTCCCCAATGCAATTAGTAATGATTCGTGTTTAATGACATACTGTTCAAATTCCACAAATTCGATATCATGCATTAATACTTGGCCAATCATTTCGCGATTTATCGCTTGAGCTGTAACTGTGCCATAGCTAAACATTCTGGCTCCATTTGCTGCTGCTGCAATCACGGAAGGTTCTTCTGTCGCCATCGGGATAACATAATCCGTTCCATTAACAGTTATTTTAGGTAATAGACCTAAAGGAATCGCGTAGTTACCAATATAATTTTCAATCATTTTTTCATGAATTGAACTGTAACTAGTATTTAATAATGTCGCATCATTTTCATCGATTAAATGCTTATCTACTAACTGGGCTAGCCGTTCATGACTAGTCAATTGATGAAATTTCATAATTATCCTTCCATTCTCTCTATTCAAGTTAATTTTAGCATACTATTTTCGATAAGCAAAAACTGTCTTTTTGAACCCAAAAAAGAGTCTCGAACATTTAGCCGAGACTCTTTTTTAACGATACGCTTATTATTAATCTTAAAGAGTTGTAAAATCAAAAACTTTACGACCAGTAATTTTACCGGCTTTCATTTCGTCAATCACATCATTAATGTCAGTTAATTGTACTGTTTCAACAATTGGCTTAACTTTACCTTCAGCTCCAAATTGGAATGCTTCTTTAAGGTCAGCACGTGTTCCAACTAATGATCCACGCACTTCAATTCCATCAAGTACCGTTTTAGCAATATTTAACGCCATATCACCTTGTGGTAGCGCTACAGCAACCAATTTACCCATTGGGCGAAGTGAATTTACCGCTTGATTGAAAGCCGCTGCGTTAACTGCTGTAACTTGCGCAGTATGTACACCACCAGTGGCTTTTTGCACTTCAGCAGCTACATCATCAACTTTTTTACGGTTAATTAAAACTTCAGCACCATTAGCCTTAGCAGCAGCTAATTTATCATCATTACCATCAATAACAGCCACATGGGCACCAAAAACGTTGTGTGCATATTGAACAGCTAGGTTACCTAAACCACCAGCACCATGTACAGATACCCATTCACCTGGTTTCGCTTCCCCAGTCTTCAATGATTTATACATTGTGACACCAGCACAAGTAATTGAAGATGCTTCAACAGGATCTAAATCTTCTGGTACTTTAACTGCATATTTTGAGTTAACAATCACTTGTTGAGCCATTGCACCATCGACAGTATATCCTGCATTACGTACTTTACGACAAAATGTTTCATTACCTGATACACAGAAATCACAAACACCACAAGCATCATAGAACCAAGCGATTGAAACGCGATCACCAACTTTTAGATAGTCAGATGCACCTTCACCTAGTTTAGCAACGCGACCTACTCCTTCATGACCAATTACGCGGCGGAAAGCCCCATTACGTGTTCCCATCTCGTTAGGATTACCAAAATCACCATTAGCACAATGTAAATCAGTGTGACAAAGACCACAGTATTCAACATCGACAAGGGCATCACCAAAGCCTAATGTAGCTGGCTTCCAATCATCAATTAAGTCTACATATCCATCTGGAGTTTCACGAACAACAGCTGCTTTCATTTTAAATTCCTCACATTATTTAAGTATTTTTCTTAACACGCTTAATTGTATGCCACTTTATCAAAAAAATAAAGCTCAATTTATCACAATTTTACTTTTTTTTAAGTAACTACTTTGATTTAATAACATTTTTATTATTTTTTTATTCACATAATATGAATAAAAGGGCCCTAAAATAACTCAATATGACATAAAAAGCCATAATCAATCTATAATTCTACCCAATAAATTACCTTGGCTAGCTATAAATTAACTATGGCTCAATTAATAATAACGCATTATTGTTACGTTATTATTAATCCTTATTTTTTGTAAGAATCTTTTTATCAGTCACTTCTAGTGCTTCATTGAATGTATACACAACTGGTTCCCCAGTAGCCATTTCAAGATTTAAAATATCATCATCTGAAATATTTTCAATATACTTGCTTAGGGCCCGCAATGAGTTTCCGTGCGCCGCAATCACAATGTTTTTACCATCTTTTAACTTAGGTGCAACTTCGTCTTGCCAAAATGGAATTACCCGTTCTAATGTCACCTTTAGGTTTTCACCAGCTGGTACAGTCCGTGCATCCAAATCAGCATAGCGTCGATCATTAGCAATCGAACCTTCTGCATCAGCGGCTTGAAGAGGAGGTAACACATCGTATGAACGACGCCAGATATGAACTTGATCAGCACCCCATTTTTCAGCAGCTTCAGCTTTATTTTGGCCTTGCAATGCACCATAGTGCCGTTCATTTAAACGCCATGTTTTAGTTTCTGGTACCCAAAGTTGGTCAGATTCTTCCAATGCAAAATGCAAAGTCTTGATGGCACGCTTCAATACTGAAGTATATGCGTAATCAAATTCTAGCCCTTCAGCCTTTAATGACCGACCAGCATTCTTTGCTTCTTCAACACCTTTTTCTGATAAGTTAACATCAACCCAACCAGTAAACAAGTTTTCTAAGTTCCATTCACTTTGACCGTGACGAATTAACACTAATTTAGCCATGCGGATAATTACCTCTTTTATTTTGATAGATTTATTCTTCTTCATTATACATAATTTTTGACAATTACGCACATCAAAATAAAAAGAGAATAAAACAACATAGCATTACGCTACCATCTCTAGCAGTAACCAATACCTAATTTATGCAAGCAATTATCATCAATTTTTGTCGCTAGCAAAAAATAACTACCCCTAAATTCGATTAGTGATAGTTATTTTTAAATTTATTTTCACTTAAACGTATTCGGCCATCCTATTGGCTAAAAAGCCATCCATCAGCACTTACTAACTGTTTAAAGCCCAAATGTTGCTAATAACAGGGCAAAACCCCAAACACTAACTAAACCTGACAAAACAGATAATAGCATTGAATGGGTATAGTACGCGACAATCACCACAATTATGGCTGCTAACATCATATTAAAGTTGCTAAAAGTCATTTGATAATCATGAGTTACAAAAATATCTTTTGCAATTAAAGCTGTAAACAACGAAACTGGCACAAAATTCATCCATTCATTAAACCATGCTGGTACTTTTCGTGTCGTAAAAAATAGCATTGGAAAATAGCGCGGAATAAACGCTGCAATTGCCCCAAAACCAACTATCATTAAATGCCGTTTTAACTCTGTATCCATTTTAAAAATTCCTCAATTAGTCCTTAACGTTCTTTACAGAATGTAATTTCTCATGTGTATTTTTAGGCCCTTTAATTTTTGATAACATCGGGCTTTTAACATTACGTTTTTTGATACTTTTTTCTAACATGTAGCCGGCTGTGGCAGCTAAAAGGGTTGCAATAATCAAGCCCAACGTACTCTTTAAGGCAACTACTATCGTAATTGATAAAATTGCTGAAATAATAACTGGGAAGAATAAAATTCTGCGCTTAATTTGCATTGTCACCATGTATAAAAACATTGCAGTTAATGCAAAATGCACAATCGGTAAGTCAATTGTAATTGTTGAACCTAATATACCACCAATAATATTACCAATTGTCCATGCAGCTAAGGAATAGTACTCAACACCGAGGGCATCTTTTGGTGTCCAATATTTATCGGTTGAGAATTTCAAATAATTCACCGCATAGTTTTCATCATTCATTGATGCCGAAAACTGTAAAATAAATGGTTGCTTTGCTTTCTTTAAGTATTTCGACAAACTCGTACCTAAGAGCACATACCGTAATTCTAGGAAAAATAGCATTATCGTTATTGTCCATACGGGGGTAGATGTCATGAGCATTGATGCAATCATGAACTGAGCGCCCCCTGAAAAAACAGCAATTGATAATAAAACAATCATCCAAATAGCAAAACCACCGGATTTTAATAAGATCCCCGCCGCAATTCCAATAGGTAAATAGCTAAGCATTAATGGGGCTGTAACCTTCATAACCGTGAACCATCTCGGTTCATTCTTTTGTTCCTTCATTTTTCAGTAAAAAACTCCATTTCGTTATTAAAAACAGCACTATAATTGTAACACATCATTTACATGCAAATAAGCTTAAAATATTATTTATTATTTTAATTTTGATACTCAGCCAATTTTTTATTTAGATATTGTGTCAGTTTGCCTTTTGGATATACACCTGACACCTTTTCCAAAGCGTGACCATCTTTAAATAACACAAGTGATGGAATACTCATTACTTTATAATTTTCTGCCAAATGTGGATATTTCTCAACATCAATTTTACCAAAATTAATTTGTCCATCATAGTCTTTTGCTAATTGTTCTAAAATCGGATTCATCATTTTACATGGTGCACACCAATCAGCCCAAAAATCAACTAGAGTCAACCCCTCTGCAACGCTTGAATTTAAATTTGTATCATTAATAATTTTCATGATTCACTCCAGTTTAACCGATATATTTATTGGAAAGTCGTGTGGTAATGGTGCGCTAACAAATTGTAGATTGTTTGAAAATGGTATATAAAGTTTAACTGTTACACTATGCAACAGCATTCTTTGATAACTAAGGGTTTTTTCATATAGTGGATCGCCGATAATTGGATGACCCCAATTTTGTAAATGGACTCGTAATTGATGGGTCCGTCCCGTTGCTAATTGCAACCGTAATAAGGTTTTTTGATATGTTTGTTGCACCTGATACCAATAGGTAATAGCTGGTTGGGCATCAACGCCATTCACTTTACGTTTTCTTTGATCAGCTGGATCATGACCAATTGGTTGGCTTAATACTCCGCTAGGGGCCCGAACCACCCCATTAACCCATGCCAGGTATGTTCTTTCAATAATTTTAGCCGCAATCATTTGATTCAAAATTGGAACAACAATCGGATTTTTAGCCACAATTAAGGCTCCCGAGGTCGGCAAATCTAGCCGATGAACCATGTAGGGTACCTGCTGTTTATGGGCTAAATAAGCGGCAACAAAATTCATCACTGTCCCTGTTTCACCAGTAAAATTAGGATGTGTTTTATACCCGGCTGGTTTATTAATTACTAATAAATCGTTATTTTCATACAAAACATCTACTTTAACGGCATTATCAATAACATAGTTAGATATAGGTACTTTAAAATCACTTTCTATGAATAAAAGTTCCAATTGATCATTGGGCTGTAAAATTGTTGATACCGGTTGATTAATACCATTTAAGCGAATCGCTTTACGCATACGTAAACTGCCGCGTAAGCGCCGCGGTATATACCAAGCAATTAATTGATTTTTAATTGATATTGCTGCTTGGTTCTTTGGTAGTACAACTTTATATATCCACTCATTCATTAAAAACGCCATCTCTTTCATTATTCTTATAAATTTTAGCATACTTTTAAAAAGTTAATAATAAAAAAAATTTCTATACAAAAATAACTTTTTAGTTTATACTGACTTTGTAGCAATATTGCTATCATACATTAGAAATAATAGCCAAGTTATCTGGGGTGCTTTTTGCTGAGATATTACCCATTGAACCTGATCTAGCTAATACTAGCGAAGGGAGATACGACACTTTTTTTATTTAGCAATTTATAATATGCTAGCCGTCCTCTTCAATTGTATTCAACTGAAGTGGCGGCTTTTTTATTCCAATAAACTGACTGTTAATTCATACATCATAATAGGAGGCTTTAAATATGCAAACAACATCAAAACCAGGGGGATGGCGCTTACGTGACGTCATCTTACTCACGTTAATCGGGATCTTCTTTGGTTTCATTTTTTGGGCTTGGGCATTTGTCTATAATGCAATTGCTGCAACTCCACTAAAACCCTTTGCTAATGACATAACGATTGGCGCTTGGCTAATGGCTGGTCCAATGGCTGGCTTTTTACTCCGCAAAGCAGGTGCAACAACATTAGGCGAAGTTTTTGCTGCGGTTGCCGAGATGGCGATTGGTTCACAATGGGGGGCTTCAACGATTCTTTCTGGTATTATTCAAGGTATTGGTTCTGAACTAGGATTTGCATTCACTGGTTACAAGGCCTGGAATCGCTTTGGTTTATTTTTATCAACTTTAACCTCTACTATTGTTACATTTGCTTGGGATTTGTATGCAAATGGTTATGGTAGCTATCATTTAGGTATGTTACTAACACTATTAATCATTCGCTTTATTTCAATTGGCTTCTTTTGTGGCATTCTTGTTGATGCAATTACCCACCTAATTAATAAAGCTGGTATTTTAAAGTAAATTATGCTTAACTTTACTTTTTATCTAAAAAAGACATGGTTAATTTCGCAATAACCATGCCTTTTTAGCTACTATTAACTAACTATAATTTGAATATTCGCAAAAAAACATGAGGCATTTTATGACAAGCTTAGCACTTTCAAATCTTACAATCGAATATCCCACTGAGCATCAAAATATATCCGTGATCACTGATACTTCATTAACATTTGTTGAGCCATCATTTAACCTATTAATTGGGCCATCAGGTTCAGGTAAGTCGACTTTTTTAAAAGCTTTAGCGGGCTTATACCCTGAGTATGGCAGCAATGTTACTGGGACCATTCTGCTTGATGATCAGCCAATTACGACTTATTCCATTCAACAAAGAACTAAAAAAATTGGTATGCTTTTTCAAAATCCTAGTGAACAATTTGCCATGACGACACCACTTCATGAAATTATCTTCACGCTTGAAAATCTATCATTAACCGCCTCAGAAATTGATGAACGGGCTCAATATGCCCTTGCCTTTGTTGGTATTAGCCACCTTGCGCATCGGCAACTTAAAACTCTCAGCGGTGGGGAAGCTCAAAAAGTTGCCCTAGCAGTTGTTTTAGCCATGCAAAGTGACATTATTTTATTAGACGAACCTTTTGCTAGTGTCGATCCGTTAGCGCGCCTTGATCTACTTACAAAACTTAAAGAATTAGTAAAGCGCGGCCATACAATCATTATTAGTGATCACGATCTGGCTGGCTACCAAAACTTAGCACCTAATCTTTTTGCGATTGAAGCGCATCAGGTAAAAAAAATTACACCAGCTCCTGCACTATTTAAGCCATTTAATACTTTACAGGCCAATTTTACGCTACCACCTGCAAATGCTGAAATTGTCCTTAACGCACCTTCTCTACAGATTACCACCGGTCAAACAAAACTATTAGCAACCGAAAATTTTAATTTGTTAAAGAATAAGATGACTTTACTTACTGGCCCTAATGGCGTTGGTAAGTCAACCCTCTTTGGTGCGTTAACTAAATTACATCCCTATACTGGTAGTATTTTTTATTTAGATCAAAATATAAAGAAAATAAAAACACCGCAATATGCTCGTCAGGTAGCTTTAATTTTTCAACAAGCTGAGATGCAATTTTTAAAAATGACCCTCAAAGAAGAACTTGAATTGAGTTTAAAGTATGCCAATTATCCAGAATTATGGTCAGAAACTAAACTAACTGAAGTCCTTGCTTTCTTAAACATGGCTGAGATGCAAGATCATATTATTTATCAATTATCTGGCGGACAGAAAAAAAAGTTGCAAATATTAATTATGTTGATTATTGGTACTCCTGTTTTATTATTAGACGAGCCACTAGCTGGACTAGATTTAGCTTCAGTTGATAGGATTATGTCATTAATAAAACAAATGACTCGCAAACAAAACCAAACCGTTTTGATGATTAGTCATCAGCTGACTGGTATCCCTGACTACTTTGACTATCACCTTGTCTTTAATCATCAGTCAATTACCTACGAGGAGGTACTTTAATGAATGCTAGTGTAAAATTAGGCATCGTCCTATTACTTAGTTTAGAAATCTCATTTACAAAATCTATTAGCTTAAACTGTCTTTTAGTCATTAGTAGTCTAATTTATTTACTAGGTAAAAAAATCAATTTGAAAAATTTTATCTATACTGCCTGCATCCCCTTGCTACCAGCCTTTGGTTCATGGTCATCTATTTATTTCTATGGTACTGGTGATAACCATCATATGGCCTGGGTTATGTTTAGCCGTATTTTTGCCTATGTATGGCTTGGTGCAACACTAACCTTAACCACTCACATTGATGAAATTTTAAAGGCATTAGAACAAAATGTTAAACTTCCTAATACATTTGTTTATGGTATGCTTGCCGCCTTTAATTTCATTCCTAAGATTGGTCAGGAAATCAAAACGATTAAAATTGCGGCCCAAATGCGTGGTGTAACGTTGCATTTTTGGTCACCCCAGATTTTTTTCAAAGCCATTTTGACGTCATTAAGATGGTCAAATAATCTTGCACAAGCCATGACTTCCCATGGCTTTAGTGAAGGGGCCCCTAGAACTTACTATCAAGTAATGCCGATTCCAACTTGGAATATGGGGGTTGCTTTATGTATTATTTTAATTGTGCAATTATATTTAATGTACCCTCTTTGGCCCTAATGTTATAGTTATTGGTAATAACTATATTTTAAGAGGATAATTATGATTAAACAGCATCATTTTAATAAAAACTTTGCTTGGTATGAGGTAACTGATCTTTCGCTTGCTGAACGCAAAATATTACATGATCAGCACAATATTTCTGATGAATTAATCTACTATGCTACTGATCCAAATGAAAGTGCGCGTATGGAGTATGATTATGATCATAATTTAACATTGATGATTTTTGATGTTGTAACACCTGACTCAAACCTAGAAGCAACAGAGCCAGTTGGTATTTTGTTTACAAACAATGCCCTATTTGTGTTCGTCAGACCGGCCACCCAATTCACTAATCAAACGCTATTAGCCCCTAATAATCACCAATTATTACCAACACATACTTCATTAACGCCAATCGATATTATTCTTAATGGTTTGTACTCTTTAAATAGTGACTATGTAACCGCAATTATTGGTATTAATCGGCGTCGACGTGAATTAACAGATGAGTTACGCGCGAGCAAGTCATTTAAAAAACAAACCAACGATTTATTACAACTAGAAACATCATTAGTGTACTATTTAAATTCACTACGCTCTAACAAATTTCTGCTACAAGATTTACAACGCCGTAGTGCTAATGTCTTTACTAATCTCCAACTTGAACATTTAGAAGATGTATTAGTAGAGGTGACCCAAGCCATTGACATGGCTGAATTAGCCCAGGAAGTCACAGATTCGTTATCCCATTCTTACGCGAACCTCGTTAATGACAATTTAAACCAAACCATGAAATTATTAACAGTTTACTCAATTCTTTTAACTGTTCCCACAATTATTTCCGGTTTTTACGGTGAAAATGTCGCCTTACCGTTTATGAACGCTAAATATGGTTGGCAGTTAACCATCCTCTTTACTTTAATTGGTATGTTAATTGTTACGTATTTACTTTGGCGAGCAGGTTTCTTTAAAAAATAAATGAGAGGCCCCCCAATATTGAACTAACCTTCAACATTGGGGGGCCTCTCATGTAGGTCCTTTTTAGTACTATCAACTACCTAATTTCTTTGACACTATCGCGTTAAGTTTCCTACCTAAGCCAAAGTCAGTTAGGATTATCACATCCCTTGCAAATATCCTTGATTCCTTATCACTGATTAAGTTTTGAATGTCTTTTAGAATACCCAAAATAAATTAACAAACCAAAAGTAAACCAAATAATAAAACGAACCCAAGTTTCCCAGTTTAGCCCTAAAATTAACATAATACAGAAAAGAATGGCAATTATTGGCGTTACTGGTAGTCCAGGGGCTTTAAACCCTCGGTGTAAATCAGGCTGACGATACCGCATCACCAAAACACCAGCCGATACTAGAATAAATGCCGTTAAGGTTCCCACATTTACTAGTTCCGATAAAATATTTAAATTAATAAAGCCCCCTGCTAATGCTGCTAAAGTTCCAAAAAACCAAGTACCCTTAAAAGGTGTTTGATATTTTTTGTTGATATGCCCGAAAAATTCAGGAAAAAGCCCATCACGCGCCATTGAGTAACTAATCCTTGATTGACCATATAATTGAACCAAAATAACAGTCGTCATCCCCAAGATGGCCCCAACACTAACAATAATCGATAACCATGTTTGACCAGTTTCGTGCAGAACAGCTAAAATTGGTGCATTTAAATACTTAGTAAAGACCGTATATTTAACAACTCCAGTCATAATTAAAGTCATGATGATATAAAGAAGCGTCGAAATTAATAGTGATAATAAAATTCCACGTGGTAATGTTTTACTTGGATTAATCGTTTCTTCCGCACTCGAAGATACTGAATCAAAACCAATAAATGAAAAGAAGACTACTGATGCCGCTGGAATAACGCCTGCCGCAGTCCCATTATGGAACGAATAACTACCATATGGGCTAAAGGGGTGCCAATTGCTAGGTTTAATAAACCAAATGGTACAAATAATAAATAGCACAATTACAATTAACTTGATAATTACCATGGTATCATTAACTCTTTTAGTTTGGTTAATTCCAACTGAAATTAGCCACGTAATTGCTAAGACAATTAAAAATGCCGGTAAATTAAAATACGTGCTAACTCCTGGTGTCGTTCCAGCCGCAGCGGTTAAAACGGTCGGAATATGAATGCCAAAATCAGCTAATAAACTTACTAAGTAGCCCGACCAACCAACTGATACAGTTGCTGCCCCTAGTGCATACTCTAAAATCAGATCCCAACCAATGATAAATGCAATAATTTCACCAAATGCAATATACGAATATGTATATGCTGAACCAGAAACAGGTGCTAATGAAGCAAATTCTGCATAACATAACCCTGCAAAACCACAACAAATCGCAGCAATTAAAAATGAAATTGATAATGCTGGTCCAGCAGTTAACGCACCCTTACCTGTTAAAACAAATATCCCAGTTCCAATAATGGCTCCAATTCCTAAAAAGATTAAATCCCATGTCCGCAATGTTCGTTTCAATGGTGATGTTTCTTTCAGTAAATCTGCAACTTGTTTTCTTCTAAAGACATCCATAAGCATTCTCCTTTTTTCCTATCACTGATGCTTTACAATCAAATCGTTAACCATCCATCCCATCATTACTTTTTAGAACAATTTTAAGCAACTATATGGATGTATTGATGAATAGCATACAACCTGTTAATTAAAAAAGCTAATAAAAAACTCATCTTTTTTTAATCAATTCGTCATTAACACCCTTTAATGTCACTTTTTTTAAAAATCGTTCGTCTTACTTTTTGCTACTACTATTTGGTAGCTGACGCTTTTTAGCATCTTTTTCAGTAATTAATGTCATAAAATATTACATTTATTTTTATTTAGCGCTACACAAAAAAGATTGACTTAAAATAATTTACATTCAATCATTTTAAGTCAATCTTTTTTGTTATTTTACTATCAGCATTACTTAGTAAATTTACATTTTAGCTGCTAGTAACTAATTATTTATGTGCACCACGCCGAAAACGATTAGTAAATAACGGTGAAACCGGTTTGTTTTCATTAATGCGCATAATTGCATCAGCTAACAAATCAGCTGCTGAAATTTGGACTAATTTACTAAACTTTTTATTATCCGGTAATTTGATGGAATCAGTTAAAATAACCTTTGTAAAGGCTGAAGCTTCTAAACGCTCGATTGCTGGACCAGATAAAACAGCATGTGTAGCGACAACATAAACTTCTTTGGCCCCTTCATCCATAATCTTTTGTGCCCCTTGGGTAATTGTGCCAGCAGTATCAATCATATCATCGATCATAATGGCGCGCTTACCTTTAACATCCCCGATAATATTCATTATTTTCGCCACATTGGCCTTTGGCCGTCGTTTATCAATAATAGCAATCGGTGCTTTTAATAGTTCGGCCAGTGCCCGTGCTCGTGTAACACCACCATGATCTGGTGATACCACAACCGTTTGATCTTCTTGAGCAATCCCGCTACTTAACAAATAATCAGCTAATAATGGTGCGCCCATTAAATGATCCATCGGAATATCAAAGAAGCCTTGAATTTGGGCAGCATGTAAATCTAAGGCGATTACTCTTGTGGCACCAGCTTTTTCCAACATATTTGCAACTAACTTAGCAGTAATTGGTTCGCGTGAACGGGCCTTACGATCTTGCCGTGCATACCCATAATATGGCATCACAATATTAATACTTGCTGCACTGGCCCGGCGCAATGCATCTATCATAATTAGTAATTCCATCAAATTATCGTTTACGGGGGCTGATGTTCCTTGCACAACGTATACGTTATCTCCACGGATACTTTCTTCTATATTAATCCGGATCTCACCATCACTAAAGCGATCAACCTTTATCTTACCTAACTCAACACCTATTGTTTCGGCAATTTTTTCTGCAAGTGGTTGATTTGCACTTAATGAAAACAATTTAAACTTTGGATCGGCATATGTTCTCATTTTTGTCCTCTACCCTATCTCGTTAATTTTAACAAAACTATCTAAGTTAATTTTATTAGTTTTGGTGCTTATCTTCAAGCAAATATGATCGTTTAATTGATAAAGACCATAATTTTTTATCATTCAACATAATATTTAAATTTTTCATCTTCCAATCGGGCGTATAAATGTTGTGTTTTAGCTTCATCTAGCCAGCCTAAATCAATTTCACATGTATTATTACTTGTCTTAACTGTTTTAATTCCCTCTTTAACAAATTTATGTAAAAAATGAGAAACATCAATATATTGATTTACTTGTTTTACGGCTGCTTGTAACGAGTAGCCTTGATCTAAAAAGTATTTAATCCCACTAACACGGGCATACTCTTTGAAATGAAATACGCGTGCACTTTGTTCATCATCACGTTGAATAGAATGAATGTAATTTTTTTGTTCCCAATAGCGTAACTGTCGCGTAGAAACACCGGTCATACTACTTAGTTCACCAATTCGAAAAAATAATTTTTCAGCATTAAATATCTTTTTCATGATATGTAATTCAATCGGATCATTTGCCATCTACCTAAACTCCCTTACTAATCTCAAAACCAACTGGTTATATTACGCCATGCTAATATCAAAAAATTAGCGCGACTAACTTTGTTCTTAGTAACTAGGTCAGCATTAATTTTTTGATAGGTTGGTAAGTATACTCGCGCTACTTGTAATTTACCAACTTTCGCCCCTTTCTTTAATGGAGCTTGATTATTATCAGTTTTTACTGCCTTGACCTCAAGTTTATTAACATTATGATTAACCCAAGCACCAATGGCTTGCTTATTCGTACTTGTAATTACTTGCTTTTGGCCATTTTTAACTTTAATTTTAACATTTTTACGATGGGCTGCGAGCTTTATATAATGTTTTTGTTTAAGCACGGTATTCAATAAATTATTGGTTTGAATAAAGCGTGCTGGATCAGTCGCAGCATTGGCGGTCCCTGCGCCATAAACGACCGTTATTAAGCGCCGCTGCTTGTAGGTCAGCGTTCCTACAAAATTACCCAGTGCTTTTAGTGATGCGCCAGTTTTTAAACCATCAAAATGGTATTTAGTACTAACCTGACCACCTGGTAATAACCAATTAGTCGATGTTAGTGTTGTAGTGGTATTAAATTTTGCAGTTGTTAGTTTGGTCGTCTTCAAAACACTTGGATATGTATTTACTAAATGACTTGCGATGATTGCCATATCTTGGACTGACATCATATTTTCCGCATTTCGATTAGTACCCACTGCATCTGTATAAACCTGACTATTTTTTAAACCGGCGGCGCCATAAATCTTAGCATCAGTTATCCCCCAATGTTTAAGTTGCTGCTGCATTTTGGCCACAAATGCTTTTTGACTACCACTAACTGCTTGCCCTAATGCCATAGCTGCAGCATTAGCTGAGTCTAGTAAAGCTGCCCGATATAAATCAATCACACGATAGCTTTTATTAGCTGTTAATGTCACATTCGTTAATTCAGGTTCAACACTAACTTTAGCAATGTTTTTAGAAATTTTAACCGGTGTTTGCCAAGTTAACTTTCCCGCCGCGATTGCTTGGTGAACAAGGTAGACTGTTAATAATTTTGATGTCGATGCCGCAGGTAACAGTTTAGTCATATTTTGACCACCTAAGACTTGCCCACTTTTAGCATCTACTACAATTGCGCCTTTAGCAGCGATTTTAGTTGCCACTGGTGTATTAGTAGCTGTATTAGCAGCCAAAATCGGCAATGGTAGCAAAAAACTAATTAATAAAACAACTATACTGAATAAGCAACGCTGACGTATTTTATTTTTTACTTGCATCTTCGGTCTCCTTATTACCTTTTTGTTCAATCGGCAAAATAACTTCAAATTCAGTTATCTGTGAGTTTGATCTAGCTAAAATTTCACCACCATGGGCCTCCACAACTCCCTGTGAGATTGCTAGACCTAAACCAGTTCCGCCTGTTTTTGGTGACCGTGAACTCTCGACTCGATAAAAACGATCAAATAAGTGTTTAACCGCTTCTTGCGGAATTGCAATCCCATCATTAGCGACAATAATATGCACATATTTATTTTCAATCGTTGCGATCAATCTAATATATGTCGCCTTTTCCCCATATTTCAAACCATTTTGAATTAAGTTCATAAATAGGCGGGCTAATTTATCAGGATCACCTTCAATAAAAATTTCGTTTGTAGGTACCATCGTTTCAATTTTAATGTGCTTATTTTGCGCTTCAAGTTCAAAACTTGCTGCTAGTTGATCCAACATATCAGTTAAACTGATTTTTTTGATTTTCATTCGCATATCTAACTGTTGTACTTGTGCAAATTCAAATAAATCATCCACTAATGATTTCATTTGAATCGCTTTAGTATACGCAGTATGGCTGTATTTTTTTACATCAGCTGGTGGTAAATGACCCTGACTACTTTCAATTAATCCCAAATAACCAATAATTGATGTTAACGGTGTTCTTAAATCATGTGATACATTTGTAATCATTTCGTCTTTTGATCGTTCAACCGCACGTTCATCTTCCCGCGCTTTAATTTGGGCATCGACCAGTGCATTAACACTATCAATAATCGGTTGGAGGCGTTTACCTAATTTATAAGGAATTCGATGTTTAAAATTACCTTCCGCAATATAATGTAATTCTTGAATGATATGGCCCATCTGATATAAATGATATCTCCGAATTAAGCGCCATGTTAATACTAAGATATCACATATCAGTGCTAAGAAAATCGCAATCCACTGATAACTCCATATTTTGATTCTTTGAGGCCCAATATTAATACTTCTTTTAATTTCAAAAATCCCATTTTCAACCCCCGGATTACTATATATGAAATGGGCTAACATTGTTAAAACGGCCCAGTCAATCATCAACAACGCCCCTATTGTCACAATTGCTTCCCAAAATAGTAGCCAGTATTCTTTACCAGTTAGTCTCATAGCACTCCTTTCAGATAATACTTTGTCATTACATTAATAAAAGGGACTTGGGTCATAAGTAAATGTGACCTAGCCCCTTTATCCTTATTAGCCTAATTAGTACTTTAACCTAACTACTGAACTGATTTTAGCTAATATCCGCCTTTATACTTGTTCAATTTTATAACCGACACCCCAAACAGTTTGAATAACTTGTTCACCGTTGGTTGCTTCTTCGATTTTATCACGTAAATGCGATACGTGAACCATCACAGTTTTCGCTGAGACTACTGATTCTTGTTGCCATACCCGTTCAAAAATATCATCAGCCGAAAATACCCGGTTGGGATGACTAGCTAATAAATATAAAATGCCAAATTCCAAGGCAGTTAGTGTGATTGGTTCACCCTGAACAGTTTTCACCTCATGTGAATCACGATTAATCACCAATGACCTAATATTTAGAATATCTGGCTTATCATTTTGAACCGCATTTTCCGCACGTCTTAACAATGACTTAACCCGTGCCATAACTTCAAGTGGGTTAAATGGTTTGGTGACATAATCGTCAGCGCCGGTTATCAAACCTTGAATTTTATCCATATCAGTTGATTTCGCAGATAACATCAAGACTGGAATTTTAGAGTCTTTACGAATTTCTTTAACAACTTCTAAGCCATTTAACTCAGGCATCATAATATCCAAAATCATTAATGCAATATCAGGATTAGTATGAATTTTTGATACGGCTTCGCGACCATCAGCTACCAAAACAGGTTCATAGCCTTCATTTTTAATATAAATTTCAAGTAATTCTGCAATTTCACGATCATCATCAGCAACAAGAATTTTGGTCATTATTTTTACCTCGAGTTAATTTTAATTTTAATTATTTCGTTTAGAACTATCAAAGACACCACCGGTAATACCGGTAATTCGTCTTTCAAAAACAAATCCAACGAAAGCTAATACTGCTAATGCTAGATAAACATAACCCGGCAATATTGGATTAATAGCACTTGGAATTGCAGTTACACCGATGTATACTACCATCCATAGTGCAATCGCCCCAAGTGTGAACACTAATCTAAACCACAGTGGCTTTTTATCCTTAGGGTTTACAGGTACTAACAATTGCTGAATGTAAGCAAAAATTAAACCTCCCGTGAAGGCTGTTAGTAACAAGCTTAATAGCCCATATGGTGTGCCTTGCGTTTGTATTTTACCATTGGATGTTAATAAGAAAAAGCCAAATACTGCACTAAACATTGCCAAAAACATTAATGCTGTATCGATAACATTGGCCCAATAGCCAGCCCTAACGGTACTATTGTTCACTTTTTTTTGTGGATTTAAAATTGCTTGTGCTTTAGCACTAGGTGTTCCAAACAATTGCTTAGCTGTTTGCCCTTTAAGTTGACCAGCTTTTAGTTCAGTAATCACCGCTGTCAAAGCTGCTTGCTTATCAGCCGCTGCTAATTGATCACCTAAATGCTTATTTAATTGGAACATAAAGTCTTGGTTCTTACTAGTTAAACCGTCATCCGCAAATGTTGCATTATGACTAACTGCACCATGGTGCGGTTGAATTACATCTTCATTAATCTTCTTTTCTTCACCCATCATAATATCCTATTCCACTTAAATTTATACATTAAACAAGAACTCAATGATATCGCCATCTTGAACAATATATTCCTTACCTTCTGAACGGCGCTTACCTGCTTCTTTAACGGCCTTAACTGAACCATATTGATCTAAGTCAGTAAATGCAATCGTTTCTGCACGGATAAAACCTCGTTCAAAATCAGAATGAATCACGCCGGCCACTTGTGGTGCTTTCATTCCTGCTTTAAACGTCCAAGCACGCGTTTCTTTACCACCAGCAGTAAAAAATGTCCGTAGTTCTAGTAAATGATAAGCAGCTCGAATTAATTTATTCAAACCAGGTTCACTTACTCCAGCCATCGTTAAAAATTCTGCTTTATCTTCATCTGCTAACTCTGCAATTTCTTCTTCTGCCCGTGCTGATAAACCAATTACATCGGCATGTTCAGTCATTGCAAATTCTTTTATTTTTTGGAAATATGGTGATTGTGTTGGGTCACCCATATCATCTTCAGCTACATTAGCCACATACAATACTGGTTTTGCAGTTAATAAAAATAAGCCTTTAACAACCTTTTGTTCTTCTTCATTAAATTCAATTGACCGGACAGCCTTGCCAGCTTCCAAAACTGGTTTAATCTTTGTCAGCACCGCAAATTCTGCCTGTGCTTCCTTATTTGTCGCTGTTTTTGCTAATTTTTCCGTTTTAGCATAGCGCTTATCAACAGCCTCTAAATCAGCTAAGATCAACTCTGTATTAATCGTATCAATGTCACTAATTGGATCAACCACACCATTAACATGGGTAATTTCATCATCATCAAAGGCCCGCACCACATGCACAATGGCATTTACTTGCCGGATATTTTCTAAAAATTTATTTCCTAAACCTTCACCTTTTGACGCACCCTTCACAATTCCGGCAATATCAGTAAACTCAAAAGTTGTTGGAATAATTTTATCCGCTGGTTCAATTGCTTGAATGCGGGCTAACCGATCATCTGGTACTTCCACCATCCCCACATTCGGCTCAATCGTTGCAAATGGATAATTAGCCATCTCGGCCCCTGCTTTAGTAATTGCGTTAAATAAAGTTGATTTACCTACATTTGGTAACCCAACAATTCCTGCTGTTAATGCCATTATTTTTTATTCCTTTATTTATTAATTATTTTGTTGGTTCGGCTGCTGATGAAATAACTCTTTTTATACGATGATTAAAATTCAAGCGAGTAAGCATAATCATATGCCCACAACCCTCACATTTTAATTTGATATCAGCACCAATTCTTAAAATTTTCCATGCATTAGTCCCACATGCATGTGCTTTTTTCATTTCTACTATATCAGAAATTTGATAGTCCATCTCACTTACCACCTAATCTAAAGTAATGTTTAACATTTCCAAAATTCGATTCAAGTCATTATCTGATAAATAATTGATTTCAATCTTACCTTGTCCTTTGGAATTCCCCTTTAAGGCTACTTTTGTGCCAAACTTCTCTTCTAATTGATTTTCAGCTGCTTTAATAAACAGACTGGGCTTTTTATTTGGTTTTTGCACATCTTTAGTTGCTACTTTAGCTGATGGTTCAGTCATACCATTATATTCATTAACCAATGCTTCTAATTGGCGAACTGTGAGCCCTTGATCAAGCACTTTTTTAGCTAATGGTGTAATTTTTTGCTTGTCATTTAAGCCAAGTAGTGTCCGTGCTTGCCCCATTGATAATTCATTTTTTTGGACCATATCCTTAACCGTAGCTGGTAAGGTTAAAAGCCGTAAGTAATTAGCAATAAATGGGCGTGACTTACCGAGCCGTTTAGCGACTTGTGCTTGGGTTAAATTCAAACGTTCCATTAACGTTTGATATGCTTGTGCCTCTTCTAAAGGGGATAAATTTTCACGTTGTAAATTTTCAACAACTGCCAATTCCATCATCTGATTATCTGATAGATCGCGAACAATCGCCGGAATATTTTTTTGTTCGGCTAACTTAGACGCTCTAAACCGTCTCTCACCAGCAATAATTTCATACTTTTTTTCAGTTCTGTTTGGTTGCCGGACAATAATCGGTTGAAAAACCCCTTCATTTTTAATCGATTCTGCAAGTTCTTCTAATGCGGTTGGATCAAATGTAATCCTTGGTTGAAATGGATTAGCAACAATATCAGTAATATTAATCTTGTGGATTTTTTCAGTATTTAAATCTTCAATATCAATGTCAATATTATTACTGCTCAATAATGCGCCTAATCCTTTACCTTCACCTAAAATACTTTTCTTTCTAGTAGTCGCCATGGGCCGCTAAGACCTCCTTTGCCAAAGCAGTATACACTTCTGCTCCACGTGAACTTGGATCATAATCAGTAATTGCTAATCCGTGGGCAGGTGCTTCACTTAATCGGACATTTCGGGGAATAATTGTTTTATATACTTGATCCCCAAAATATGTCCGAACTTCTGAATTTACTTCTTGTCCTAAGTTAGTTCGCGCATCAAACATCGTTAATAAAACACCTTCAATTTTTAAATCTGTATTGAAATGTCTTTGAACTAGCTTAACAGTATTTAATAACTGCCCTAATCCTTCTAACGCATAATATTCACTTTGCACTGGAATTAAAATTGAATCCGCTGCCGTAAAGGCGTTAATCGTGATAACTCCCAACGAAGGCGGATTATCAACAATAATATAGTCATATTGATCACGCACTGTATCTAAAGCATCTTTTAGGCGCATTTCACGTGCCATTTGTGGGGCTAATTCAATTTCAGCTCCTGATAATTGAATTGTTGCGGGTACAACATCCATACCTTCATGGGTTGACGCTAAGATTGTTTCCGCTAAAGGAACCTCGTTTACTAAGACATCATAAATATCTTTTTCAATTGCTGATTTTTGAATCCCTGTCCCACTAGTAGCATTACCTTGGGCATCGATATCAACTAATAAAACGCGTTTTCCCGCGGTTGCTAGGGCTGCTCCAAGATTTACACTGGTAGTTGTTTTACCAACCCCACCTTTCTGATTTGCAACTGCAATAACATGTGCCATTTACGTTTTCCTTTCTGCTTCTTCTCTCGATATAAATTTTAATGTGATTTGATTTTTACTAGCATGATAATCAAGATAAATCCCCTGTTTCTTGAATTTTTCAATTCCTACTGTTAAATAATCCTGGACAACTGCCTGTTGAGCTGGCAAATCTAATTGGTTATAGCATAATTTTTTAACCAACATTTCCGTAACCTTAACAGTTAAATTTTGTTGAATTATTTTTTTGACCACATTTGCTTGTGTGCGCTTATCTAATTTTAATAAGGCGCGCGCATGTCGCTCCGTAATCAAACCCTCTTCGAGTGCAGTTTTTGCGGGTTGCCCTAATTTTAACAACCGTACTTTATTTGCAATTGTTGCTTGTGATTTACCTAATTCATGTGCTAATGCGACTTGGGTATAATCACTCAACCGCATGATTTCAGCGTAACACTTCGCTTCTGCCAAAATTGATAGCTGATGCTGTGTTGTTTTGGTACGTAACTCTTGCACCAATCTATCAACTTGTATTGGCGATAGCTGCACTTTTTTGTGTATCTCATCCGTCACAGCTAATCAACCCCCTTTAGCATCATCTTAACTATTCTCCTAATGGTTCTTTATTAGGTGTCCCTGGTTTACGGGGATACTTAGCAGGCGTTACCTTAATCTTTTCCACAATATCAATTTCACGTGGATCACCATTTGGCAACTTAAACGCGTGGGTGGCAATCACTTGTCCGCCTAAAATTTTCAATGCCGTTTGGGCATTTGCTAGCTCAACTTGAGCACTAGAACCTTTCATTGCCACTAACTTACCATTTAGTTTCAATAACGGTAATGTCAATTCACTCAAAATAGTCATTCTAGCGACCGCACGTGCCAAGACAACATCATAACTTGCCCGGTGGGGGGCTTTTTTAGCCCCATATGATTCCGCGCGATCATGAACAAACGCGACATTCGTTAGTCCTAATTTGTTAGCTAACGCTCCTAGAAAATTAATTCTTTTTTGCAAGGAGTCAACGATGGTCACTTGTAACTGCGGAAACACGATTTTTAATGGAATTGATGGAAAGCCGGCACCAGCACCGACATCTAAAATTTGTAATTCCTTTGTTTTAAAATCTTCAAAATAAAAAGCGGCACTAATTGAATCATAAAAGTGCTTTAAATATACATCTGATTTTTCAGTAATTGCTGTTAAATTGAATTTTTCATTAGTTTCAATTAACAAATCATAATAATCAGCAAATTGCTGTAATTGCTTTGTTGACAACGTAATGTCTTGTGCTGCTAATGCTGCCACAAATTGTTCTTCGTTCATCAGATCCCTCCAAATTGTGAATATCTTGGTAACTTCACATAAATTAATAATACCTTAAAAACGTTGTTTGCTCAAACATTTGTTCAAGAATATTGGGAAATATTTTATCATTTTCTAAACTAAAATCAGACCATCTTACTTTTAGTTTTAAACTTATTTTGGAACAGATTTCAGTTCAACTGGTCACACATAATTACCACCTTTGGTCATTACAATAGCGCACCACAAAAGTTTTGACCGCACAAAAAAGACCAGGATCTATGATCCTAGTCTTTTTCCAAATTTTAAATAAGTAATTTAAAATTAAGCTTTGTTAACGTTAGCAGCTTGTGGGCCACGATCTGAACTTTCAACGTCGAAAGTTACGGCTTGACCTTCTTCAAGAGTCTTGAAACCGTCACCTTGGATAGCTGAGAAGTGTACGAATACATCGTCACCATTTTCGCGAGTGATGAAGCCAAAACCTTTGTCTGCGTTAAACCATTTAACTGTACCTTGTTCCATTAGATGAATCTCCTTATTATTGACTACTAATAAAGTAGCATATTGTTTATGTAACTGATTGGTGCAACTGGAGATATTTCTCAAAACTGATGAAACAAGACCTAATTTTTACCGAACCAAACTACACGAGTAATTATAACATGATTAATTTGTAATTAAAAGTTTTCTTTACTAGATATTTTTTTTACGCTATTTTTTAATCTTTTCAATTAATTGTCGCGCCACCATCATTTTATATTCAGCTAAATATTTTTGCGTTAATGCCTGTTGGGCTTGCTTATCAGTCATTAACGCTGGTTTTTTCGTCATTGCACCTTTTAGTTTTTGACTTACAAAAGCCATTGCGGCTTGTTTTTGGCGCGCTTGTGCTGTTTTAGTTTGTGCTTTAGTAGCTGCCACTTGTAATTTCTTTGCTTGGGCAACACTTAATTGCACCCAATTAGTTTTTGGTAAGATAAATTTATTCTCACGGCGCACAATTTGTTGCTTCTTATCTAATTTAAATAACCATTTAGTTAAATTATTTTTATAGACATATTTAGTTGTCTTTACCGTCAATCTCGCTTCTTTAGTGGTAGTCAACAAAACCTTGTTGCTAGTTTTACCATCAGTTTGCGTATTAGTTTTCTTATTATTAGTAGTTTTGTATAGGTAAACATTATCTTTACCAGACGTGCCAACTGGCTGATAAAGGACAATTTTCAATGGCATTTGGCTATTAGCAACCATCGGTTTAATGCTAATTGTTTTACTAGTTGTCTTTTGTTCCATACCAAAATGATTTTTGTCATTAGCAACCAACGCAGCAACGCTTACCATTAAAATGATTAAAAACAGACCAGCCGTTATAAAACGATAGCTATTTTTTTTAATCAAAACAAAGCTCATGAAAAATAAGATGGTACTAATTGCAATTATTACTAATATCATTATTTAGCACCTCCACTTTGCAATGTCTGACTTTTATTACGTTTCGCCTTTAAAAAGAACGATACCCCTAAACCAATAATGGCAAAACCAATGGCGACCCAAAAAGCGGCGTGATAACCATCAATTGCAGCATTAAGGGCTTGGTTTTTATATTCTAACGGTGTTGTCGTTAATAAATGTTTACTTGGCATATTATTATTGATGACATTTGATAAAACTGAAATCATAATGGCCGTTCCCATTGAAGCAGCTACTTGCCGGGTGGTGTTATTAACTGCGGTTCCATGAGCCACCATCTCCCCAGTCAACGCTGACATACCAGCCGTTGTTACCGGCATCATGACCATCGAGATACCAAACATCCGAATAGCATATAAAACCGTCACAGTTACAATTGGGGTTGTTTCAGTTAACGCCGTGAATGGCAGTGATCCGGCGGTTAAGATTACGAGCCCAGCAATTACTAAGCGCTTGGCTCCCATTTGGTCATAAATGCGACCAGTAATGGGCGACATAATTCCCATCATAAAGGCCCCTGCTAGTAATGTTAATCCCGCATGAAATGGTGTCATCCCGCGCACCGTTTGTAAGTATTGTGGAATAACCATTTCTGCACCAATCATGGTCATCATGACCAATGCTCCCAAAATAGTTGCAACTGTAAATTGCACATTTTTAAACACTTTGACTTGTAGTAAAGGTTTTTCGATTTTAGTTTGCCGATAAACGAACAACACAATAAAAATCAAACCAATAATTAACGGTACAATAACATAATTAATATCGCCCCATCCCTTAGAACTAACTTCTGAGAAGCCATACAATAGGCTCCCAAAACCAATCGTTGATAAAATTACTGAGAAATAATCAAGCTTTTCCTTTTTGGTTGCAATAACCGGCCGCATAAAGAAAAAACCAGCAACTAGAACGATTAAAATAATTGGAATCATAATCCCAAATAGCATTTGCCACTTGTAGTTGTCCAAAATCCAACCAGATAAAGTGGGCCCCAAGGCTGGTGCTAAACCAATGACCAATCCTGCCATTCCCATGGCTGCCCCACGGTTATTAGCGGGAAATATCGATAACATAATAACTTGTAATAATGGCATCGTTACTCCAACAGCGACCGCTTGAGTTAACCGTCCAATTAGTAATTGGCTAAAACTATCGGCTGTGAATGCAATCACCGTCCCTATTAAAAAAATAAGCATTGAACCTAAATATAACCACTTAGTATTAAACCGGTGACTTAACCATGCCGATATGGGAATTAAAATCCCATTAACTAACATAAATCCAGTTGTCAACCATTGCACCGTTCCCAATGATTCGTGCAATGACTTCATTAATGTCGGTAAGGCTGTTGCTAAAACGGTTTGATTCAAAACTGTTACAAATGTCCCCGTTAATAACACAGCAATCAACAAACCTCGATTAAAAGGTTTCCCTTGTGTATCAATCATACATTTCTCCTCTTCTTTTATGCGTGCTTTTAAACATTTTTTTGTTTTTCGTACAATAGTATAGTCTACTTACTTTATAATTTTTTGTCAATTTATTTGACAAAAAATTAAAACTTAGCTTATCACGTGTTTGCCTCAATTAGCCGTAATTACTAATTAACACAAAAAAGGTTAGGAATTTAATCCTAACCTGATTTAATGCTTAAACCTTATTTTAGTACCAACCATTTGCTAACCAGTGTTGCTTAGCATTTTCCCATGAACCGTAACGACTTGAAACGTAATTATCAGCTACCTTTTCTTGGTTAGCAGCTGAGTAATCACCATTTAAGTATGATGAACTCAATTGGTATTTACCAATGTATTGCCCATTCCGTGCTGAATAGCTGTTACCTGATTCGTGTTGTGCAATCCAAGTTTTAGCAGAGTTACTTGACGTTGAAGTTGACGTCCTTGTTGAAACATTAGTTGTCTTAGCAGTAGTACTTGCAGTTTGAGTTGTCGTAGTAGCCTTGGCAGTTGTATTAGTTGAGCTATAGCTCTTAGTTGTTGCTGCTTTAGCTACATTATTTGTTGACCCATAGTTTTTAGTTGTACTTGTTTTATAAACTGGCGCTTGGGTCGTAGTTGTTTTAGGAGTTTGGTTAACTGAAGCTGTGCTACTTGTTGGAATCGTCAACTTTTCGTTAACAAAAATCAAGTTAACGTTACTTAATTTGTTAGCATTAGCAATTGCTGAAATAGTTGTATTATGCGCATTGGCAATTTTTGAAATAGTATCACCACTTTTTACAGTAACAGTTGTATCGGCGTGAGCCACAACACCAGTTGATACTAAAGCAGCCACAACACCGGCACCCGTTAAAACAATTTTCTTAGCATTTTTTAAACTATACATATTTTATTAATTCTCCTTCATGATTGAAATGTTTTTGAATTTTATACTTTATATTACTTCTCGTTTTATATAACTGATCTTTGCAGTTATTTTTCTTTTAAGTTGATTCGTTCGTATCAATCAACATGCTATATACTACTGGCTTTATATGACAGTGACTTCGCGATTTGATTGCAAGATACCTGGTTTAATGTAATATAAGTAGTTTTTTTCGTAATATTTGCTTTAATTTAAATTAATCTCGTGGTTTCAAACCTATCATACAAGCGTTTATGCAAAATAGTTAACCCCCTTAATTATTACAAAATAAATCCCTTTTTTAGCCAAAAAAAATTAAAAAAATACATAAAAAAGTTTTTTTCATCAAAAAAAGCTGTAAAATCAAGTAAATTTTACAGCTTTATTACTAATATTTCTTAAAAGCAACAGCTTCTAAATGATGATTAGGTCCTTTTATTAAAATTAAGTTGGCATTGATTTTTGATGGACCAATATAGCGATGCAAATTCACCCCATTGATACTATGCCAAGTGTTCTTTGCTAATGAACGCCCGACATTTAAGTCTGCTTGAAACTGGTAGTAATACGTATTTGGCGTTGCCTCTTTTACTAACCGTTCAAAACGCTCTAAAAACCATTTTTCAATTATTTTTTCATCAGCATCAATATAAATTTTGTAATCCATCAAATCAACTGGCATTTCGTCTTTTGATACTCGTTGCAAAGCATTAATCCCCTCAACGATTAAAATATCGGCATTATTAACAAGTTGCTGTTGGTTGGTTAAGATATCATACTTTTGATGTGAATAAATTGGAATTTTCAAATTAGTTTGGCGTTGTTTAAAGGCTTTTAAAAACGCAATAAAACTTGCCGTATCATATGAAATTGGAAATCCTTTCGCTTGCATTAAGTCATTTTGATCTAAATAAGCATTATTATATAAAAAGCTATCGGTCGAAACTAATTCCGTCTGCAAATTAGGAAAAATAATTTTTAGCGCAGCGGCTAGTAAAGCGGCCATTGTTGATTTACCAACCGCAACACTCCCAGCAATTCCAATCACAAATGGTTGCGCATTAATTTTAGGATACCATGTACTAAATTGTTGCATTTGCTTGCTTTGAATCGCCAATTTCAACTCTAATAATGCCATTAGTGGCTGATAAATAACCTTAATTTCCGTTGGATCAAACATTGGAAAAGTCTGCGCTAATTTTTCAAGTTGCTGTTTGGTAAAAATCGTATGTGGTTCAATGGCTTGCCATGTTGTACGGTCAACCACTTGAAAATCATCTAGTTTATTCATTAATTACCTCATATAAAGTCGGACTTACCCGTGCTAATAATGGCGTTAGTTCTTGATAAGCCAGTACACTTAATTGATGCATTGCCCGTGAAGCAATCGTATACAGTAATTGACGATCGCCTTCACTTGGATAATTCTTTTTTGATGCATCCCAAATAATAACAGCATCAAATTCTAACCCTTTAGCTAAGTACGACGGTACGATTAAAACCCCACTAGCTAACCTTTGATTTTCCGATTTAATTAACGTTGCCGTAACCTGCTTGGCTGCTAGCATGTCGGCGACCGCTTGGCCATCAGCTAAGTTTTTAGTAATGATGGCCGTTGTATCTTCGTGGGCATTATGCACCGCTAGTTGATTTAATAGCGCAGTGGCTAAAGTGGCTTGGTTCGCACTAACTAAGACCGTTGGCAACGCACCATGCCGATTAAAGGCCGTAATTTTTTCCCCATTGACTAAAATAGCCTTTGAAAAATCAGTAATTTGTTGCGTTGAGCGATAAGTCTGGGTTAATTGGACAACCTCAGTTTTAGCACTGACAAACAGTTTATTTAACTCATGTAAGAGTGTTCGCGCATTTTCTTTGGTAAAGATAGCCTGATTAAGATCCCCTAACATGGTAAATTTCGCTTTTGGAAAACTAAACTTCAAAAATGCTAATTGAAACGCAGAATAATCTTGAATTTCATCAATAAATACAAAGCGGATATCCCGTTCACCGTGCGCACCAGTAATTAAATCATATAGATATAAATAAATTGAAACATCAGCAATCGTAATCCGATGTTGTTTAAAGTCACGCACAACTTCATTTACATGACTTTGCCATTCTTCTTCACTAATATCCCAGTTTGCTAAATTAATATAAGTTGGCACACTCTTTAAGAGTTGTACAAACTGCGCATTAAAGTTAATAAATCGATTACGCCGAATTGCCTTAGCTATCGGTTTAAAGGCATTCATAACGATTTTTCTAGCAATAAAATTATATTCTTTTGCTTCTGAAGCAAATTCACGTGGTTGGTCTCCAAAGAGTGAGTCAATTTCCGTTTTGGTCAAATTCTGAATTGCTTCTTCAACCCATTTTTCTTTTAATGTATTCCCAACGCGCCCATTTAATGAAGTAATCAATGTGTCTTTAACTGCATTAATCCGTTGACCCAATTTATAATTTTCATTATAACCATAATATAACTTTGCGATTTTTTGCTGATCAAAAAATGGTGCGCCTTGGAATTTAATGTCTTTAAAATGAACACCCTTCTTATTCAAAGTCTGCGCATATTGTGTCACAATATCAAAAAACTTAGCACTCCCTTTCAAGCCGTTAATTTTCCGTAAAGTGGGATTTTCTTTTTCAAAGCGTTCTTGCAAAGTTTCAACCTGCATCTTAGGTAGGCGCCGATTAGCATATTGGAAATAGGTTAACTGCACCATATTTTGCTCACCAAGTTCAGGCAGGACTTGATCAATGTAATCGTTAAAAAGTTGATTAGGACTAAATAAAATTACTTGCCCGCTATTTAAATTTCCACGATAACGGTATAACAAGTATGCTACCCGTTGTAACACCGCAGCTGTTTTCCCTGAACCTGCAGCCCCTTGCACAAATAATAGATCCGCATCAGTATTTCGAATAATTTTATTTTGTTCCTTTTGAATCGTCGTTACGATACTTTTCATTTTAGTATCTGACTCGCCGCTTAAAGCATCAAGCAACATTTGGTCGCCAACCGCTTCATCAGTATCAAAAATTGTTACAATAACACCATCTTCTATTTGAAACTGGCGTTTGAGCTTAACATCTGCGGTTTGTAGTCCATCTGGCGTGTTATATTCTACCTTGCCTAGCCCACCATCATAATAGATTGATGAAATGGGAGCTCGCCAATCATAAATCAAAAAGTTATCAGGCGTATCTGAAAATGAGCCTAACCCAATATAAATTGTTTCCGCATTTTGCTCACCGTTTTCTTGAAAATCAATCCGCGCAAAATAAGGATTAGCTCGTAATTTATCTAACGTTGCTAGGCGTCCCGTAGCATGCTGTAAATTATTTTCTCGTTCCATTAATAATTGCTGTTGTTGCCGGACTGATAAAGCAGTATCTAACATATTTTCGTAGGTACTAGTTTTAATCCGGACATCATTCCAACCAGATTCAATATCTGTTCGGTCCTTTTTTACGGTTGTAATTTCTTGTTGTGTTTTTACTTGAGCAGTTTTAATTTTTTCAATTACTTCATTCAAGTGTTGTTGTTCGAATGTGTAGTTTGAATTTGACATTATCTATCTCACTTTATTTCTATTTTTTATTTTAGATAAATCATACCTAAATTAATTAAGTCATGGAAGCTAACAATTTTGCTATGCTAACCACATTGTTATCCCATTGGCATACAATTATACGCTAGCCAACGTTTTATTGCCATCTTATGTTACTATATAAGTTAAGAAACTATTGAATTAGCAGATTAAAGGAGTAAATTATGAATAACATAAACATCTATCTTGTCCGTCATGGTCAAACCTATTTTAACCTTTACGGACGTTTTCAAGGTTGGTCAGATATTGAATTAACCAAAAAAGGTGTGGCCGATGGACATCGTAGTGGTCATTTGCTTGCAAATATTAAATTTGATGCTGCTTATTCTAGTGATTTATCACGAGCCGTTAAAACAGCTGAATATATTTTAAGCGAAAACCCACATACCACTATCAAAACTCCAACTACCCTTCCTGAATTTCGTGAGCAATTCTTTGGTTCATTTGAGGGAACTGATACCGTTGCAGCAATTAAAAAAATTACGCAAGCTAATCATCTAACTGACATTGAAAGTTTTAGTGAACTCCTAACTAAACAAGGTGTTGATAACGCCCTTAACGCGCTAAAAGCGGCTGATCCATATCATGATGCCGAAAATGCCGCGCAATTCTGGACACGTATTGATGCTGGTTTTGATTTCTTACGCCAAGCCCATCCGAATGGCGCAACCATTCTGCTTGTATCGCATGGCTCAACTATCCGTAGTATTGCTGGTCATTTCGGTAAAAAAGAATATGAAGGCATTGCCCCTGAAAATGGTAGCATTACTAAGCTCACGTTAACCCCAGATGATGTAAAAGTCATTTTCTATAGTCAAACAGAACAGCTCCCTGAAGCTTAATTTAAAAATTAGAAGGATACTTAATGGAAACAAATATACAAAATGTAATTCTGGCCGGTTTAGATGATGGTGCAAAACGCTTTGCTTACTCAATGGAAGAGCTTGCCAACTTAGTAGCTGCTAATAACATGACAGTCAGTGCCCAAATGACCCAGAAATTGGACCATCCCAATCCAGCAACTTACTTTGGTAAAGGTAAAATCGCCGAGCTAAAGGAGTTAGTGACCATTCACGATAGTCATATGATTGTCACCAATGATGAATTATCGCCTTCCCAAATTCGGAATATCGAAGCCGAGACTGAAGTTAAAGTGCTTGATCGTACCGGTTTAATTCTCGATATTTTTGCGAGTCGTGCCCAAAGTCGGGCTGCTAAACTACAAGTTGAAATTGCCCGGTTACAGTATCAACTACCTCGCCTAAGAACTAGTATGAATATCCGGCTTGATCAACAAACTGGTGCGGGTGGCGGTAGTTTCACTAACCGTGGTGCCGGTGAAACTAAACTCGAATTAGATCGGCGTACGATTGAAAAACAAATTGCGCATCTTAAAGAGGAACTCGCAACGATTGAAAAAGCTGATACTACCCGCCGTAATCAACGAGTCAAAGCTGGTTTACCCACGGTTGCCCTAGTCGGCTATACTAACTCGGGTAAATCAACCACGATGAATGGTTTAGTTCGCTTATTTGGTCAACATTTAGACAAACAAGTCTTTGAAAAAGATATGCTCTTTGCAACGCTTGATACCTCAGTTCGAGTGTTAACCTTACCTGATCAAAAGCAATTTTTACTCAGTGATACGGTTGGTTTTGTTTCGAAATTACCACATAACTTAATTAGTGCTTTTCGTCAAACATTAGCCGAAGCTGCCCAAGCTGATTTATTAATTCAAGTTGTTGATTATGCTGATCCTAATTATCAGGATATGATGCAAACGACTGAGCAAACCCTCAAAGCCATCGGTGTTACTAATATCCCTATGATTGTTGGCTATAACAAAGCTGATAAATTACTTGATCCAATTGCCTATCCTACGCGTGAAGGTGATACCTTAGTGTATTCAGCGCGAGACGAAGCTTCGCTCATGGCTTTATTAGCAATCATCAAAGAACATATTTTTAATGATTACACAACTGTTGATCTCCTAATTCCATTTAGCGATGGTCAGATCATCACCTATTTAAATGATAATGCCCACGTGATTGAAACCAATTATGTCGCTGAAGGTACGCAAGTCAAGGTCGAATTAACCTTAGCTGATGCTAGTAAATACGCAAAGTATCAGCTTTCATCAACCGATAAAAGTTAAAATAGCCTAAAAAAAGCTGAATTTATGCAAATTCAGCTTTTTTAGGCTATTTTATCCTGCGAGTTACCTTTATAGTGCAAATAACTATACACAACTAGCTATTCCAACGCGTTTTTACGATATTTGCATAATAAAAAGGTCGTTGCCTAGGCAACGACCTTTCTTTGGTAACCATTCAAAATAATCGGCAGTAGATTACTTTTTAAGTGGTGACCAGTTCCATTCAGTAAATTCAGGAATATCAATACCTTCATTACGAGTAACTTCAAAGTGTTTAGCCAAAATTGCGTCCATCTTAGCAGAAACTTCGGCAGACTTAGCGGCATCAATAACACCATCAAGCATCTTAAGCGCATCCTTAACTTGGTTGAAACGATCAAGTTGTGAGTATACACGCATATCAAATGTAGTTGTGATATCACCTTCTTCACGGTAACCGTGAACATCCAAGTTATGGTTGTGACGATCAAAGAAGATATCTTTAACAAGATCTTCGTAACCGTGGAAACCAAAGACAACTGGCTTATCAGTTGTGAAGATCGCATCAAATTCATCATCTGATAATGAACGTGGGTCTTGCTTCTTCAAGCGAAGAAGGTCAACAACGTTCACGTAACGAATCTTCAATTCTGGGAAGTTTTGGTTAAGTAACCAAACAGCAGCCAATGATTCAATAGTTGGTTCAGTACCAGCTGAAGCAAAGACAATATCTGGTGTTTCATTGTCAGCAACAGTTGATGCCCAATCAACGATCTTAAGACCCTTTTCAACTAATTCAGTAGCTTCATCAATAGTAAACCATTGTTGACGTGGTTGTTTAGAAGCAACAATCAAGTTGATAGTTTGGTTCAAACGTAATGCCTTATCAGCAACAGCTAACAATGTGTTACCATCAGCTGGTAAGAATTCACGAATGTACTTAGTCTTCTTTTCAGCCAAGTGAGTCAATAGACCTGGATCTTGGTGAGTGTATCCATTGTGATCTTGTTGGAAGGCTGTTGAAGTAGCAATCAAGTTCAATGATGGGTACTTGTTACGCCACTTGATTTCATCAGCTTGACGGTACCACTTGAAGATTTGTGTAATCATTGAGTCAACAACACGCAAGAATGATTCGTATGAAGCAAAGAAACCACGACGACCAGTCAATGTGTAAGCTTCTAACCAACCTTCAGCTTGGTGTTCTGAAAGTTGTGAATCAATAATACGACCCTTAGCACCAACGAATTGGTCATTTGGTGTGCGTACTTCTTCCATCCATTGACGATCTGTTGTTTCAAACATATCCCAAAGACGGTTTGACATTGTTTCATCAGGACCAAAGAAACGGAAGTCCTTCATGTTACGATCAGTAACTTCACGTAGGTAAGTTGAAAGAACAAACATATCCATGTTACGGTTACCATCTGCTAATTCGTGACCACGGTTTTCAGCTGTCACATCGTTAGCAAAATCACGGTAGTCTGGTAAGTCTAATTGGTTAGGTTCTTCACCACGTGCAACACCACCGTTAGCAATTGGGTTCATTGACATCCGTTTGTCACCCTTAGGTGCAAGGTCAATAAGGAATTGCTTTGGTGTACCATCTTCGTTGAATAATTCAGTTGGACGGTATGAGTTCATCCATTCGTTGAAGGCATCGATGTCTTCGTCAAAGTGTTTTGAAGAGAACTTCAATGGCACTTGGTGTGAACGGAATGAATCTTCAACTGGCATGCCAGCTTCATCATGAGTAGGACCACCCCAACCCTTAGGAAGACGTGCAACGATTACTGGCCAAGCTGGAACTTCACCATCTTGGTAACGACCGTTTTCACGAGCATCCTTTTGGATTTGCTTAATATCTTCGATAGCTTCGTCGAATACCTTAGCAGCCAATTCGTGGTATGCCATGTAATCGTGAATGTCGTCGTTTTCAATGAAACGAGGTGACCAACCGAAACCTTCAAAGTATTTAACAAGTTGTTCGTCACTGTAACGTGAAAGGATTGTTGGGTTAGAAATCTTAAAGCCGTTAAGGTCTAAGATAGGTAACACAGCACCATCAGTTGCAGGGTTAATAAACTTGTTTGATTGCCATGCAGTTGTAAGTGGACCAGTTTCTGATTCACCATCACCAACCACAACGAAACCAATTTGATCTGGGTTATCTAAGATAGCACCCACACCGTGTGAAAGTGAGTAACCAAGTTCGCCACCTTCGTGAAGTGAACCTGGTGTTTGAGCAGTTGCGTGAGAACCAACACCACCTGGGAATGAGAAACGCTTGAATAAGCGGTTCAAACCTTCAAGGTCACGTGTGATTTCTGGATAATCTTCAGTGTATGAACCGTCAATCCATGAGTTTGAGAACATAACTTGACCAGCATGTCCTGGACCTTCAACGTAAAACATGTTTAAGTCGTACTTGTTAATCAAACGTGATGCGTGTGCATACAAGAATGTTTGTCCTGAAACAGTACCCCAGTGTCCAATTGGTTTAGCCTTAACATCTTCGCGTGTAAGTGGAGTGTTAGTAACTGAGAACAATGCATTGTCCTTCAAGAAGATAACACCAGCTGAGATGTAAGTAGTTGCACGCCACCAGGCGTCAACGTTTTCCAAATATTCTTTTGAATCGTAATCTACTGCCATTTGGAATAGCTCTCCTTAATTAATTTGTTATAGTTTAGTTTAAAACATGACACAATTGTCAATGCTTACAATCTTATTGTAGCTTTTTTTGCGTAAAAGTCAATTAATTAATTAATTGGACCGCACCAATTTTTAATAAAAATTATCCCTCTACCAAACTACGCCATCATTTTACCTGTTTTATGAACTAAATTCCATCAATAAATCTAAGCTTGTGCCTTTTTTAACCGAATCTAATAATCCTTAAAACAATCTTACCGCAAAAATTTATTCTGAATCTAAACTGACAAAGGCATTATAGCGCATGTATTTGTAATTTAGCCGCATCGTCGATACCTCAAACGGTGTCCCATCATCTAGAAAGAAAATCCCTTCCATAATACCAACTGGTTCAGTGGGCTTTAAAGCTAATAATGCTTGATCATTGGCCGTTGATGGTGCTGCCATCACTGACATAAATGATTTGGTTACCGCATTTTTCTTTTTTTCTTCTACATAATTAAAGATAGAGCCTTCCACATCCCCCAGCGATAGTTCTGGAATAATCTTAATGGGAATAAAACCCGTTTCAATCATAAACGGAACATCTTCGAGAATCCGTAAACGTTCAATTTGATACACAAAATCACCCGGACTTAAAAATAATGCCTGTTGCAAGTCTTCATTAGCTGGCACCACTTGAAAATTAAGTAATTTAATCGATGGTGCTTGGCCATCAATTTGGTAACTATCGGTAACCCCTAAATTTGACCCTTCGTTATGAAATATTGGTTGATTTTTAAGGTATAACGGATTAACAAACGTCCCTGAGCCCCTTTTTTTAAAAATAATGCCCTGCGCTGCTAAGATATTTAACGCACGCTTAATCGATGAACGGCTAACCCCATAACTTTCTGATAATGAACGTTCATCTGGTAATTTTTTATCCGGAAATTCATTACTGTATATCCGATGTTTTAAATCTTGTAATACTTTCATATAAATGACATCAGCCATAATCAATCCTTTCACGATACAATTAATCGTTATTATCCAATGTCTATTATAATCAACTTCAATTGGTCTGACCACTTTTATTTTAAATTATAACCAATTATTTAAGTTTAAATACCAATTATTAAAGCTCAGCTAGTTGCCATTCCTGTTTAAAGGCTGCTAAATAAGTAAGCATGACTTGATGCCGATCCTGACCAACTTGTTGCGCATACTGGGTATTGAGGTGATCTTTTATTTTTAATAATTTTTCATCAAAGTGATTAATAATTGTCGTATTTGTGGTTTGCCGATACGTCTGCTTATCCATTTCCTGACGGGGCCTAATCGTTTGATCATATAGTGGTGTGTTGTGTTTGACCCCATACATAATGGTCCGAGCAATCCCAATCGCCCCGATTGCATCAAGGCGATCAGCATCTTGCACAATTTTACCATTAATATCAAGGCTCTTTGCTTGTTGCGTTAGCATTTTTGACCATGACATATTATCAATAATTGCAAAAATTACTTTTTGCTGCGCCAATGGAACTTTAATTGTAGTCAAAAAAGCCCCGACACGCTGTTTAGCAATAAGTTGATTGGCAACCAACTTATCATCATATGTATCGTGTAGCCAAGCACTTGCTTCAACAATAAATTGGTCAGCAGTTGGCTCAGTTAGCACTATTTTTTGCGCTAATAACACTACGCGTTGTAAATGTGGTAAATCATGACCTGTCTGCTCATGCTCAAACATGTGTGCCACAAAAGCTTTAATTGCTAATAATTGTTCAGCTTGTGTCAAATCGCTTCCCCCCAGTTTATCGCTGTAAATCCACAAATGGTGCCGCAACAAATGTGGCTAAATCACTAGCGGCAATCTTAATTGATCGCCCAACCTCACCACTTGAAACAATGATGGTTCCCTGTTTTTGGGCTTCTTGTTCAATAAAAATGGGAAAATGTTTGGTTTTATATATCCCGACTGGATTATTAGCACCATGAATATAGCCTGTTGTTTTAACTAAATCTTTTAATGGAATCATTTCTACTTTCTTATTACCAGAAACAGCGGCGAGTTTTTTTTCTGATAAATGCCAGTCAAGTGGTACCACTCCCACCACTGGCCCTGTTTTATTACCATTTAATGCTAACGTTTTATAAATCGTATGTTCGTCAATATCACCATGTTCAAACTGCACAACTCCATGCTCTTCATAGGTGGCAAAGGTTAATGGTTCATAAGCGATACTAGCTTTATCTAATATTTGTTCTACTAACGTTTTTTTGCTTTTATTTTTCTTAGCCATCGTTAACTCCTCGATATCATTATCTCTTAAATATTATCATAGACCTTCTGGAAATTGTAATTGTTGTATTTGCCTTAAAACAAATTAAGAATACGATTAAAACCAGCTTTACTTTTAATCATCTTTAATTTGTGGGTTTGCCGATATGCTATGATTGAGCTTTACAAACATGCTTATTCATAATTTATATTCGAGGTTTTTATGACAACAAATAATAAACTCTCCTTCAAGCAATTATTGCTAGTTGGATCAACCATTTTTGGCCTTTTTTTTGGGGCTGGTAATCTGATTTTCCCGGTTAGCTTAGGTCAACAAGCTACTCATCATTTTTGGGCTACTAGTATCGGTTTTTTATCATCAGCGATTCTGTTACCTTTATTAGGGATCATTGCCGTTGCTTTTACGCAAGCTAATGGGATCTATGATTTAGCGAAACCAGTCGGTCCACGTTTTGCTAAGTTCATGGTCATTGCCCTCTTCACTTTAATCGGTCCTTTATACGCGTTACCCCGGTTAGCAACCGTTCCATATTCAATGGCTATCCAACCCTATGTCAAAGCAAGTCATAATACGCTTTTCCTAGCTCTTTTTTCTGGCATTTTCTTTACCTTAACATTTTTATTTGCCCTTAATAGAAATAAGTTAATGGCTTACATCGGTAAATATTTGAATCCCATCTTTTTAGTTTTACTAATTGCCCTTCTGCTTTTTGTCTTCTTTCAACCTTTTGGAAACCTATCAACACATTGGCAACAATTACTAACTAAGCGTGCCTATACAGACGGTTTTTTAGTTGGCTATAACACGATGGATGCGCTTGGATCACTAGAATACGGCATCCTAGCGGTTTCAATTATTACTAGTTTTGGGATTACTGAGCCCCGTGCTAAAGCCATGGCCACCCTCAAAGGGGGCAGTGTTGGCATGCTCGGGATGGGTTTAATTTACCTGGGCCTCCTTTTTGCCGGTGCCACCTCAACCACAACATTCGGCCATAATGCTAATGGTGGCCTTATTCTCGCTAACATTGCGACCCATTACTTTGGTAGTGCTGGTAATATTTTATTTGCGGGTATTATCTACTTAGCCTGTATTACAACTGCAATTGGGGTAACATCTGCTTTTGCAACAACACTTCATGAAGCATCTCCAAAGGTGGGCTTCCAACGGTTCGCCTTAGTAGCTATCTTAATTAGTTTTATCGTTTCCAATGTGGGCTTAACTACGCTAATTAAAGTTTCTGTTCCACTCTTATACTTTATTTACCCGCTTGCCATTGTTTTAATTGTGCTGTCGTTAACCCGGCCGTTATTCTACGGTGCGAAACCCGTTTATCAATGGGCCATCTATCTAACTTTTTTGGCCTCATTTGTTGATACACTTGGTAGTTTAACCCAAATAATTAATGTGCCATGGCTTAATCATTTTGCTTCTTGGGCAAAAACGTATATTCCATTGTATAGTTATCAATTAGATTTCTTATTTCCAGCCGTGATTGGGGCCGGCATTGGTTTAAGCATTTATTATCGCCACCGTACCTTTTATCAAGCCAACTATGTTGTTGCTCTTGGGCAAAAATAGTTATCCTTCATAATTAAACATAGTAAAAAGGGTCGAATTTTAATAATTCGACCCTTTTTGTGTATTTGAAACTAGGTACGGTCCCTTTAATACCACTTTACTTATTAATTAAGCTTCGTCATCGTTTGCCATACAAGGGAACGCTGATTACCATCCGTCAAAATTTCCAAACGATCACCCACTTGTAAAATTAAGTCACCGTTAGGCACCAATTCTTGCTCACCTCTAAAAATTTTTACCAATAAAGCCCCCTTTGGCCAGTTAATATCCCGAACTTGCTTTTCAGCTAAATGACTCGGTTGATTAATAATTATTTCCACCGTATCGGTTTGCCCACGCAATGTTGCTAATTGCTTAGGCACAACAATTTTAGCTAGTAGTGATTCATAAATTGGAGCACCACCTAAGGTATCAGTAAATTGCCAACCAATTGGTATCACTAATAGGAAGGCGATAATTCCGTGATATTGCCGTGGTATCATTCTAAAATACCGGTAAAAATAGTCCGTATGTAGTAAAAAAATTTGATAAAGATAACCAAGTAGCCCTAATATTAATCCCATTAAAAGTAACAGCCAATAACTATTAAGTGGAAAACTTTGTACGTATATGATGCGTAATACTGGTTGCAAGCCAAATATTTGATGAGCAATAAAATTGGCCAGGCTTTAAGCGCAAGTTGACCGTGTAATTGGCCTTCGACTTACGGAATTCCAGACCCCATTGCGTTTGGGGTGTTTTTTAGTAGTTTGCCTATAAAGACCCCTATTAGTAATAACAGGCCGATCATCACTAGGATTAAAGAAGCATTACTGTGAGCCCAGTGATAACCCAGTTGCCACATTTTTAAGCTTTTTTCGATTAGAAAACGAAATGAACTGACAACTATTCCAACACCAATCCCAATTAATATCGCATGCCCTACGACTTGTAAACGTGTTCGATCTAGCATGAGGGCCTCCATTTGGTCACATCAGTTTTGGCGGTCGTCCATCTTTGCATTGGTTGGTAAGCATGGCGCTGGCTAAAAGGCACTGCTGTAACATCAATTACGGCCATCGGTAAATTATTTTCAGTTAGAAAAATCTGACCAAGTTCACTAAATTTACCCTTCGTATGTTTACCTGTGCGCCACACGTGCGCCTTAGCATCTTTTTTAATCACATAATTACCACTCGCATCATTTTCAACTGGTACCGCGGTATATTTAAAAACATCATACGTTTTATTCTTTGCACCCATCTTTAAACCCTACTTTTCAATTTCACCATTAGCAATCTTTAACGAACTAGAATGGATTGGCCCTCGTTGGTTGGGAGCAAATCCGCGGACCGCCGCATTCACGGCTAACGGGCCTTCTCCAAAACCAGTTGCTATTAAATCAGTTTTCCCTTGATATTGACTAACATCCCCAATCGCAAAAAGACCGGCTACATTGGTCATCAATTCTTGATTTACTAGGACATTTAAGGTTTTAGGATCCTGTGCTACATTAACTGACCAAGCTTGTAACATTTTGTTTTCCGAAATAAAACCGTAGCTGATAATAATTTCATCAACAACGATCACTTGCGTTTCATCAGTTCTGAGTTTTTTTAATGTCACTGCTAAGCTACCATCTGCGGCCTGGGTGATGCTATCAATTAAATACGGGACTGTTTTAATAATTGTCGAAGCCTTAAGTTGGGCAACACTATGCTCCAACGCTCTAAACTGGTCACGGCGGTGAACTAAATAGGTCTGTTTAGCAAGCGCGTTCACTTGAAGCGCTAAATCAACGGCCGAGTCCCCACCACCCGCCACTAAGACGCGCTTCCCTTGAAATATGGCCGGTTGGTTAAGGGCATAATGGATATGCTTTTGGATTGCTGGTGTCAACGTACCATCAAAAGGGAGTCGACGCGGTTCAAAACGGCCTTTTCCTGTCGCCATAATGACGGCCTTACTTTTTGATATTCCTCGGTTAGTCGTAATAATAAATTCATTAGGGGCTGGATTAGTAATATCTGTCACTAAGGTCGCCAATTTAACTGTCGTTTTAAATTGTTGTAATTGAGCCACCAAATTTTTGACTAATTGTTCCCCTTCAACGGCTGGATAACCAGCCACATCTAAGATATTTTTATGAGGGTATAAAGCGGTAATTTGCCCACCTAATTGTTCTAGGCTTTCAATTAGTTGTACTTTTAATGACCGTAAATTAGCATAGGATGCCGCAAAAATGCCAATTGGGCCACCACCAATAATTGTTAAATCATATTCTTCCATAGCTATTGCCCTCACTGTTTTTTGTATTAATTACTATTTTACGCTTTTTTTAGATTGTTGCCTATATCATTAGTTATCACCTAATTTAGATTATGCCAACTAGTTTGAAATAATGGGGCGAGTTAGGTAAAATTAAACTAATGACGTTATTGTCACCTATATATTGTTGGATTTGGAAATGGAGAAATAAGACATGGCTCAAAAGAAAATGATTCTTGATCTAGATACTGGTATCGATGATGCCTTAGCATTAGCCTATGCAATCGCTGATCCGGCGGTTGATTTAATTGGTATCATCAGTTCATATGGTAACACCTTGGTTGAAACAGCTGGTAAAAACTCATTAAAGCTGTTAGAACTTTTAGGACAAACTGACGTACCGGTATTTTTAGGAGAAAGTCATTCAAGCACGACTGATCACTTCGATGTTATGGAAATTTCACAACTAATTCATGGTAAAAACGGAATTGGTGAAGTTGAATTACCAACAGCCAACCGCGCCCTTGAAACCCAATCAGGGGTTGACTTCTTAATCGAAGCTGCACATAAGTATCAAGATGATTTAATTTTAATCCCCACTGGTCCAATGACTAATTTAGATGCGGCAATTGCCAAAGATCCTAGTATTGCTGAGTTAATCGGCAATATTACCTTCATGGGTGGCGCCCTAACGGTTCCTGGTAATGTAACGCCTTTCACCGAAGCTAACATCAACCAAGATGCCGAAGCGGCTGATCGGGTTTTCCGTTCACCTGCTAAAATGACCATGATTGGTTTAGATGTTACTTTACGTACTTTGTTAACCAAAAATGAAACTAACCAATGGCGCCAACTTGACACAAAAGCAGGGAAAGCATTTGCTGATATTGTTGATTTCTATATTGATGCTTACTATAACTTAGACATTGATAAAAACGGCTGTGCCTTGCATGATCCATTAGCTGTCGGTGTTGCAATTAATCCAGCTTTTGTCACCACGCTTGCGCTAAATATGAAAGTAACCCATGATGGGGCGGACTATGGCCGGACAATTGGTGATACGGACCGGCTCCATGATAAGCGTATTAATATGCAAGCCGCTGTCGGTGTTGATGATGTAGCTTATCTTGCTTACTTCATGCAATTATTAACTGACTTATTTAAAAAGAATTAGTTTCAACCGAATACTTATTAATTAACAAATAAAAATGGTGCTGTAATTGCTTTATTGTTGTTGGTAATTATTCAACAACAAATATATGCATAAAATAAAAAAGGGTCGAATTTTAAAAATTCGGTCCTTTTTACGCTACTCTTATTTACCATGTAATAAACTTAATATTTTTAATTTATTTAGCCCAATGATTAATTGGACCATATTTATGGGCAACCGCAATTTCTTGTTCAATCGCTAGATGGACATAGTCGTGGGCACGCCTAATTGCTTCGGCGATTGGCGTATGTTTAGCCAATTCAGCGGTAATCACGGCTGAAAGCGTATCACCGGTACCATTAACTCGCTGTGTCGCCACATACTCATCTGCCAACCAAAAACTTTGTTGATTTTCTAACAGGATAAAATCACGCACATCATCTGTCTTCCCAACTGGATGATCCCCTTTAATAACAACATTTTTAGCGCCTAAATCTTGTAGTTTATGTGCAGCGGCAATCGTATCCGCCTCGGTAACAATCTGCATTTCTGCTAATTTTTGAGCCTCAAAGAAATTAGGAGTAATAACCGTTGCTAGCGGTACTAATTCATTTCTAAGAGTTGCAAAAGCCGCTTCTTCGAGTAACATATCACCATGCTTTGTATAAATTACCGGATCGACGACCAGCGCGCCAAAATCATACTTTTTTAAATTTTTTACGACGGTTCTAATCAATGTACTATCTGCTAACATGCCTGTTTTAGCGGCTCGTATGTGATAATCCGCAGCTAATGTCGCAAATTCTTGATCAATAAAATCAGTCGGCAAATTGATTGCGGCGTGAATTCCATACGAATTACCCGCAACAGCTGCAGTTAGAATACTCGCTCCATAAACTTGATGCGTGAAAAAAGCATGCAAATCTGCCTGCATCCCCGCACTACCATCACTGTCTGAACCAGCAATTGTGACGACTTGTGGAAATTCATTAACCATTCCCTTAACCTCACTTAATTATTATTACTGCTTAATTTAGCGTGTTTTTATCATACTTGCAACTATTTTCTAATTATTTTGTAATTTATTCCAACTAATACCGATAAAATATAGGGCGGCTTCAATGGCTGCGATGAAAAAACTAACCGGTAAATTAGTCCAATAACTTAATGCCAGACCACACCATACCCCGATCAACGCAAACACGACGGCCCAACAGATTAAGCCACTCGTACTTTTAGCAAAATATTTAGCTGCTGCCGCTGGAATTGTTAATAAGATAAAAATTAGCAGTGATCCGACAACTTGTGCGGCAATCGACACACTCAACGCCACAATAATTAGAAATATAATCGTGATATTCCATGAAGCCATACCACTGACCTTTGCACCAATACTATCAAACGACGAAAATTTCATTTTACGATAGCTAACCAGCATAATCACTAATACCGCCAACGCTAACATTATCATGCGTTGAATATCTTGCTGGCTAATTCCTAAGACCGAACCAAATAAGATATTTGTCGCATAACTAGCATTTTTATTCGACAATGATAAAAATAAAATCCCCAAACCGATGGCCAATGCCGAAATACTACTCGTTGCCGCTTCCCGCCGGGCTTCCTTTAATGATAATCCGCCAATTGCCATGGAACTAATGACCGTAAACAATAGCATTCCTAGCAGAGGACTCCACCCGAGAAAAAGACCGAATGCGGCGCCCGCAAACCCAATTTCACTTAGGGTATGTGATAAAAATGATAATTGGCGCGCCACGACGAAAACACCCACGAAGCCACTAACAATCGCAATCAGTGTCCCCGCCATAAAGGCATTGCGCATAAATTCAAACTCAAACATTAAGATGCTCCTCTCCACACGCAATCTGATTTTCACCACTCGCCATAAGTTGCGTCGTATCTAGGTTCGCCATCGCCCCTGTCACACCACGCCCATTTTGAATTAATAAATAATGGGTGCCATACTGTTTGGCCAGTGGTAAATCATGGGTGACAAAAATCACCGTTAATTCATGTACTTGTCGGTAATGCGCCACCAAATCCAATAATTCATATTTCATCACATTGTCTAAATTCGCTGTTGACTCATCTAAAATCAAGAGTTCCGGTTGATTAACTAAGGCTTGGGCTAGATAGGCTTTTTGCTTTTCGCCACCCGAAGCAGTACCAAGTCTAATATTGGCTAAGCTGGTTAGCTCTGTTTCTGCTAAAATATTCGTCAATTTGTGCTTTTCCAGTCGACTCAACCAAGGACGCATACTAGTGGTTAACCCTAGCGCTACGAAATTACGTAAACTCAACGGGTATTCACTATCGATATTTCTAAATTGTGGCACATAGCCCATTGTCTGGGCGTGATTGACAATCTTACCCTGATTGGGTTTCAGTTGCTTAAGTAATGTCCGCAAAAAAGTGGTTTTACCAGCGCCATTATCTCCCACCACACATAGAAAATCCCCGCGGTTTATCTCTAAATTAATATCATTAAAAACTTGTTTATCTGGAAAATTAACCGCTAAGTTCTTAATGCTAATTATCGTCTCCATCAATTACTCCTTTTGAATTTTTTCAATTTGCCGTAAGTTTTGTAGTTGCCAACTTACATAATCTAACCCTGTGGGCAATGTTTCCGTGACCTTCACGATTGGTAAATTATTCTTTTTCGCTAGTGTTACCACTTGCTTTACAATATTACTAGTTGATTGGGTATTCTCAACTAAAAATTGTACTTGGTGCTTTTTGATCTGTTTTTGTAACTGATGATAGACTTGGGGTGTTGGATCATTACCTTCTTCAACCGCCATAGCAAATTTAGCGTTAACAACTTGATACCCTAACGCTTGTAGCATCAAATTATACACTGGTTCACTGACAATCACCTGATTATGTTGCCCATTTACCGTTAATTGCTTCAGTAATTGTGTTACTGGTTTTAGTTGATTAATATATTTTTGGGCGTTTTGTTGGTATTCACGCGCATGCTTTTTATCCATTTTACTAAACTTAGTAGCGAGTGCCTTGGCCAGTTTAATCATATTTTGTGGATTATTCCAAACATGCGGATTACTCCCCATTGGCTGCTTAAGCACATCTTGCCCTACCGTTATTTCCTTATCCGGTTGACCGGTTGCTTTAACCAATTTGCTTAACCAGCTATCATAGCCTAATCCATTCGCCACCACCAGATCAGCTTGTGCGACTAACTTGGCCGTTGCTGGCTTGGCTTCATACTCTTCTGGTGAAACACTTGAGTTATGGATAATGGCCGTCGCGGTTCCATGCTTGCCTAAGACAGTTTGGGCAACTTGCGCGTAGAAATCAGTTGTTGCCACGACATTAATTTGCTTAGTACTATTTTTAGTTTTAACACCACTACAACCTGCTAAAACGAGCACCAAACATATTACTCCTAGCAGCCATTTTATCTTAATCTTATCTCGCATCTACTATTTCACATCCTTAAATAATTGTCCGATATCACCAATGAATTTTTGAATAACGACTAATTCATCTTCTGAATACTTATCAAACACGGCCACTAAGCGGGCATTGCTTTGCATATGTACCGTAACATGGGTTGCTGCAACCAGGCGGCCCATTGCCGTTAACTCCGGATAACTAATACGGCGATCATTTTCATCACGCCTACAAATTAAATACCCTTCACGTTCTAACACTTTAATTATCTTCGTAATCGCTGGTTTAGAAACATTCATTAACACGGCTAGTCTACTATTAGTTAATTTCCCTAAGTCCGCTTGGTCTAATAGCATTAAAATATGTGCTTGGGTTTCATTAACCTCTTCATTAATTGATGCATTTAAAAATTCAGTTTTCGTAGTCATCTTACGGATAAAATACTTTAACTGCGTTTGAATATTAACAATTACCTTTGCTCGATTTGTCATCTTGACCTCCCAGTATATAGTTAACCGATTAATTAACCAGTTAACTATATCGATATTTTTTTAAATTGTCAAGATTTTTAATAATTAAGCCGTGGTAAAATAAGAAAAACGTGATTGAAATTTAAAATTTCGCTCACGTTTCTAACTTTTTTAAATTACGTTAAATAACTGGTTTAGCAACTAGTTTTTTCGGTAAGTTAATGAAGTCATATTGACTTAAGTTATTAGCAATATCAGCTTGCCCCCAAAAGAAAGCGGTGTAAGCTTGGGCTAACATTAAGTTCAAAGGTTCATCATCTTGGGTAAACTGCACAATGATTACGGGTTTATGGTTAGCAATGGCATAACCAATTTCAAACATGGTTCCTTCATCCGGCCGTGGATTACCACCTTCAACATCAAAATCTAGCATCGCAACGACAGCATCCGCTTGATTGATCGCTTGAATATCGGCATGATAAGTTGCATTTTGCCATTGTGGTGTCTTCATCGCTTCTACTAATGAACCATTCCCAAATTCGGCCACAATCGCATCTTGTTGGTGTTTTGCGGGTTCAAAAACATAACCCACCGTTGGATTTTGATCTAAAACAGCTTTAACCGTTGCTAACCGTTCATTTTGACCATCAGAGAAAAATGGCCCTGCTAAGTAAATTCGACTTTGTAAACCTGTTTGCATAGCTAACATAACCTTCAACTTTCATAATGTACCTTAATTATGCAAGAAATACCCGAACATTACAATCATTTTTTACTAAATAATCAGTCAATATTAATAATTATCTTCCCACGAGCATGATGACTTTCGCTTTTACGGTGAGCAGCCTGAATTCCCGCGGTAGTTAAATCAAAAGTACTATCAATCACTGTTTTTAACTGGCCACTACTTAATAACTCACCTAAATAGGCTAATTCTTTACCATTTGGTTGTAGCCAACCGTATATTACCGTTTGGGCCGCAGCCAGTTGCTCGCTAGTTGGTTGTTTAGTAATCGTAACCAACTTACCTTCGGGTTGTAAGATTGCTAAGCCGCCATCAATATCGCCAACGGTATCAAAAACCGCATCATAGTCAGCCAACACATCTGTAATTTTATTTTGATGATAATCAATTACAATATCTGCACCTAATGCACGCACAAAATCATGATTATGCGCACTGGCGGTTGTGGCTACTGTCGCCCCCATTATTTTGGCTAACTGAATAGCAAATAAACCGACACCACCAGCACCCCCTTGAATTAACACTTTCGTACCAGCAGTTACTTGTAATTTATTTAACATTTGTAACGCTGTTAGTCCTGCTAATGGTACACTGGCTGCTTCGGCAAATGAGACATTCGCTGGCTTAAGAGCTAGTTTATCTTCTTTAACGGCGACATATTGCGCATACGTGCCCCGGCGCCCATCATTATAAATATCAGGCCGTGCAAAGACGGCATCACCGACTTTAAAATCCTTGACCTCACTCCCCACTGCGGTAATGATTCCAGCGACATCCCAACCTAAAACAACTGGAAATTGCCAAGCAAACATCTTTTGCATCAGTCCTTCGCGGGCTTTCCAATCAATCGGATTAATACTAGTTGCTTTAGCGTGTACTAAAACCTCATCATTCGCAATTTCAGGTACTGCTAGCTCACCGACAAACAGTTCATCGGCGCTACCATAATTATTAATTTGTGCTGCTTTCATCGATTCGAAACTCCTTTGTAATTAATGTTAATAGTATCTTATTCAACTTATTTTGATTTTCGATAATATTTGGTAAATCGTGTTGTGTTTTTTCACTAAATACCGCTTGTACTTGACTTAAACGACCCAAAATAAGTTCAAAATCATGCCGATGCGTCTCATCAATCGTCAATAACTTGACCCGCTTATCATTAGGATTTTCAATTTTACAAAGCCACTGTTTTTTTACTAATTTTTGAATCACTGGTGTTAAGGTGTTACTTGACAAATCGAGTAACTTACCAATTTCCATCAGTTGTGTTTCCTGATGGCGCCAAACGATTAAAATACTTAAATACTGTAAATAGGTTAAATCAAAGTCTTCTAAAACACTTTGATATAAGCGGTGAAAATAGCGATTCGTGTTATAAACTGATAAACAAAGTTCATCGTATAATTCATTATTTTTATCCATAGTGTATCCTAGCCTTGATTATATATCGTGCACGATATATAATAACATTAACAATTATTCATGTAAAGGAAACTTATTTATGTCATTAATTTCAACAATTTTAGTTACGATCGTGGCACTGGAAGCATTAGGTATTATGTTCCTTGAAATGTTTGGATCACCAACCAAACTCGCCCAAGCTTTTTCGATGCCCTTAACCTACACACAATTACCCAATGCGCAAATTGCGATGAAAAACCAAGGCTTATATAATGGCTTTATCGGGATTGGTTTATTAATAAATCGGTTTATCTTCCCTACTAATATTCATTATTACGGTAGCCTACTCTTTGTTATTTTTGTCGTAATTGCAGCGGTCTATGGTGCTCTGAGTGCCAAAAATCCTAAAATTATCTTAATGCAAGGAACTCCGGCCATTTTAGCCTTACTAGCTCTCTTACTTTTTAAATAACATTTAGCTAGGCATTACCTACTACGCAAACAGCGGATGCATCAAAAAGACCACTCGTTTAACACTAAACGTAACTAACTGGTCCTTGATGAATCCGCTTTTTTATATATCAATCAATTTATCTTAGCCTAATAGTTTACCTAACTGCCAACCAATTATGGCTAGCAAACCGCCACCGAGATAACTACTTAGCAGATAGGCCATTGCCATTTTCGGTTGGTCACTATTTTTAAGTAATATAATTTCGGTATTAAAGGTGGAAAATGTCGTATAGCCACCAATTAAGCCCGTGCCAAAAATTTTATAAACCACTGGGGTACTATTTAGGCCTAGCAACATCCCTAGTAAAAAACTACCACTCAAATTAATCACAAAGGTCGCTAACGGAAAGACTGTTTTTTGCTTTTGCTTCACGATCTGGGTTAACACATAGCGGATAATTGACCCCACGGCTGCCCCTAATCCAATCATTAATATCATCGCTGCTCTCGCTTATTAAATTGCTTGGCTACCAGATAACCTAAAAATGCACAACCAAGCCCACCGATTACCGTCGTAAGAAAGTAACTCAAAAGTCCAGCTTGGTTTTGTGTAATCATCTTTAGCATATCAATATTAAAGGTGGAAAATGTCGTATACGAGCCGACAAAGCCGGTCCCTAAGCCGACGGTGAGCCACTCTGGCCAACGGTTATTGGCAATCGCATAATAGGTTAATAGCGCTAATAAAAAGCTCCCACTCAAGTTAACGAGAATCGTCCCGTTATAACTTAACCATTCACCTAATAAGTATCTGAGTGTTCCCCCAAAAAATGCAAAAACACCGATACTAATGATATTTTGTGCCTTAAACATGTTTTACATCTCCATTGATCATTATCCTAATGTTCTTACTAAATAGGTTTCACGGCAAAACCCCTTCATTGAATTATACACGCGTTGCGCTCGTGATTGTTTCTCACAAATACCAAAGACTGTCGGTCCAGTCCCACTCATCTGCGCAACGTTTGCCCCATAAGTTAGCATTCGTTCTTTAAGCTGCATAATCTGATTATGCTGTTGACAAGTAACCGGTTCTAACACATTACCCATTAACTGATACATTTGTTGATATGCTTGATCATTAATTACTTGCTTGAGCCTTGGCGTATTAATATGTTTTAATTTAGCATGATCGATTTGTCTCAAAATAGACGGTGTTGAAACACTAATATTGGGCTTAGCTAAAATAACCCACGCAGTCGGTAGCTTCTCGAGTAATTCAATCTTCTCACCTTTTCCGTGAACATAGGCGGTTTGTGAGTACACACAATATGGCACGTCAGCATCAATATCCAAGCCCAAAATCGCTAATTGAGCCAAGCTTAAATTAAGGTCCCATAGCTTATTCAACCCCCGCAACACGGCAGCTGCGTCGCTAGATCCGCCACCTAACCCGGCTGCAACTGGGATATGCTTCTCGATTGAAATCTTTACACCTTGTTTAATTTTAAAGCTTTTCTGTAATAACTTAGCTGCTTGATAAACTAAATTACGACGATCATTTGGTAAAAAGCCCGTATCATTTAGCACTTCAATGCGCATCGTATGATCCAAAGTTTCAATCGTAACATAGTCCGCCAAATCAACTGAGGTCATTATCATTTGCCATTCTTGTTTGCCATCGGCATGATTAAATGGTGTGTCTAAACTTAGATTAATTTTAGCAGCTGCTTTTTCAATAATCTGCATATTCATGACGCCCTTTCTGCCAACTATGGCGCATTTATATTAAAATTATACAAAAAATCAGTTGCCGCTGTCACTAATTATCTAAAACCAGTACGATTACGCCCAACAGCTGCTAAGAAGTAATACTTAATTATCGGAACCTTGGCTAGCGTTTGACAACAAATCCTTGATTAAAAAAACCTGAGCGACCACAATTCAATAAAAATTGTGGCCGCTCAGGTTTTTGCACTATCTTTTTCAACAATGACTTTGTCAATCAGCTTAATTCATTGCCAATTGCCAATTGTCATTTTGATATCCTTATTTTAAAAGCTTTACATATACGATATGTTCTACCAAATTGTTTGCAACAATAATTTGGCTAACTAATACTAAGTAGATAGGTTACGCCTTAAAGGCGACTTAATCCGCAAAAGAAAGTTCAATATTTTGGGTTAAGATATCAGTATAGCTATATGATACAGTTTCTACTGAGCTTTGTGTTTTATCATAATCAACAACAAAAACTGCTGGATAAGTCTCCCGCAAAACGCCTGTTCGTTCAGTCGTTTTTTTGCGGCCGGCTTGCGCAACGACGGTCATTTCCTGCCCAAGATGAGCATCTAACTTCTTCTTTATACTTGCTAATGTGCTTGGCATTTTATCCACCTGACCTTTCTTCGCAAGATAATTATAATTTTAACATTTTTATCTTGACAAATCAAGAAACAGATAGTATATAGCTAATCAGGATAACCATTCGGATGTTTTTGTACCCAGGTCCATGCCGTTTTGATGATTTCAGTGACATCATCATACTGCGGTGTCCAACCTAATACAGCACGTGCTTTATCCGAAGCCGCAATCAAAGTATCTGGATCACCTTGACGCCGTGGGCCAATTTCAGCTGGAATAGGATGACCAGTCGCAATGCGAGCCGCTTCTACTATTTCCTTCACTGAAAAACCAGTTGATGAGCCTAAATTAAATTGATTACTATCATTCCCTTTGGCAAGATAGTCTAAGGCTAAAATATGGGCTGTCACGAGATCGACAACGTGCACATAATCGCGCACATTAAAGCCATCTGGAGTGGCATAATCATCACCAAACATCATAATTTTATCTCGTTTACCAGCCGCCACTTGCAAGATAATTGGCACCAAATGTGTTTCTGGCCCATGATTTTCACCAATTGACCCATCAGGTTTAGCACCCGCAACGTTAAAGTACCGTAAAGCAACCCATTTAATTCCATAAGCTAGGTCAGCCCAATGCATCATATGTTCCATTTGTAACTTAGATTCACCGTATGGATTAATTGGTTGTTGCGGATCGTCTTCTTTAATTGGCACTTGTTGGGGAATGCCATAGGTTGCTGCCGTGGATGAAAAGACAATTTTTTTAACACCATGTTCATGCATTACTTCTAATAGAGTAATCATCCCCCCAGTGTTATTATCGAAATATTTTAAAGGATTTTCCATTGATTCAGGCACAATTGATGATGCCGCAAAGTGAACGACTGCTTCAATCTCTTCTTGCTCAAAAACAGCACTTAGGGCCGCTTTGTCCCGAATATCAACTTGATAAAACGGCACCTCGGTTGGAATTGCTTGCCGATGACCGGTTAGTAAATTATCAACAACTACTACTTTTTGCTGATTAGCAACTAATTGATCAACCATATGCGAACCAATATAACCAGCACCACCTAAAACTAAAATTGCCATCTATTTTCTCCTTCTACGTAATAACCTAATTATACAATACCTTGATTAAATTTAAATTAGCCCTTGCGCATGAAAAGCATTTGTTAACGTAATAAACTGCCGTAAGTCTAACCTTTCAGCTCGAATTTTAGGATCAACTGCACATTCTGCTAAGGCCGCTGTAATTTTTGCTTTCGTATCATCACTTTTACCAAACAAGACTAACAGATTGTTCCAGTAGCTCTTCCGCCGATGCACAAAACTACCTTTAACAAACTTAAAGAAAGCTTTTTCATCAAACGGCATGACTGTTAATGGCTCTCGCTCAGTTAATTTAACAATCGCTGAGTCCACATTTGGTTGTGGTACAAAGGCTGTTTTGGGCACGATAAAAGCAATCTCGGCATTCATTCGATACTGCACAATGATTGATAATGAACCATATTCTTTTGTCCCAGGCTTTGCTGCTAATCGCTCAGCCACCTCTTTTTGCATCATAACCACAATGTTAGTCAACGCCACTCCGCTTTGTAACACATTCATCAGGATTGGTGTTGTAATGTAATATGGTAAATTAGCAACGAGCTTTTTAGGCCCATTACCGGGTAATTCTTGAGCTAAAGTCGTTGGTAAATCTGTTTTTAAAATATCTTGCTGTAAAATTTTAACATTTTTATAAGGGCTTAAAGTATCAGCTAATACTGGAATTAACCGATCATCAATTTCAAATGCCAAAACCTGATGTGCATTCTTAGCTAATTGCTCTGTTAAAGCACCAATTCCGGGGCCAATTTCGACGACATCATCGTCAGGGCCAAGTTCGGCAGCGGCCACAATATTTCGTAAGATATTGAGATCAGTTAAAAAGTTTTGCCCTAAACTTTTTTTGGTAGCAATCCCATATTGATTCATAATTGCTTGCGTCCGAACCGGTGTTGCAATTTCTGGATATTCTGGTGTCATGTTATTCTCCTCGATCAATTTCGCTAATCGCTGCTAAAAATTCACTTTTTTGAATTTCAAACATTTGTAATCGTTTTAATAATTGTTTGGCATTACTATAGCCAATCTGTAACTTTTGGCCCAATTGTTCACGGCGCATCCGGGCTGCTTGATGCCCAATCAATTGAGCTTCTAACAAATCATGTTGCGTAATCACCTGTGGTGCTGCACTACTTTCTTGATAAAGGTTCGCTAAGGCTTCACGAATCGTAGTAACACTCGCATGTTCAACGCCAAGGCTGCCACCTGCCGTCCTTGGCACGCCATCTTGTCGCTTAATAAAGGCGTGTTTAGCATTCGGAACAGCAGCACTCACAATCTTGCGAATGCGTTCACCATTAAAATCCGGGTCAGTAAAAATAATTATCCCTCGCTTTTGGGCAATCATTTTAATTTGTGCTAATGTTTCACGTGAAACAGCAGAACCATTTGTCTCAATTGTATCAGCATCCACTGCTTTTTTAAGTTGCAAAGTATCATCTTTACCTTCAACAACAATCACTTCTTGGATCCTAGTCATGCTGAATACTCCATAATTGTCGCGCATTTGCAGTTGTTTGTTGCGCAACCTCTTGGGGATCAAGACCTAGTACCGCAGCTAAGCCATCAACAACATACTTAACAAACGCTGGTTCGTTTTGTTTACCACGTAATGGAGTGGGGGCCAAATATGGGGCATCCGTTTCGACTAATAACCGTTCCATGGGTACTACTTGTGCAGCTGCTTGAATTTCTTTCGCATTTTTAAAGGTTACAATACCACTAAATGAGACATGCATCCCCAAATCAAGAAATTTTTCAGCTTCGCTAGCATTCCCAGTAAAACTATGCATAACGCCACCAATCGTACTAACATCAGCATTTTTTAGAATACTGTAGACATCATCCATGGCATCTCTAGCATGAATTGTTACCGGCTTATTAAACTCTTTTGCCCAAGCTAGTTGTTGTTCAAAAGCATCCCATTGTTGCTTTTTAGTTGAAGTGTCCCAATAATAGTCTAGCCCCATTTCGCCCAAGCCAACCACTGCCGGGTCACTAATCTGGCTTTTTAAAAGCGCTGCTTCATCGGCACTGAATAATTTTGCATCTTCCGGTTGAAAACCTAAAATCGCATTAATGCCAGCGTATTGATGGGCAATTTCAAGCGCCCGTTGGTTACCAATTCCGTCATATCCCACGACATTCATTTCCATTACCCGAAATTCATGGGCCCGCCCAACATACGCGGCTAATTCCTCAAATAATGAATCATCATTCAAATGAGTGTGCGTATCAAAACTATCTGCTGGCATTTTGGTTGGATCATATATTGGCATCTTTTTTCCTCACTTTATCTTAGTTGTATTTGTGTATTTATCGCAGTCGCTAGTAATTTATAGCCAGTCTCACCAAAGTGAAGACCGTCATCTAGTTGTCCTTTTAATAATTCTAACCAATTGGTTTGACGATGGAACAAGTGATACAAATCAATTAACTGATATTGGTGCTTATCTGCAAGTTCACTTACTATTTTACCATATTGCCGTAAATTAGCATTGGTTCGTTTTGGCCGCTGTTTACTTTCATCAACTGGCGGTGGCGTAATTAAAATCACGGAAAAATCAGTTAGATAAGTTGTAATTGCTAGTAAATTTTCCGCAAAGTTAACCGGCTTAATCGTTTGATACCGGGCATCATTGGTTCCAATCAACAAACAGACTTTATCATATTTTTTACGAATGCTAGTCTGCTTTAACTGATTTAAAACATCAGCTGAAGTTTGACCTGCTAGCGCCCAGTTATCAATTACTACATCCGGATTTAAAACACCCAACTGATAATTAATCATCGGTTGTTTGGCCCCTTCATAGCGTGCCAATAAACTATCCCCTAATAATAAGATTCTAAGCATCTTTACCCTCTTTACTTACAGTTTGCATAAATAGATAAGGCGATTTGACACTACTCAAAAGAGAGTGGTGTCAAATCGCCTTCTTAATTAGCTAATTACTTATTTGGACAATTTTTCATTTCTACCAAGGCTTAGGCGATTTCACTACCTGGAACCATTGTATCTGGTAAAATCGTAAGTTGCACTGCATCCCCATGTTCAGCTGATAAGATCATTCCTTGTGATAACCGACCCATCATTTTACGTGACTTCATGTTAGCAACAATCACAACTTTTTTACCTACGAGGTTTTCAAAGTCTGGATACCACTTCTTAATTCCTGAAAGAATTTGTCGATCATCCTTGTCACCAGCATTCAAACGGAACTGTAATAGTTTATCTGATTTAGGTACTTCTTGGACTTCAATAATTTCAGCCACTTTTAGCTCAACCTTGTCAAAATCGGCATACTCAATTTGGGCATCCTTGGTTGATACTAATTCAGTTTTACTTGGATCAAACGGTGTTGTCTCTGCTTGTTTGGCATCTTCCATCACTGCACGTCCCTTCTTTTTATCTGATTTAGTAAGTAAGCCCGCAACAAAGGCAATTTCGGCATCGGCATCACGTCGAGGGAAAATTGGCTCACCCTTTTTAACAACTTGCGCGTTAGCAGGTAAGTCCGCAAAGGCTAACCCGGCAATTTGCATTGCGGCTGGATCAAAGCCCAGTTGTGCAAAGATTTGTTTTGGTGCATGCGTCATAAATGGTTGTAATAGGATAGCTACGATCCGTAAACTAGCAGCTAAATGCGCCATCACATCGGCTAGCTCAGCACTTGCTCCTTGCTTAGCTAATACCCAAGGTTCTGTTTCATCAATGTACTTATTTGCCCGGGCAATTAATTTCCAAACTGTGCTAAGCGCATCAGCAGTCCTAATTTGTGCCATCTGTGCATTAAACTCAGCAATCGTTGCCGTGGCCACTTGAGCTAAGTCAGCATCATACTCAGTGGTCCCACTGGCTAAAGCTGGAATGTGACCATCTTGGTATTTATTAATCATGGCGACGGTCCGATTCAACAAGTTACCCAAATCATTGGCTAGGTCATAATTTAACTTACCAATGAAGTCTTCTGGTGTGAACACCCCGTCATTACCAAATGGCATTGCTTTTAATAAATAATAACGGACAGCATCTAAGCCATAGCGCTCAACTAAGACATCTGGATAGATCACATTTCCCTTAGACTTCGACATTTTACCGTCTTTCATCACTAACCAACCATGCCCTACAATTTGATCGGGAAGTGGTAGCCCTAAAGCATGTAATACAATTGGCCAATAAATGGTGTGGAAGCGAACAATTTCCTTACCAACAAGATGGACATTAGCTGGCCAAAACTTTTCAAATAACGTTTGATCAGCACTACCGTACCCCAAGGCCGTAATATAGTTAGCCAACGCATCAATCCAAACATACACAACATGTTTAGGATCAGATGGCACTTTAACACCCCAGTTAAACGAAGTACGCGTAACCGCTAAATCTTCAAGGCCTGGTTTGATAAAGTTATTAATCATTTCGTTCATCCGTGCATCTGGTTGAATGAAGTCGGGATGCTTTTGATAGTAGTCCAATAACCAATCCGCATATTTACTCATTTTGAAGAAATATGACTCTTCTTTAACTAATTCTACTTCATGGCCCGATGGTGCTTTCCCACCAATCACATTACCATCAGCATCTCGATAAACTTCCGCTAACTGTGATTCGGTAAAGTATTCTTCATCTGAAACGGAATACCAACCTTCATAGGCTCCTTTATAGATGTCGCCTTGGGCTAATAATTGTTCAAAAATTTGTTGGACAGCCTTTTCATGCATAGCATCAGTGGTGCGGATAAATTGATCATATGAGATATCCATCAATTGCCACAAATCTTTAAACTGTTGGGCCATTTCATCAACATAACCTTGAGGTGTCTTGCCTAATTCTGCTGCTTTTTGCTCAATTTTTAAGCCATGCTCATCAGTACCAGTTAAAAAATAAGTTTCTTTACCAAGTAAACGATTATAACGAGCGGCGGCATCAGCCAATACCGTTGTATATGAGTTACCTAGTTGTAATTTACCAGAGGGGTAATAAATCGGCGTTGTAATATAAAATTTATCGTTTGTTGTCATTTAAAATTATCTTCCTTTCCATGCGTTGACAAATGACCCAACGCGGATATTCTGCTTAATTATACCCTAGAATACTGATGGTGTCCCGATATTTTCTATGTCAGCGTTTAAAATTTTGTATTATTTAACACCCCACCGATTAACAATATATTCAGCATGGTTGTGTTGATTCACCACTTTGGCATAATTACCGGCAACCGTTACCCCTGCTGGAATATCTTTAGTCACAACACTCCCAGCACCAATGGTAACGTCACTGCCAATCGTCACCCCTTCAACAATCGAGGTGTTTGGCCCAACATAAACATCATCACCGATATGGGCAAAATTATTCGAATTTGAACCAATCGACGTGTACTGCTCCAAATTAACATTGTTGCCAATTTTGGTATTTGAATTAATGACAATTGGCCTGTTATGTCCAATGTATACCCCTTGGCCAACATTTAGCGGTCAAAACCCTAAATAAATTCCATGACACCGTTGTTTAAAAAAGGATACGCCCTTAGCAAACTTACCAAAAATACTAGGTAATAGCATTAATCTAAACCATACTTGCGTTGCAAAGCCAGCATCCACAAAGTATAACTTAACAAAAGCCCCCACATTTTGTTTACCAGTATACCGATATAAATCACTTTTAATATAATTGAGTGCCCTCATTAGCCCATCCCATCTTGTAATTACAGTTTAAAATATGCTGTCAAAAAATTAGCAATCCCATCTTCATCATTGGTTGTCGGTGTTACATATACTGCGGCTGCTTTCGCTTCACGTGTCCCATTAGCCATCGCAACTGGATATTTAGCGTAATCAAACATACCTAAATCATTTTCGGCATCCCCAAAGACCATCACATTTTCCGGTGTTAACTGAAAATATTCAGTTAAGGCTTGTACACCCACCCGTTTATCTAGGATTGGTTGTAAAAATTCTAAAATCTGTGGCTGTGAGCGCACGATATGAAATTGCGCTTTAATCGCAGTTGGCAAAGTATCTACTAACTGGTCAACTCGCGGTTGTGTTGTCGCCACCACTGCTTTTGCATAATCATGCCTGTCTGGTAAGGCGCTAAATGGTACATATTCAAATAAAAGCGGTGCTTTCATAATTGAGGCATACACCGAACGTTCCCCCATTTGGGCCATTTGCCAATTTTGATCAAAATCAAGAATATCCATCGGATAGTGGTGTTCTTTTAACCAATCATGTAACGGTGCCAACGCTGCTTTAGTTGTAGTTAATTTAGCAATACTTTTACGCGTAACATTATTTAAAACCAAGGCGCCATTAAACGTTAAACTATAATCCTCTGGCCCTGTTAAGCCCAATTGTTCAATAAAGGGGCCAATCGCTGCAATTGGTCGACCAGTCATAATCGCAATATGGTAGCCCTTAGCATGCAGCTGTTTTAACACCAATGTTGTTTTAGCCGTGATTGTTTTGTTACTCGTTAATAAAGTTCCATCTAAATCTAAACCGATTAATTTAATATCTGCCATGATTTTCCACCTATCTTCTATTTATTAACAATTAATTTACGATACAAAGATGGATCAATTTGGGCTAATTGCTGATTAACTGGTCCATCTGCTATTAATACTAATTCATGCATTGCCCGCGATGCAATAGTATATATAATCGCTGCATCAGTCGGTTTGGCATAATTTTCAGCTGATACATCATATGCAATCACACGATCAAACTCCAAACCCTTTGCTAAGTAAATTGGTAACACGACGAGATCCGCTTTTAGTTCCCGATCCGTGGCGGTCATTAAATTATTAGCAAGCTTAGCGTTAGTTAGTTGGTGACTGACCATTGCCGCTTGTTGTTGCGTTTTCGTAATAATTGCTGTGGTCTTTTGCTGCGTTGGTTGCTGCAAAAGTTCAAGTAACACTGGCAAGCAGCCACGCGAACCTGTTCTTAACAATACAGGCAGTTCACCATGCCGGGTAAAGGCTGTTATGGCAGCACCCTTCTCTAATAAAGCCTTGCCAAAGTTAGTAATTTCTTGTGTTGATCGATAACTTTTGTTTAAAACAATTGTTGCTAAATTATTTGTCTTAAATAAGGTCTTTAAATTAGCCGCTAAAAAATGTAAATTAGTACTGGTTCTAAATAAGGCCTGTTGCATATCCCCTAAGATCGTTAATTTGGCATTAGGAAACGCATGTTTTAAATATGCTAGCTGGACTAATGAATAATCCTGCATTTCATCAATAAATAAATGCTTAATTTCACGATTTTGGCCATTTTTAGTTAACATATCACGAAGTAACAATAATGGTACTGCATCTTGTAAATCAATGCGGTGATACTCAAGCTCTGTTAAAAAGGTCTCTTCCTTAGCTGCTAACATGGCGTTTTGCCCAATTTGTGTGCCATAATATTGTAAAAAAGCAGCATATTGCTTAAAAATATCAATGAAATAATTATTATAAATTGCATCATAAATAGGTTGATATTTTTTATATACATATTGTTTTTGCGCATATGCTTGCTGCCGGGCCAAGTCATGAAAAGCCGATTGTGATCCTAATAATGCCTGATATTCATCAACGGTTAATTGATTAACTTCTTTTGCAACAATCGCTGACTCAGCTAAGTGAGCTAACTTGCGTTTCAATTCTTTTATTAGCGTATTTTTAGTTTGTAATAGACGTTCACCAATTGATAATTTAGGTGATAATCGATTAAAAATAATCCGACTATGATATGCACTAAATATAACCTGATCAACATGATAAATATCCGCAAATTTTAAATCAGTTGGTGCTAACTGGGCAACATATGCATCTAAATTAGTAACTAATTTAACACTTTCCATCGCTTGATTAAGCGCAGTAGGCACATGCCTAATTTGATTAATCTCATATTCGTTAAATAAACTCTGAACATTTAAGCCCTCTAACCGAGCATCTAAAAATTCGGCTAGCGTAATTTGACGCATATTACGCTCACCCAAACTTGGTAACACATCAGCAATATAATGACTAAATAAACGATTAGGCGAGAATAAAACAATTTGATCAGCCGTTAATTCACGCCGTGCATGATACAACAAATACGCAATCCGCTGTAAAATTGCTGAAGTTTTGCCCGAACCAGCAACCCCCTGTACTAATAAGACGTCATGTTTAGTATCGCGAATAATATCATTTTGCTCTTTTTGAATGGTGGCGACAATGTTTTGCATATATGCATCACTTTGTTGCCCTAGGGCATATTGTAACATTTCATCACCAACTGTTTCGTCGGTATCAAACATATTGGTAATCTGCCCATTTTCAATCGTAAATTGCCGTTTATTGGTTAATTGAACTGTCCTAGCTCCACTCGGTGTGGTATATGTGACTTGCCCTAAGGTACCATTATAGTAAATTGCCGCAATCGGGGCTCGCCAATCATACACTAAAAAATGCTGCTGTTTGTCTTGAAACGATGCTAAGCCAATATAGAGGCTCATTGGTTGGGCTGCTTCAGTAATATCTACTTTCCCAAAATACGGTGCTTGCGCTAGCGCTTTTAACGTAGCACCTTGTTTCTTTAAAATATTTTCAGTCTCGACAACGCGCGCCACTAATTGCCGTTGCTGTTGCACCTCAGCATTCGTCTCACTCGCATCATCAATTTCAAAGGTGTTAATTGAAGCATTATCGGTATAGTTACCTTCAACTGCCCGCGTTTCTTGGTGTGCTTTATTTAATTGGTCATCTACTAAAATTTGTTGTGCTTTTATTTCAGTAATAACTAAATCAACACGCTGTTGCTCCTTTTTTTGTTCATCATTCATGCTATAACGAGTCCCTTTCTACTTTCTTAAAAATCTTGTTTTACCCCAATTTTCATTAATTTGGTTAGGCTGCTCATCATCGTTTTGGCTAGCTGTGTGTTGCTCAGTTTCTACATGATTTAGAATTGCAATAAAAGTTGCCCCAATTAGAGCAATCGATGCCACTAAATTTAGCCAAATTAACAAGATAATAAAAGTACCAATTGCTTGATAAAAACTGTATTTGGCAGCAGCGATATTAACATAAAGCCCAAATAACTGTGACAATCCTAAAAAGCCACCCACTTCAAGGCTACTTCCTAATAGTGCCCATCTAAACTTTGGGCGCTTGGCAGGTAGCGCGTAGTTTAAAATCATTACACCAATGACTAAAACCACACAGACAATCGGCCATTTTGCATTTTGTATTAAGGTTACCCAACCCCTTAATTCTTTGAAGGTTGTGAGCTGTTCAAGAATCAAACGACTCAATGACATAATAATAATCACTAACCCTAATAATCCAACTGTTGCGACCAACCACGCCATTGATATAATACGAACTAAGACGGGTGACTTAGGTTTTTTAATATTATAAATAATATCCAAACGTTGTCTAAACGCAGCAACCACCTTACTCAATGACCACAGTGTAATTATGATCCCCACTGAAAACAACCCGACACTCTGCCGTGCTAAGACAGAACGAATGATTGGTGTTAATACTTGGTAAATATTATTAGGCACTGCCGTTTTTAGTAATTCTAACGAGTGATTAATGTTAATTCCTAAAAAAGGCAAAATTGCACCTAATGCAATAATTGCTGGAAAAAGCGCTAATAGTGAATAATAAGCAATTGTAGCGCTGGCATTACTAATATCTGCCCGTAGAAAATACTCCTGGCTTACTTTTAACCATTTATTATCGCGCACCTGTTGCCATTTTTTTATCATTGTCAAGCCCCTCTTTTTCTAATTTCTTTTAACTAATTTTAGCATATCTGTCATAATATACTGCCTATGGTATTTAAAGACCACAGGCTTGTTAACAAAATAGCTTTAATAAGTAATGCTTTAACAATGATTAGTTAAAGTTATAACTAATGATATATATCAAAAAAATCTTTTTTATAATTTATATTTCAAAATAATAAAGTAAAAACCTGATTAAATAGGCTTTTAGCTAATTACAAATGATAATCGTTAATTAAGCTATCGTAATATTAGTATTTACATATTGAATTAATTTGTGAACAGTTCTACAATGTAGTTGTTCAAATAAATATATACTTTTTGTTTTTAGAGGAGATAGAGTAATGGAAGCACTTGTTTTAAATGGTACTAAAAAATTAGATGTCCAAGACGTAAAAGAACCATCTTTAGCTAATGATGAAGTTTTAATTCACACTGCCTATGCTGGGATTTGTGGAACTGATCATGCTTTATATGCTGGTCTTCCAGGTTCAGCTGATGCTGTACCACCAATTGTTTTAGGTCACGAAAATTCAGGTGTTATCGCTAAAGTCGGTGCGGCTGTTACTGATTTTAAAGTTGGTGATCGTGTAACTGTCGATCCTAACATCTACTGTGGCAAATGCCGGTACTGTCGGACTGGTCGTCCCGAACTTTGTGATCACCTTTCAGCTGTTGGGGTTACTCGTGATGGTGGTTTTGAAGACTATTTCACTGCTCCTACTGAAGTGGTTTACCATGTGCCAGATAACGTTTCATTAAAGGCTGCAGCCGTTACTGAACCAATATCTTGTGCCGTACACGGTGTTAAATTATTAAAATTAACTCCTTACCAAAAAGCCCTTGTTATTGGTGATGGCTTTATGGGGCAAATTTTTGTCCAATTACTTCAAGCCTATGGTGTTCACCAAGTTGACCTTGCTGGACGCAGTGCTGAAAAACTCCAAAATAATAAAGATAACTTTGGGGCAACCCGGACCTTTAAGATGCCGGAAGAAAAAATTCCTGCAGATTACGATGTTGTCATCGAAGCCGTTGGTTTACCTGAAACCCAAGAACAAGCAATTGAAGCGACAGTTAAGGGTGCCCAAGTACTTATGTTTGGTGTTGGTAAACCAAATCAACATTTCTCTATGAATACCTATGAAGTTTTCCAAAAACAATTAACTGTGCAAGGTTCATTCATTAATCCAAATGCTTTTGAAGACTCACTAGCATTATTAGCAGCTGATAAACTTGATGTCCTATCACTTATCTCTCATGAATTAGACTTTAACACTGTTGAAGATTATCTAACTGGTAAGCTTGGTACGGTATCAAAAGCGATCGTAAAAGTTAGTGAAGAAGCCTAGTATGGAAGAAAACATTTCAACGAGTCCACAACAAGCTAACATGACAACCCGCATTATTTTCTTTGTGTTGTCATTAGTCATTAATTCATTGGGAAATGTTTTGACAATCGTAACTAGTGCCCATATACACCCTAGTTATCTTGGTTCCGCTTACTGGACTGCTGCAGAAACTAATTTAGGAAAAGCCCTCGGTGTTAACCTATTTTGGACCTTTTTAGTCTTAGGAATGTTGATCTCGTTTCTTAATGCTCTTTTAGTTGGTAAACTTAATTGGCGACGTATTTTTGGTAACTTAGTTTTTATGGTTCCCTTCTCTGCTTTCATTCAAATTTTCGCTAATTTTTTCAATGCACACATGCCCGATGCAACGACACCTTTCATGATTGGTCTGTATATTGTAATTAACTTTTTCGGGGTTGCTTTAATCGGAACAGCTATTTCAATCTATCAACGAGCTAATTTAGTCTTGCATCCAGCAGATGATTTAATGCAAATTTTACGCTTTAAATACTTCAACGGGCGGGCTGGTATCGCGATGTGGGCTTCATATATCCCACCTACAATTATGGCAATTATTGCTTTAATTATTACTCACAACTTTGAAAACTTTGGTCTAGGAACATTATTTGCCTTCCTTCTCCAAGGAAACATTACTGGTTGGGCTGATAAACGCGTCATTCCTTCCTTAGCACACCAAAATATTGATATTGGAGATAATAACTAATTATGAGTTTAATTGATAATTTTACAACCGGTTTGCAACATATCGGTATTCCCACTAAAGATATGGCAGCAACAACTGCATTTTGGACAAGTCTTGGCTTTACCGTTAAAGGGACTTTTGACAACGATGGCGTTACAGTAAAATTTTTTGAATATAAAAACGTTGTCATCGAGTCTTGGGAAGGTGCTGAAGCAACTGGTATTGCTGGTGCAATCAATCACATTTCACTTGATACAACTGATATTCAAAAAGCCTTTAATGATGTTAAGGCACATGGTTTTAAGATGGTTGAAAATGAAATTCAACATTTACCATTCTGGGATCATGGTATTCAATATTTCAATATCACTGGCCCTAATGGCGAAGTCGTTGAATTTTGCCACATTAATGAATAACTGATTTCACTAAAGATGATTAGCTGATTTACTTAGCAAATTATGACTTAAAGCCCTTACTTGGAATACTTCCAAGTAAGGGTCTTTTTATTCGTATAGATGCTTATCACCCACCTATCCCTAATACATGCTACGTTATCCAATATCTCTTTTGGAAGATATCGATTACTTTTTATACTTAATATCTAAACTACATTTATTTACAGTTGCCCGTCTTTAAAATAAACCTTATCGGCGCTCCATTTATATGCTGTAGGCTAGCGCTTAACAGCAACATACAACCCCTTGTAAATGAATAGCTCCTTAGACAATAATAATGCCTATCGCATTTCTTAGCGATTACCAATTTTTGTGATTTTTTGCGACCATAGTTTAATCATTTAGAAACTAACATCTGTATGTTTGGCAATTCGTACTATTTTCCCAAGACACAAAAAAAGGTTAAAGTAATTACTTCAACCTTTGCACTTGCATGGCGACGTCCTATCCTCGCAGGGAGCGATCCCCCAACTACTTTTGGCGCTACAGAGCTTAACTTCTGTGTTCGGCATGGGTACAGGTGTAT